>NZ_MZMV01000054.1 GCF_002210435.1 Micromonospora wenchangensis
GGGGCCGGAGTGGATCAGTTGGGGGTGGTGTCGGGGGCCGGGAGGCGGACCGTCTCCACCGAGGGAGCGTCGCCGTCCAGGCCGGAGATCCAGCCGGTGACGTCCCGGGCCACGTCCTGCGCGGTCAGCCGCAGGTCGGCCAGGATCTGCGCCCGGGTGCCGTGCGGGTGCCAGTCGGCCGGTACGCCCAGGTCGCGCAGCGGCACCCGGACGTCGGCGTCGCGCATCGCCTGACCCAGCGCGTCACCGACACCGCCGGTGCGGACGCCGTCCTCGACGGTGACGACCAGGCGGTGCCCGGCGGCCAGCTCGACCAGTTCGGCCGGCACCGGACGCACCCAACGCGGGTCGACCACGGTGACGCCGTAGCCCTGCTCGGCCAGCCGGGACGCCACCTCCATCCCGAGCAGGCCGAAGGAGCCCACCGCCACCAGCAGCACGTCGGTACGGGCCGACTCGGCCAGCACGTCGACCGGGCCGACCCGGCGGATGGCCGGCAGATCGGCGGCGACGGTGCCGGTGGGGAACCGCACGATGGTGGGACCGTCGTCGACGGCGATCGCCTCGCGCAGCTCCTCCCGGAGGCTGGCGGAGTCGCGGGGAGCGGCGATCCGCAGCCCCGGCACCACCCCGAAGACCGACATGTCCCAGATGCCGTAGTGGCTCGGCCCGTCCGGCCCGGTGATGCCGGCCCGGTCCAGCACGAACGTCACCGGCAGCCGGTGCATCGCCACGTCCAGCAGGACCTGGTCGAAGGCGCGGTTGAGGAAGGTCGCGTAGACGGCCACCACCGGGTGCAGGCCGCCCATCGCCAGGCCGGCCGCGGAGGTGGCCGCGTGCTGCTCGGCGATGCCCACGTCGTACACCCGGTGGGGGTGCTTGCGGGCCAGGGTGGCGATGCCCGTGGGTTCGGCCATCGCAGCGGTGATGCCGACCACGTCGGGCCGCTCGTCGGCGATGGCGACCAGCTCGTCGGCGAAGACCTGGGTCCACTTCACCGACGGGGCGGCGAGCAGCTTGCCGGTCTCGACGTCGAACGCGCCCGGACCGTGCAGGCAGTCCGCCTCGTCCTCCTCGGCCGGGCGGTAGCCGTAGCCCTTGCGGGTCACCGCGTGCACGATCACCGGGCCGCCGAAGTTCTTGGCCGCGCGCAACGCCGACTCGACGGCGGCGACGTCGTGCCCGTCGACCGGGCCGACGTACTTGATGCCGAGGTCCTCGAACATGGCCTGCGGGGCGACCGCGTCCTTGATGCCCTTCTTGACCGCGTGCAGCACCTCGTACATCGGCTTGCCGACGAACGGGGTGTTGCCCAGGGCGTCCTTGACCGTGTCGAGGACCTTTTCGTAGCCGGGGTTGAGCCGCAGCGACGACAGGTGGTCGGCCAGACCGCCGATGGTGGGCGAGTAGGAGCGGCCGTTGTCGTTGACCACGATCACCAGCCGGTTGCCGGCGGTGGCGATGTTGTTCAGCGCCTCCCAGCACATGCCGCCGGTGAGCGCCCCGTCGCCGACCACGGCGACCACGCTGCGCTGCTCGCCGCGCAGGGCGTACGCCTTGGCCAGCCCGTCGGCGTAGGACAGGGCGGTGGAGGCGTGCGAGTTCTCGATCAGGTCGTGCTCGCTCTCGCCCTGGCTGGGGTAGCCGGAGAGGCCACCGCGCTGGCGGAGCTTGTCGAAGCCGTCCTGCCGGCCCGTGATGATCTTGTGTACGTACGACTGGTGGCCGGTGTCGAACAGGAGCCGGTCGCGCGGCGAGTCGAAGACCCGGTGCATGGCCAGGGTCAGCTCCACCACGCCCAGGTTGGGGCCGACGTGTCCACCGGTGCGGGACACCTTGGCGATCAGGAAGTCACGGATCTCGGCGGCGAGGATGTCCAGCTGTTCGCCGGTCATCCGCTTCACGTCCTGCGGACCACGGACGGTGCCCAGTAGCCGACCGTGGTTGGCCGTGTCCTCGTCAACACTCATGACGTGAGAGTCTATCGGCCGCCGCACACTCCGCAGCCCTGCCGTGGATCACCGCAGGTGGGGGCCCTGATCGGCGGCGCGAAGGCCGCCGCTGCCGGTGCGACGGCCGGGGACGGCCCGGGTCAGCGGAGCACGACCAGCCGGCGGGGCGGACGCGACGGGGCCACCCCGTACGGCGGCCCGGACGGCGTCCACGAACCCAGCACGGCGGCCCGCCGTGCGCCGGTCACCGACGGCAGCGCGCCCGGCAGTCCGTGCCAGGACAGCCACCCGAGCAGGGCGAACGCGTACGCCTCCCGGGCCTGGGCGGGCACCCCCAGCTCGTCGGTGGTGCGCAGCGTCCACCGGTCGCCGCCGAGGGCGGCCAGCCGACCCCACAGGGTCGGGTTGCGGACCCCGCCACCGGCGGCCACCAGCTCGGTGACCAGGTGCCGGGCGCAGGCGTCGGCGACCGTCCGGGCGGTCAGCTCGGTCAGCGTGGCGAACACGTCGTCGCGGGCGACCGGTTCCCCGAGCGCCGCCAGCCGGTCGTCGAGGTAGCCGGCGTGGAACAGCTCCTTGCCGGTGGACTTGGGCGGCGCCGCCGCGTAGTAGGGCTCGGCGAGCAGCAGCGCCAGCAGCCCGGGGTGCACCCGGCCGGCCGCCGCGCGTGCCCCGTCGACGTCGCAGGGCCGGTCGAGGAACCGGCGGGCCGCCGCGTCGAGCAGGGCGTTGGCCGGGCCCACGTCGTAGCCGAGCACGGGGGCGTCCGGCGCGACCACGGTGAGGTTGGCGATGCCGCCCAGGTTGAGCGCCGCCCGCACCCCGCCGCCGGGCCGCCCGCCCGGGTCGGCGTCGGCGGCCGGGGCGAGCAGCAGGGCGTCGAAGGCGGGGACCAGCGGCGCGCCCTGCCCGCCGGCGGCGACGTCCGCCGACCGCAGGTCCGACAGCACGGGTACGCCCACCCGGGCGGCGACCCGGGCCGGCGCACCGAGCTGGAGGGTGCCGTGCACGGTGCCGCCGTCGACCCAGTGGAAGACGGTCTGCCCGGGTGAGACGACCAGGTCGGCCCGCCCGCCGGCCAGCTCGACGCCGAGCGCGGCGGCGTCGGCGAACACCGCGCCGAGGGCGTTGTCGAGCCGGCAGACCGCCTCGACCGTGGTCGGCCGTGGCGGCAGCACCGCGCCGATCCGCTCCCGCAGCTCCGCGTCGTAGCCGCACTCCCGGTGCCCGAGCGGGCGCATCCGCAGGGTGTCCCCGGCGGTGCCGAACTCGGCGGCGACCACGTCCACCCCGTCGTACGAGGTGCCCGACATCAGCCCGACGATCTTCATCGGGCCAGGCTAGTCAGCGGGCCGGGGGCAGGAACAGGCCGACGAGTTCGACGTGCTGGGTCATCGGGAACAGGTCGTAGCCGCGCAGGGTGGCGAGCCGCCAGCCGGCCCGGCCGAAGGTGCGCACGTCCCGGGCGAAGGCGGCCGGGTCGCAGGCCACGTAGGCGATCGCCCGGGGGGTGGCGGCGATCATGTCCCGCACCACGGCCGCGCCGGCACCGGTGCGCGGCGGGTCGAGCACCACCAGGTCGACCGGGCCGGTGATCCGGCGGCGGGCCAGGGCGGTCTCCACCCGGGCGGCGACCACCTCGACCCGGGACAGGTCGGCGAGGTTGCGCCGGGCGGCGGCCACCCCCTCGGCGGCGGACTCGACCACGGTGACCCGGGCGTCCGGGCCGACCCGGGCGGCGAGCGCAGCGGCGAACAGACCGGCCCCGCCGTACAGGTCCCAGACGGATTCGCCGGGCCGCGGGTCGAGCAGATCGAGGACCGCGTCGACCAGGGTGTCGGCGGCGGCCGGGTGCACCTGCCAGAACCCGCCGGCCGGCAGCGTCCAGTTCCGACCGGCGGCGACCTCCCGTACCGTCGCCGGGGTGTCGCCGGCCGCCGGCCCGCCCGGGGCCCCGGAAAGGTCGGCCGTCGCCGGCCCGCCGGGGAGGTCGACCGGGGTGGGCGTCCCGTCGGCGAGGGCGGTGACCACGACGTCGCCGCCGGTGGAGGCGACAGTCGCCACCGCGTCGGCCGCCGGCCAGTTCCGCCCGAGCACCGGCAGCGCCTGGATCGCCGGGTGGGCGATCAGGCAGCGGTCGATCGGCACCACCTCGTGCGAGCGGTGCTTGAGCAGCCCGGCCCGGCCGGTGGCGTCGACCGCGTAGCGGACCCGGGACCGCCAGCCCAGCGGGCCGCCGGGCAGCGGCGCGACGGTGACCCGCAGCGCGTCGATCTCGGCGTCGGTGAGCCCGCCGAGCCGGCTGAGCTGCTCGCGGACCACGGCCGTCTTCCAGTCGAGCTGGGCGGCCGGGGCCACGTGTTGCAGGTCGCAGCCGCCGCAGCCGCCCGGCCGGGCGTACGGGCAGGGCGGGGCGACCCGGTCCGGCGACGCCTCGACGATCTCGACGGCGTCGGCGCGGGCGAACCCCCGGTGCAGCTCGGTCACCTCGGCGACCACCCGTTCGCCGGGCAGCGCGTGCCGGACGAAGACCACCTGGCCGTCGACCCGGGCCACGCAGTGCCCGCCGGGGGCGACCGCGTCGACGGTCAACTCGACCCGCTCGGCCTCCTCCAACCCGGACCGCTGGTCCTCACCGGGCCGCCGGTCCTCGCCGCCCGACCGGTCCGGCCGGGCGGTGCCGGCCGGCGCGGTGCGGTCGGTGGTCACGGAACGGGCGGGGCCGGGGTGGGCGGTCACTGGCGGTCTCCGGTCGACGGGCCGGGCTCGCCGGGCGGGGCGGTCACCGGCGGTACGGGCGGCGGCAGGGTGCTGCGCGGCGCGACCCGGGGCCCCCGGGCGGGGGTACGGCTCAGCGTCTCGTCCAGCCGGTCGAGGTTCTTGGTCGCGGTGGACGCCAACTGCCACGGCACACTGGTCACCATCACGCCCGGCTCGAAGAGCAGCCGCCCCTTGAGCCGCAGCGCGCTCTGGTTGTGCAGCAGGTTCTCCCACCAGTGGCCCACCACGTACTCGGGGATGAAGACGGTGACCACGTCGCGGGGCGACTCCCGGCGGGTGTTCGCCACGAAGTTCAGGATCGGCCTGGTGATCTCCCGGTACGGCGAGTCGACCACGGTCAGCGGCACCGGCAGTTCCCGCCGCTCCCACTCCTGCTGGAGCTGCCGGGTGTCCTTCTCGTCCACGTTGACGGTGACCGCGGTCAGCGTGTCCGGCCGGGTGGCGCGGGCGTAGGCGATGGCCCGCAGGGTGGGCTGGTGCAGCTTGCTGACCAGCACGATGGCGTGGTTGCGGGCGGGCAGCACGCCGCGTACCTCGGTCGGTTCCAGCTCGGCGGCGATCCGGTCGTAGTGCCGGCGGATGGCCAGCATCAGCACGTAGATCACCGCCATCGCGGCGATGGCGATCCACGCGCCGAGCAGGAACTTGGTGATCAGCACGATGACCAGGACGGTGCCGGTCATCGCCATGCCGAACGCGTTGATCGCGCGGGAGCGGAAGATCCGGCGGCGGGCCTCCGGGTCCCGTTCGTGGCGCAGGTGCCGGTTCCAGTGCCGGATCATGCCGGCCTGGGAGAGCGTGAACGAGACGAAGACGCCGACGATGTAGAGCTGGATCAGCCGGGTCACCTCGGCCTGGAAGCCGACGATCAGCACGATCGCGAAGACGGCGAGGAAGACGATGCCGTTGGAGAACGCCAGCCGGTCGCCCCGGGTGTGCAGTTGCCGGGGCAGGTAGCGGTCCTGGGCGAGGATCGAACCGAGCACCGGGAAGCCGTTGAACGCGGTGTTCGCGGCCAGGAAGAGGATCAGCGCGGTCATCCCGGCGACCACGTAGAGCAGCACCGACCCGCCGCCGAAGACGGTCTCGCCGAGCTGGGTGGTGACGGTCTTCTGCACGTACCCGTCGGGGCCGGAGAGGATCTGGGTGTTCGGGTCCTCGACGAACTGCAGGCCAGTCAGCCGGGCCAGCCAGATGATGCCGACCAGCATGGCCACCGAGATCGTGCCGAGCAGCAGCAGGGTGGTGGCCGCGTTGCGGCTCTTCGGGGCCTTGAACGCCGGCACCCCGTTGGAGATCGCCTCGACCCCGGTCAACGCGGCGCAGCCGGAGGAGAACGTCCGCAGCAGCAGGAACACCAGCGCGAAGCCGGTGACGCTGTGCTCGGCCTGGATCTCCAGCCCGGCGCTGGGGGCGCGCAGGTCGTCACCGAGGACGAAGTACCGGACCAGGCCGGTGAGGATCATCCCGCCGATGACGATCACGAAGCCGTAGGTGGGGATGGCGAACGCGGTGCCGGACTCGCGCAGCCCGCGCAGGTTCATCGCGGTCAGCACCACCACCGCGCTCACCGCGATCAGCACCTTGTGGGTGGCCACGAAGGGCACCACCGACCCGAGGTTGGCCACCCCGGAGGAGACCGACACGGCGACGGTCAGCACGTAGTCGACAAGCAGCGCGCTGGCCACCCCCAGCCCCGCCCGGGGACCGAGGTTGACGGTGGCCACCTCGTAGTCGCCGCCGCCGGAGGGGTACGCGTGCACGTTCTGCCGGTAGCTGGCCACCACGGTCAGCATGACCACGACCACCGCGAGGGCGATCCAGGGGGAGAACAGGAACGCCGACGCCCCGGCGATGGAGAGGGTCAGCAGGATCTCGTCCGGGGCGTACGCGACGCTGGACAGCGCGTCGGAGGCGAAGACCGGTAGGGCGATGCGCTTGGGGAGGAGGGTGTGCTGGAGCCGGTCCGACCGGAACGGTCGACCGACGAGGAGTCGCTTCAGCAGCGAGGTGGGACTGGCCACAAGCGCTAAGGGTACGACCACCGCATCGTGGTCGCCGGGGGGTGCCTGATCCCCTTCCCGGGCCCCGGCGCGGTACCGTTCGGTCCCCCGTGGTCGGGGTGGACGTGGCAGGCTCGCAGACGACAGTCGCCGGGAGGCGGGCACACCTTGGGAGGGACACCGTGCACGTCGTGATCATGGGCTGTGGGCGGGTCGGATCGACGCTGGCCCAGAGCCTGGAGTCCCGGGGGCACTCGGTGGCCGTGATCGACCAGGACGCCGACGCGTTCCGCCGCCTGGGCCCCGACTTCGCCGGGATCACCGTCACCGGTGCCGGCTTCGACGGCGAGGTGCTGCGCCAGGCGGGCATCGAGCGGGCGGACGCCTTCGCCGCCGTCTCCAGCGGCGACAACTCCAACATCATCTCGGCCCGGTTGGCCCGCGAGACGTTCGGCGTCTCCCGGGTCGCCGCCCGGATCTACGACCAGCGCCGGGCGCAGGTCTACGAGCGGCTCGGCATCCCCACCGTCGCCACCGTCCGCTGGACGGCCGACCGGATGCTGCGCCACCTGGTCCCCGAGGGCAACGTGGAGATCTTCCGGGACCCGACCAGCACCGTGTCGATCATCGAGGTACCGGTGCACAAGGACTGGATCGGCCGGCCGCTGCGCCAGTTGGAGGAGGCGGCCGGGACCCGGGTGGCGTACCTGACCCGCTTCGGCATCGGCATGCTGCCCACCGCGTCCAGCGTCGTACAGGAGGGTGACCAGCTCTACCTGCTGGTCACCGACGACATCGCCGCCCAGGTCACCGCGGTGGCCGCCACGCCGCCCGAAGGAGGGCACTGAGCCATGCGGATCGCCATCGCGGGCGCCGGCAACGTGGGCCGGTCGATCGCCCAGGAGCTGATCGACAACGGCCACCAGGTGATGCTGATCGAGCGGCAGCCCCGGATGCTGCGCCCGGACCGGGTGCCGACCGCCGACTGGGTGCTGGCCGACGCCTGCGAGCTGGCCAGCCTGGAGGAGGCGAACGTCGCGGGCTGCGACGTGGTGGTCGCCGCCACCGGCGACGACAAGGTCAACCTGGTGGTGTCCCTGCTGGCCAAGACCGAGTTCGCGGTGCCCCGGGTGGTGGCCCGGGTCAACCGGGCCGAGAACGAGTGGCTGTTCACCGAGCAGTGGGGCGTCGACGTGGCGGTCAGCAAGCCCCGGGTGATGGCCGCCCTGGTCGAGGAGGCCGTCACCGTCGGCGACCTGGTCCGGCTGATGACGTTCCGGCAGGGCGAGGCGAACCTGGTGGAGATCACCCTGCCGCCGACCGCGCCCTACGTCGGCCAGCCGATCCACGCCGTGCCGATCCCCCGGGACGCCGCGCTGGTGGCGATCCTGCGCGGCAAGCGGGTGCTGGTGCCCAGCCCCGACGACCCGATCGAGGCCGGCGACGAGCTGATCTTCGTGTGCACCGCCCAGGTGGAGGACGAGGTGCGCGGGGTGATCCTCGGCCCGGACAGTGTGGAACGGACGCGCGGCGCGGGCTGACCGTCCCGCCCCGACGGGTGCCGGACGGTCGCGTACCGGCCGTCCAGGCCCGGGTGCCGGCCCTGGAGAGGTCAGCCGCCGGGCAGCGGCTGCGGGGCGGACTCCCGGGTCACCCGGCGTACCACCCACACCGTGATCAGCAGCAGCAGCGCGTACGGCGGGTAGCCGAGGGCGAGCCGGGCCACCCCCAGCGCGGTGTCCTGGTGGGCCAGGTAGAGCCCGGCCTGCACCCCGACCTTGGCCAGCCACACCACCCCCCAGAGCACGGTGAGCTGGGTGAAGGTACGCACCAGCCGGGGGTCGTCGCGCCACTCGGAGCGCCCCTTGGCCACCAGCACCGACCAGATCCACCCGACCAGGGGCTGCCGGATCGCCGCGGAGAGCAGCAGGGCGATGCCATAGCCGATGCCGTAGAGGATGCCCGGGAGGTAGAAGTCCCGCTCGTCCCCGGTACGCCAGGCGATGGCCGCGCCGACCGCGATGCCGAACAGCCCGTTGACGGCGTGCCGGACCGGACGGCGCTGGATCAGCCGGACGACCGCGATCAGCACCGCCACCCCGACCGAGGCGATCACCGCCGGCCGCAGCTCGCCGACCACGTTGGCCAGCACGAAGACCACCACGGGGATGCTGGACTCGACCAGCCCGCGCCAGCCGCCGAGCTGGTCGGCCATCTGCTCGGCGAGGCTGGGCAGCGGCTCGTCGTCCGGCGGGGTGGTCTGCGGCTCGGTGGCCGGGGGCTGTCCCGTCGTCACTTCGGCGACTCCAGCTCGTAGTACGGGTTGTAGATGACCTTGCGGTCGTCCCGGACGGCGACCCGGCCCCGGGCGGTGAGGTGCCGGCCCGGCTCGATCCCGGCGATGTGCCGTCGACCCAGCCAGACCAGGGTGACCACGTCACTGCCGTCGTAGAGGTCCGCCTCCAGGGTGGGCAGGTTGGTCCGGGGCGTGTAGACCACCGTGCGCAGCCGCCCGGCGACCGAGACCACCTGCCCCCGCATGCACTGCCGGGCCAGCACGCCACCGGACTCGGCGCTCTCCCGGCGCAGCTCCTGCGCCTCGATCTCGGCCTCGCTGGCGGTGAACCGGCGCAGGATGCCCCGTAGCGACATCCGGCTCTCGTCGGTCGACATGACCTCCGCGTCACCCTCTCCACGCTGACCGGTCGGCGCCGGCGTCACCCCGGCCCCGGGTGGGACCGTGCCGCCAGCGTACGCCGATCCGGCCCCGAGGCGGTCGTCCGGTGCGTCCGCACCCGGTCGGCACCCCCCACCGGAACGCCACCGGCGGCTCGCGGCCGGGACGCGCCGCCGGCCTCGGCCGGGCGGACAGCGGTCCGGGCCGGACCCGGCCACCTCAGGCGGCGGGGCCCGGCCCGGACGGGTCGGTCACACCTCGCGCGGGGCGGGCGTCGCGGCGTCGCCGCCCTCGGCCTGGTCGGCCATCTCCCGGGGCAGCCGCAGCGGCAGCGGCTCGCGCACCGGCTTCGCCTCCTGCCCCCGGTCGACCACCAGGCCGTCCAGGCAGGTGGCGAGCGGGCCGGCCGCGGCCGGGTCGGTGGCGGCGGCACCCTGGTAGACGCCCCGGACCATCCAGCGCGGACCGTCGATGCCGACGAACCGCAGGTCGGTCGGGCCGTCCGGGGTACGCACCCGGGCGTGCAGCTCGACGCCGTACTCGCCCCGGGCCTCCTGGGCGGTGGCGCCGTCGGCGATCAGCGACTGCCGGATCTCGTCGCGCACCTCGTCCCAGATGCCCTCGGAGCGGGGGGCGGCGAAGACACCGAGCTGGAGGGCGTTGTCCCCGTGGACGAGCACCACCTGCTGGATGACGCCCTGCGGGTCGGCCTGCACCCGCACCTCGACCCCGGGCACCGCCGGGATGTGCAGGCTGCCCAGGTCGAGCCGCTGCACGTCGTCCGGCGCCTCGGCGACGTCGTACGGGCCGCGGGCCGGGCCCGCCGTCTCGTACGCGTCGGGGCCGTCGGCCCGCTCGTCACGGGCGTGCCGCCCGTTGTCGGCCCGCTTTCGGGAGAAGATCACTGCGCCCACCCTCCGCTGTTCGCACTCACCCTGCCACCTCTTCCGTCCGTTCGCCGACCCGGTCGGTGTCCGCCGCCCGGGTCGGGCCACCGGGCGGGGGCACGAGCCCGGCGTGGCCACCTGTCGACCCGTGTCCGCCAATCCCCCGTCGGGACCCGGGCAGCACCGCCACCGGCTGGAAATCGGCCCGCTCCACCCGCTGGACAACGAGTTGCGCGATGCGATCGCCACGGGAGATCTTCGCCGGTGCGTCCCGATCGTGGTTGATCAGGTTGACCAGGATCTCACCCCGGTAGCCGGCGTCGACCGTACCGGGCGCGTTGAGCACCGTCACGCCGAGCCTGGCGGCCAACCCGGAGCGTGGGTGGACCAGGCCGACGTAGCCCTCCGGCAGGGCCAGCGCCAGGCCGGTGGGGACCAGGGCCCGGCCGCCGGGGGGCAGCTCGACGTCCGCGGCGGCCACCAGGTCGGCACCGGCGTCGCCCGGGTGGGCGTACGCGGGCAGCGGCAGCTCCGGATCGAGCTGCCGGACGGGCACGGGTACGACGTGGGTCACGGGTATGCCTCTTCCGTCGGCGTTCACGGGGTGCCCTGCCATCCTGCCGGGTCGACCGCCCGTCGTGTTCCGTACCCTCGAGGTGTGAGCCTGTCGCCTTCCCCGTCGTCGCACGTCACGGCCGCCCCGGCGTACTCCGAGCGGCTGGGCCTGCCGTGGTGGTGCTGGGCGGCCGGGCTGGCCCTGGCCGGGTTGGCCGCCGTCGAGCTGTGGATGGGCGCCGGCGGGGTACGCGCCTGGCTGCCCTTCGTGCTGCTGCTGCCGGCCACCCTGGCCGGGTTGTGGTGGCTGGGCCGGGTCCGGGTCGCGGTCGCCGACGGTGAGCTGTGGGTCGACGACGCCCACCTGCCCGTCCGGTACGTCGCCGACGCGGTCCCGCTCGACGCCGGGGGCCGGCGCGAGGTGCTCGGGGTGGGCGCGGACCCGCTGGCCTTCGTGGTGCAGCGGCCCTGGATCGGCGGTGCGGTGCAGGTGGTGCTCGACGATCCGGACGACCCCACCCCGTTCTGGGTGGTGAGTTCCCGCCGGCCGACCGAGCTGGCCGCCGCCCTGCTGGCCGCCCGCGACGCGGCCTGAGCGGGGCGGGCGGGGTACGGCCCGACGCGCCTCCCGGGCCGGGCGGCCGGGGTCGGTTCGTGGTCAGGGCTGGCCGGGGGCCGGCAGGGCGGGTGGCCCGCCGGGCAGCTCCCGGCGCTGTTTGCGCAGGTCGCGGCGGAGCTGGTCGGCCAGGGAGCGGGTGGCCCGGCGGTTGAGGTAGCTGGCCACGGCCGCCCCGGTGAGGAACGGGCCCAGCGTGGTCAGGTTGCGGCCGAACCGCTTGAGCAGGGTGTCCCGCAGTTCCTTGCGGGCGGCGGTGCCGAGCACCGCGCTCACTCCGACGCCCGGCATCATCGGGTTGATCCCCCGCTGGCTGGCCCAGGACTGGACCAGGGCGATGGTCCGGGGGGTGCCGCCGGCGGGCAGCGGCGCGCCGTAGATCTCGTGCAGCTCGCCGATCAGCTTGAGTTCGATCGACACCACGGCCACCGTCTCGGCGGCGAGCAGCACCGGCGCGGACAGCAGGGTCGGGGCGACCGTCCACTCCACCGCGGCGACGCCGCCACCGGCCGCGCCCACCCCGGCGGTGGCCCGGGTGGCGTTGCGGACCAGCCGGTCGGCCAGCGCCTCGTCGTCCAGGCCGGGGAAGTGCCGCCGCAGCGTCGCCAGGTCCCGGACCGGGATGTGCGGCGCGACGTCGGCGACCGTGTCGGTCATCCAGCGCAGCGCCGCCCTCGGCTTGAACAGGTCGGCGATGCCCCGACCGCGGGCCTGCCCGACGAGCCGGGCGAGCAGTTGCCGACGCCGGGCGGGCGCGATGTCGTCGGCGGTCAGCGCCGCCACCGTGGCACCCAGCTCGTCCCCGGGCGGCGCGGCCGGACCGCTGCCGGCCGGACTGCTGCCGGGCGGCACGGCCGGATTGCCGGTGGACCGGTCCCCGGGAACGACGACGGGCGGGCCGGCGTCGGACTTCGGACCGTCCGGATCGGACCCGCCGTGCTCGTTCATCCGTCTGCCCCTCCCGTGATGTCCACCGCTCCGGTGGACGCGCCTACCACGAGTCAAGCAGCAACCCGCCGTACCCGCACGGCGGCTCGGGCAGCGGCGGCCCCGCGAGGAGGCCGCCGCTGGTGTGGTGGGTGCTCAGACGCACTCGCGGCAGATCAGGTCGCCGTTGCGCTCGACCGCCAACTGGCTGCGGTGGTGCACCAGGAAGCAGCGTCCGCACCGGAACTCGTCCTGCTGCATCGGGAGGACCTTCACGGTCAGCTCCTCGTCGGCCAGGTCGGCGCCGGGCAGCTCGAAGCTCTCGGCCACCTCGGCCTCGTCGACGTCCACGGCGCCCGACTGTGAGTCGACCCGCCGGGCCTTGAGCTCTTCCAGGCTGTCCTCGCCGAGGTCGACCTCGTCGCGACGCGGGGCGTCGTAGTCGGTGGCCATCGGTTTCACTCTCCCATATCGATGTTGTCGCTTCCGGTTGTAACGCCGGGCGACGCTGTTTCGGTTCCCACTGGCCGGCCACCAATGTGTGTCGGTCGCCCGACCCGACGGCCTCTGGATCAAGGTCGCCGGGGGCAGGACCCGACGAGCGCGGTACCTTACCCCCTACCGGGCGAGGCATGTATACCGCCCTCGCGGCAGACATGTACGCCCCAGCGGCCCAAGATGTTCCCAATGTGACTCAGGCGACACGAAGATAGGGGTAGTAGTACCCCGTTCCCGGTTGGCGCGCCGGCATGTCGGACTGTTTCCACGCGTCCGCCGGACAACCGTTAACCTCAGCGGCGTACTCGACGGCCGACGGCGCTGCCCGCCGCCGACGTCCGCCGCCACCACCCACTGTCCGGGGAGCACCCAGATGAGCTTTGCGCGAGTGCGAGCACTCGTTGTCGTCGGCCTGCTGGCGGTCGTCGCCCTGGTCATCGTCATCGTCGCCGTGGTCCGCGACACCCAGGGCAGCGGGGCCAACGCCAGGGGCTGCCCCGAGGGCTGGCCGCTGGCCGACCTGTCCCTGCGCACGTACAAGGATGTCAAGATCAACATCCTGAACGGCACCAACGAGCCGGGCCTGGCCAGCAGCGTGGGCGACGACTTCCGCAACCGGAAGTTCCAGGTCAAGAAGGAGGGCAACGCCGCGCACTTCGACGGCGTCGCGCTGCTGCGGTTCGGCCCCAAGGGGGTCGGCTCGGCACACCTGCTGCGCGCTTTCTTCCTCAACAACGCCGAACGCGACTACGACCCCAAGCGCCAGGACGACACGGTCGACGTGGTGCTGGGCGACAGCTTCCAGCAGCTCGCCACCACCACCGAGGTCAACCAGTCCCTCGGCGACCTGGGCGCGCCGGTCGCCCCGGAGGGCTCCTGCCCGATGCCGGTGGAGGACAAGTAACCGACCGCGTTCGCCGCCGTCCGGTCACCGGCACCCGACCGGCCCGCCGCCGGCCCTGGCCCCCGGTCCTGCCGGCTGCCGGACCCCGGTCCGGCAGCCGGATGGCGGCGGGCGGGGGTGTTCAGGGGCCGCCGGAGGCGTCCAGCGCGGCCAGCCGGGTGTGCAACGACGCGAAGAGCGCCGGTGGGGCCGCGATCACCAGGTCGGGGCCGGCCGGGCGACCGTCCAGCCCGGTGACCCGCAGCCCGGCCTCCGCGGCGACCAGCCCGCCCGCGGCCAGGTCCCAGGCGGCCAGCCCCTTCTCGTAGTAGGCATCCACCCGCCCCTCGGCGGCCAGGCAGAGGTCCAGCGCCGCCGCCCCCATCCGCCGGATGTCCCGCACGTCCCCGATCAGCTCGGCGACCACCCGGGCCTGGTGCCGGCGGCGGCCGGCGTCGTAGCCGAACCCGGTGGCGACCAACGCCTGCCCCAGCTCGGTCTCGGTGGAGCAGCGCAGCCGCCGGCCGTCGCGCCAGGCGCCGCCACCGGCGGTGGCGGTCCACTCCTCGCCGGTCGAGACGTTGCGCACCACCCCGGCGACCACCCGGCCGTCCACCTCGGCGGCGAGCGAGACCGCGCAGTACGGCAGCCCGTAGAGGTAGTTCACCGTGCCGTCGATCGGGTCGACGACCCAGCGCACGCCGCCCGTGCCGGCCTCGGCCCCGCCGTACTCCTCGCCGAGCACCACGTCGTCCGGCCGGACCGCGCGCAGGGCGGCGAGGACCTGCCGCTCCACCGCCCGGTCGGCGGCGGTGACCACGTCGGTGGCGGTGCTCTTGGTCGCCGCGACCGAGACCCCCTCGGCCCGCATCCGGGCCGCCGTGCCGGCCGCCTCCCGGGCCACCGCGACGGCGATCCCGAGCAGTTCCCGTGCGGTAGGCGTCGAACCGGTCATCGAACCCTGCCCCCTTCGCGGCCGCCGTGGGCACCGGTCGGGAGCCGCTGGCGTGCCGCCCCGCCGTCCGGCGCGGCGCGTGCCCCGCCGCGCGTCGTCGATCTCGTCCGGACAGCATAGGCAGGCGCCGTTGCGGCCGGGCGCACCCGGTGCGACGGGCGGTTTCCGGGTCGACCGACCGACCGTCCGGGCGGGTCGACAGGGTGGCCGCAAAGTCGACATCCGTGCCGAACCGGCGGTACAGACGGCCGGTTGCCGTGCGCCGCAGGATGATCGCGCCAACCGGGGTTACAATTCACCCTGCCCACGCGCCACGGACCACCGCCGCACAGCCGGCCCGGGACACGGGGGCCACTCAACGACGTCGACGGCACGGCACGCCACGCTGCGCCGGACGACTCCGGCCGTGCTCGCTCTTCGCCTCCGGAAGGTCATTCGTGACAGAACCCCGCCAGCCCGGCGCCGACGTTCGCTCGCTCACCGACACCCTGATCGCCCACGCCCAGAGCGCCGGTGGTCAGTTGACGTCGGCCCAGCTCGCGCGCACCGTCGAGTCCGCCGAGGTGACCCCGGCCCAGGCCAAGAAGATCCTGCGGGCGCTCTCCGAGGCGGGCGTGACCGTGGTGGTCGACGGCTCCGCCAGCACCCGTCCCCGCCGGGTGGCCGCCGCCCGGTCGGCCACACCGGCCTCGCGGGCCACCACCGCCAAGACCACCAAGAAGGCCGCCGCGCCGGCTCCGAAGCAGGCGCCCGCCGCCGAGGAGGCCACCGCGCCCGCTCCGCGCAAGGCGGCCCCGCGCAAGGCGACCACCACCGCGGGGGTGGCCGCGAAGGCCGCCACGCCGGCCGCCAAGGCGACGAAGTCCACCCGTGCCACCAAGGCGACGGTGGCCGCCGCCGGGGCCGGCAAGGCCGCCGCGAAGGCCAAGGGCGAGGGCGCCGAGGGCGAGATCGATCCCGAGCAGCTGGCCGCGGAGATCGAGGACGTGGTGGTGGAGGAGCCGGCCGAGCTGGCCCGGGCCGCCGAGACCGACGCCGCCGCCTCCGCGACCGACAACGACTTCGAGTGGGACGACGAGGAGTCCGAGGCGCTCAAGCAGGCCCGCCGGGACGCCGAGCTCACCGCCTCCGCCGACTCCGTCCGGGCGTACCTCAAGCAGATCGGCAAGGTTCCGCTGCTCAACGCCGAGCAGGAGGTCGAGCTGGCCAAGCGGATCGAGGCCGGGCTCTACGCCGCCGAGCGGCTGCGTGCCGCCGACGACGGCGAGGAGAAGCTGACCCGCGACATGCAGCGCGACCTGCTCTGGATCTCCCGGGACGGTGAGCGCGCCAAGAACCACCTGCTGGAGGCGAACCTCCGGCTGGTCGTCTCGCTGGCCAAGCGGTACACCGGGCGCGGGATGGCCTTCCTCGACCTCATCCAGGAGGGCAACCTCGGCCTGATCCGCGCGGTCGAGAAGTTCGACTACACCAAGGGCTACAAGTTCTCCACGTACGCCACCTGGTGGATCCGGCAGGCGATCACCCGGGCGATGGCCGACCAGGCCCGCACCATCCGCATCCCGGTGCACATGGTCGAGGTGATCAACAAGCTCGGTCGCATCCAACGCGAGCTGCTCCAGGACCTGGGCCGTGAGCCCACCCCGGAGGAGCTGGCCAAGGAGATGGACATCACACCCGAGAAGGTGCTGGAGATCCAGCAGTACGCCCGGGAGCCCATCTCGCTCGACCAGACCATCGGCGACGAGGGCGACAGCCAGCTCGGTGACTTCATCGAGGACTCGGAGGCCGTGGTCGCGGTCGACGCCGTCTCGTTCTCCCTGCTGCAGGACCAGCTCCAGCAGGTCCTGCAGACGCTCTCCGAGCGGGAGGCGGGGGTGGTCCGGTTGCGCTTCGGCCTGACCGACGGCCAGCCGCGCACCCTCGACGAGATCGGCCAGGTCTACGGGGTGACCCGGGAGCGGATCCGGCAGATCGAGTCCAAGACGATGTCCAAGCTCCGGCACCCGTCGCGCTCCCAGGTACTCCGGGACTACCTGGACTGAGCCGGTTACGTCAACCCGTCGTGTCGGTTTGATCACCAGGCGTAGAACATGCGATGGTGACCGGTCCAATACGTGTTTGTGATCGTTGACGTGGCACCCTGGGTGCACGGCACACTGTCCTTCCCGCCAGGTGTGACCTCGGTCCCCCGCGGGCACACTGGGAAGGCGGGGCCCGGTAAGGGTGTTGCACGATGAGTGAGCAACGACCGAAGAGAGTGTTCATCGGTGACGACCAGAGGAGGAAGGCGATGACCCCGACCCTCACGCCGCCGCCCGAAACGGTGGCTCCCCCAGCCGCCGATGAACGGTGCGACCGCTGCAATGCTGCCGGCAAGCTCCGTATCACTCTGGCGGGTGGGAGCGAGTTGGTGTTCTGTGGGCACCACGCGAACAAGTACGCCGAGGATCTCGTGAAGATCACGGTGAAGTTCGCGACGGACCCGGAGTTCAGCTGGCGAGGCGCCGATCTGATGGCGAACTGACCCGAAACCCCTACGACGACGCAGCCGGGCGGAGGCACCCTGTGGGTGCCTCCGCCCGGCTGTTCCCGGCTGGGCCCACTCCCCCACCCTCTCCGCCCCCGGGCTCCCCGTCACCGGCCCGGTGATCAAGAGGTTCGCGTCACCATCCCACCGATTTCTGACGCCAACCTCTTGATCACCGACGACGGCCGGGGCAGGGACGGGGCCGGACAGAACGGGAGAAAGCGGGGGCCGTCAGAGGGTCTGGACGGTGGCTATGCGTTCTTCGAGCTGTTCGATGGTGGCCTGGGCGCTGGGCGGGCCGCCGCAGAGCCGGCGCAGCTCCGCGTGGATCTTGCCGTGGGGCAGGCCGGTGCGGTGGTGCCGGGCGGCCACCAGAGCGTTCAGCTGACGCCGGAGCGCCACCCGACGCTGGGCGGCACTCAGAGGTACGGCGGGCGCGGCCGGGGCCGCAGCGGCCGGCTCAGCGGCCTGGACGGCCGTCCGACGCCGCTGCGCGGCGAGCTGGTCGGCCTGCCGCTTGGTCAACAGCAGCGACACCTGGTCGGCGGTGAGCAGACCGGGCAGCCCCAGGTACTCCTCCTCCTCCGGGGTGCCGGCCTGGGCGGCGGTGCCGAACGACGCCCCGTCGAAGATCACCTGGTCCAGTTCGGCGGTCGCGGACAACGCGGTGAACCGCTTCTCCAGCTCGCCGCTTGCCTGCTCGTCGCGTTGGGCCCGCTCCAGCAGGTCGTCGTCGAAACCCTCGCGGTCCTTGGGCTTGCCGAGCACGTGGTCCCGCTCGGCCTCCATCTCGCTGGCGAGGCCGAGCAGGTGCGGCACGCTCGGCACGAACACCGAGGCGGTCTCGCCGGGGCGGCGGGCCCGGACGAACCGGCCGATGGCCTGCGCGAAGTACAGCGGGGTGCTGGCGCTGGTGGCGTACACCCCGACCGCCAGCCGGGGGATGTCGACGCCCTCGGAGACCATCCGGACCGCCACCAGCCACCGCTGCTCGGACGCCGCGAACGTCGCGATCCGGGCGGACGCGCCCTGGTCGTCGGAGAGGACCACGGTGGCCTTCTCCCCGGTCACCTGTTCGATCAGCTTCGCGTACGAGCGGGCGTTCTGCTGGTCGCTGGCGATGATCAGGCCACCGGCGTCGGCCATCCCGGCGTTGCGCAGCACGGTCAGCCGGGCGTCGGCCGCCCGCAGCACCTGCGGCATCCAGTCCCCGGCCGGGTCCAGCGCGGTCCGCCAGGCCTGGGCGATCAGGTCCTGGGTCATCGGCTCGCCGAGCCGCGCCGCCAGCTCGTCCCCGGCGTTGGTGCGCCAGCGGGTCTCCCCCGAGTACGCCAGGAACAGCACCGGGCGTACGACGCCGTCGCGCAGCGCGTCGGAGTAGCCGTAGACCGAGTCGGCGCGGGAACGCAGCAGTCCGTCGCCGCCACGCTCGTAGGTGACAAACGGGATCGGGTTGTCGTCGGAGCGGAACGGCGTACCGGTGAGCATCAGCCGGCGTACCGCGGGTTCGAAGGCGTTCTTGACCCCGTCGCCCCAGGAACGGGAGTCCCCGGCGTGGTGGATCTCGTCGAGGATGACCAGGGTGCGGCGGGTCATGGTGCGCCGCCGGTGCACCTGCGGGGCCATCCCCACCTGGGCGTAGGTGACGACCGCGCCGTGGAAGTCGGCGGCGGAGTGCAGGTCGGCGTTGCGGAACGCGGAGTCGAGCTGGATGCCGACCCGGGCGGCGGCCTGCGCCCACTGGGTCTTCAGGTGCTCGGTCGGGGCGACCACGGTGACCGCCTCGACGGTGCCGTCCACCAGCAGCTCGGCGGCGATCCGCAGGGCGAAGGTGGTCTTGCCAGCGCCGGGGGTGGCGACCGCGGTGAAGTCTTCGGTACGACGGCGCAGGTACTCCACCATCGCCTTGCGCTGCCAGGCGCGCAGGGGCGGGAACGTCTCCAACGCCGGCAACCGGGGTGCCACCCGAGGCTCCTCTCCGACCGCACGAGGCGGATCCGGGCCGAGGGCCACGGTACCGCCGCCCATGAAAACGCCTCCGCGCAGAGCATGCCGCGAAGGCCGGCCCAGCATAACCAGCCGGGCCGGGCAACCCCAGCCGACACCACGCCGACCGGTCCCGCCGCCGGTCAGCCGGGTGGACGGCCGAGGCCGGTCTCCGGCGGACGCATCGTCGCCACGGGTGCCGACCAGCGTCGCCGCAGCGCCACCAGGCGCAGCACGAAGACCAGCAGCGCCGCCGCGGTCAGCCCGCCCGCCCCGGCGTACCCCAGCGCCGACAGCAGCACCACCATGATCGAGCCGGCGAGCGCGGCGACGGCGTAGATCTCGCGGCGCAGCACCACCGGGATCTCGGCGGTGAGCAGATCCCGGCCCAGCCCGCCGCCGATCGCGGTGAGCATGCCGATCACCACCGCGCCGACCGCCGGCACCCGCGCGTCGAGCGCCTTGAGCGTGCCGGTGACGGTGAACAGGCCGAGGCCGGCGGCGTCGAGCACCAGCACGGTGGTGCGCAGCCGGGCGAGCTGCGGGTGCAGCCAGAACACGGCGGTGGCGGTGACCGCGGCGGTGGCGGCGTAGCGCCAGTCGGCGAAGGCGAGCGGCGGGACCTCGTCGATGACCAGGTCCCGGAAGATCCCACCGCCCAGCGCGGCGACGAACCCGACGAAGACGACGCCGAACAGGTCGAGCCGCTTCGCCACCGCCGCCGAGGCGCCGGAGGCGGCGAAGACGGCCACCCCGGTCAGGTCGGCCAGGAGCAGGGCGGTGGAGGTGGTCACACCGCCGAAGGTTACGGGGGCGGTCCGGCGGACCGCCCGGATCACTCGCGGTACGAGTCGTAGATCTCCTTGCACTTCGGGCAGACCGGCGAGCCGGGCTTGGCGGCCTTGGTCACCGGGAACGTCTCGCCGCAGAGCGCCACCACGAGGGTGCCCATCACGGCACTCTCGGCGATCTTCTCTTTGCGTACGTAATGGAACATCTCGGGACCCGTGTCGGCGTCCTTCAACTCCGGACGCTCAAGAACCTCGGTACTCACAGTCACACCTCCAACTGCACAAGTTTGGCAGGTCGGCCGGGTCCGGTCCACCGCAGCCCACCCCGACGGCGGCCAGTTACGGTAGCTGACGTGACCACCTTTCACATCCGGCCCGGTACCGAGGTCGCCGAAGCCCTGCGTGACGGCCGTCCCGTCGTCGCCCTGGAGAGCACGATCGTCTCGCACGGTCTGCCCCGACCGGACAACCTGCGGGTCGCCCGGCAGATCGAGCAGACGGTACGCGACGCCGGGGCCGTCCCGGCCACCATCGGCATGGTCGGCGGCGAACTCGTCGTCGGCCTCGACGACGCCGAACTGACCAGGCTCGCCACCGTCGACCCGGTGGCGAAGCTCTCCGTCCGCGACCTCGCGGTGGCCGCCGCCACCGGCGCCGACGGGGCCACCACCGTGGCCGCCACCAGCGCGGTGGCCGCCGCCGTGGGAATCGGCGTCTTCGCCACCGGCGGCCTGGGCGGGGTGCACCGGGAGGCGGCGCAGACCTTCGACGAGTCGGCCGACCTGGTCACCCTGGCCCGTACCCCGATCACGGTGGTCTGCGCCGGGGTCAAGTCGATCCTCGACGTCGGGGCGACCCTGGAGCGGCTGGAGACCCTCGGCGTCGGGGTGGTCGGCTACCGCACCAGGCGTTTCCCCGGCTTCTACCTGACCGACTCCGGGTTCGACCTGGACTGGTCGGTGGACTCCCCCGAGCAGGTCGCCGCGGTGCTCGCCGCCCGCGAGCAGCACGGGGTGCACGGCGGCGGCCTGATCGTGGCCAACCCGCTCCCGGTCGACGAGCAGCTCGACCCGGCGCTGCACGACCGCACCCTCGCCGAGGGCCTGGCCCGGCTGGGCCGCGAGGGCGTCACCGGCAAGGCGGTCACCCCGTTCCTGCTGGCCCACTTCCACTCGGCCACCGAGGGCGCCAGCCTGGCGGTCAACGTCCAGATCATCCTGCGCAACGCCGACCTGGCCGCCCGGATCGCGGTCGCGGCCGCCCCGCGCGCCGCCGCATGACCGCTCCCGGTCGGATCGTGGTGGTCGGCGACCTGATCACCGACGTGGTCGCCGTGCTCGAAGGCGCGCTGGCCACCGGCTCGGACACCCCGGCGGCCATCAAGGTCACCGGCGGCGGGCAGGCCGCCAACACCGCCGCCTGGATCGCCGCCCAGCACGCGCCGGTGACGCTGGTCGGGGCGGTCGGCGACGACAGCGCCGGCCGGGACCGGGTGGCCGAGCTGGAACGGGCGGGGGTGGACTGCGCGGTCGAGGTGCACCCGCAGGCCACCACGGGGACGGTGATCGTGCTGGCCACCGCCGACGAGCGGACCATGGTCACCGAGCGGGGGGCGAACCTGCGGCTGACCGCCGACCACGTGGACCGGGCCCTGGCGGCGACGCCCGACGCCACCCACCTGCACCTGTCCGCGTACTGCCTGCTGGACGCCGGGTCGCGACCGGCCGGGCTGCGCGCGTTGGCCGCCGCCCGCGAGCGCGGGCTGACCACCAGCGTCGACGCCGCCTCCGCCGCGCCGCTGCGGCGCATCGGCGCGGCGGCCTTCCTGTCCTGGGTACGCGACGTCGACCTGCTGCTGGTCAACGCGGACGAGGCGGGGGTGCTGGCCGGCGGGCTGGACCCGGCGGCCCAGGCGCGGGCGTTGTCGGCGGCGGCCCGACGGGTGGTGGTCAAGCGCGGCGGCGCGGGTGCGATCTGGGTGGACCGGCGGGCCACCGTCGGGGTGACACCGTCGTTGCGGGTCGCCGTGGTGGACGTCACCGGGGCCGGTGACGCCTTCGCGGCCGGCCTGCTCACCGCCTGGACGACCGGCGCGACCCCGAGGGCCGCGCTGACCCGGGCCGCCGACCTGGGCGCCCTGGCGGTCTCGATGGTGGGTGCCCGGCCGGAGGCGACCGGCGGGTAGCGGTGCCGGCTACGCCCGCACCGGCCGGCCCCGTCAGGGTTCGGCGTCGATGATCCGGTGCGGGCGTTCCTCGGCGGTGAGGCTCATCGGCGGGGTCTCGTCGCGGTGCCGGGGCTGGAACCTGGTGGCCAGCCGGTGCTCCTCCTTGGGCGGCCGGTCGTTGGCGAGCAGCACCGCCAGCCAGGGGATGAGGATCATGCCCAGCGCCACCAGGGGCAGCCAGAGCCAGAGCAGCGGGGCCTTCGTGCCGACCAGGACCGCTCCGGCGATCACGCAGGCCACCCGGATGCCCATCATCAGCACGTACCGCTTCTGTCTGCTGGTGAGCTGGTCGTCCTGGCTGCGCGAGGCGTCGGTGATCAGAATCGGCTGGTACGCCTGACGCTTCACCATGGACCTCCTGAGGGGATTACCCACCATCCTGTCACCGCACCACCTTGATCAGCGAAAATCGACGCATACCGGCATCGTGTTACGTACGTGGTACGCTCCGCCGGTGGGCAGCCGGTTCAGCTTCACCGAGGAGGGGTTGGCCAACCTACGGGTCTACGCCGTCACCCCCGGGGAAGTCTGGGAGGCGCTGCACAGCACCCGCCGGGTGATCCGGCACCTCGGCGAGGACCTGACTGTCGTCTACGCGGCGAGCGGGCGCGGCCGGCGGTTGGCCGTCCTGCTCGCCGAGGCCGACGGCACCGACCACGACTGGGACGTCCTCTCCGCCCGCGACCTGAGCGACGTCGAGGCCAAGCGCTACGACGAGACCGTGCGGAGAACGCGCCGATAGAGGAGGCGACGGCGATGAACCGTGACGAGGCCATCAAACGATTCCACGGCGGCGACGACACGTTCGCCGAGCTGATCGACGACAGTCGGCCGGTGGAACTACCCGCCCCCGACACCGACGTGCCGATGGTCAGCCGTTCGGTGCGCCTGCCGGTGGACACCTACGAGCGGGTCCGGGCGGCAGCCGAGGCGCGGGGCATCGGCGTCACCACCCTGATGCGCCAGTGGATCGAGGCCGGCCTGGCCGACCTGGACGACTCGGCCACCGTCTCGCTCGCCGACGTACGCCGGGCGCTCGCCTCGCTGTCCCGCCCCACCGCCGCCTGACCACCCCCGGCTCACAGGGCCGGGTGGGGTCGCTCCGGCGGCCGCCCGTACGCCCGGCGGTAGTCGGTGACCGTGATCGCCGCCAGCACGGTGGCGGCCGCGGCGAGCGCCACCACGCTGACCGTCAGGGTCGCCAGGGGCGTCAGCACGGCCAGGGCGAGCACCCCGACGAGTCGGGACCGGGACACCCGCCCGAACACCTCGTGCTCGAACCGGGCGCGGGCGAGCAGGAAGACCGCCGGACCACCCGTCAGGAAGACCGCCCAGGCCAGCCGGGTGCGCTCGTACGGGTGCACGATCGCCAGCTCGTAGCCGACCGCCGTGGTCAGCACCCCGGCGACGATCACCAGGTGGGTCCAGCTCATCGACTCCCCCAGCCGGCCCGGCGAACGGGCCACCCGGATCGCCTCGGTGAGCAGGTGACCCGCCCGGTGGAAGTAGATCCGCCAGAGCAGCACGGTGGTGACGAAGGAGAGCAGGAACGCCCCGGAACTGGCCGCCGAGAAGCTGCGCCCGCTGAACGCCAACCCGATGACGAGGATGTTCTCGCCGAGGGCGATCAGGAAGAACTGCTGGTGCCGCTCGGCCAGGTGCTCCCCCAGCACCGCCCAGGTGGACGTGCGGGTCGCCCCGAGGCGGGGCACCGGCCAGCCGAACATCAGCCCGGCGTAGTCGACGACGACGGCCACCGACCAGCAGGCCAGCCGCCACGTCCCGGGCAGCACCGCCCCGAGCACCCAGGGCACGGCGCTGGCCACCGCCCAGGACGCGACCCGCACCGTGACCAGCCGGCGTGGGTGGCCGCGCAGCGCCAGGGTGAGGAAGATCGGCCGGCCCACCTGCACCGCCACGAACGCGAGGGCGAAGGCCACCGCGCGGGTGTCGAAGGCGCGCGGGGTGGCGACCGCCATCACCATGCAGCCCAGCATCGCGTAGACCACCACGAACTGGATCTGCGGCTGCTCCGGCTCGTACCGGCTGGTGACCCAGGCGGTGAAGGTCCAGACCGCCCAGAACGCCAGGAAGATCACCAGGGTCTGGGCGATCTCCACGGGCAGGTCCTCCCGGGCGGTGCCCAGGTCGTCGAGGATCCGCTGGGAGACCCGGGTCAGGGCGAAGACGAAGACCAGGTCGAAGAAGAGTTCGAGGAAGGTGGCCCGGGGGGAACTCACCCCGCCGCGCAGCAGCGCCGCCCCCCGCTCGTCCGCCATCGTCCACCCGTCGCCGCTGTCGCGGATCTCAACGAGCCGACCCGGCTCCGGTTGCGTCAGCCCCTGTCCGCCTTCGCCGCCGCCTTCGCCTGCTGCTTGTACTCGCGTACCCGGCGCAGCGACTCCGCGTCGGTGACGTCGGCGACCGACCGGTAGGTGTCCGGGTCGCCGTACCCGCCGGCGGCCTCCCGCCAGCCGTCGGGGCGCACGTCGTACCGCTTGCCGAGCAGGGCGACGAAGATCTGCGCCTTCTGCGTGCCGAAGCCGGGCAGGTCGGCGATCCGGCGCAGCAGTTCCCGCCCGTCGGTGACGTCCGCCCAGAGCCGCCCGGCGTCGCCGGCGTACCGGTCGACCAGGACCCGGCACAGCTCCTGCACCCGGCCGGCCATCGCCTTCGGGAACCGGTGCAGCGCGGGCGGCCGGGCGAAGACCTCGACCAGCTCCTGCGGGTCGTAGCCGGCCAACTCCCTGGCGTCCGGGTCGTGGCCCAGCCGCTGGGCCAGCACGTACGGCGAGGAGAACGCCTTCTCCATCGGCACCTGCTGGTCGAGGAGCATCCCGGTCAGCAGGGCCAGCGGGCTGCGCTCCAGCAGCCGGTTGGCCTCACCGTCGATGGGCAGCGAGAGCGTCATGCCCCCATCCTGCCCGCCCCGGCCGCCCGACCGGCCGACATCCCGTCCGGTCCGCCGCGCCGTGGTCGTCCGGACGCCCGGACGCGGAGCGCCCGGTGGACACAGCGCGGCCCGGTGGACACGGGGGTCCACCGGGCCGTTCGGTGCCGTGGGGCGTCAGTTCACGACGTAGAGCAGCCGGTTCGGCGAGCCCGAGCCGGGGCTGGTCACCACGCCGGTGGTGGCGCTGCCGGTCAGCGAGCTGGCGACCTGCGCCGGGGTGTACGAGGGGTTGGCCGACAGGACCAGGGCGGCGGCGCCGGCGACGTGCGGGGACGCCATCGAGGTGCCGCTGATCGTGTTGGTGGCGCTGTCGTTGGTGTTCCACGACGAGGTGATGTTCGTGCCCGGCGCGAACAGGTCGACGCAGGAGCCGTAGTTGGAGTAGGAGGCCCGCGCGTCGGTGTTGGTGGTGGCGCCGACCGTGATCGCCGAGGCGACCCGCGCCGGCGAGGAGTTGCAGGCGTTCGCGCTGGAGTTGCCGGCCGCCAGCGCGTACGTGACGCCGGAGCTGATCGAGTTGGCCACCGCGTTGTCGAGGGCGGTGCTGGCCCCGCCGCCGAGGCTCATGTTGGCCACCGCCGGCTTGACCGCGTTGGCGGTCACCCAGTTGACGCCGTTGACCACGCCGGTGGTGCTGCCGCTGCCCCGGCAGTTGAGCACCTTCACCGCGATCAGCCGTACGCCCTTGGCCACGCCGTACGACGTGCCGCCGACGGTACCGGCGACGTGCGTGCCGTGGCCGTTGCAGTCGGTGTTGTTGGAGTCGACCGTGTTGGTGCCCCAGGTGGCCCGGCCGCCGAAGTCGGCGTGGGTGGTCCGGATGCCGGTGTCGATGATGTACGCCCGCACGTTGGTGGCCGTGTTCGGGTAGGTGTAGCTGGAGTTCAGCGGCAGGTTGCGCTGGTCGATCCGGTCCAGGCCCCAGGAGGGCGGGTTGGTCTGGGTCGCCTGGACGGTCATCACCCGGTCCTGCTCGACGTAGGCCACCGACGGGTCGGCGGCGAGCCGGCGGGCCTGGCTGGCGCTCATCTTCGCGCTGAACCCGGTGAGCGCGGCGCTGTAGACGTCGGCGACGTTGCCGCCGTACCGCTTGGTGAGGCTGGCGGCCCGGTCCGGCACGGCGGTCCGGGCGGCGCGGCTGTTGGCGGCGCCGACGGCTTCACCCTTCAGCACGACCAGGTAGCTGCCGCTGATCGCGTCCGGGGAGGAGGCGTAGCGGATCTGGCCGGTGGGGGCGGCGAGGGCGGGTGCGCCCGCGGCGACGGAGAGGGCGGCAGCGGCGGCCGCGACGGCGACCGCGCGGATCGCGCGACGCCGGGGGACGGACACGTCGGACATCGTCTGAACTCCCAACCGGGTACGACCGGACAGACGGGGGCCGTCCGAACGTCCCATCGACGGATGTTGGAGGGAATGTTAACGAGACATCGACGTACGTAACAGAGATAACGGCCGGGGGATTGAGCTGGTGTTATGGAAGTCGACGGGTGCCCACCACCCCCCGCCCCCGGGGCAGGCAGGATGGCGAGGTGGACCGTTACGACATGCTGCTCTCCCCCGCCGGCGTCGACGCGCTGCGCACCGCGCTCACCGACGCCGACTTCACCGCCAACGGCATCGCCGGCCGGCTCGGGCCGCAGGCCACCGGCGGAGTGGCCCGCAACGACTTCCGGGCCGCGCTGCGCGCCACCGAGGAGCGGGACCCGCTGGCCACCCTGATCCGGGTGTTCGTCTGCGACCAGACCGAGCCCGAGTCGGCGGTCGCCGCCGCGCTCGCCCCCCTCGACCTCGCCGAGGCCGTCGCCGCCGGCCTGGTCGAGCCGTACGGCGACGGCCTGCGCGCCGGGGTCGACCTGGAGCCGTACGGGGACGCCTGGTGGGTGCTCGCCGACGTGCCGGCCAGCGCCCGCCCGGGTCGGCCACTGCCCAGCGAACACGTGCTCGGCATCGGTGGGGCCACCCAGACCCTGATCGGGGCGACCGTCCGCCGCCCGGTGGACACCGCGCTGGACCTCGGCACCGGCTCCGGTGTGCAGGCCCTGCACCTGGCGACCCGGGCCCGGCGGGTCACCGCCACCGACGTGTCGGAGCGGGCGCTGCGCTTCGCCGCCACCACCGCCGCCCTCAACGGGCAGGACTGGGAACTGCTCCGCGGCGACCTGGTCGCCCCGGTGGCCGGACGCCGGTTCGACCTGGTGGTCAGCAACCCGCCGTTCGTGGTCGGGCCGGGCACCACCACCCACGTCTACCGGGACTCCGGCCGGGTCGGCGACGCGATCGGCGCGGAACTGGCCGCCGCCGCGCCGGGCCTGCTCACCGAGGGCGGCACCATGCAGTACCTGGCCAACTGGGTGCACGTCGCCGGGGAGGACTGGGCCGAGCGGGTGACCGGCTGGTTCGCCGGCACCGGCCTGGACGCCTGGGTGATCCAACGCGAGGTCGCCGACCCGATGGCGTACGTCAACCTGTGGCTGGCCGACGTCGGCGAGGCTGTCGACCCGCAGCGGGCGGCTGCCTGGCTGGACTGGTTCGACGCGTACAAGATCGAGGCGGTCGGGTTCGGCATCGTCTCGCTGCGCCGGGGCGGGCACGCCGACCCGGTGCTCCGGGTGGAGGACCTGCGCCAGCGGGTCGAGGCCCCCCTGGGCGACCAGGTCGCCGCCTGGTTCGACAGGCAGGACTTCCTGCGTGCCCGGGGCGCGGAGGGGGTGCTCGCCGCCCGTTACCGGGCCGCCCCGGGGCTGCAACTGCGGCAGGAGGCGACCATCGGCGACGAGGGCTGGGCGGTGGACCGGCAGGTCCTGACGATGCCGCACGGGCTGCGCTGGAGCGAGGAGATCGACCCGCTGGTGCTGGCCCTGGTCGGCGGCTGCGACGGGCGGTTGCCGCTGCGTGACCAGCTCGCCCTGCTCGCCGCCGCGCACGACGTCACCACCGACGAGCTGGCCGAGGCGGCCGGTCCGATCGTGGCGCGCCTGGTCGAACGGGGCATCGTCGAGCCGGTGACCGACTGATGCGGGCGGTGGTGCAGACCGTCGGCCGGGCCAGCGTCACCGTCGACGGCGAGGTGGTCGGCGCGATCACCGACGGCCTGCTGGTGCTGCTCGGGGTCACCCACACCGACACCCCCGAGCTGGCCGCGACGATGGCCCGCAAGGTGCACGAGCTGCGCATCCTCGACGACGAACGCAGCGCCGCCGACACCGGCGCCCCGATCCTGCTGGTCAGCCAGTTCACCCTCTACGGCGACACCCGCAAGGGCCGCCGGCCGAGCTGGACCGCCGCCGCCCCCGCCGAGGTGGCCGAACCGCTGGTCACCGCCGTGGTCGAGGCGCTGCGCGCCCGGGGCGCGACGGCCGAGACCGGCCGCTTCCGCGCCCACATGCTCGTCGAGAGCGTCAACACCGGCCCCCGCACCCTCCTCCTGGACCTCTGACCCACCCCCACCCGCCCCGCTCGCCACCGTCCCCGTCCCCGCCCCGCCCAGCGTCAGCCCCGGTGATCAAGAGGTTGGCGTCATTCTGAAGATCAAAGTTGACGCAAACCTCTTGATCACCGGCGCGGGGCGGGGCGAGGTGAGGCGGGAGGGGGTGGGCGGGGTGGGGTGGGTCGGTCAGAAGAAGAGGCCGCGGCGTTGGAGGGACTGGCGGAGCCAGCCGTCGAGCTGGGCGGCCCAGTCGGTGCGGTCGGCGTTGGCGTGGTCGACGGTGAACCGGCCGAAGGTGTCCCGGCCCTCGGTGAACAGGCCGCCGCGCTTGTCCAGCTCCAGCACCACCTGCATCTGGTGCGGGTCGGTGACGAAGGTGACCTCGAGCTGGTTGATCGCCCCGGCGTACTGCGGCGCGGGGTAGAACTCGATCTCCTGGTAGAACGGCAGGCTCTGCCGTACGCCGTAGATGTGGCCCCGCTCGACGTCGGCGCGGGCGAACCGGAAGCCCAGCCGCAGCAGCGCCTCCAGCAGCCGCTCCTGGGCCGGCAGCGGATGCACCGACACCGCGTCCAGGTCACCCTTGTCGACCGCGCGGGCCACCTCCAGCTCGGTACGCAGCCCCATCGTCATCCCGTGCAGCCGGTGGCCGTACAGGTCGGTAAGCGGGGTCTCCCACGGCACAGCGAACCGGAACGGGATGTCGTACCGCTGGCCCGCCTCGAGCCGGAACGGGCCGGTGACCTGCTGCCGGGCGAACTCCTGGGTGGTCTCGTACTCGGAGTCCGCGCCCTCCACCTCGACCCGGGTGACCAGACCGAGCGCCACGTACTCGATGTCGGTGGCGTGGTCGCCGCCGGCCACGTGCACCCGCCCCTCCAGCACCCCGCCCGGACGGCAGTTCGGGTTGGCGAGCACGGTCTCCACCGACGGACCGCCCACCCCCATCGACTGCATGAGCCGCTTGAAGACCACCACGTCCTCCATTGCCTGTTCGCATGCCGGCCACCATGGTCGACCGCTGGCACGGTAACCGGACCCGGCAAGACCCGCGACCGCCCACCCCGCACCCGACCGGATTGGTGTCGGTTCCCCGATCGCCTCACCCCCGTTTCACGTCCCGGTTGGAAAGCTGTTCGTCACCGGGGCCGATGGCGCCGGTACGCGACACGAAAGCGGACACGGGGAGACACAGAGATGGCCCTGCAGATGATCGATAACAAGACGCGCCCGGCCACCACCATCGACGCCGAGCACGGCACCGAAGCCCTCACCGACCTCGACGCCACCGACGAGCGCGGGGTCTCCACCGACCTGGTCCGGGCCTACCTCAACGGCATCGGCCGGACCAAGCTGCTCACCGCGGCCCAGGAGGTGGAGCTGGCCAAGCGGATCGAGGCCGGGCTGTTCGCCGAGGAGAAGCTGTCGACGTGCACCCCCGTCTCCGGCGACCTGCACGCCGACCTCGCGCTGATCGCCCGGGAGGGACGCGCCGCCAAGGACCACCTGCTGGAGGCGAACCTGCGGCTGGTGGTCAGCATCGCCAAGCGCTACACCGGGCGGGGGATGGCCTTCCTCGACCTCATCCAGGAGGGCAACCTCGGCCTGATCCGCGCGGTCGAGAAGTTCGACTACGCGAAGGGTTACAAGTTCTCCACGTACGCCACCTGGTGGATCCGGCAGGCGATCACCCGGGCGATGGCCGACCAGGCCCGCACCATCCGCATCCCGGTGCACATGGTCGAGCAGGTCAACCGGATGGTCCGGGTCCGCCGGGAGCTGTCGGTCACGCTGGGCCGCGAGCCGATCGTGTCCGAGGTGGCGCGGGCGATGGAGATCCCCGAGTTCCAGGTCATCGAGCTGATCTCGTACGACCGGGAGCCGGTCAGCCTCGACCAGGCCGTCGGCGAGGACGGCGAGAGCGCCCTCGGTGACTTCGTCGCCTCGGTGGACCCGCGCACCGAGCCGGGTGACGCCGCCGCCAACGGCGAACTGCGCAACGAGGTACGCATCGTGCTCGCCACCCTCTCCCAGCGGGAGCAGGCGGTGATCCGGCTCCGGTTCGGTCTCGACGACGGTCGGCAGCGCACCCTCGACGAGGTGGGCAAGGAGTTCGGCCTGTCCCGGGAGCGCATCCGGCAGATCGAGAAGGTCACCCTGCTCAAGCTGCGCGACCCGGAGCGGGCGCAGCGGCTGGAGGCGTACGCCTGCTGAGCGGGACGGTTCGCGGTCAGGCCCCCGGCGGTTCGCCGGGGGCCTGCCTGCTTCCGCGGTGACCGCCCGCGGGGTGCCCGGCCGGCGGCACCCGGTCAGAGCCGGCGTGGGCCGGTGTCGGGGCGGGCCCCGGCCGTGCCGACGCCCACCGCCGCGTGCAGCACCGCGATGCCGTCCGGGCGGGCCAGCACCGGGTTGAGGGTGAGTGACCGCACCCGGGGCTGCTCGTCGGCGAGCCGCCCCACCCGTAGCAGCAGGTCGACCAGGGCCGCCCGGTCCACCGGGGCGGCACCCCGGTGCCCGCGCAGCAGCGGCGCCGCCCGGGGCTCGTCGACCAGTTCGGCGGCGTCCCGGTCGGTCAACGGCACCGCCCGCCAGGCCCGGTCGCCGAGCAGTTCGGTGGCGACGCCCCCCAGCCCGAAACCGACCACCGGCCCGAACGCCGGGTCCTCCCGCAGCTCCACCACGCAGGCCACGCCGGGCGGCACCATCGGCTGGACCAGCACCTGCGCGCCGAACCCGGCCGCCAGGTCCGCGTACGCCCGGCGCAGGGCGACCGGGTCGGCCAGGTCGAGGCGGACGGCACCCAGGTCGAGGCGGTGCCGCAGGCCGGGCGCGGCGGCCTTCAACGCCACCGGCCACCCGCAGCGGTCGGCGGCGGCGAGCGCCTCGTCGACGCTGCCGGCGGGCACCGACCCGACCACCTCGACGCCGTACGCGGCGAGCAGCGCCACCGGGTCGGCGGCGTCACCGCGCAACGCGGCCCGCCCGGCGTCCCGGTCCACTCCGGTCAGCTCCGGCACCGTGCCCGGGTCCCGCCGCAGCCACCCGGCGTACCGGCCGACCCGGCCCAGCGCCCGCACCGCCTCCTCCACGCTCGGGTACGCGGGCAGCCCCGCCGGCACGCGCCCGGCGAGGAACGTCACCACGGTCGGCTTGCCGGCGGCCAGGGTCGCCGGCAGGGCGGCGGTGACGTCCGCCTCCTCGACGGTGAGCTGCCCCGGCAGCGGCGGGGCGAAGACCGCGACCAGCGCGTCCACCCCGTCGTCGGCGGCGGCCCCGGCCAGCGCGGCGGTGAACTCGGCGACGCCTGCGTGCGGGCCGACGTCGCGCGGGTAGCCGTCGGCGACGGTGAGGCCCTGCCCGACGCAGGCGGCGGCGGCCAGCCCGGTCAGCGCCGACGAGTTGCCCACCACCGCGACCCGGTCACCGGCGGGCAGCGGCTGGTGGGCCAGCAGCACCCCGACGTCGAGCAGTTCGGCGACGGTGTCCACCCGGATCACCCCGGACTGGGCGAACAGCGCGCTGACGGCGGCCTCGTCCAGCGCCGGGCCGGCCGGACGGGCCAGCGACGCCAGCGCCACCACCGGCTTGTCCCGGCCGATCCGGCGGGCCAGCCGGGCGAACTTGCGCGGATTGCCGAAGGTCTCCAGGTAGAGCAGGATCACGTCGGTGCCCGGGTCGTCCTGCCAGTACTGGAGCAGGTCGTTGCCGGACACGTCGGCCCGGTTGCCGGCCGACACGAAACTCGACAGGCCCAGCCCGCGACGCTGCGCCTGCGCCAGCAGCGCCACCCCGAACGCGCCGGACTGGCTGAAGAAACCCACCCGGCCGGGGGCCGGCAGCACCGGGGCCAGGGTGGCGTTGAGGCGTACCCGCTCGTCGGTGTTCGCCACCCCCAGGCAGTTCGGGCCGACGACCCGCATGCCTGCGGCGTGCGCCGCCCGGACCAGGGACCGCTGGGCGGCCGCGCCGGCCGGGCCGGCCTCGGCGAAGCCGGCGGAGATGACCACCAGGCCGTGCGCGCCGGCCGCGGCGGCGTCGGCCACCACCCCGGCCGCCGCGTCGGGGGGCACCGCGACGACCGCGAGGTCCACCGCCACCCCCGCGTCGGCCGCCGACGGGTACGCGGGCAGCCCCGCCACCGTCCGCGCGCCCGGATGCACCGGCACGATGGCCCCCGGGTAGCCGCCGTCACGCAGGTGCCCGAGCAGCGCCGCACCGACGCCCTGACCGGTGGCGCTGGCCCCGTAGACGGCCACCCCGCGCGGGGCGAGCAGCCGGGCGATGGACCGGGCCTCGGTGCGGTGTTCCCGGCCGCGCTGCACCGCCAGGGTCGCCTCGGTCGGCGCGATCGGGAAGGTCAGGTGCACCACCCCGTCGGCGAACTGGCGTTGCACCTGGTAGCCGAAGTCGGCGAAGACCCGCAGCATCGCCCCGTTGGTGGGCAGCACCTCGGCGACGAAGTGCCCGATGCCGGCCCGGCGGGCCGCGTCGGCCAGGTGTTCCAGCAGCACCGAGCCGATCCCCCGGCCCTGGTAGGCGTCCTCCACCACGAACGCCACCTCGGCCTCCGGGGCCGCCGGCCCCAGCCGCTCGTACCGGCCGACGGCGACGATCCGGTCACCGGCCAGCACCACGAACGCCTCCCGGTCGCGGTGGTCGACGGTGACGAACCGGTGCAGGTCCCGTTCCGGGATGCGCGGGTACGGCGAGAAGTAGCGCAGGTAGCGGGTGCGTTCCGAGAACCGCCCGTGCATGGCGACGATCTCCGGGGCGTCCTGCGGCCGGATCGGTCGCAGTCCGACGGTGCTGCCGTCGCTGAGCAGCACGTCCACCGGTTGGTCGACAGTGGTCACCGGTCCCTCCCCAGGTTCCCGGCTCAGTCGCGCGGGTCGTACGGGTCCAGCCCGAGCAGCGGGAACACCGCCTTGCGGGTGGCCGCCACGGCCCGGTCCACCGAGTTCGGTTCCCCGGTCGGCTGCCACGGCTGGTGTTCCGGGTCGATGTCGTCGGTCATCCGCAGCGGGACGTCCCGGCCGGGCCGCCGGTGGCCGGCCAGGGTGCGCCAGCCGGGCGGGGTGGGCGTGGCCGGGTCGAGCGGGTCGCCGGTGGCCACCGCCAGCAGATGGGTCCAGGCCCGGGGCACCACCTCCACCAGGGCGTACCCGCCGCCGCCGGTGGCCACCCAGCGGCCGTCGCACAACTCGTCGGCGAGGGCCCGCAACGCCAGGTAGGTGGCGCGCTGCCCGTCCACCGACAGGTGCAGGTCGGCCAGCGGGTCCATCCGGTGCCCGTCGGCGCCGCACTGGGTGAGCAGGATCTGCGGCCGGAACGCGCGCAGCACCGACGGCACGACCGCGTGGAAGGCGCGCTGCCACCCGGCGTCGTCGGTGCCCGGCGGCAGCGGCACGTTGACCGCGCTGCCCTGCGCCCCCGGCCCACCGGTCTCGTCGGGGAACCCGGTGCCGGGGAAGAGCGCGAGCGGGGTCTCGTGCAGGCTCACCGTGAGCACCCGGGGGTCGTGGTAGAAGACCTCCTGCACGCCGTCGCCGTGGTGCACGTCCACGTCGACGTAGGCGACCCGCTCGGCACCGAGGTCGAGCAGGCGGGCGATGGCCACCGCCGGGTCGTTGTAGACGCAGAACCCGGCGGCCCGGTCGGGCATCGCGTGGTGCAGCCCACCGGCCACGTTGACCGCGCGGCGGGCCTCGCCCCGCCAGACCGCCTCGGCGGCGGCCACGCTCGCCCCCGCGATCAGCGCGCTGGACTCGTGCATCCCGTCGAAGACCGGATTGTCCGAGGTGCCCAGTCCGTACCCGGCGAAGAGCGGATCGCGCGGCGCGGCCCGGACCGCGTCCAGGTAGTCGGGCCGGTGCACCCGGGTCAGCGTCGCGTCGTCGGCCGGCTCGGGCTCGACCAACCGCACCCCGGGCCGGTCCAGCACGCCCAATTCCCGGGCCAGCGCCACGGTCAGCTCGACCCGGACCGGGTCCAGCGGGTGCTCCCCCATGTCGTAGTCGAGCAGGGACTCGTCCCACACCACCAGCGTGTCGTCCGACATGGGGCCATCGTCGCACGACGGTCACCGCCCGCCCACCACACGTGCAGGTCAGCCGCCGGGTGTCGGGCCGGTCGCCACCGGGCGGGACCCGTCGGCGACCCATCCGCTCCACGATCCGACGTAGAGCGCGGCGTCCGGCCGACCCGCCAGGTGCAACGCCAGCACCGCCTGCGCGGCGGTCACCCCCGACCCGCAGTACGCCCCCACCGGCCCGTCGGCGCGTACCCCCACCGCGGCGAACCGGTCCCGCAGCACGTCGGCCGCCGGGTAGCGCCCCTCGGTGACGTACCCGGGGGCGGGCAGGTTCACCGCGCCCGGCACGTGCCCGGCGACCGGGTCGATCGGCTCGGTCTCGCCCCGGTAGCGGGGCGCGGCCCGCACGTCGATCAGCACCCCGTCGTCGGCCGCCGCAAGGGCCGCCGCGTCGTCGGCGTCCAGCACCGGCAGCGCGCCCGGCCGGACGGTCACGTCACCGGGCGTGACGGTGGGCACCTCGACGGTCTGCGGCAGCCCGGCGGCACACCAGGCCGGCCAGCCACCCGCCAGCACCCGGACCGGCCGGTGCCCGGCCCAGCGCAGCGTCCACCAGGCGCGGGCGGCGGCCAGGCCGTCGCCGCCGTCGTACACCACCACGGGGTGACCGGTGCGCACGCCGGCGGCCCGCAGCGCGGCCTGGAGGACCGCCGGGTCGGGCAGCGGGTGCCGGCCCGCCGCGCCGGGCGGACCGCACAGGTCGGTGTCCAGGTCGACGAAGACCGCGCCGGGCAGGTGCCCGGCGACGTAGTCCCCGCGGCCCGGCGGGCCGGCCAGCCGCCAGCGGACGTCCAGCAGGGTCGGTGCGTCGGGCCGGGCCAGCTCGGCGGCGAGCCGGTCCGGCTCGATCAGGGGGTCATCGGTACCGGACATGCGGTCCAGTCAACACCATCGGGGCACCGACCTCGCGTTTCGGCGCAGGTCGATCTTCGTGCGCCGGGGTAGCATCGACCACCGGGAGGCCGCTGACGTGAAGCATGACCTGGTCGACACGACCGAGATGTACCTGCGCACCATCCTCGAACTCGAAGAGGAGGGGGTGCCGCCGCTGCGTGCCCGGATCGCCGAGCGGTTACGGCAGAGCGGGCCGACCGTCAGCCAGACCGTGGCCCGGATGGAACGTGACGGGCTGCTCACCGTCGAGGGCGACCGGCACCTGGCGCTCACCGAGCTGGGCCGGGGCAGCGCCGTGTCGGTGATGCGCAAGCACCGGCTCGCCGAACTGCTGCTGGTCAACGTGATCGGAATGCCCTACGAGGAGGCCCACGAGGAGGCCTGCCGGTGGGAGCACGTGATGAGCGACGCGGTGGAGAAGCGGGTGTACGACCTGCTCAACCGCCCCACCCGCTCGCCGTACGGCAACCCGATCCCGGGGCTGGAGGAGCTGGGTCCGCCGCAGGCCGGGGCCAGTGAGCCGGTCGAGGGTGAACGCAACCTCGCCTTCCCCGGGCTGACCGGGCAGGTGGTGGTCCGGCGGATCTGCGAGAGCGTGCAGACCGACGCCGACGTGCTGCGGCAACTGCACGCCGCCGGGGTGGACCCGGGCGCCACGGTCACCGTCGCCCAGGAACGCGACGGGGTGTTCATCGACCGCTCCGGCGAACGGGTCCGGCTGCCCCGCGAGGTCGCCTCCCGGGTCTTCGTCGCCGCCCACTGACCGCCCGACCACGAACCGGCCGGCACCGCGACCGGTCGTCACAACGACCGGGTGTCGAGCGTCCTGGCCAGGTCGGCGAGGTGGTCGGCCACCTCGCCGGCGGTCGCCCGGTCGTCGTCCGGCCGGCAGGTCCAGCGGAGCGTGGCCAGCCGGTCCTCGGTGGCGAGCCAGCCCACCTCGGCCGTCGGGCCGCGCTTCGCGGTCTTCGCGACGGTCCGGCCGTAGGCGGCCTGGCCCAGCTTCGACACCTTCTTCGCCCCGGCGGGCAGCACGTCGGCGGTGAAGGTCGGGACGTCGATCGAGGTGTCGGTGACCGTCAGGGTCAGCTCCGGCCAGGTGGCGTCGGTGGCCCGCACCACGCAGGTCCGGGTGTCACCGCGCTCGCTGGCGGCGGCCACGTCGAAGCGGACCCCGGTGTGTTCCTCGATCACCGCGAAGTCGAGCAGCCGGCACGCTCCACCGGACGAGGCGGCACCCACCTGCACGGTGGCCGGTTCCCCGGCCGGCAGCCGCACCGGCTCGACCTCCGACGCGCCACAGCCCGTGGTCAGCAGCACGCCCACGCCGGCCAGCCAGATCCGCCCGTGCACGGGCACACCTCCGTGATCGTCGACGGGGAACCCGCCGGTGTCCGTCGGAAACCGTACGGGTTGGCGTTGCCGGACGGAAGACCCGCCCCTCCTGTCCGGACCGGGTCAGGTCGCGCAGGGTCCGCAGTGGAGCCGACGGCGGTGCGCTAGTCGTCGACGTACGGGCAGTGCCGGCAGCCACGCCCGCAGCAGGTGCCGCGCCGGGCCAGGAAACCTGCGGTGAGGACGAACAACCCGGTGGCCGGGTCGGGATAGCCGGCCTCCCCGGCGGCGAGCGCGGCGGCGTGCGCGGCCAGGATCAGCGCCCGGTCGGGGTGCTCCGGCGGCAGCCGGGACGGGTGCGGCTCGGTCAGCGGCCGGCCCGCCAGCGGACGTCGTTCGCCACTCACCGCGGCGAGTCTACTGACCGGGGGGCAGTGCCGACCCGGACCGGTGGGGCGACCCGACCGGAGCGGTGGGCTCAGCGCGCCGCGTCGGCGGTCTCGGCGCGGACCCGGGTCAGCAGGTCGACGAAGGGGCCGGGCCGTTGGTAAAGCGAGCGGTGGCCGGCGGCGTCCAACACCAGGTGCTCCTTGTGCGGGGCGTCGAGTTGGGCGTACCACTGGGCGGTCAGGGCCAGGCGGCCCGGCACCTCGTGCGCGCCGTCGACCAGGTAGACGGGCACCGCGAGCTGCCGCACCCGGGCACGCAGGTCGACCTGCTGGACCTTCGGGTAGAGCACGTCCCAGCCGTCCAGGCCGCCGCCGAGCACGTGCGCCTTCTCCAGCAGGGTGTACTCGGCGACGCCCAGGTTCTCCCCCGTCCCGCCCCGGCCCTCGTGGTTGCCGGTGCGGTCGAAGTCGAAGGCGGCGGCCTCGTTGGCCAGCAGCGGCTCGTAGTGGTACATGTCGGGATACGGCGGCGGCCCCAGCTCGGTCAGCTGCCGCACTAGATCGGTCCGTCCGGTACGGCCTGCCCAGGCGAGGGTGTCGGTGTACTGACTGCGGTCGGCCTCCCGCAGGTCGACCACCTGGCCGACCCCGACGTACGCCCGGAACAGCTCCGGCCGGCGCTGCACGGCGACGGCGGCGACCAGCGTCCCCCCGGAGTGCGCCACCAGGTAGACGTCCGGCCGGCCGAAGCGCTGCCGCAGCCGGTCGGCGACGGCGAGCAGGTCGGCGACCTCGCTGTCGAGGGTCAACGACGAGGAGGGCGGGAACGCCGCCCACGACCGTGCCGCGCCCCGCCGGTCCACGGTGGCCACCACGAACTGCCGTTCCAGCCCGGCGAGGTGCCGCCGGACCGCCCCCACCTCGGAGCTGCCCGGCCCACCGGGCAGGAAGAGCAGCACCGGGGCCTGCCGGTCGGCTCCCCGCAGCAGCACCCCCAGCTCCCGGTCACCGCCGCCGCGCACCGTCGTCAGCTCGGCGACCCCACCCGGAACGGCGGCGGTGGTGGCCGGCAGCGCCACTGCGACCGTCACCAGGGCGACCAGCGCGGTGAGCAGGCCGACCCCGGCCCGCCCCAGCCAGGTCCACACCGGGCGGCGGCCCGCCGCCGGGGCGGCCCGTCGCGCCAGGCCCGCGCCGTACGCCGCGCCGACCAGCAACGGCAGCACGGACAGCAGTCCGTGGACGCCCCGCCCCAGCAGCAGCGCGCCGACACCGAAACCGCTCAGGTGCGGGGCGTCCACGGTCGGCCCCCGCAGCGGCCAGCGGACCAGCTCGACGGCGAACGCGAAGAGCACCGGAGCCGCGACCATCGCCCCACGGGACCGGCCCGCCCAGCCGGCGAACCCGCCGACCGCGAGACTGACCAGGATCGACGTCACGGCCTCGGCGTTGGTGCCGGGACCACGCGGTGTCCACCAGCCGACCAGCAGACCCCAGCCGAGCGGGGCGACGCCGGCGGCGATCCACCGGACCGGTTCGGCACGGCGGGACAGGGCGGGACGGGGCAGCGACGGCTTCGCCATGACACCTCACCGGAGTCGTCGGCACCCCAGCCTAGTGAGGATAGATCTCATCCGCTGTCCCGTGACGCTCACGGACCGTCATGGCCTGGGTCACGTCCCCACCGGACCGGGCCGGTCGCCCGGCTGCCCGGTCACCCCAGGTTCAGCCGAACCAGTGCGCCGACTGGCCGTGCGAGCGCATCCAGGCCAGCGGCGTCCCGTCGAGGGCGAGCACGTTGTGCAGCGCCCCGTCCGGCGGGGACGGCAGCGCGGGGTGCGCCAGCACGTCGGCCGCCTCGGCGGACACCCAGTGGCCGGGCAGGGCGCGGGCCAGCGCGACGAAGGCCGCCCGGCGTGCCGGCGGCACCTGGTAGAGCACGGAGGTGTGCAGGACCACCAGCGTCGCGCCGGCCGGTGCCCGCGCGGCCAACGCCGGCAGGTCGTCCACCAGGTCACCGCGGACCAGCTCCGGCGGGTCGGCGGCGGCCACCGCGGCTGCCGCCCGCAACCGGGCCCGGCGGTGGGTGTGCTCCGGCCAGATCAACGCGTCGAGCCAGCCCACGTCGGCCGGGTCGGTGACGTCGAGCGGGTTCAGGTCCAGACCGGCCCGCCACACCACCTCGGGGCGGGTGGTCGGCGGCCCGGTCCCGGTCAGCGCGCAGTCGAGGACCGGCTCCCCCGCCCCGAGCAGGTGGTCGCCGTAGCGGTAGGCGTACCGGTCGGGATAGAGGCAGAGGCCGGCGGACGCGCCGACCTCCAGCAGCGCCAGCGGCTGCGGCAGCGCGGCCAGCACCGGCAGCAGCGCCGCGCAGCGGCCGGCCTCGTTGGTCTGCACCGCCCGGGTGAGCATCGCGGCCCGCACGGCGGGCCAGTGCGCCAGGGTGTGGGTGCGGAAGGCGACCGGGTCGTCGACCGGGCCACCGAGCCAGCGGACCACGCCGAGCAGCAGTTGCGGCTGCCGCCTGGCCGGCGGCAGGTCGTCCAGCAGGGCGAGCAGGTCGTCGTCCCGGGCGACCGCGTGGGCCAGCCGTTCGTACGCCGGGGAGACGCCGTGCGCCTCCCGGCTGGCGAACTCGACGTACCGGTCGGCGGTGGTCATGCCCCGATCATTCCCGCCGCGCCCGCCCGGCGGGGTCCCCGGTGCGCCGCCGTCGGCGTGATCTGAGCGACGGGCGCGAGGGGCGGTGTCCGGGTGGGACGGATACCGCTACCTCGCCCCACCGGGGTCGACCATGCGGACGGGACGCGGGAGGGCCGGCACCCGTCGGGTGCCGGCCCTCCGTGCGACGCGTACGTCAGCTGCAACCGCTGGTGGAGCCGCAGCCCTCGCAGACGTAGCAGCTACCGGCCGGGCGCATCTTCGTACCGCAGGTGAAGCAGAGCGGCGCGTCGGCGGCCTTGCCGATCACGGCCTCCAGCAGCTCGGTGGAGGAACCCACGGCGGGTGCCGGCTTGACGGCGGCCACCTCGGCCAACTCCTGGGCCGGCTGGGCCACCGGGCCGGTCTTCGGCTCGGTCGTCTCGACCGGGGCGGAGGACGCCATCGCCGTCAGGTCCGCGCCGGCGGCCTCCGCGTCGGCCTCGGCCCGCAACTGCGCGGCCCGCTCCTTGGCGGTGAAGATGCCCAGCTCGGCACGGCGCTCGTAGGGCAGGAAGTCCAGCGCCAGGCGACGGAAGATGTAGTCCATCACCGAGGCGGCCATCCGCACGTCCGGGTCGTCGGTCATGCCCGCCGGCTCGAAGCGCATGTTGGTGAACTTGCTGACGTACGTCTCCAGCGGGACGCCGTACTGCAGGCCGATGGAGATCGCCACCGAGAAGGCGTCCATCACCCCGGCCAGGGTGGAGCCCTGCTTGGACATCTTGAGGAAGACCTCGCCGAGGCCGTCGTCCGGGTAGGACGAGGCGGTGAGGTAACCCTCCGCGCCGCCGACCGAGAAGGAGACCGTCTGCGAGGGGCGCTTCTTCGGCAGCCGCTTGCGCACCGGGCGGTACTCGACGACCTTCTCCACCGCCCTCTCGACCTCGGCGGCCGGGGCAACGGTCTCGGCGGTGGCCTTGTTGGGCTTGGCCACCGACAGCGGCTGGCCCACCTTGCAGTTGTCCCGGTAGATCGCCAGCGCCTTGAGGCCGAGCTTCCAGCCCTCGAAGTAGATCTTCTCGACGTCGGCGACGGTGGCCTGCTCCGGCATGTTGACCGTCTTGGAGATGGCCCCGGAGATGAACGGCTGGACGGCCGCCATCATCCGCACGTGCCCCATCGGGGCGATCGACCGCTCGCCCATCGCGCAGTCGAAGACCGGGTAGTGCTCCGGCTTGAGGCCGGGGGCGTCCACCACGTGCCCGTGGTCGGCGATGTGCTCGACGATCGCCTCGACCTGCTCCTCCGGGTAGCCGAGGCTGCGCAGGGCACGCGGCACGGTCTGGTTGACGATCTGCATCGAGCCGCCGCCGACCAGCTTCTTGAACTTCACCAGCGCCAGGTCGGGCTCGACGCCAGTGGTGTCGCAGTCCATCATCAGGCCGATGGTTCCGGTCGGGGCGAGCACGCTGGCCTGCGAGTTGCGCCAGCCGTTGCGGTCGCCGACCTTGTTGCCCTCGGTCCACTGCCGGGTGGCCTCGCGCTGGATCGCGGTGGCGACGGTGCCGGCCGGCTTGATGGCGTCGTTGGCGGCGGCGTGCTTGCGCATCACCCGCTTGTGCGGCTCGGCGTTACGGGCGTAGCCGTCGTACGCGCCGACGATGCCGGCCAGCTCGGCCGAACGGCGGTACGCGGTGCCGGTCATCAGCGAGGTGATCGCCGCGGCCACCGACCGGCCCTGCTCCGAGTCGTACGGCAGGCCGGAGGCCATCAGCAGCGCGCCGAGGTTGGCGTAGCCGATGCCGAGCTGCCGGTAGGCGCGGGTGGTCTCGCCGATCTTCTCGGTCGGGAAGTCGGCGAAGCAGATCGAGATGTCCATCGCGGTGATGACGAACTCGACCGACCTGACGAACTTCTCCACCTCGAAGCCGCCGTCGGCGCGGAGGAACTTCATCAGGTTGAGCGAGGCCAGGTTGCACGAGGAGTTGTCCAGGTGCAGGTACTCCGAGCACGGGTTCGACGCGGTGATCCGGCCGGTCTCCGGGCAGGTGTGCCAGTCGTTGATGGTGTCGTCGTACTGCAGGCCGGGGTCGGCGCACTCCCAGGCGGCCTGGGAGATGGTGCGGAACAGCTTCTTGGCGTCGATCGTCTCGATGGTCTGCCCGTCGAGCCGGCCGCGCAGGTCGAAGCCGCCGTTGTTCTCCACCGCCGTCATGAACTCGTCGGAGACCCGGACGGAGTTGTTGGCGTTCTGGTACTGGACGCTGACGATGTCGGCACCGCCCAGGTCCATGTCGAAGCCGGCGTCCCGCAGCGCGCGGATCTTGTCTTCCTCCCGCGCCTTGGTCGCCACGAACTCCTCGATGTCCGGGTGGTCGACGTCGAGGATGACCATCTTGGCCGCGCGCCGGGTGGCGCCGCCGGACTTGATGGTGCCGGCGGAGGCGTCCGCGCCGCGCATGAAGCTGACCGGGCCGGAGGCGGTGCCGCCGGAGGAGAGCAGTTCCTTCGAGGACCGGATGCGGGAGAGGTTCACCCCGGCGCCGGAGCCGCCCTGGAAGATCCGCCCCTCCTCCTTGTACCAGTCCAGGATGGAGTCCATCGAGTCGTCGACCGAGAGGATGAAGCAGGCGCTGACCTGCTGCGGCGACGGGGTGCCGACGTTGAACCAGACCGGCGAGTTGAAGCTGAACACCTGGTGCAGCAGCATCCAGGTCAGCTCGTGCGCGAAGACCTCGGCGTCGCCGGGAGCGGCGAAGTAGCCGTTCTGCTCACCGGCGGCCCGGTAGGTGCTGACCACCCGGTCGATGAGCTGCTTGAGCGACCACTCGCGCTGCGGGGTTCCCACCGCGCCCCGGAAGTACTTGGTGGTCACGATGTTGGCCGCGTTGACGCTCCAGGACTCGGGGAACTCCACCCCGCGCTGCTCGAAGTTGATCGAGCCGTCCCGCCAGTTGGTCATGACGACGTCGCGGCGCTCCCACGTCACCTCGTCGTACGGGTGCACGCCCTCGGTCGTCCAGACCCGCTGCACCTTGAGCCCCGTCACCGCGCCGTTCTTCGCCGCCCGCGACCGGCTTGTTGTCACGCCGTCCCCCGCCATCTCATCGGCCCCCTCGTCTGCGCGGCCACCCGCCACGCGTCGTCACTGTCAGAATCCACGTCGTTGCTGTCGGAAAAGACTCAGTCGGTACGGTCGGCGACGCCGGCCCCGTCGGCGCGGGCCTGTGCGGCGGCCCGCAGCGTCTCGATCTCCCGCTCGAAGTCGGCGAGCGAGTCGAACGAGCGGTAGACGCTGGCGAAGCGCAGGTAGGCCACCTCGTCCAGGTCGCGCAGCGGGCCCAGGATCGCCAGTCCCACGTCGTGGCTCGGCAGTTCGGCCGCGCCCTTGGCCCGGACGGTCTCCTCGACCTTCTGGGCCAGCAGGGCGATGGAGTCCTCGTCGACCGGCCGCCCCTGGCACGCCTTGCGCACCCCACCGATGATCTTGGTCCGGCTGAACGGCTCGGTCACGCCGCTGCGCTTGACCACCGCGAGCACGGCCTCCTCGACCGTGGTGAACCGCTTCCCGCACTCCGGGCAGGAACGCCGACGCCGGATCAGCTGACCGTCGTCGGCCTCGCGCGAGTCGACCACCCGGGAGTCGGCATGCCGGCAGTACGGGCACCGCATCGCCTGACCTCCTTGATCGACCGGGGCCCGACCGCCCGCCTCCGGGCACGCGTCGGCCCGGCGGAGCCGGCTCCGCCGGCCGTCGCCGTGGTCGACGATACGGGAGTGCGGTGGGTAGTCGAACCCAACCTGTGGGCAACTTACGCCCGTGTGACTACTACATCTAGGGGTCGACCGTAGGCCGCCGACCGGGTCGGGTCAAGTTGCCGGCGTGTCCGGCGCGTCACCTCCGGCCACCGGCGGCGACCCGTCGCCCCGGGAGCACGCTGAGTGCAACCGACCGGGCCGACGGGAGGTTACCGGCCGTCCGGACAGACCCCCCGGACGGAGGACCGGGCCCGACCGGCGGCCCGCCGGACACCGGCCCGACGGGGACGTACCATCTACCAGAACAGGCGTACGAAAGGCCAGGATTTCCACCCGACACGCCGAGTTGCGTCGTACAGATGTTTGAAAATGACCGATCTCACCTATACGGTCATGAACGACCGGGCACGGCGCACCACGTCGGTCCGGCACCGCGACACCCCCGCACGCACCACGAGCCGCCAAGGCACCCAGCGCCGACCAGGGAGGACGGACGTGACCGAGGACCGGGCCAGCCGGCAGAAGAACCCGCAGCCGATCGCCGAGGCGGGTTCCCCGGCCAGTCGGCGTCCCCGCGCCGCCCGCAGCCGGACCGGCCAACCGGCCGTCCGCCCGGTCACGCCGGTGGTCAGCGGCTTCCCCGACCCCACCGCCGTCGACCTGACCGCCCGGCAGCGCCGCATCCTGGAGTTCATCCGCAGCTGGGTGGAGCGGCACGGCTACCCGCCGAGCGTCCGCGAGATCGGTGAGGCCGTCGGCCTGGTCTCCCCGTCGAGCGTCGCCTACCAGCTCAAGGAGCTGGAGAAGAAGGGCTTCCTGCGGCGCGACCCCAACCGGCCCCGCGCGGTGGACGTGCGCGCCCCCGGCGGTGACGCCGACGACGAGCTGAGCCGCGCCCAGCGCCCCACCCCGGCGTACGTGCCGATGCTGGGCCGGATCGCCGCCGGTGGGCCGATCCTCGCCGAGCAGGCGGTGGAGGACGTCTTCCCGCTCCCCCGCGAGCTGGTGGGTGAGGGCGAGGTCTTCATGCTCCAGGTCAAGGGCGACTCGATGCTCGACGCGGCGATCTGCGACGGGGACTGGGTGGTCGTCCGGCAGCAGCCGATCGCCGAGGCCGGCGACATCGTGGCCGCCATGCTCGACGGCGAAGCGACCGTCAAGACCTACCGGCGGCGCGACGGCCACGTGTGGCTGATGCCGCAGAACCCGGCCTTCGATCCGATCCCCGGTGACGACGCCACCATCATGGGCCGGGTCGTCGCCGTACTCCGCCGGATCTGACCCGTGGGCTCCCTGATCTGACCCGTGCCCTACCGGATCCGGCCCTCTGCCGGCTCCGACCCGCACCTTGGCCGGCCGTCCTTCCCCCGGGGGAAGGACGGCTGATCAGGTGTCGACGGGAGGTTCGCCGCCGCAGCGTCAGTAGCGTTCGCCGCTGCGGCCGGGCGGCGGGCCGTACTGGCCGCCGCGCCGGTCGTCCTGGCCGTCCCGGCGTGGGCCGGAGCGGGGCTCGCGGGGGCCGGCCTCCCGGCGCGGCGGCTCCGCCCGCCCACCGCCGTAGACACCGCCACGACCACCCGGGGACGCGCCACCACGGCCACCGGCCGGGGCACCACCACGCCCACCGGCCGGCTCGGCACCACGGCCACCAGCCGGAGCGCCACCACGGCCACCGGCGGGCGGACCGCCACGGCCAGCCGGGGGCGGACCACCCCGGCCATCGGCCGGCGCACCACCGCGACCACCGGCCGGGACACCACCGCGGCCGTCCGGCGGCGTGCCACCACGGCCGGGCGGCGTGCCGCGGCCGGCCGCCGGGGCACCGCCCCGGGCCCCCGGAGGAACACCACGGCCGCCGGCGGGAGCACCGCCGCGACCACCTGCCGGGACACCCCCGCGACCACCGGCGGGAGCACCGCCACGCGGGTCCACGGCGGGCGGGCCACCGGCTGGTGCACCGCCGCGCGGACCCGCGCCCTTGCCCGCCGGACCGCCCGCCGGGGCGGCACCGTAGACCCCACCACCGGCGGGACGACCACCGCCGTACACACCGCCACCCGCCGGGCGACCGCCGGAGGGCGGAGGACCACCGCCCGGCCGACCGGCGGGAGCGGCAGCGGCCCCGGCCGGGGGCCGGCCACCGCCGTAGACCGCGCCGCCGGCCGGCCGG
>NZ_MZMV01000055.1 GCF_002210435.1 Micromonospora wenchangensis
GTCGGGTCATTCCGCCGGCCGCCGGGCGGCCGTGCTGCTGCGGTCGTACGGGGGGTGTAACGCCGGGGGCGGGGTCGGGATTCCGGCCGGAGGGTGCCGCCGGTCACGGCGACCGGGGTCGGACCGGACGACACCGGACAACCCTCGCACCGACACCGCGGGTCGTACCGCCCATTCGGGCCGGCACGGGAGTCACGGGGTGATCCGGGACTCGACCTTCGCGGCGCAGGCGGTCACCACCGACCGGGCGTCCAGGCCCAGGCTCTCGATGGCGACCAGGGCGGTGAAGACCACGTCTGCCAACTCGGCGGCCACCTCCGCACGGCTGTGGGTGACCCCCTTGCGGGGGTTCTGGCCGAGCACGCCGATCCAGGCGCCGGCCGCCTCCCCGGCCTCCTCGCTGAGCTTGAGGATGCGGCAGGTCAGCTCGGTCTGGTCGGTGCCGTTCGCGGCGTCGAGCCAGGCGCGGGCGGCGCGGGCCGCGTTCCAGATCACCTCGTCCACCCGTCCAGTGAACCGGACGGCGGTGACGGTCCGCGGCCGGGGGCGGTCGGCGGCGCGGCCGGCACGGTCGGTGCCCGCCGGACCGCAAGGTCCGACGGGCACCGGGTACCGCAGTGGTTCCGGGTCAGCGGGTCATGCCGAACCGGTGGCGACGCCGCCAGCCGAACGCGGTGAGCATCAGCACCACACCGGCGCCGACGAGCCCGCCGCCGACCTTGAGCGGTGTGCTCAGGTTGTCACCGGTGACCGGCAGGTGCGGGTGCGGCTTCTTCTTCGGCAGCACCGTGATCGTCGTGCTGGCCGTACGGCCCGAGGTACGCCCGGTCGCCGTGAAGGTGATCCGCCCGACGTCGCTCGGCCGGTAGCTCACGGTGAAGTTCCCGTTCGCGTCGGTCTGCGCCGTGAAGTGCCGCGGCGCGGGCTGCGGCTGCGAATAGTCAACCTTGACCATGGCGACGGTGGTGCCGTCGCTGCGTCGGGCCGGCGCCTGCCCAGGCACGGCCGCGGCGAGGGGCGCCACGGTGACGTCGATGTCGACGATCTCGTTCGGCCCGAAGCCGGTGCCGGTGAGCACCACCGTCTCGCCGAGGAAGATGGTCGTCGGGTTGGCCGTCAGCGAGGGCGTGACGGGTGGGTACGGTGGCGGCTGCGGCGTGCTGTCGGCGGGTGGCTGCGGCTGAGCAGCCCCCGCGGCGGTCGGCACGGCCACGATGGCCAGACCGACCGTCAGCGCCATGAGAATGCGGGATAGCCGCATGATGGTCTCCTCCTACTGTTTGCAGCTAGGTGCGGGAACTACTTGGGTGGTCCATGGGGTGGCGGTCGGTGTGTGCCACAGTTCGGCGGTGCCCGTGGTGTTCCTGCCGGTCAGCAGGTCCACGTCGAGGGTCCGGGTGGCGCCGGGAGCGACGTCGACGGTGGCGATGACCACCTGCCGGCGACGTTCGATCCCGCTGCCCAGCGGGGTCGGCTTTCCGTCGACCCGGGCGCTGAGCACCGTGCCGCCCGCCGGGCTGTAGACGGAGATCAGGGTCCGGGCCGTGTAGGGGTCGCCGGCCATGCCGAGGCCGAGCACCGACTTGGCCAGACCCGAGTCGGGGGCCGAGGAGTGCAGGGTGAAACGCAGCTTGAGCTGCCGGCGTCCCTCGTCGGCACAGTCACCGGTGGTGAGGATCGCCGTCGGCCGTAGGTAGTAGCCGAGTTTCGCGCCGCTGCCGTCGTTGAGGAAGACCCCGACGGTCGGGGTGCTCTCCTGTTCGGGGAGCGCACCGGCGAGCCGGGTGTCGGCGAACGTCCGCTGTTCCGTGGATCGGGCACTCCAGAACAGTATCCGTCTTTCCGTGATGGAGCGGTCCAAAGCCGACAAAAGCACTCTTGGGTTGACCTTCTTCGTGAGGAAGGCGTCGAAGACGGCGGAGGCCGAGGCGGCGAAGAAGGCGTCCTGCCCGGTGTCATCGCGGCCCTGGTAGGCGTCGCTGAGCAGGGTGCGCACCACCTGGTTGCTGACCAGGGTGGCGTCGCCGGGCACCTGCACCGGGCCAGTGGCCTGGAGCAGGTAGGACAGCATCACCGGGTCGACGGTCAGCACCCCGTCGACGGTCACGCCGCTGTGCCGCCGGTACATCTCCCGGTACAGCTTCGCCGCGGCGGGGAAGTTCGGGCTCAGGTTGACGTCGGCCGGGTAGATGCCGGGCAGGTCGGTGTAGAGCCGGCGCACCTCCTCGTCCACCCGCAGCGCGGGGGTGAACCGCCCGAACTGGGCGCTGGTGCCCTGCTCGCGCATCCGGATCCGCCCGTCGTCGGCGTGGATCACCGCGTACGCGCCGAACATGCCGCCGGTGGCGCGCAGCTCGGCGAGGTTCTGCGAGAGCAGCAGGTAGCTGCGCGGCCCGTCCGCGCCGAGCAGGGCGGGCAGCACCCGGGCGCCCCGGTCCGCCGCTCCGGTCAGTCCGGCCAGCCGGTCGATCTCCCCCCGCAGCTCGGTCAGCGCCGTGCCGAGCTGGCTGACCAGGTCCTCGGCGGGTACCGCGTCGAGGCCGGCCCGGGACCTGCGCACGGCGGCGTCGGCGGCGGTCAGGTCGGCCGAGGCGGCCCGCAGCCGGGCCAGGTCCAGCCGTCCCTCGGTCGGCACCAGCGTGGTCAGGTCGGTGCGCAGCAGCGCCGGGAACGCCTCCCGGGCCAGGTCGTCGATGGCCACCGCGATGGTCCGGACGGCCGCCACGTCGTCCCCGGCGTACGGGACGTGCCGGGCCAGCGCCCAACCGGGGTCGCCGGTGGCGGTCCGGGCCGCCCCGGCCTGCTCCTGCAACGCCGCCAGCGTGCGCTGGGCCCGGTCGAGGTCGCCGCCGAGCACCTGGGTGCTCAGCTCCCGGGCGAGCCCGGCCGCGTTGACCAGGTGGGCGCGCGCCTGCCAGCCGCGGAACCCCACCCAGCCGGCGGCACCGAGCAGCACCGACCCGACGACCAGGCAGACCAGCAGGGCCCGGCGGACCCTTCGCCGGGTCCGCCGCCGCAGTCTCCGTCGGCCGCTGTGCGATCTACCGCTCTCCGCCACCCGTTGCTCCGCTCTCACTTTCGGGCGATATGACCATTCATGAGCTTTGTAGCACGAAGTATGTCGCTGTCAGGCTGTTACCGAATTTTCGGATATGGATCAGCGTGCCCGGGATTGCCCGGCGGGCACCCGGGGGGACGCCACGTCCCGCAGCAGCGACTCGATCCGGTCCACCCCGGCCCGCAGCGACATCTCCCGCAGGTAGGTCTCCCGCCCCCGCCGCCCCATCTCCGCCCGCGCGGGCGGTGGGATCGTGCTGGCCAGCCAGAACCGGTCGGCCAGCGCGGCCCAGTCCTCGGGCGGGCAGGACAACCCGGCGCGGGCCCGCTCCACCAGCGCCGCGGTGTCGCCCCCGGCCGAGGCCACCAGCGGGGCGGCACAGGCCAGCGCGGACTGCACCTTGCTCGGCACCGTCCCGTTCAGCTCCGGCAGATCCCGCAGGGTCACCAGCTGGTAGTCGGCGGCGGCGTACAGCTCGGGCATCTCCCACGGCGACCGCCGGTCGAGGAACCGCACGTTGCCGGCCCCGAGGTCGCCGGCCAGGCCCCGCACCCGGCGCTCCTGCGCCCCGGAGCCGACCAGCACCAGGTCCATCCGGTCGTGCAGCGCCGCGGCCGCCCGTACCGCGGTCTCCAGACCCTGCCGTTCGCCGATCGTGCCGGCGTGCATGACGACGCAGCGCGCGTCCCCGCGGACCAGCGCCTGGGCGGCCCGGCCGGCACGCACCGGCTGGAAGATACGCTCGTCGGTCCAGTTGGGTACGGTACGCACCCGGTCACCGGCGACCCCGTCGGCGAGCACCAGATCCCGCATCGAGGGGGCGGTGACCGCGACCGCGTCGGCCGCCCGCAGCACCCGGCGCATGGTCGTGGTGATCCGCCCGGGTCGCTGCGAACCGGGCGCGGCCTCCCCGGTCCAGAGGTCCTGCACGTGCAGCACGGTGGGCACCCGGCCGAGCAGCCGCAGCAGCCCGGCGGCGGCGAAGCTGGTCGCAGGGAACTGGGAGACGTAGAGCACGTCGACGCCGGCCAGGTACCGCCGTCCGGCGAGCGCCGCGCTGCCGGCGAAGGAGAGGTAGCCGGCCATCCGGGCGGTGGGCGAGGCGTCGCCGCCCGCGTAGCGGGGCACCCGGCGAACGGTCAGCCGCTCGCTGTGGGTCACGTGCCGCCAGCGCTGCCGCCACCCGGGATAGACGTGGCCGCCGGGATAGTCCGGGAAACCGGTCAGCACCCGCACCTCGTGTCCGCGCCGGGCCATCTCCTCGGCGAGGCTGCCGGGGATGAACGCCGGCTCCGGCGGGAAGTGGTACGACAGGATTCCGACCCTCATCGCCGCGCTCCCTCCCGCGTACCGCCGACGGGTCGTCGACCGGCGCGGTCCGGTGCCGGGGGGCGGCGGCGTGCCGCCGCCCCCGACGCGCCCGGCCCGCGGGCCGCCGTCGCCGCCCCGCCTCTGGCGGGCGGGGCGGGACGGGCGGACGGGCCCGCGGCGGCACTCATCGCGGCAGCCGGGTGAGTTCCTGCGTCCGGTCGCCGGCCGGGTGCAGCCCCTGGTCGTCGCGGTGGGCGGCGGTGGCACGGTCGGCCGGCACCGACGCCGGCGACGTGGTGGCGATCCGGTACGCCTCGTACTGGTAGGCGTCCGCGCGGGCCACCTTGGCCATGTTGAGCACACACCCGAGCAGCCGCACCGACACCGAGTGCAGGGACCGGGCCGCGGCGGCGGCCTGGGCGCGCGAGGTACGCCCCTGCTGGGTGACGAGCAACGCGCCGTCGGCCTGCACGGCCACCACCACGCCGTCGGTGACGGCCAGCAGCGGCGCGGTGTCGATCACCACGATGTCGGCGGACTCGCGCAGCGCGAGGAGCAGGTCGGCCATCGCCTTGGACCCCAGCAGCTCGCTCGGGTTCGGCGGGGTCGAGCCGCTGGGCAGCACCAGCAGGGACTTGTCGCCCCAGCGCTGCACCACGTCACCGACTTGGACGTCGCCGACGAGCACGTCGGTGAGCCCGACGCCGCCGTCGACACCGAGGTAGTCGGCGACCTTGGGGCGGCGCAGGTCGGCGTCGACCAGCAGCACCCGCCAGCCCGCCTCGGCCAGCGCGATCGCCAGGTTGCAGGACAGGGTGGTCTTCCCCTCCCCCTGCAACGCGCTGGTCACCGCGATCACCCGGGCCGGCTCGTGCACGTCCACGAAGCGCAGGTTGGTCCGCAGCTTGCGGACCGCCTCCGCGCGGGCCGACGTCGCCGCCTCGCCGACGATCAGCGGCGCCGCCTTGGCCCCCTGGTCGAACGGGATGTCGCCGAGCAGTGGGCTGCCGGTGGCGCGTTGCAGGCCGGCGGCGTCCCGCAGCCGTACGTCGACCATGCCGCGCAGCACGGCGAGCGCCACGCCGAGCAGGAGCCCGACCAGCACGCCGAGGGCGAGGTTGCGGTTGGGCTGCGGGGAGACCGGGCTGGCGCTGACCCGGGGGCCGCCCACCACCTCGATCCGGGTCGGCCCGGCCTTGCCGTCCGACGTGGTCTCGATCTTCTTGACCAGCTCGACGAACTTGGCCGACAGGGCCTCGGTGACCCTCATGGCCCGGGTCTGGTCGGTGTCGGTGACGCTCGCCCGCAGCAGCACGGTGCCCGGTTCGGTCGAGGTGGCGACCCGGCGCTGGATGTCGTCGGCGGTGAGGCCGAGGCCGGAGTCGGCGACCACGGCCTGCGCCAGGCGGTCGCTGCGCAGCAGGTCGGCATACGACTTCACCCGCTGCTGGAGGAAGAGTTCGCCCTGGTAGGCGTTGCTCACGCCCTGGTTGGGGGCGGTGACGAAGAAGGTCACCGAGGCCACGTAACGGGGCGCCGTGCGGACCGTGACCAGCGCCGCCGAGCCGACCGTCAGCATCAGCGTGACCAGGACGATCCACCAGTGTCGGCGGACCAGGCGCAGGCAGGTGCGGACGTCCATCACGCCCTCCGTTCCGGCGGAACGGCCAGCTGGTGAAAAAGCACGAAGTCTCCCTAGGTTCCCATAACGCCGTGAGAGTATCTAAACGCAGCGAGTAGCCCTTTAAGTTGCAAAAACAACGTATACGATGCAAACCGCTTGTCAGTGCCGAATCCTCGCAATCACGGAACAAAACGCAGAGGACGCCAATGAACCACGTAGCCCCCCGGCCCGACGACGACCCCAGCCAGCGGCGCGACTGGGTCACGCGACGCGCGAAGGCCCTGTCCTTGCTAACGCTCGACACCGCCTCCTGGTGCGCGGGTTTCCTGGTCGCCTCCTGGGCCCGGTACGAGTTCGGCATCACCCCCCGGCAGTGCGCCCTCGCCCTCGGCGCCGCCGGCGTGTGCGCGGTCATCCACGCGGCGCTCGAACAGGTCCGGTTCACCGCCCGGGGCCGGCACCCGGTCGGCAGCGTCGGCGAGGCCCGCGACCTGGGCGGGACGGTCGCGCTGGCCGCCGCCGTGGCGCTGGCCGCGCTGCTGCCGATGGCCGAACGCCCCGTCCCGGCCAGCGTGCCGATCCTCGGCGCCGCCGTGGCGCTGCTGCTGATGGGGGCCGGCCGGGTCACCTACCGGTGGCGACGCGACCGCGACACCCGGCCCGCCCGCTCGGCCGACCGGACCCTGATCTACGGGGTCGACGCGGCCAGCGAACGCCTCGTCCGGGTGCTGCTCGGCGACCCGACCAGCGGATACCTGCCGGTGGGGCTGCTCGACGACGACCCCGAGCGGCAGGGGCTGCGGGTGGCCGGGCTACGGGTGCTCGGCGGCCGGGAGCAACTGATCCAGGCCGTCCGCGCCACCCGGGCCGGCACGGTGATCTTCTCGATCAACGGCTCGGACGCCGAGCTGATGCGCGACGTGCGCAGCCGCACCCTGCAGGCCGGCGCCGCGTTCAAGGTGCTGCCGCCCGTACGCGAACTGCTGGACCGCCCGGTCACCGCGCACGCCGTCCGCGACCTGCAACTCACCGACCTGCTCGGGCGGGCCCAGCGGGTGGCCGAACTACCCGTGGAGCGCAACGGGCTCGCCGGACGCCGGGTGCTGGTCACCGGGGCGGGCGGCTCGATCGGCTCCGAGCTGTGCCGGCAGATCGCCCGCTGCGACCCCGGCGAGCTGATGATGCTCGACCGGGACGAGTCGGCGCTGCACGCGCTCCAGATGTCCCTGCACGGGCGGGCGCTGCTGGACGGGCCGGAGCTGATCCTCGCCGACCTCCGCGACGCCGACGGGATCGCCCGGATCATCGCCGAACGGCGGCCCGACATCGTCTTCCACGCCGCCGCCCTCAAACACCTCACCCTGTTGCAGCGACACCCGGGCGAGGCGGTCAAGACCAACGTCCAGGGCACGCTGAACCTGCTGGAGGCGTGCCGCGACGTCGCCGAGTTCGTCAACATCTCCACCGACAAGGCGGCCAATCCGATCAGCGTCCTCGGCTACTCCAAGCGGATCACCGAGCGGCTGACGGCGCACTACGCCGACCGGTACGGCGGGGCGTTCCTCAGCGTCCGCTTCGGCAACGTGCTCAGCAGCCGGGGTTCGGTGCTCACCGCCTTCCAGGCCCAGGTCCGGGCCGGGCTGCCGATCACCGTGACCCACCCGGACGTGACCCGGTACTTCATGACCGTGCAGGAGGCGGTGCACCTGGTGCTCCAGGCCGCCGTCGTCGGCCGGGGCGGGGAGGCGCTGGTGCTGGACATGGGCGAGCCGGTACGCATCGCCGAGGTGGCCCAGCGGCTGGCGGCCGAGGCGGCCCAGCCCCCCGAGATCGTCTACACCGGCCTGCGCCCCGGGGAGAAGCTGCACGAGGACCTGTTCGGTGTAGACGAGATCGACAGCCGGCCGCTGCACCCGCTCATCTCCCACGTCCGGGTCCCCGCACTGGACCCGGCGGAACTGGCCGGTCTCGACCCGTACGGCGACCCGGAGGAGCTGGTCAAACGGCTGGCGGCGTGCTGCGACGACCACCACGCCCGGGTCGACGACACCCCCCGGTTGTCCACCCTGCCCTCACCACGCTGAACCCACCGTCCGCCCGGTGTGTGCCGCCGGGCGGACGGTGGCCGGCCGCTCAACGGCGTCGCCGGGCCGCGTCGTCCCGCTCGTCCGGTTCGGTCTCCTCCAGCGCCTCGGTGACCGACCCGGTCAGGTCGTCGCCCGGCACCGCGACCGCCTCGGCGCGGTCCTGCTCGTCGGAGCGGCCGCCCGGTGGGGGCTGCGGGGCGGTGGCCCCGCCCGCGAAGCCGTACTCGTTCGGCTCGTCGTGCCGGCTCATAGGGGAATCCTTCCGTCACATCCGGTTCGTGCCCTGCTGCCCCCGGTGGGGATGTGCTCGGCTTACCCACGCCGGGGGGTCGGTAGTCGGCGGCGCGGCCGGCGACGCCGGGGCGAGGCCGGACCAGAGCATGCGGCGCAGCACGACGACCGCGACCGCCGACGCCAGCGCCGGCCAGCCCGGCCCGCCGGCCAGCCGCAGCAGGCCCGCCGCGACCAGCAGGTCCAGCAGGACCCGCAGGGCGGTCCGCCAGGACCCGACGGTCAGCAGCACCGCGCCGCCGACACCGAGGGCGAGCGTGCTCACCACGGTGGCGAGCGGCACCGCGAGGTCGGTCATCCGGGGGTCCCACCGCTGCCGCCCGGGGCCGGCCGCGGGTCGCGGCTCGGCCCGTCACCGGCGTCCACCTGCCGTTTCTCCTGGGCGATCTCCCGGCGCAGCACGACGTTCAACGCGGTCCGGATGGTGGCGATCGCCGCCAGCTGACCGAGCTGGGCGAAGGTCGGCGACACCGCGGTCCGCAGGATGTCCGCCGCCAGTTGGAACTCCAGGCCGAGGGTGAGGAACCGGCCGAGGGAGAGCCGGATCGGGGTGAACACGGCGGCGCTGCGGTGCCGCAGTCCCTCGACCACGATCCGCAGCGCCGCCCAGAGCGCACCGACGACGATGACTGTCGCGCCGATGGTCTCCACGACCCCCACCACGACCGCGTCGCCGTGGCGCAGCAGCTCGTCCAGCCTCACCGGGTGGCGTTACCCGCCCGCACCCCGGCTAGTCGGAGTCAGGACAGCTCCCGTACCGCCTCCAGGATCAGCCACAGGCCGCAGATGGCGAAGAGCACCGCCGCGCCGTAGCGGATGGTCCGCTCCGGCAGGTGCCGGCCGAGCAGCCGGCCGACCAGGATCGCCAACGCGTCGGCGGCCACCATGCCCAGCGTCGAGCCGAGCCAGGTGCCGAACCAGCCGTACTTGGTGGCCAGGGTGATGGTGGCGAGCATCGTCTTGTCGCCCAGCTCGGCCAGGAAGAACGCGACACCGACGGCGAAGATGGCGGACTTGCCGGTCTTCTCCGCCTTGCGCTTCTCCTCCTCGGTGAGCTTGTCGCCACGCAGCGTCCACACGCCGAAGCCGAGGAACGCCAGGCCGGCGGCCAGCGAGATCCACCCGGTGGGCAGCGCCGCGTTCAGGCCGACGCCGATCGCCACCGAGGCCAGGTGCACGATCGCGGTGGCGACGGTGATGCCGATCAGCACCGGGACCGTCTTGAACCGGGTGGCGAACGTGAGCGCCATGAGCTGGGACTTGTCCCCCAGCTCGGCGACGAAGATGACGCCGAAGCTGACAACCAGCGCGACGAGGAAACCGTCCATGAGGAACCTTCCCGATCAGGCCGGGAGGAGGTGACGGGGCGACCTCGACCCGGCTGTGTGACAGCCTGAGTCGAAGGTCTCGCCCGCCCCACCGCTGGTGGGGCCGCGTGGCCGGGTGCGGAACGCACCAGTGTGTCGACCACGACATTGGGGGCTACTCCCCTTCGCCCCGCCAGCCTAACCGACCGGCCCGACCGGCCGGTGCGCCGGGTGCGCCACGTCACCCCGCAGGGTGCCCGTCGACGCCCCGACGCACCGGGCCGGCGGTGTCGTCACCGACGGTCGGGCCCGGTCGGCGGCGGACCGGCCGGCCTGACCGCCGGCGGTCAGGCGGCGCGGGCCAGGGTGACCCCGAACAGGCCGTCCGGGTCGGTCCAGAACTCCGTCGGCAGGAACCCGGCCGCCGTCAGCTCCGCGCCGATCCCCGCCGGCCGGAACTTCGCCGACACCTCCGTGCGCAGCTCCTCGTCGGCGGCGAAGTCGACGGTCAGGTCGAGGGCGTCGACGCGGACCCGCATCGGGCGTCGGGCCCGCAGCCGCATCTCGATCCACTCCCGCGCCGGGTCCCAGTGGGCGACGTGGGCGAACGCGTCCGGGTCGAAGTCGGCGGCCAGCTCCCGGTTGATCACCCGCAGCACGTTGCGGTTGAACTCGGCGGTGACCCCGGCCGCGTCGTCGTACGCCGGCACGATCACCGCCGGGTCCTTGACCAGGTCGGTGCCGACGAGCAGGTGGTCGCCCGGCTCCAGGGCGGCGCGCATGGCGGCCAGGAAGTCGGCCCGCTCGGCCGGCACCAGGTTGCCGATGGTGCCGCCCAGGAAGACCACCAACCGGCGACCGCCGGTCGGCAGCCGGTCGAGTTGCCTGGTGAAGTCGCCGACGATGCCGCGTACCCGCAGCGCCGGATAGTCGGTGGCGATCTGCGCGGTGGACTGCCGCAGCGCGCTCACCGACACGTCCAGCGGCACGAAGGTGCCCAGCCCGCCGTGCCGGGTGAACGCGTCCAGCAGCAGCCGGGTCTTCTCCGAGGAACCGGAGCCCAGCTCGATCAGGGTCTTCGCCCCGGTCGCCGCCGCGATGTCGGGCGCCCGGACGGCCAGCACGGCCCGTTCCGCCCGGGTCGGGTAGTACTCCGGCAGCCGGGTGATCTCCTCGAACAACTCGCTGCCCCGGGCGTCGTAGAACCACTTCGGGGGCAGCCACTTGGGGTCGGCGGCCAGCCCGGTCCGCACGTCGGACCGCAACGCCCGGTCGAGGTCCCGTTCCTCCAGGTAGATCTCCAGCGGTTCCGCGCTCATGTCGTCCTCTCCCGCACCGAGAAGGTGCTGTCCCGTCCGGTCAATCCAGTTCGCCGACGTGCACGCCGTCCGGTCCCGCCCGGACCCACCGCCGGTCGGGCACCTCCCGCCAGCCGGGCGCGTCGTCCACCGGCTCGGAGGCCAGCAGCGCCGTGCCGTCGTCGGCGCGCACCGACAACGCGTGGCCCCACACGCTCGCCACCACCGACACGCCGTCGGTGAGCAGCAGGTTCAGCCGTGATCCCGGGGCCGCGGCGGCCACCTCCCGGACGGTCGCGACGACCGCCCCGGTCGGCGACGCGCCGGCCCGCAGCCGGTGCCGGACCAGCGCCCACAGCAGCGCCGAGTCGGTCGGCGCGTCGAGGGTGAGCAGGTCCCGCACCGGCAGGTCGCCGGCCGGCCCGACCACCGAGTCCGGCCAGCCGCGCACCACCCCGTTGTGGCTGAACAGCCACCGTCCCTCGGCGAACGGCGCGGCGGCGCTCTCCTGCACCGGCATGCCGACCGTGCCGGAGCGCACCGCCGCCAGCACCGCGCCGGAGGTGGTCACCGCGGCCAGTTCGGGCAGCGTCGGGTCGGACCAGATCGGGCCGGCCCGGCGGTACCGCACCGGGGCCCCGCCGCGACCGTCGTCCCCGCCGGTGCCGGGGTACCAGCCGACGCCGAAGCCGTCGGCGTTGACCGTGCCGCCGCCGCGCATGTCCCGGGGGGCCCAGGACTGCCGGACCAGCGAGTGCGGCGGGTCGTACAGCAGCGACCGCAGGGTCACCGGGGGGCCGAGGTACGCCAGGTGCCGGCACATCAGGCGACGCCGCCTCTCACCCGTGGGCCTCCTCGGGCCGGGCGTCACGGGCGCAGCGGAAACCGCTGAAGATCTGCCGCCGGATCGGGTGGTCCCAGTTGCGGAAGGTGCCCCGGCAGGCCGCCCGGTCGGTGCCGAACGAGCCGCCGCGCAGCACCCGGTAGTCACCGCCGAAGAACACCTCCGAATACTCCCGGTAGGGGAAGACGGCGAAGCCGGGATGGCCGTGGAAGGGGCTCGCCGTCCACTCCCAGACGTCGCCGATGAGCTGGTGCACGCCGAGCGGCGAGGCGCCCGCCGGGTAGGCCCCGACCGGCGCCGGCCACAGGTGCCGCTGCCCCAGGTTGGCGTGCTCGGCGGTCGGCTCGTCGTCGCCCCACGGCCAGCGCCGGGACCGGCCGGTCACCGGGTCCCAGCGGGCCGCCTTCTCCCACTCCGCCTCGGTCGGCAGCCGTTTGCCGGCCCACCTCGCGTACGCCTGCGCCTCGTGCCAGCAGACGTGCACCACCGGCTCGTCGTCGCGTACCGGGGCCCACCGGCCGAACCGCTGGTACGCCCAGCCGTCGCCGTCGCGTCGCCAGTGCATCGGCGCGGTCAGCCCGGCCTCGGTGCGGTGCCGCCAGCCGGCCGCGCTCCACCAGCGCGGGTCGTCGTACCCGCCGTCGGCGAGGAACTCCCGGTACGCGCCGTTGCTGACCGGCGCGGCGTCGATGACGTACGCGGGCAGGTCGACGGTGTGCGCCGGACGTTCGTTGTCCAGCGCCCACGGGTCGGTCGAGGTGCCCATGGTGAACGGCCCCGCCGGCACCAGCACCTCGGCGGCAACCCGGGCCCGGGGTTCGGGGGGCGGGGGCGCGTCGAGCACCGGCGGCCCGGAGCGCAGCTGGTGGGTGGCGAGCATGGTCTCGTCGTGCTGCTGCTCGTGCTGCACGATCATGCCGAAGACGAAGCCGTCGGTGACCAGCGGCCGCTCGGTGAACCGGACCCCGTCGAGCAGGTCGTGCACCTTGTCCCGCACGGTCGCCACGTAGGCCCGTGCCTCGGCCGGGGGCAGCAGCGGCAGGGAGGGGCGGTCCCTGCGGGGCTGTTTGAACGCGTCGTACAGGTCGTCGATGTCGCGCCGCACCGGCTCCCGCCCGCCGACGTCGCGGACCAGCCACAGTTCCTCCTGGTTGCCCACGTGGGCGAGATCCCAGACCAGGGGGGACATCAGCGTCGAGTGCTGCCGGACCAGGTCGTCGTCGTCGACCGCGCCGGTCAACGCGTCGGTACGGGCCCGGGTCCGGGCGAGTTCGGCGGCGATCCGGCTGCGCAGCGGCTCGGGCTGCGCGCCCGGCTGTTCGGTGGTGGTCACCGGTCTCCCCTCTGCGCCGCGGCGATCCGTCGGCGGAGCCCGCGGTCGATCTCGTGGTGGATGTCGGTCGGCAGGTCGAGCGTCGGTAGCGTCTCCCGGGCCAGGTCGAGCAGGGCCGCGGCGGCCCTCGCCAGGGCCGGGTCGGCCAGCCCACGCCGGGCGGCGGTGCGCCAGCGGTCGGCCACCGGCGTGGCGATCGTCCGGGTCGCCCGGACCGTCCGGTCGTCGCCCAGCAGCGCGGTCAGCACGGCCAGCGGGAGCGTCCAGTCCCGGCCGGGTTGGGCGTCGAGGTAGCGGACCTCCAGGTAGCCGCGCGGGCGTACCGGTGGGAAGAGGGTGCTGACGTGGTATTCCAGGTCGTCGGTGGTGGGCGGGTCGGGCAGTGCCCCGGCTATCCAGTCGGCGAACGTGACCCCGGGCGGGGGCGTCCAGTCCGGGCCGTCGTGGCGCAGGCACAGCAACGGTGCGGCGAGGACGTACTCCGTCCAGGCGGCGACCGGGTCCCGGTCCGGCTGCTGCGCCGACCAGACCGGGCCGGTGCGGGCCGGGTCGATGTCCAGCCAGGCGGCCATCCGGGCGGACGCCCAGCCGGTGGGCCGGCCGGCGTGCCGGTCGGCGGTGGCGAAGGCCGCCACCAGCGGTGGCCCGATGGCGTGCACCGCCGCCCAACGCTCGGCGAGGCCGGCGGCCGGGCCGACGTCGAGGCAGACCTGGAGGCCGGCGGTGCTGTACATCATGGTCTGCCCGGCCGGGCCGCGCCGGTCGAAGACGCAGCGCATGGCGCGGTAGCGCGGGGTGTCGACCACCGGGCGGGGGGCCCGCCACGGGTCGATGCCGGTCCGCCCGCGCACCAGTCCGGCACGGGCGAGCAGGGCGTCAAGTTCGTCGATGTCGGCCTGGGTGGCCGAGACCAGCGCGGCGACCGAGGATCGCGGCGCGGTGGACACCTCCACCTGGCCGCCCGGCTCGACGGTCACGGTGCTGCCGTGCCGCAGGGGGCGGGCCGGGCCGGTGTCGTCCAGGGTGGGTGGGCTGTGTGGCCCGAGTGCCGCTCGTAGCCGCGCCCGGTCCAGTGGCCGGGCGGGGTCGGCGGCGTCGTGGACGGTCCATTCCAGTTCGACGCCGGTGAGGGTGGGTGGCCCGGTCTTGAAGCAGATGCGGGCCAGATGCCCGGCCGCCCCGGCGACCTCGCCGAGCACGGTCGACCGGTCCAGCCCCGGCGACGTCACCACGAGACGGTCCCCTCCCGACGCAGGGTACGGCCGTGCCGGCCGGTAGGCAGGGCCGCCGTGGGCCGGCCCGTCCTCCATCTTCTGTCTCGGGGACCGATCCCGCAGACCCGACGGGAAGAAATATTTGTGAAGCCTTTTCGACTAGTTCTTGTGGCCGGGCCCGCCGCCGGGGCCGGCCGGACCGCCGGTGCTGGCGGCGGGCCCGCCGGTGGCTGAGGGTGGCCCGCCAGTGCCGCCGGCCGGACCGGCCGGTGGGTGCTCCGGGACCAGGGTGCGGCAGTACGCCTCCACCCGGTCGGTCCCGCCCGCGGCGGCCACCAGGTCGGCGTAGCCGGGCTTGGTCAGCGCCTTGGCCCGCTGCGGGGGCGGCTTGGCCAGGTACGCCCGGCACTGCCCGACCAGCTTGCCGGCGCTCGCCGGCCCGCTGTGGCCGGGCGGTGCGGGGGGTGCCGAGGGGCCGCCACCGGGCGCGGTGCCGCCGGGGCGACGCGACGGGCTCTGCCGGGACGGGTCGGACCGGTGCGGGGACGGTGGGGTCGATCCGGTCCCGGTGACGGACGGGACGGGTCCGGGCACCCGCTCGGCGGGACGGTCAAGGGTCACCGCGGCGAAGGCCACCCCGGCGGTGGCGGTGGCGGCCAGCGCGGCGATCCAGGCCACCACGCCGGTAGTGAGCCGGGGACGCCGCCGGCCGGCCGGGGCGGGCCCGGGTGCCGCCGCGCCCCGGGCGGCCCGGAACGCCGCCAGCGCCGCCTGCTCGCCGGCGAGTTCGTCGGGTCGGGCCGGCGCGGCGGCTGCGGCCAGCAACCGGGTGAGCGGGTCGTCGGTGGACGGCGGGGCCCCGGGCCCGGTCGGACCGAGCAGCCGCTCGGCCTCGGCCCGGCTGACCGGCCGGCCGGAGCGGGCCGACCGGCGGAGGTTCATCCAGTCTCCCCTCATGTCAGCCGTCCGCCGGCTCGGCCCGCGACGCGTGCGGCGTCGGCCGGGGGCGGGGCGGGGTGACCCGCCCGTCGTCGGACGACCGGGGGGCGTCGCCGCGTTCCAGCATCGCGGCCAGCCGGCGCAGCCCCCGGTGAGCGGCCGTACGGACGGCACCCGGCCGGCGGCCGAGCACCCGGCCGGCGGTCTCGGCGTCGAGCCCGATGACCGCCCGCAGCAGCACCGCCTCGGCCTCCCGGGGCGGCAGGGTGGCGATCAACGCCAGCGCGGACTCGGTGCCGATCGTCTCGCCGGCCCGTTCGGCGGTGTCGGCGTCGCCGGCGAGGTCGGTGAGGGCCTGGACGGGCACCGGCAGGGACGGGCGGCGACGCTGCCGGCGGAGGTGGTCCATGGCCCGGTTCCGGGCGATGGTCACCGCCCAGGCGCGGAACTCGCCGCCGGTGAACCGGGACAGGTCCCGGGCGATCTGCAACCAGGTCTCGGAGGCCACGTCCTCGGCATCGGGGCCGACGAGCGCGGTGAGGTAGCGCAGCAGGCCCGGTTGGAGGCTGCGGTAGAGGATCCGGAACGACTCCTCGTCGCCGGCCTGCGCCGCCGCGACCGCCCCGGTCAGGTCGTCGGTCACGGCCGGACCGCCCCGTCGACCGACCCGGGCCGGCGGCCGGCGGACACGCCGCCGCCCCGGCCCGACCAGCGGACCCCTTCGCGCACCTTCAGCCCCCCGCTGCCCCGCTCGCACCCGACGCCGGAGGCCGGGTGACCCGTCTGGTCGCCGCCGGGGAGAGTACGGCGTCGGGTCTGGGCGCGGTACCGGCACCGGGACGGGCCAGAGGGGGCAACACTAGGAGCCGGAGTGGGGCGTAGGCAAGCGGTCGACGGGGCGGAAAGAGTGAGATAGATCAATCCCGCTGGCGGCGCGTCGGAGTAACACCGATCACCCGCCGGACGCCCACCCGCGACGCCGGTCGCCCCGGCCCCGAGGTCACGACGCACCGCCGGTGACCGCACGTCAGGCACCGGTGACCGGCGGTCAGGTCGATCCCCGCCGGGAACTGGACAGGTCGTCCCAGAAAAAGCCGGAAGGGATATCGGCGTCTGCCGGACGGGAGGACCCTGGGTACGGTATGGGGGTGTTGTCATCCGAGGTCGTGCTCAGCGGTCGCTACCGCCTGGACGAACGTGTCGCCACCGGCGGCATGGGCGACGTGTGGCGGGCCACCGACCTGGTTCTGGGTCGCCAGGTCGCGGTGAAGGTGCTGCTGCCGGCGCTCGTCTCGGACCCCGACTTCATCGCCCGGTTCCGCGCCGAGGCACGGATCATGGCGGCGCTGCGGCACCCCGGCATCGTGCAGGTCTTCGACTGCGGCGAGGACCGGCTCGCCGACGGCGGCCGGGCCGACTACCTGGTCATGGAGTTCGTCGAGGGCGAACCGCTGTCGCGGCGGATCGAGTCCGCCGGCCACCTGGACGTGGCCGAGACGATGTCGGTCGTGGCGCAGGCCGCCCAGGCCCTGCACGCCGCGCACGCCGGCGGCATCGTGCACCGCGACGTCAAGCCGAGCAACCTGCTGGTGCAGGAGGACGGCACGGTGGTGCTGGTCGACTTCGGCGTCGCCCGCTCCACCAACATGACGAGCATCACCAGCACGAACGCGGTGCCGGGCACCGCCCTCTACATGGCGCCCGAGCAGGCGTCCGGCCGGCCCGTCTCGGCCGCCACCGACATCTACGCCCTCGGCGCGGTGGCGTACTGCTGCCTGACCGGGCAGCCGCCGTTCACCGGGGACAATCCGCTCCAGGTGGCCGTGCGCCACCTGGACGACGAGCCGCCGGAGCTGCCCGCGGACATCCCGGCGGCGGTCCGGGCCCTGGTGGCGCGGGCGCTGGAGAAGGACCCGGCGGACCGCTTCGCCACCGGCGCCGAGATGGCCACCGCCGCCCGTGCCGCCGCCGGCGACGACACCGCCGCCACCGCGCTGGTGACGCCGCCGCTGCGCGACCCGTCCGGGGCCGACGGCGTCCGCGTCGGCCCGTCGGCGACGTCGACGACGGTGGTCGGCTCGGGGTCGCGGCGGGGCCGCCGGGGCTCCCTGGTCGGTGCGCTGGCCGCGGTGCTGGTGGCGCTGACCGCGCTCGGTGCCGCGCTGGGCGCCTCGAAGTCGCTCGACAGCGGGGTGCCGAACATCCGCAGCACCGGACCGGCCGTGGCGCCCACCGACCGGACGGAGGTGCCGGCGGTGGTCGAGGAGACCGGCTCCGACGAGTCGCAGCGTCCGCCCCGCCCGACCAACCAGTCCGAGAAGCCGTCGCCGTCGGCGTCGGTCAGCCCGACGCCGCTGCCGAACGGCTCGTCCGTACCACTGCCGACGAAGTCCGCGCCGCCCACCCCGTCGGAGCCGGCCACCACCGGGCCCGCCCCGACGGAGACGCCCACCACCGGGCCGACCCAGGGCGAGCCGACGCCGACCGCGACCGAGGCGGGCGGCGGGGGCGGCACCAACCAGGCGCCCCCGGGCAGCTGAGCGGTCGTCGCCGGGCACCGGGAACACCGCCGACCCCAGGAATACCAAAACGGACGTAGATCGCCATATCGCCATCTAGGCTCCCTGCAAGGACACGCTTGCAGGGAGCCCCGGGTGAACGCACAGAAGCTGGTCGTCATCGGTCAGGGATACGTCGGACTGCCGCTGGCCATGCGCGCCGTCGAGGCCGGGCTGGACGTGGTCGGGTTGGATGTCGACGCCGACCGGGTCAAGCGGCTCGCCTCCGGCGAGTCCTTCGTCGAGGACATTCCGGCCGACCGGCTGGGCCGGGCCCTGGCCAGCGGACGGTACCGGCCGAGCACCGAGTACCCGGACGCCGAGGGCTTCGACATCTGCGTGATCACCGTGCCCACCCCGCTGCGCGACGGGGTCCCCGACCTGAGCTTCGTCGAGCAGGCCGGCACCGCCGTCGGCCCGTACGTCAGGCGCGGCTGCACGGTGGTGCTGGAGTCGACCACCTACCCGGGGACCACCGAGGACCTGCTCCGGCCGCTGCTGGAGGCGGCGAGCGGGCTGCGCAGCCCCGGTGACTTCCACCTCGGTTACAGCCCGGAGCGGATCGACCCGGGCAACCCGACGTGGCGGCTGGAGAACACGCCGAAGGTGGTGTCCGGGGTGGACGCGGCGTCGCTGGCCCGGGTGGACGGCTTCTACCGGCGGCTGGTCGAGCGGACCGTGCCGGTGGACTCCACCCGGGTCGCCGAGCTGACCAAGCTGATCGAGAACACCTTCCGGCAGGTCAACATCGCGCTGATCAACGAGCTGGCGATGGCCTCCCACCAGCTCGGCATCGACGCCTGGCAGGCGATCGAGGCCGCCTCGTCCAAGCCGTTCGGGTTCATGCCGTTCCGGCCCGGCCCGGGGGTCGGCGGGCACTGCCTGCCGATCGACCCGTGCTACCTGTCCTGGCAGGTCAAGCGCACCCTGGGCCGGCCCTTCCGGTTCATCGAGCTGGCCGACGACATCAACCACCAGATGCCCGAGCACGTGGCCCAGCGGGTGATGGCCGGGTTGAACCGGATCGGCCGGCCGGTCAACGGGGCACGGCTGCTGCTGCTCGGGTTGGCGTACAAGAAGAACACCGGTGACATGCGCGACTCGCCGGCGGTCGACGTGGCCCGCCGGTTGCAGGCGCTCGGCGCGGACGTGCACGCGGTGGAGCCGTACGCCGAGCCGCAGCACATCCCGGGCGGGGTGGTGGTGGTCGACCTGACCGCGCGGGAGGTCGCGGCGGCCGACGCGGTGGTCCTGGTGACCGACCACGACAGCTTCGACTACGACCTGGTCACCCGGCACGCCCGGTACGTCTTCGACACCCGGGACCGGTGCCGGGGCGCGATAGTGGAACGGCTCTGACCGTCACCCCGCCGGGCCGGCGGGGTGACGGCCGGGGTCACTCCGCGCCGAGCGCCTCGACCACCGGGCGGGCCAGTGCGCGCCGGGCCGGCAGCACCGAGGCGGCCAGCGCGGCGAGCACCGCCACGGCGAGGATCAACCCGAGCCGGTCCCAGGGCAGCACCAGCGTGAAGCCGCCACCCAGCCGGGCCACGAAGGCCACCGCGCCGGCGCTGACCGCGACCCCCAGCGCGGTGCCGAGCACCGCGCCGACCAGGGCGGTCAGCACCGCCTCGAGGGCCAGCAGCAGCCGCATCCGCCCCCGGGACAGCCCCACGGCGCGCAGCACCGCGTTCTCCCGGGTCCGTTCCACCACCGAGAGGCTGAGCGTGTTCGCGACGCCGACCAGGGCGATCACCACGGCCAGGCCGAGCAGCGCGGTGACGAAGGCGAGCAGCATGTCCACCGTGCCGGTGAGCATCTTCTTGTAGGCCGCCTGGTCCAGCAGGTTCACCGTCGGGTACCGGGCGACCACCGCCTCGATCGCGGCGCGGGCCCGTTCGGCGGGCACCCCGTCGGCCGGTTCGACCTCGGCCAGTTGGCCGCGTTCGTCGGGGTAGAGCGCGGTGAAGTCGGCGTCGGCCAGGTCGACCACGTGCCCGGCGGGCACCCCCTGCGACGTCGGGCCGTCGGCGGTGACCACGGCGGCCACCCGGAACGGACGCCCGGCGACGGTGACGGTCGAACCCACCCGCCAGCCCCGGGCGGCGGCCAGTTCGCGGTGCACCAGCACCGACCCCGGCCCCAGGTCCGCGACGTCCCCGGCGTCGACCGCGTCGAGGGTACGCCGGACCAGCGCCGGGTGCGCCGAGCGCAGTTCGACGCCGTCGACGACCCGGTCGCGGTGTTCGTGCACCACCCCCACCTCGGGTCGGGCGGCCAGCTCACCGGCGAGCGGGGCGGGCAGTTCGACACCGATGCCGGTGACCACGAAGTCGACGCCGATGCGGGCGTCGACCCCACGCTCGACGCCCAGCTTGACGCTGCCGGCGCCGACCACGAACGCCGAGACCAACCCGATGCCGATCACCAGGGCGGTGGCGGTCGCCGACGCCCGGCGCGGGTTGCGGGCGGCGTTGGCCACGGCGAGCGCGGCGGTGGCCCCGAACACCTGCCGCAACGGCCGGCCGAACAGCCGGACCAGCACCGGCACCAGCAGCGGACCGAACAGGACGATCCCGAAGAAGGACAGCACCCCGCCCACGGCGACCAGGACGATCTGCCCGACGGCGGCGGCCCCGGCCAGCGCGCCGATGCCGGCGACGCCGACCAGCGCGCCGAGGGTCAGCCGGACCCGCCCGGCGCCCCGGGCCTGGTGCCCGGCGGCGGCGGTGAGCGCGGCCACCGGCGGCACCCGGGTGCCCTGCCAGGCGGGCAGCAGCGCGGACCCGACGGTGACCAGGGTGCCGAGCAGCAGGCTGAGCCCGACCGTCCGGGCGGTCACCGTCAGGCCGGCGACGGAGAGCGGCAGGTCGAGCCGGGGAACCAGGGCCGCCGCCCCGGCGGCCAACCCGGTCCCGAGCGCCACCCCGAGGGCCGAGCCGACCAGCCCGAGCACCGCCGCCTCCAGCACGGCGGCCCGGAAGACCTGCCCCCGACGGGCCCCCACCAGCCGCAGCAGCGCGGTCCGCCGGGCCCGCTGGGCGAGCACGATGGCGAAGGTGTTGGCGATGACGAACCCGGCCACCACCACGGCCACGCCGGCGAAGATGAGCAGCACCAGGCGGAACTGGTCGAGGTCGCGCACCCCGTCCTCGACGGCCTCGTCGAGGATGCGCTGCCGTGACTTCACCGTGGCGTCCCCGCCGACCACGGCGGTCACCCGGTCGGCCAGGGCAGGTCCGGCCGTCCCCGGTGCGGCGGCCACCATGATCCGGTCGTAGCCCGGTTTCCCGCTCACGGCCAGCGCGTCCGCGCCGACCAGCCCGACGAACGGGCCGCCGACGTCACGCGTGGTGTCGGCCACGTCGACCGTGCCGACCAGGGTGTACGGGCGGGCCGCGCCGGTCGCGCCGCCGACACCGACCGGGCCGCCGAGGGTGAACCCCTGCGCGGCGACCGTGGGCACGTCGAGGACCACCTCGCCGGGACGGTCGGGCAGCCGGCCGGCGACCACGTCGTAGGAGCGCAGCGCGGGTTCGGTGGGGATCGCGGCGAGCAACCCGACGCCGAGCACCGGCCGGCCGTCGACGCCGACCACCCCGGCGAGGGCGGTCAGCTCCCCGGCCGCCGCGGTGACCCCGTCGACCGTGCGGACCCGGTCGACCAGGGACGGCGGCAGGGTGGTCCGGTCGGCGTAGACACCGAGGTCGGTGTGCCGGTCGAAGGCGCCGGCCCGCTCGTACGCCCCGGCCTGCATACCGTCGGTGAGCATCAGTGTGCCGGCGACGAAGGCGACGCCGAGCACGATCGCCACCGAGGACAGCAGCAGGCGCAGCGCGTCGGCGCGCAGCGTACGCAGGGTCAACCGCCACATGCCGGTCACCGCCCGCACCGGCGACGGCCGGAGCCGGCCCCGGGAACTGCGGGTCGGCCGCCTCCGGCGGGTGGGCGGGGCGCGGGACGGACGGCGGCAGGGACGGACATGGGGACTCCCGGTCGGCGGGGCAGTGGTCCCCTCCGACGCTAGGCAGCACCCCGGCGGCCCGCGTCCACCCGCACGCGCGACCCGGCTGCGCCACAGGTCGACCCCGACCGGGGTGACCCGTACGACCCAGGTCGTACCCGGGTTCAGCCGCCCGGGGTGACCAGGCCGCTCTCGTACGCCAGGACCACCACCTGGACCCGGTCGCGGAGCTGGAGCTTGGCCAGGATCCGCCCGACGTGGGTCTTCACGGTCGCCTCGGCGACGTGCACCCGGGCGGCGATCTCGGCGTTGGCCAGCCCCTGCGCGACGAGCAGCAGGATCTCCCGTTCCCGGTCGGTGAGCTGGGCCAGCCGCGGGTCCTGCGCGGGTGCCGGGCCGAGCCGGTCGGCGAACCGGTCGAGCAGCCGACGGGTGATCGACGGGGCGACCACCGAGTCTCCCTCGGCGACCACCCGGATGGCCGCCAGCAGTTCCTCCGGCGGCACGTTCTTGAGCAGGAACCCGCTGGCCCCGGCGCGCAGCGCGGCGAACGCGTCCGCCTCGGTGTCGAACGTGGTGAGCACCAGCACCCGGGGCCGGCCGTCGGTGGAGGCGGCGCAGATGCGGCGGGTCGCCTCGACCCCGTCCATGGTCGGCATCCGCAGGTCCATCACCACCACGTCGGCCTCGACCCCGGCCAGCACCCGCAGCGCGTCCGCCCCGTCGATCGCCTCGCCGACCACGGTCAGGTCGGGTTGGGAGTCGAGCACCATCCGGAAGCCGGCCCGGACCAGCGCCTGGTCGTCCACGATCACCACTCGTACGGTCATGCCGCGATCACCTCCGCCTCCGGGGTCGACGGTAGCGGCAGCCGTACCTCGACCTGCCACCCGCCACCGGTGCGGGGGCCGGCGGTGAGGCGGCCGTCGTACACGCCGACCCGCTCGCGCATCCCGACCAGGCCGTGCCCGCCGGAGGGGGCCGGTCGGGCCGGTGGCCGGCCGCGCCCGTCGTCGGTCACCTTGACCACCAGCCCGTCGTCGACGCCGAGCACGACCGTGGCGTGCGCGCCGACCCCGGCGTGCTTGAGGGTGTTGGTCAGGGCCTCCTGCACCACCCGGTAGACGGTCAGGTCGAGCCCGGGTGGCAGGGCGGCTGGCACGTCCCCGGCCCGGTACCCGACCCGCAGGCCGGCGTCGCGGAACCGGCCCACCAGGGCGGGCAGTTCGGCGACGGTGGCGCGGCGGCGTTCCGGTTCGGCACCGGCGGTGTCCGCGCCGGGGCCGGTCGTCGTCTCCGGCGGCTCGGGCTCGCGCAGCACGTCGACGAGCCGGCGCATCTCCTCCAGGGCCTGCCGGCCGGTGTCGGCCACCACCTTGACCGCGTGCCGGGCGGTGTCCGGGTCCCGGTCGAACATCAGCCGGGCCCCGTCGGCCTGGACGATCATCACCGCCATGCTGTGTGCCACCACGTCGTGCAGCTCGCGGGCGATCCGGGCGCGTTCCCCGACCACCGCGGCGCGCGCCTCGGCCTCCCGTTCCCGTTCCAGGGTGGCGGCCCGCTCCTCGAGGCTGAGCACGTAGAGACGACGGGTGCGGACGTTCAGCGCGGCCAGCCACACCCCGCCGGTGATCAGGCCGAAGTAGATCGCCGGGCCCCACCAGGCGACGGCGGTCCGGGCCTGCGAGGCGGCCAGCAGCACCCCGACGGCGGCGACGGCACCGGCCAGCACGCCGTCGCGCAGCCGGTCGGCGTACTTGACCACGCTGTAGAGGGCGATGAGCACGGCGATGTCGTAGGCCAGCGGCCCCCAGCCCGCGACCACCTGGACCAACGCCAGTGCGGCGACGACCGCCGCGACCAGTGAGGGGTGGCCGCGCCGGAACAGCAGGGCCACCGCCATGCCCAGGCCGACCAGCGCGGACGGCCAGCCACCTGGTTGGGCCGACAGGCCGGGCTGGGCCGCCGCCGTGACCAGGGTGAAGAGCACCACCAAGAGGCTGACGCAGACGTCGAAGGCGACGCCGCGCAACGGGCGACCGAAGAGGGTACGGCTCACGGTGACCGAGCGTAGTGCCCCGCGCGGGGTGGTGGCGGGCCCGTCTGCCGACCGGGTTCAGACCAGCGCGCGGAGCCGGGCGATCTCGACGGTCTGTTCGGTCGCCACCGCGTTGGCGAACTCGTTGAGCTGCTGGTCGGCACCGGCGGAGAGGAGCTGGGTGGCCATGGTCACCGCGCCGGTGTGGTGGGCGGTCATGAGCTGGACGAAGAGCCGGTCGAAGGCGGCCCCCCGGGCGGCGTCGAGCTGCCGGAGCGCCTCGGGGGACTGCATGCCCGGCATCCGGCCGTGGTCGTGGCCGGGTTCGTCGGCGGCCAGGCCCCGGGCGTCGAGCCAGCCGCGCAGCAGGCCGAGTTCCGGCCCCTGGGTGCCCCTGATCCGGGCGGCGATCGCCTTGACCTGGGCGCTGGCGGCCCGGTCGGGGGCCAGCTCGGCCATCTGGAGGGCCTGTTGGTGGTGCGGGATCATCATCCGGACGAACCAGACGTCGGGGGTGTTGTACCGGGGCGTGCCGGGGGCGCGGACCTCCTGCGCGGGCCGGGTCGCGGCGGGCTCCCCGGGCCGGCCGGGCACGATCACCCCGGGGGCGTCGGGCGGGCCGGTCGTGGTCGGCGTCGTCGTGGGGGCGGACGCCGTCGGGGTCGACGGCCGGTCGGGGCGCAGGGCCAGCCCGACCGGCACCGCGACGGCGGCGGCGACTGTGACGGCGAGCAGGATGCGCCCACGTCGGCCGGTCATGCGACTCCCCCTCCGGTCGAGGTCGCCGCGATCGTATCCATTCACTGCCACCGATAGATGTGATGCTTATCACATCAACTCTCATCACTGACCGGTAAGGTGTCTGATACGCATCGTCCCCTTTCGAAGGGTTCCGCCGATGATCAGGTTTCCCCTGCCCCGACCACGGCAGTTGAAGATCGTCAGCGTGGTCGCCGCCGGCCTGCTGGTGGCGAGCGTCGCCACCAGCCCGGCGGGCGTCGCCGCACCGGCCACCGCGACCCAGGGCGGGACGCCGGCGGCCCCCGGCCTCGCCGTCGACGAGATCTCCAGCAGCCCCAACCTGCGTCAGGTCGCCAACCTGCCCAAGCAGGCGCCGTTCGACACCACCAGCGCGCTCGGCACCGACATGGCCTTCCAGGGCCGGTACGCCTTCGTCGGCAACTACAACGGCTTCGTCGTCTACGACATCGCCCGGCCCAGCGCCCCGACGATCGTGTCGCAGGTGCTCTGCCCCGGCTCGCAGAACGACATCTCGGTCTACGGCGACCTGCTCTTCCTCTCCACCGACTCGTCCCGCACCGACGACTCGTGCGCCAGCGCGACCCAGCCGGCGACGGTGAAGGAGTCCTGGGAGGGCATCAAGGTCTTCGACATCAGCGACAAGGCCAACCCGCGCTACATCAAGTCGGTGGAGACCGCCTGCGGCTCGCACACCCACACCCTCGTCCCCGGCAAGGACCGCAGGACGGTCTACCTGTACGTGTCGTCGTACAGCCCACGGGCCGACTTCCCCGACTGCCAACCGCCGCACGACTCGATCTCGATCGTCAAGGTCCCGGTGCACAAGCCCACCGAGGCGGCCGTGGTGGCCACCCCGAACCTCTTCCCCGACGGCGGCTACGAGGGCATCCCCGGGCAGACCTCGGCCACCACCGGATGCCACGACATCACCGCCTACCCGGCCAAGGACCTGGCCGCCGGCGCCTGCATGGGTGACGGCATCCTGCTGGACATCCGCAACCGGGAGGCGCCCCGGGTGATCAACCGGGTGCGGGACACGGTCAACTTCGCGTTCTGGCACTCGGCGACGTTCAACAACGCCGGAACCAAGGTGGTGTTCACCGACGAACTCGGCGGCGGCGGCGCGGCCACCTGCAACGAGATCGTCGGGCCGAACCGGGGCGCGGACGCCGTCTACGACATCACCGGCCGGGGCGACGCCCGGACGATGGTCTTCCGCAGCTACTACAAGATCCCCCGGACCAACGCCGACACCGAGAACTGCGTGGCCCACAACGGCTCGCTGATCCCGGTGATCGGCAAGGACGTCATGGTGCAGGCCTGGTACCAGGGCGGGGTCTCGGTCTGGGACTTCACCGACTCGACCCGGCCGAAGGAGATCGGCTTCTGGGAGCGGGGGCCGCTGTCGGACACCCAGCTCACCACCGGCGGCGCCTGGTCGACGTACTACTACAACGGGCACATCTACTCCAGCGACATCCAGAAGGGCCTGGACGTGCTGAAGCTCAACGACTGGCGGACCTGGACGGCCGACCTGGTCCGGGTGCCCGAGTTGAACGCGCAGACCCAGGCCGGCTACCTGAGCTGGTAGCCCCCGACCGGCGACGGCCCGGCCCCCCATGCGCGTGGGGGGCCGGGCCGTCCGTCGTGCGCGGGGTCAGCGGATCGGCAGCCGGTAGCGGCGCTCCTGCCCCCCACCGGCCACGGTGACCAGCCGGACCTCGCCGTCACGCAGCCCGTACGTCACCGACCAGCGGGTGTGGCCCTGCCGGACCTGACCCAGCAGCCGCAGCGCCGCCGTCGGGTCGACCCGGCCGTCGGCCGCGTCCAGCGCCGCCGCGAGGACGCCGTAGCGGTGGTCCCGGCGACGCTGCTGCTCGGGTACGTCGACCACCGGCACGTTGGTCAGCGCCTGCCACCGCCCCTGGGCCCGCTGCACCCGCATCGTCCCGTCGACGAACTCGACCACCGCCGACCGGCCGCCCGCGTCGGCGAGCAGGTAGTGCAGCGGCGGCCCGCCGTCGAAGTCGAGGTTGTGCCTGCCGAACATCGCCACCGCCTCGTCCACCGTGGCCGCCCGGTCCAGCACCAGCCGCAGGATGCGCACCGACCCGACCGTGGGCCGGCCCGGCACCGGCTTCGCCGTCGCGGTGTCGTCGGCGGCCAGGCCGACGGCCAGCCCCCGCTCGTTCATCCCGTCGAAGGGCAGCAGCGGCGCGTCGAGCAGCCGACGGTCCCCGGTCGGGTCCGGACCCACCCCCAGGTAGGACAGGTCGACCAGGGAGACCGAGGCGTACCCCTCGGGGGGATCGGTGCGCAGCACCATCGCCGGGTTGGCGTCCCAGTCGAAGTTGCGGGCGAACAGCGGCCGGGCCGGGTCGCCGGAGGCGGCGAACAGGGAGCAGCCGAACGGTCCGGTGTCCGGCCGGGCGTCGGTGCCCACCGTCGGGTCGTAGCCACCGACGTAGGTCATCTCGTAGAGCGGCAGGTCGTCGACCTTGCGCAGGCTGTCCAGCGTACGCCGGGCCTGCTCCGGGTCCTGCCGGGAGGCGAGCGGCGGGCTCGCGGACGCCGACGCCGGGCCGGTGCGGGTCGACTCCGTCGGGGTGGCCCGATCCGTCGGGGTGGCCTGGGCACAGCCGGTGGCGACGAGCGACAGGGCCAGTCCGGCCCCCAGCAGCATCCTGCGCATATCTCCTGAACGCTAGGGCAGCCGTGCCGGGATGTCCACCGTGGCCGTACCCGCGGACGTCGATGTCGGGCCGGCCGGTACGGGGTGGCCGGGCGGGCGGTTACGGCCATCCGGCGTCGGAGCCGGGCCGGCTGTGCGAGGATCGTGCGCCGTGACACCTGCCGGCGGGACACCGCCCGTACCGACCGAGCGGCCCCGTAGGCCGCGGCTGCACCCGCTGGACCGGGTGGCGATCGGGCTGGCCCTGCTGGGTCTCGGCGCGGTGGTCACCGGCCTGCTCCCCCGGGCCGACGCCGGGGCGACCCTGCACCGCATCCTGCCGCTGTTGCTCTTCCTCGGCGCGGTGGTGGTGCTCGCCGAACTGACCGCCGTCGCCGGGGTGTTCGACGTGCTGGCCACCCGGCTGGCGATCACCGCCCGGGGCAGCTTCGCCGGGCTGTTCCTGCTCTGCGTCGGGTTCGCCTCGCTCACCACCGTCGCCCTCAACCTGGACACCACCGCGGTCCTGCTCACCCCGGTGATGATCGCGCTGGCCCGCAAGCTGGGCGTCGCCCCGGGGCCGCTGGCGATGACCACCGTCTGGCTGGCCAACACCGCCAGCCTGCTGCTACCCGTGTCGAACCTGACCAACCTGCTCGCCGCCGACCGGATCGCGCTGGCCCCGGCGGCGTACGCGGCCCGGATGGCGTTGCCGCAGCTCGCGGCGATCGGGGTGACCATGGCGGGGTTGTGGCTGTGGTACTGGCGGCGGGGCCGGCGCGACGTCGACCGGTTCACCCCTCCCCCACCGCACCGGCCGGCCGACCGGCTGCTGTTCGGTACGGCGGTCGCCGGGTGCCTGCTGCTCGTCGCCGGCATCCTGGCCGGGGTGGAGATCGGCGTGGCCGCCGCCGTCGCCGCCGGGCTGGTGGTGGCCGGCTTCGCGGTCCGGTCCCGGCGGACCCTGCGCCCGGCGCTGCTGCCCTGGCGGCTGCTGGTCTTCGTGACCGGCCTGTTCCTGGTGGTGCAGACCCTCGGCCGGCACGGGCTGGACGACCTGGTGTCCGTGCTGCTCGGGGACGCCGGCGGCACGGCGGGGGCGCTGCGCGCCGGGGGCACCGGGGCGCTGCTGGCCAACCTGGTCAACAACCTGCCCGCCTACCTGGCCGGCGAGGCGGTGCTCCCACCCGGTGACGAAACCCGGCTGCTGGCGCTGCTGATCGGCACCAACGTGGGCCCGCTGGCGGTGCCGTGGGCGTCCCTGGCGACCCTGCTGTGGTACGAGCGGTGCCGGGCCGCCGGGGTGACCGTGCCGTTGCGCCGGTTCGTGGCGACCAGCGCCGTGGTCGCGGTGCTCGGCACCCTCGCCGCGGTGCTCGCCCTGCTGGTCGTCGGCTGACCCGGCGGCACGGGTCCCCACCCGCGCGGCACGGTCGGCGCTCAGATCCCCATCTCGGCCTCGTACGCCGAGCGCAGCCGGGCGCGGGCGGCCGGGGCGAGACAGACGTGCCAGGCGGGCCCCTCGTCGATGACGTTCAGTTCACCGGCGGCCTGCCGGGCCAGCAGGATCTCGGCCAGCACGTCCCGCGCGCCGAACCGGGCGTACCAGGCCAGTTCCACGTCCACCGCCCAGCCGAGGCAGTGGCCGCTGGGCAGCATGGCCGGCTGGCCGAGCCGGCGCAGCCGGTACTGGTGTTCGGTGCTGTGGGCCAGGCTGGTCACCCACAGCGGCGGGGTGCCGGGCGGGGCGGACCGGGCGAACTCCCGGGCCAGGTCGTTGAGGAGCGCGACGACCTCCCGGCGGGTCCGGCGGAACGGCACCCCGGCGGTGGGCGGGGCGGCCTCGGGCAGCAGCCGGCCCCGGACGGCGCGCATCCCCCGGGCCAGGACGCCGGCCGGCTGTTCCCGGTAGCGGAAGCCGAGCAGACCACGGCGACGCAGCCATTCCAGGTCGATCAGGTCGGGGTGCGTGTCGACCTGATCGTCGGTCGCCAGGACCGTCGTGTCCCGCCACCACATCAGGTCGATGCGGGACAGCAGGTAGATCCGGACCAGGGCGGTCAGGTCGGGGCCCGGGGCGGGCCGGTCGGGCTGGTGGCGGGCCAGTTCCAGCAGCAGGGTCTCCCGGGCGCCCAGCACCCCCTGCCCGGTGGCGTCGAGCACGTCGGCGATCGCCGGCTCGCGCAGCCGCTGGTCGAGCAGCACCTGACGGGCGGCGGTGCCGGCGGTCCCGGCGAGCGCGTCCACCTCGACCAGCAGCTCGGCGACCGCCTGCCGGTAGGCGTCGAGGTCGGGGGCGGCCCGCCGGACGGGACGGGTCGGGGCGGGCGTCCGCCGGGCCGGGGCGGGCGGGGTGACGCCGGGCTGGGGGCCGGGGCTTCGGCTGGGCACGCGCATGGTCGGTCCTCTCCCGGTACGACACGGTGCGGATGAACCTGAGGGCACCGTAACCGTGGTGAACCGGTGGAGACCGAGCATTCCTCCCACGACCCCCGAAGGGCGACACGCGGCCGCCGGTGCCGCCCGGTCCCGCACCGGCCGGGCCGGTACGGGACCGCGACCGGGCCACCCGTCGACGCGCGACGGGTGGCCCGGTGCGGGTGGGTCAGCGCAGGGTGCAGGCCGTCCCGTTCACCGCGAACCCGGTCGGGGTCGCGTTGGTGCCGCTGTAGGTGGCGTTGAAGCCGAGGTTGACCGAGCCGTTCGGCGGGACCGCGCCGTTGTAGCTCTCGTTGGTCACCGTGACCTCGCTGCCGCTCTGGCTGAACCGGCCCGACCAGCCCTGGCTGATCTGCTGGTCGCCGGTGAACCGGAAGGTCAACCGCCACGACGACCAGGCCGCCGCGCTGGTGTTGGCCAGCGTGACGCTGCCGGTGAAGCCGGTGCTCCAGCTGTTCGCCGAGTACGTCACCGCGCACCCGCCGGCCGGCGGCGGCGTGGTCGTCGGCGGCGGAGGCGTGGTGGTCGGCGGCGGCAGGGTCGGCGTCGGGGTGGTCGTCGGCGTGGTGGTCGGCGTCACCGTCGGGGTCGGCGTCGGGTCCGGGCCGCTGCCGGCGCCGGCCTGCTCGGCCGCCCAGTGCACCAGCCAGGCGAACGCCGAGTTCCAGTTGATCGCCACCTCGTTGACCGAGTACGCCCCGATGTCGTCGATGAAGCACTTCTGCGGCTTGCAGCCACCGAGCTGGGCCTGCACGACCGGGTCCTGCAACTCGCTGTTCGGGCCGCCGGACAGCGAGCCGGGCGGCGCGGTGGGCAGCGAGCCGTCGTTCTGGTTGGCCCAGAACCGGTGGTGCAGGTTACGCACCGGCTTGTCGCCGTACCCGGCCACGTAGGACTGGTTGAGCGGGTTACGGCCGAGCAGGTAGTCGTAGGCGGCGAAGGCCCCGTTGCGGTACTTCGTCGTGCGGGTCAGGTCGTAGGCCAGGGCCAGCACGTTGGCGTTGTTGGCGACCGCGCCGTTGGAACCCCAGTAGTACGTGCCGTTGCCGCTGCCCGGGGCCGGGTAGCCCTGGTTGGCGATCTGGGCGAGCATCCGGTCGGCGAAGCCGACGATCGCCGAGCGGATCGCGCTCACGTCGCCGCTGGGCAGGCCGGTCGGCACCAGCACCAGGGTGGTGTCGCCCAGCCCGGCCGTCCAGCTCCAGTCGTACGCGCCCCGGGTGAAGCCCGCGCCGCGGGCGTGCGGGGAACCGCTCAGGTCGTTGCGGTAGCCGGTCGCGCCGGTGGTGGCGTACAGCTCGGCTGCCGCCCAGTAGAACTCGTCGCTGACGGTGTTGTCCTCGTACGCGCCGCCGCCGGTGTTGTCGGTGGCGGGGGCGAGCCGGTTCGGGTTGGCCTTCGCCGCGGCGTACGCCTTCTCGGCGGCGGCCAGGGCCCGGGAGGCGAAGGCGGCGTCGAACGGCTTCCACAGCCGCGACGCCTGGGCGGCCACCGCCGCCATGTTGAGGGTGGCGGCGGTGCTCACCGGGGAGAGCAGCCGGGGCTCGCTGTCCAGCTCGGGACGGGTGGGCAGGGCGGTCCAGTTCTGGTCGTGGATCTTGTGGTGGACCATGCCGGCGTTGGTCCGGCCGTCCGGCACCTGCATCTTGAGCAGGAACTCCAACTCCCAGCGGGCCTCGTCGAGCACGTCCGGCACCCCGTTGGACCGCTCGGGGATGGCCAGCGTGCCGTCGGCGACGGCGGACTTGTCCGCCCCGTTCACGTACAGCGTGCGCTCGTAGATGTTCTGCAGCTGCCAGGTGGCCAGGCCGCCGTTGACCACGTACTTGCCCTGGTCACCGGCGTCGTACCAGCCGCCGCGCACGTCCAGGGTGTAACCGCAGGAGGTGCGGCACGGCACGTTGTTGTCCCCCCGGTTGGGGGCGACGTTGACGTGCCCGGCCGGGCGGGCGTAGCGGGACCCGACGTACTGGGCGTCGATCGGGGTGCCGCTGCGCTGGTGGTAGAAGAACGCCAGCGAGTCGCCGCGCAGCCGGCGTACCGGGTCGGCGGAGATGTCGAACGGGTAGCTGTTGCTCCCGCCGACCGACAGCACGTAGCCGGTGCCCGGGGTGTCGTAGGCGGAGAAGTCCGCGATGTGCACCGGGTCGCCGGAGAGCGCGTCGGTGCCCCGTACCGTGGTCTGCCCGGAGGCGACCGTGGCGCCGCCGGCGTTGCGCAGCGTCCAGCCGAGCGGGGAGTTCGCGGAGTTCACGACGGTGGCCTGCTTGGGCAGTCCCGGCACGTAGGCGACCTGGTTGACCTTGACCGGTGAGCCGGGGTCGGGAGCGGCGGAGGCGAGCTGCGGCACGGCCGCGAGCCCGCCGAGGGCGAGCAGGGCGGCAGCCGCGAGCGCGACCGGACGCCGTCGGACATGGTGGGGCATGGGGCCTCTTCCGGTGGGGATGGCAGTGACCATCCGACCGGGCCGGCGCAGCACTGACCCGCCGGGCGGTCGGTGGACCGTCGACGGGAGCGCTCCGCCCACCATAGAACAGCATCAGTCTCCGGGGAAGCCACCACCCAGCGGGTGGACCGCCCGGGTCTCGCCGTCGTAACTGCGTGCCGCCACGAACCGGCCCTCCGGCCGGTCGCCACCGACCAGCGCGCGGGCCCGCCGCCGGTCGTGGTCGCGGAAGCGCAGCGCGAGGCTCAGGTGCGGGACCCAGCGGCCCGGGGCGTGCCAGGCCCGCTGCCCCTGCGCGCCGTCGAGCGCCGACCAGACAGCCCGGTGCAGGGCGGTCAGCTCCGCCGTGGGCCGGACCAACCAGACCAGCGGCGCGCTGCCGTCGAGCACCGTCACCCGCTCCAGCCGGACCGGCAGGGGCAGCGCGGCGTCGAAGAGCCCGGCGAGCCGGTCGACCGCGCCGGGCGGGAACGCCTCGACGGCGGCCAGCGTCAGGTGCGGCCGGTTCGTCGGGTGGCCGTGCCGGGCCAGGCTGGGCAGCCCCGCCCCGGCCAGCCGGTCCCACGCGGCCCGCACCGTCCGCTCCAGCGCCGGGCAGCAGAGCAGTTCCACCGTACGCACGCCGGTCAGGCTAACCGGCGGACGGCTCCGGCTGTGCCGGTCGGCACGGTGGGGCCGGTCGGCGGCGCGGCCCGACGGGGATGATGGAAAACTTTGCCCATGAGTTCCGCACCTACACCGACCGACCTCTCCGCGCCCGACGACTCCGACGGCGTACCCGCCTTCGTCGATCTCGGGCTGCGCGCCGAGCTGCTGGGCGCCCTCGCCGCGCTCGGCTACGAGGAGCCGACCCCGATCCAGCGGGAGGCGATCCCCCTGCTGCTGTCGGGACGGGACCTGCTCGGGCAGGCGGCCACCGGTACGGGCAAGACCGCCGCGTTCGCCCTGCCCCTGTTGCAGCGGATGCCGCAGGACCGTCAGGGCGGCGACCCGGTGTCGCTGGTGCTGGTGCCCACCCGGGAACTGGCCGTGCAGGTCTCCGAGGCGTTCCACAGGTACGGCAAGGACCTGGGCGCCCGGGTGCTGCCGATCTACGGTGGCCAGCCGATCGGCCGCCAGCTACGCGCCCTGGACCTGGGCGTGGACGTGGTGGTGGCGACCCCGGGCCGGGCGCTGGACCACATCGCCCGGGGCACCCTGCGGCTGGGTTCGCTGGCCACGGTGGTGCTGGACGAGGCCGACGAAATGCTCGACATGGGCTTCGCCGAGGACATCGAGGCGATCCTGGAGCACGCCCCCGCGCAGCGCCAGACGGTGCTCTTCTCGGCCACCATGCCGGCCCGGATCGACGGGCTGGCCCGCCAGCACCTGACCGACCCGGAGCGCATCCAGATCGGGCGGGAGCAGCCGGTTGCCGGCGAGACCCCCCGGGTACGGCAGAGCGCCTACATCGTCACCCGGGCGCACAAGCCGGCGCTGCTGGGCCGGGTGCTGGACGTGGAGTCCCCGACGGCGGCGATCGTCTTCTGCCGCAGCCGGGAGGAGGTCGACCGGCTCACCGAGACGATGAACGGGCGGGGCTACCGGGCCGAGGCGCTGCACGGCGGGATGAGCCAGGAGCAGCGGGACCGGGTGATGGGGCGGCTGCGCGCCGGCACCGCCGACCTGCTGGTGGCCACCGACGTGGCGGCCCGGGGGCTGGACGTCGAGCAGCTCACCCACGTCGTCAACTACGACGTGCCGTCCGCACCGGAGTCGTACGTGCACCGCATCGGCCGGGTGGGCCGGGCCGGCCGGGAGGGGGTGGCGATCACCCTGGCCGAGCCCCGGGAGCACCGGATGCTCAAGACCATCGAGCGGGTCACCGGCCAGCGGATCACCATCGACAAGATCCCGACGGTGGCCGACCTGCGCACCCGGCGGCTGGCGCTGACCCAGGCGGCGCTGCGGGAGAGCCTGCTGGAGGACGACCTGGACCCGTTCCGGGTGATCGTCGAGTCGCTGTCGGACGAGTTCGACCTGATGGAGGTGGCGCTGGCGGCGGTCAAGCTGGCCCACGAGGCGGCCCTGCCGGGCTCCGACGACGAGGAGGAGATCCCGCAGGTGTCGGTCCGTCCGCCCCGGGAGCCCCGGGCCGGGTTCGACGGCCGGGGTGGGGAGCGGCGTGGCGGTGGCCGGCCCCGCACGGGCGGCACCGCGCAGGTCTTCATCGGCCTGGGCCGCCGGGCCGGGGTCCGCCCGCAGGACCTGGTCGGCGCGATCACCGGGGAGACCCGGGTGAGTGGCCGGGACATCGGCTCGATCGAGATCGCCGACCGGTTCTCGCTGGTGGAGGTGCCGCAGGGCGTCGCCGACGAGGTGATCGCCGGGCTGCGCAACAGCACCATCAAGGGCCGCAAGGCGACCGTACGGCGCGACCGCGGCGTCGACGGGCGCTGACCCGTACGCGACACCGGCCCGCCTCCCCGTGCGGGGTGCGGGCCGGTCGCGGCGACTCAGAGCGGGTACGGCCCGAACCGGCCCCAGGCGACGATCGCCGCCAGGACCAGCAGCACCGCGGTCGTCGCGGCGCCCGGGTACTCCTTGGCCCGGACGTGCACGACGACCGCGCCGGCCATCACGATGACCAGCCCGACGGCGGCCAGCGGAGTGAGCACCGTGGCGATGCCGGTGAGGCCGGGCAGGATCAGCCCCAGCGCGGCCAGCAGCTCGGCCGTGCCGAGCGCCTTGACCTGGAGGGGCGCGACGTCGCGCACCCACCCCATCCGGTCGATCAGCTTCTCCTTGGGTTGGGTGAGCTTGGTCAGTCCCGCGCCGGCGAAGAGCGCGGCGAGCAGGATCTGCAGGATCCAGAGGAACACGTTCACGGGTGGTCGCCTCCGAGGGGTGCCACCGGACGGTGGCGGATGCGGGAAACGGGAGGGGTTCAGATTACGGGGCCGGACCGGCCCCCGACGCCGGGTGGGACGTCGGGGGCCGTGCGGTGGATTCCGGTCAGGCGGCGCCGACCGGGCGACCGCCGAGCGTGTCCGCGTCGATCTCGGCGGGGCGCAACGCCAGGGCGAGCACGTCGGCCACGTCGGCCAGGGTGTGCACGGTCAGCGCCGCGCGCACCTCGGCGGGCAGGTCGTCGAGGTCCGGCTCGTTGCGGGCCGGGATGATCACCTCGGTCAGGCCGGCCCGGTGCGCGGCGAGCAGCTTCTGCTTCACCCCGCCGATGGGCAGCACCCGCCCGGACAGCGTCACCTCTCCGGTCATCCCGAACTCGGGCCGTACCGGCCGGCCGGTCACCAGCGAAGCCAGCGCGGTGACCATGGTGATGCCGGCGCTCGGGCCGTCCTTGGGCACCGCACCCGCCGGCACGTGCAGGTGGATGCGGCGTCCGGCCAGGACGTTGGGGTCGAGGCCGTACCGCCGCCCGTTGGCGCGCAGGTAGGACAGCGCGATGTGGGCGGACTCCTTCATCACGTCACCGAGCTGCCCGGTGAGGGTCAGCCCCGGCTCACCGTCCATGCTGGTGGCCTCGATGAACAGCACGTCGCCGCCGGCACCGGTGACGGCCAGGCCGGTGGCCACGCCGGGCACCGCCGTCCGCTCGGCCGATTCCGGGGTGAACTTCGGCCGGCCCAGGTAGCGGGCCAGGGTGCCGGTGTCGACCCGGACCGGCGCCGGGTCGGTGGCCAGGGCCACGGCGACCTTGCGCAGGATCTTCGCCAGGGCCCGTTCGAGCTGCCGGACGCCCGCCTCCCGGGTGTGCTCACCGGCGATCAGCGCCAGCACCTCGTCGGTGACGGTCACCTCGTCGGCGGTCAGGCCGGCCCGCTGGAGCTGCCGGGGCAGCAGGTGGTCGCGGGCGATGGCGACCTTCTCGTCCTCGGTGTACCCGTCCAGGGTGACCAGTTCCATCCGGTCCAGCAGCGGGCCGGGGACGGTCTCCACCACGTTGGCGGTGGCCAGGAAGAGCACGTCGGACAGGTCGAGGTCGACTTCGAGGTAGTGGTCGCGGAAGGTGTGGTTCTGGGCCGGGTCGAGCACCTCCAGCAGGGCGGCGGCCGGGTCCCCGGCGTATCCGACGGCGAGCTTGTCGACCTCGTCGAGGAGCACCACCGGGTTCATCGAGCCGGCCTCGCGCAGCGCGCGGACGATCCGGCCGGGCAGCGCGCCGACGTAGGTGCGCCGGTGGCCGCGGATCTCGGCCTCGTCGCGGACGCCGCCGAGGGAGACCCGGACGAAGTTGCGGCCCAGCGCCCGGGCCACCGACTCGCCGAGGCTGGTCTTGCCGACACCGGGCGGGCCGGCGAGGGCCAGCACCGCGCCGGAGCCGCGTCCACCGACCACCCCGAGGTTGCGCTCGGCGCGCCGGTTGCGCACCGCGAGGTACTCCAGGATGCGGTCCTTGACGTCGGCCAGGCCGGCGTGGTCGGCGTCGAGCACCGCCCGCGCCGCCGTCAGGTCGGTGTTGTCCTCGGTACGCGTGCTCCACGGCATCTCCAGCACCGTGTCCAGCCAGGTCCTGATCCAGCCCGCCTCGGGTGAGGCGTCGCTGGCCCGCTCCAGCTTGCCGACCTCGCGCAGCGCCGCCTCGCGGACCTTGTCCGGCAGGTCGGCGGACTCCACCCGGGAGCGGTAGTCGGCGGAGCCGTCCGGCTCGTCCTCGCCGAGTTCCTTGCGGATCGCGGCGAGCTGCTGGCGGAGCAGGAACTCCCGCTGGGACTTCTCCAGCCCCTCCCGGACGTCGCTGTTGATCTGCTCGGTGACCTCCTGCTCGGCCAGGTGGTCCTTCACCCAGCCGACGAGCAGTTCCAGCCGGGCGGTGACGTCCGGTGCGGCGAGCAGTTCGGTCTTCTGCGCCAGGGTGAGCCACGGCGCGTAGCCGGCCGCGTCGGCGAGTTCGGACAGGTCGGTCATCCGCTCCATCGCGTCGATGACCTGCCAGGCGCCCCGCTGCTGGAGCACGGAGGTCATCAGGGCGCGGTACTCGCGGGCCAGGTCGCGGGCGCGGCCGGCGGGGGCGGGTTCGTCGAGCCGGGTGGCCTCCACCCACAGGGCCGCGCCGGGTCCGGGGACGCCGGAACCGATCCGGGCGCGGGCCAGGCCGCGCACCACGGCGGCGGGTTCACCGTCGGGAAGGCGGCCCACCTTCTCGATGGTGGCGATCGTGCCGACGGGGCCGTACTCGCCGTCGATGCGGGGGACGGCGAGCAGGGTCTTGTCGCCGCTGGCCCGCGCGGCGTCGACGGCGGCCTGGGTGGTCGGGTCGAGGGTCACCGGGATGACCATGCCGGGCAGCAGGACGACGTCGGTCAGGGGAAGTACCGGGAGGGTTGCCATCGAACACCTGCCATCACTTGAGGTTGAGCGTGTCTCACTCAAGTCACAAACCGTGCCCTGTGTTCCGCGGTGTGACTCAGGACACATCCCAGCCGCACCGCCACCGTCGGCCAGCATTGGCCGCACCCGGATTTCCCAGGATTGGCGCGACCCGCCAAATGAAAGGGAGGCATATTGTTGCGGATTTGCCGTCAGATACGTCAAACTCTTAGCACACCCCGATCACCACAGGGAGTAATGGCGATGGCAAGGAAAGTAATCACCGTTTTGACCGACGACCTCGACGGCGGAAAGGCCGATCGGACCGTCGAGTTCAGCCTGGATGGGGCGGCGTACACCATCGACCTCTCCGACGAGAACGCGGGGGTGCTGCGCAAGGCGCTCGACGCCTACATCACCGCTGGCCGTCGAATGGGCCGAGGTGCCGTCGAGGCCGGTCGCCCGGCCCGCCGCCCAACGCGGCCCGGCGTCTCGGGAATGGATCGCGAGCAGAACCGCGCCATCCGGGAATGGGCGACCAAGAACGGACACGAAATCTCCGAGCGCGGGCGCATCCCGGTCTCGGTCGTGGAGGCGTGGAAGAACCGCTGACGACGGGCCGGACCACGAACGGACACGCCGGGGTCACGCTGGGATATCAGCGTGACCCCGGCGTTTTTGCCGTGTCCACGATTTCCACCCGGCGACCCCGCACCGAAAACATCTGCCGGTAGGCTGCCCACCCGCCGGGCACGGAACTGCGGGCCACCCCGGAGGTTCCCGGGATGGCCCGCAGTCGTCGCCGGTCGGGTCAGTTGACCCGGATGCGCACCACGTCGAAGGCGGGGGTCTGGTTGGCCCGCTCCATCATCGGCACCCGGTGCGAGCCGTCGCCGGCCCAGACCGCGCACTGCGCCGTACCCGACTGCGGCAGGCCCGGGATCTGGATGGTCACGTCGTCGGCCTGGTTGCCGCCCTTGCCGTCCTCGGTGGCGACGAAGAACGCCGGCACGTCCTGCGGGTTCGAGGGCGCCTGGTTGGTGTTCTGGAGCATCCGGCAGGCGGTGTGGAAGTGACCACGGGTCAGCCCCTGGCCGTTGAGCACCGAACTCTCCAGGTAGTAACCGCCCTGGCCGGCCGCCAGGAACCGGTCACGCACCAGGTTGCGGGTGGAGACCTTCAGGGTGAAGGCCTGGTTGCGCCGGACCTGGTTGGGGAACTGGGTGATCAGCAGCGACGGGTTGTTGGCCGCCGCGCCCACCTCGCCGAACGCGGTGCTGACGCACCGGTTGCCGTTCTGGAAGCCGTCGTGCGCCTGCAACCGGCTGTTGGCGCAGTCCTTCGCCAGCACGCCCAGGGCGTTGCCGTTGTTGCCGTTGTTGCCGCCGTTGTTGTTCTGGCCGCCGTTGTTGCCGTTCTGGCCACCGTTGTTGTTGCCGTTCTGGCCACCGTTGTTGCCGTTCTGACCACCGTTGTTGCCGCCGTTGTTGGCCGCCACCTGGCAACCGGCGAGCTGCTCCAGGCCCTGCGGACGCTGGGCGAAGCGACCGATCGCGGTGGCTATCCGGTTCAGCGCCGAGCGCCGCTTGTCGGCCAGCGGGCCGAGGATGGCGTTGTCGATGAACGCCTGCCCGTTGCGACCCTCGGCCGCCAACCGCTTGTTGGCGTCGTCGATCTGGGTCCTGAGCAGGGCGAGTTCCTTGTCCACCTCGGCCTTGGCCTGGGCCGGGATCTGCGGCAGCCGGGGGGTGACCTCCGGGCAGGCCACCGTCGAGGCGAGGGTGGTCACCGGCGCGTTGCCGGCCTTGACGGCCTGGCACTCGGCGACGGACATCTGCCCGTCACCCCAGTGGTTACGGACCCACCTGCCGTTCTGCCACGTCTGGGTGGTGCTGCCACGCCCGCTCGGCGAGGTGGCACCGGGGCTCGGTGCGACGCAGGCCGACGAGACGTTGCGGGTCTGCTGCCTCGGCTTGTCCCCGGCCGAGGAGATCTGGGTGACGGCGGCGATACCGCCGAAGACGACGAGCGCACCGACCGCCGCCAGCAGCCGCTTGCTCCGCGCGTTACCGGATGACCGGCGTGCCCCTGTGGACCTGCGCATCGAATTGCTCTCCTTCTCGATCCGGTACCTGACTCGCGCCCCCGACGAGGAGACCCTTTCCGGGTCGGTCACCCCCGCCGGAGACACTGCGACGTTCCGGTCGCACGTCGATGGCCGACGATGCCTTTCCGCACCGTCCGCCGCGTCGGGTGGCGCGGCTGGGAAGATCCTGTCCATTCCCGCTTAGGTACGGGCGGGCATCGGCGAAGGTTCAACGCGGATCGAGGAATCCCGGACCGTTTTCCGGCCGGGCCGCGATGTCACCAACCGTCGCCGGAAAATGACGGCGGGTCGTCCGGCGGCGGTCAGTCCACGCAGAGGTGATCGAACGCGAACGGGGCGGCCAACTCGTCACGCCGGTCCCGCAGGGCGCGGATCTGCCGGCGCAGCTCGTCCCGATCGAGCAGGGCCGGTTCCCCGTCCTCCACCCCGGCCAACCGGTCGCCCACCGCCACCGCCGCGAGATCCTCGGCCAGCCGGCCCGGGTCCACCCCGCAGCGCAGCCGCGCCTCGTGCACCGTGACCCGCTCCACCAGGCACCGGCCGGGACGCACCTCGACCCAGCTCCACCCCTCGGCCGTCCCGTCGCGCCACAGCACGTGCAACCCCCGCACGATCGGATCGCTGAGCCGCCGCGACACGTACGCCTCGACGGCCGCCACCCGGGACAACGCGCCGAGGTCGTTGACCGGCCCGGTACGCCCGTCCGGCAGCCGGCCGACGATGTCCCGGAAGCCCACCGGGGCGTCGTCCGACCCGTCCGGGGCGGCCCCGGCGGCGTAGGCGCGCGCGTCGATGACGTACGTGACGATGCGCCGGCCGTGCCCGGCGGCCCGCAGCGTCGGCGAGCCGATCCGCAGCACCGGCAGGCCCACGGCGGCGCACACAGCGGCGGCCATCCGCCCGGCCCGCTGCCCGGCCGACCCCGGGGGCGCGGTCGGGCCGACGGTCAGGGCGAACAGCGGCACACCGGTGTCGGCCGCGCAGACGACGTGGTCGAACTCCTCGCGCAGGGCGGAACTCCACTGGTGCCCGGTGACCCCGGCCGGCCGGCGCGTCACCAGGTCACCGAGCCGACGGGCGGCGTACACGGCCTGGCCGGCCCGGACGAACAGCGGCGCGGCACCGGACGGGACCGGCCGCAGCCGGGCATCGTCGTCGGTGGCGGTACGCGTCATCGTCGGGTCGGTCCGTCCGTGGCAGGCGAGGGTGACCGGCCGAGTCTAGGACGTCGACCGCGGTCACCGCCCCGCCGGTTCGGGCGAGGGACGCCGCACCAGGCGGTTGGTGCGCCCCGGGCCCGATCTCTACGCTCACGGGGTGCTGCACGACGGACCGGCCCCGGAACTGTTGACCAAGCGGAGTCTCGTCACGGTCTCCCACGCCATCGAGCGGTCGGCGCTGGCCACCGCCGAGGACGGCCCGCTGGTGGTGATCGCCCTGTTCCAGCGGATGCCGTACTTCCTGCGGGAGCGGGAACGCTACGCCCGGATCGCGGCGGGCGCGGCGGTCACCGTCGTCGGGCTGGTCGGGCAGACACCGCCGGAGCTGCCCGCCGGGGCGTACCCGGTGACGCTCGACGACACCGAGGAGCTGGCCCGGGAGTGGAGCGTGGTGGCGTTGACCCCCCGGTTCGGGGCGAGCCTGGTGGCCCGGGACCGTCGGGAGGCGGTGCCGGCCGACACGTTGGAGCAGGGGCGGCTCTTCGCCGGCCGCTGGGGGTTCCGCCGCGACGAGGCGCTGCACGAGGTGATCCGGCTGCGCACCCAGCTCGGCGACCGGCTCCCCCCGGCCGCGCTGACCGCGATCGACCAGGTGCTGCACCGGGTCCGCGACCTGCCGGCGACGCCCGGGGAGAGCCGGGCCGAGGCGGCGTTGCGGCTGATGGCCGACCGGGCCGAGCGCGCCCACCGCAGCGGACCGGGCCGGCACGCCGAGCCGGTGGACGGCCCGCCGGGGCTGGTGGACGAGCCGACGCTGCGCCGCTGGACCGGGATGGACGGGGTGACCGCCGCCGGCACCCTGCCGGTGGCCCTGATCGGCGTGCGCGTCGGGGAGCCGGCCGGCGCCCCGGAACGGTTCGGGCGACGCAGCGCCGCCCGCGAGGCGCAGGCCGTGATCGCCGCGCTGACCGCCCCGCTGCGCCCGGTCGACCGGGCCGTCCGCCTCACCCCCGACGAGTACCTGCTGGTGCTGCCGGCGTTGACCCGGGACGAGGCGTTGGCGGTGGCCGGTCAGGTGCACGACTGCGTGGCCGGGTTGGCCCGGTCGTACCCGTTCGTGTCCTTCGCGGTGCACACGGCGGTCACCGTGACCGACCGGCGGCCGTTGCCGGTGGCCGAGGTGCGGCACGCCGTCGAGTGGGCGGCCCGGGAGGGCGTCCCGGTGGCCACGGTGGCCCGGGAGACCGTCGCCAGCGCCGCCCACTGAGGACGGGAGGGACGACGACGTGCGGGTGGTCTCGTTGGTGCCGTCGCTGACCGAGGCGGTGGCGGTGACCGTGCCGGAGCTGCTGGTCGGCGCGACCGACTGGTGTGTGCACCCGGCGGGGTTGGACGTGGCCCGGGTCGGCGGCAGCAAGTATCCCGACCTGGACCGGGTCCGGGCGCTGCGGCCGGACCTGGTGCTGCTCAACGTGGAGGAGAACCGCCGCGCCGACGCGGACGCGCTCACCGCGGCCGGGGTGCCGGTGCTGGTCACCTATCCCCGGACCGTGCCGCAGGCCCTCGACGAGCTGGCCGGGGTGCTCGCCGCGCTGGGGGTGACCGGGGAGCCGGGCTGGCTGCGCGACGCCCGCCGGGCCTGGGCCGCGACCACTGACGCGGGCACCGCCCGGCGGGCCGTGGTGCCGGTGTGGCGGCGGCCGTGGGTGGTGCTCGGCGGGGACACCTTCGCCGGGGACGTGCTGCGTCGGCTCGGCGTGGTCAACGTGTACGACGACGACCCGGACCGTTATCCGCGTCCCGACCTCGACGCGCTGCGGGCCCGCCGGCCCGACCTGGTGGTCCTCCCCGACGAGCCGTACGCGTTCACCGCCGACGACGGGCCGGACGCCTTTCCCGGCGTCCCCTGTGCGCTGGTCTCCGGCCGCCACCTCACCTGGTACGGCCCGTCGCTGGCCGAGGCACCTGCCCTGCTCGCCGCCCAGCTCGCCACCCCGGTCTGACCGCCGGGGCGGACGGTCAGACCGGGACGGCGCTCAGGCCACCGGGGTGACCCCCCGCTCGCTCAGGCCGGCGTCGTCCACGTCGTACCCGATGGTGCTGGTGACCTGGACCACCCCGCTGACCTGACCGGCGAGTTTCTCCGCCAGCTCGGCGGCGGTCCGCCGGTCCAGCCGGCCGTCCAACCGCACCGCGCCGTCGCGGACCTGCACGGTGACCAGCCCGTCCCGCACGGCCAGCACCCGGCGCAGCACCTCCTGCACCACGTCCTCGCGGATCTCGGCGTCGGTGCGCAGGTGCACCCGCAGCAGGTCGCTGCGGGTGACGATGCCGACCAGCCGGCCCAGGTCGTCCAGGACGGGCAGCCGCTTGACCGCCTCCCGGTCCATCAGCCGGGCCGCCGCCGGCAGCGACGCCCCCGGGAAGGTCGTGACGGCCGGCGAAGTCATCAGGTCCTTCGCCAGCAGCGCCCCGGCCTTCTCCCGGGACAACCGACGCCGCCGCCCGGTGAACACCCGACGTTCCTCCTGTGCCCCGGAGTGCTCCACCTTGTGCAGCAGGTCCGCCTCGGACACCACCCCCAGCACCCGACGGAAGTCGTCCACCACCGGCACCGCGCTGACGCCCCGGCGGATCAGGATGTCGACGATCACCCGGTACGGGGTCTCCTCCCCCACCGTGGCGACCTCCCGGGTCATCACGTCGTCCACCTGCCACGTCCTCATCACGACCTCCTCGCCCGGTTCTCCCGTCCGACGCTAGGGCCGCGCCGACCGGCCGGGGCAGGGGCGGGTGGACCGGTCACCCCGAGGCCGAAGGTCCCGTCCGGACGCCCGTACCAGGGGACTTAGGTCCCGGCCCGGCACGGACCGGTCGGCCCTGCCGGAACCGCGCCGACCGGCGTGGAATGTAACTGCCACCGGGAAGTGCGGTGCCAGGCAGAGAAGGGACGTGGAGACCATGACCGCGACGATCGAGCGGAACACCACCGCCAGGACCATCGCACCGGTGGCCGGAACCGAGACCACCCGCCAGCGGGCCGCCCGGTACGTCTGGGCCGGAACCCGGTTGGCCCTCGGCTGGATCTTCCTCTGGGCGTTCCTGGACAAGCTGTTCGGCCTCGGCCACGAGACCGCGGCGAAGAACGCCTGGATCAACGGCGGCAGCCCGACCAAGGGGTTCCTCGCCTTCGGCGCGAAGGGTCCGTTCCAGGGGATCTACCAGGACATCGCCGGGGCGGCCTGGGCCGACTGGCTGTTCATGATCGGTCTGGCCGGGATCGGGGTGGCCCTGCTGCTCGGCATCGGGATGCGGATCGCCGCCGTCGCCGGTGGCCTGCTCATGGTGCTGATGTGGACCGCCGTCCTGCCTCCCGAGAACAACCCCTTCATGGACGACCACCTGATCTACGCCGCGGTGCTGGCCGGCCTCGCCCTGGTCGGCGCGGGGAACACCCTCGGCCTCGGCCGGGTCTGGGCCACCCTCCCGCTGGTCCGCCGGTTCGGCTGGCTCAGGTGACCGGTCCCACCCGCCCGGGTGGTCGACCGACCGGCAGGGGCGCCACCGCCACGGTGGCGCCCCTGCCGCGTCTGCGTCCGGCCCCGCGCGGGCGGGATGCATGTACGGCGGCTCCGGCGGATCGGGTCCCGCGACGCGCGGGGCCCGGTCGGCGGGGCCCGCGGCGGCCGGGGTGCCGCGATCGGGCAGGATCGACACCGTCCGGACGATCGGGTGACGACAGAGGAGAACAGCAGATGAACACGCCCCAGGCAGGCAAGCCGGAGATCGGCCCGATCGAGGGTGCGGCCCCGGCCGACCTGGTGATCGAGGACATCACCGTCGGGGAGGGCCCGGAGGCGCGTCCCGGCCAGCTCGCCAACGTGCACTACGTGGGGGTGTCCCACTCCACCGGCCGTGAGTTCGACGCGTCCTGGAACCGGGGCGAGGCGTTCGAGTTCCCGCTCGGCGGCGGTCAGGTCATCGCCGGCTGGGACCAGGGCGTGGTGGGGATGAAGGTCGGCGGTCGCCGTCGGCTCACCATCCCGCCGCACCTGGGCTACGGCAGCCGGGGCGCGGGCGGCGTGATCAAGCCGAACGAGACCCTGGTCTTCGTCGTCGACCTGCTCGGCGTGCGCTGACGTCGGTCGGGGTCGCCGGCACCGCGTCGGCGGCCCCACCGCCCGGCCCCGGTCGCCGGGCCGCCGGTGCTTCTGTCCCCGTCGTCGTCGGCCGGCGGTCAGGCGCAGGCGGCCAGCGGGCGCGACGCGGCCCCGACCGGGGCGTCGCCGTGCCGGACGGCGATGACGCGGTGCAGGCCGCCGACCCGCAGCACCCGGGCGACCACCGGATCGGGGTCGACCACCACCAGCTCACCGCCCCGGGCCCGGACCCTCAGGTGGGCGGCGACCAGCGCCCGCACCCCGGCGGCGGAGAGCACCTGGACCCCGGAGAGGTCGAGCCGGAGCAGCGGGCGGGCCGGTGCGGCCCAGAGGGCGGCCCGGAACGCGCCCACGGTGGCGATGTCGATCTCACCGACCGCGCGCACCTCGACCACGTCGTCGGCCACCCGCAGCCGCACGTGGAACCGGTCCTCTGCCTGCGTCATGCCCCGAATCTAGCCCCCACCTCTGACGTTTCCGCCCTGCCCAGGGCGGGTTTCGGGGTAGTCCCAGGGTCGCCCCGGAGCCGACCCCGAGTCCTTCTCAGGGTGGAGTCGCACCGGCGACGA
>NZ_MZMV01000056.1 GCF_002210435.1 Micromonospora wenchangensis
CCGGGTCGACGGGGACCGGCGACGCGGTCCGGGCCGCCGTGCCGCCGGCCGGGTACAGCAGCGCGTTGGCCACCAGGTGCAGGCCACTCTCGTTGTACGCCCGGAACAGCGGGTTGAACGCGAACAGCACCGCCCGACCGGCACCGGTCGGCTCGTCCACCACCGCGACCGTGCCCTTGAGCGCGTCACCCTGCACCGTGTAGCCGTTGGCCCAGAAGGTGTCCCCGCTCGGGTAGCGCAGCACGTTGCGGCCGGTGCTGCTCGGGGTGAGGATCGGGTCGTTGTTGTTGAACTCGAAGTCCTCGGCCGGCCGCCCCAGCCCGACCGGGCTGTCCGGGTCCACGTCGACCCGCAGGTGCGAGCCGATCACCGTGTAGCCGGTCGGCTTCGGCTTCTCGGTGGTCGAGGTGAGACCGGCGGCGCGGGCCATCCGGGTGCCCTCGTTGCGCAGGCCCAGGTAGGTGTGGCCCTGGGCGATCCAGTTGCGCAGGTTGGCCTGCCCGGTCGCGGTCAGCCCGCCTGTCGCGTTGCTGCCGTCCGGCACCAGCAGCACCGTGCGGCCGGTGAAGGCGGGGGTGTTGTCGTTGATGTCGGCGGTGGTGACCGGGGTGAGGTCAAGGCCCCACCGCTTGCCCAGCACGTACCGGGCCTCACCGTGCGAACCGGAGGTGGTGGAGATGCCGGTGCCCTGGAACAGGCCGACGTCGGGCCGGCTGATCGGGGTGCCGACGGCCGCCGTGGTGTACGGGGTGAGCGTGACGCCCAGCTTCTTGGCGATGGTGTTCAGCTCCGGCGTCAACGCGCCGGCGGGCATCCCCACCTGGCCGTTGTCGAGGTCCCGCACCAGCTGCACGTCCCTGCCCAGCAGGGTGAAGGTGAACTCGGCCGCGGCGGCGGAGTCCAGCTCGTAGGTGTAGGAACCCTTCAGCGGCGGCGCGGCCAGGATCTTGCCGCCACCGGTGTTCTGGATCTTGTCGATCAGCTCCGCGTTGGGCTTGACGTCCGCGCCGGTGTAGACGGCGTTCACACCCATCAGCAGCGGGTTGCTCCACGACGACACGTCGTAGAAGTACGGGAACGGCGTGTACGGGTCCTCACCCATGATCGCCTGGATCCAGTGCTTCTGCGGCTGGTTCATCGGGATCCAGTACGACCCGACCGGCACGGTCAGGTTGGTCGCCGACCGGCCGCCGAAGAGCTTCGCGGTGGGCAGCTTGACCGCCTTCTTGACCTGGTAGACCTCGACGTCCATCCGGCGCAGCCGCTCGACGAGCTGGCGGGCGTCGGCGAGCTGCCGGTCGGGCAGCAGGAAGTACGACCTGATGCTCTGGTTCGGCACCGGGAACTGCACGGTGTTGGTCGGCTGGACGACCTCGTTGGGCTCCAACGTGCCGGCCCGGCCCTGGGCGAGCGCGTCCTTCCAGACCTTGTACCAGCCGTTCAGCACCTCACCCTTGTGCGCCGCCGCCCAACCGAGGGTCGACCACTGGGTGTGGAACTGCTGCTGCACCCGGTCGGCCACCGCCGACGAGCTGCCCTTCTCGAAGGTCATGCCGGCGGCCCCGAAGCCGGCGGCCGGCACCGTGTCGCCGTACCCCATGAAGAACAGGTCGTAGGTGGAGTAGTTGAAGTAGCACTCGGTGGTCACCGCGCCACCGCACGCCCCGTTGTAGCCGAAGCCGGCCTTGTTGGCCTCGCCGATCCGGTTGATCCAGTCGACCGCCTCGCCGGAGATCTCGTGGTGGATCGGGTCGGCGTTGGGCGGGAAGAAGTACTGCCGGCCGCCCATCTCGTGGGCGTCGATGAAGACCTGCGGCGGGTACTTCCGCATCAGTTCGAGCTTGCCGTCGGTCTCCTGCTGGGTCCGGGCGAACCAGTCCCGGTTCATGTCGAAGCCGTACTCGTTCTGCCGGCGGCTGGCGTCGCGGCCGTCCGGGTTCTGCGTCGGCACGATGATCGTGATCAGGTTGTCGTTGCGCTGCTGGACCTCGCAGGACAGCCCGGCGGCCAGCTCGTACAGCGTCTTGAGGGCGGCGTCGGTGCCGCTCTTCTCGCCGCCGTGCACGTTGGCGGTGACCCAGACGATGGCCGGGGCCGCCTCGGCGATCTCGCCGGCCTGCTGCTGGTTGACCACCCGGGGGTCGCGCAGCGAGCGGACGTCCTCGGCGATGCCCTTGAGCACGGCCGGCCGCACGTTGCGCTCGTTCGACACGATCGCGTACGGCAGCGGCTGGCCGAGCACGCTGGTGCCCAGCACGCCGGTGACGACCCGCTTGGAGGCGGTGTCCACGGCGTCGAGGTAGCCCCGCACCTCCTCGTTGGTGACCACCCGTTCCTGGCCGGTGCCGAGCGGGAAGCCGAGGAAGCTCTCCGGGCTGGGCACCGAGGCCAGTCGGTCGGTGGGATCGGTACTACAGGTCGTCGCGGGCGCTGCGGCGGCCGAGGGGCCGGCCACCAGGGGGGTTATTCCGGCCAGTAGTACGATTGCGGTGGCGCTCGCCAACCGTCTGCGGGAATGCAGTGTGGAGCGGAGTCCGGCAGTTCGCATGGGTGTCCCGTTTCCCTTCCCGGGAAATGAATCAAGGGTGCCCGGAGCGTATGACCTGCGCTTTCGGGTGGTCAAGATTCACAACCGGGGGCCGGTACGCGATTCGCCAATTGCCCCACACTCGCTCGAATGCGGGCGTTTGGTGGCGAGTCCCGGCGTCCACGGTGGACCATCGTCTGCCGGGCAGGCCTTCGCCGTACCCCTGATCATATTCAGCGTCGTCGACCCGGTGGGGGCGGTCCCGGCCCGCCGTCGGCGGGCCGGGACCGGACGGTCAACGCACCCGGACGAACACCGGGTTGGAGTAGAACCACAGGTCGCTCCACGGGCTCTCCAGCCCGTCGGCCAGCGGCTCGGCCTCGTCGGTGCTGGTGCCGCGCACCCGCAGGTAGCTGTCGGCCCCGACGTCGCGCAGGGTGTGCCGGATGACGTACTGCGCGCCCTGCTGCCGCCAGTCGCGCGGACCGAACCGGGCCACCACGGTCGTGGTCGGGTTGGTGTCGGCGTCCCGGTCGGCGCTCGGGCCGGTCACCCGGCCGACGATCAGGTCGACCCGGCGGACCTGCGGCCGGTCGCCGTTGGCGTTCGTGCCGGCCGGCGGCCGGAACCTGATCTCGACCTCCACGTCGGTGCGCTCGCGGCGGCTGACGGTGACGGTCTCACCCGAGCCGGCCGAGCGGCCCTGGCTGCTGGCGGTGACGTCGAGCCGGGTGACCAGGTCGCCGGTGGTGACGAAGATCCGCCCGTGGCGCAGTCCGTCCATGATGTCGCTGTACTCCTGGCGGGCCAGCACGTAGGTCTTGCTGTACTCGCCCGGCCAGAAGTCGGTGCCACCCCGGGTCCAGTGCACGTGCGAGTCGGAGGTCGCGGTGATCCACCAGCGTCGCCCCTCGCCGAGCAGCGCGTCCCACAGCCCGCCGACCCGGGCGGTCGCCTGGTCGTAGCCGCCGTAGGTGGGGTGGTTGCCGTAGCCGCCGCGCGCGCTGCCGTTGAGCGGGCCCGCCTGGTGGCCCGGGGCGCCCTCGAAGCCGACGTACACGTCCGGGGCCGCGTCGTTGCCGTTGCGGAACTCGTGCGGGAGGTCCTGCCCGTACACCCCGAGCCCGGTCGCCGAGCGGGAGGTGTGGTGGGCGATCACCAGCGGCCTGTGCGGCATGTTCCGGGCGACCTTGAGGAACTCCACCATCTTGGCCTCGGTGTCCCGGCCCGGGTCGGCCGGGAACGGGTCCCGCTTGGCGAACCGGCTCTCCAGCTCGAAGAGCTGCTTCGCCTCGTCGGCGTGCCGGGGGATCATCAGGGTGTGGTGGTCCATCGCCGGGGCGTCGAACTCCATCCCCCAGAACTGCAACACCTCGGGCACCAGCCGGCGGGACCGCAGCAGGTCGGGGTACGCCTGTTCCAGGTTCACCTTGGAGTGTGTCGGTCCACCGTGGTCGGTGCACATCGCCCAGGTCAGGCCGAAGTTCTTCGCCATGATCGCGTTGGTGACGATCGGATAGACCGCGTCGGCGCCCTTGCGGAACGTCGGCGGGTTCGTCGAGGTGTCGAAGTCGCCGCTGTACTCGGAGTGGATGTGGTGGTCGCCGGCCCGCCAGATCCGGTTGTCGGCCCGACCTGATCCGGCCGTCGCCCGGTCCTGCCCGTCCGGGTCGGCGTGGGCCGCCTCGACGCCCACGAACGGGCCGGCGGCGGCGAGCGTCGCGCCGACGCCCGCGTACCTCACCAGTTGGCGGCGTGACAGTTGACCGCCTGTGGCGTCCTCGGAATCCCTGTGCTGCACTGCGGAGCCCTCCACGTGATCCGGATGTCGACCGTGTCGGTGACGAAGCCTCCGAGAGGCGGGTGAACGGCCGCTGCACGGCGTGCGGGAGGGGGGTGAACGACGGCCGGCCAGCGCCGTCGCAGGGTCGCCCCGGATCGCCTCCCATGGGTGGGATATCTGTGCGAATACATTTCCTGTTCAAAGGTGAGAACGGGGTCTCATTGACCGATTGCTATGCCGCAACTAGTATTCGGTGCGCAGACGGTCAACGGGGAGCGGTCGCGGTATCCACATCGAATGCTTTTCCGGTGGTGCCCGGCCGATTCGTCGAGCTCCTGGCGAAGCCATTCCGAAGCCATTCCGGAGCCATTCCCCGCCACTTATTCCACGACCCGATCCCCGGGAAACGGGGGCGGGTCGTCGTGCCGCGTGCGCGGGGTCACCGGGAGGTGGCATCGACCCCCGGCACGCACCGGACAGGACCGACCACGCCGAGAGGAACCCGCTCCATGCGCGCTGACCCGATCCGCCGCCGCCCCCCGGGCACGGCACTGCCCCTGCTCGCCGCGGTGGCCGCCATCCTCCTGCTCGTCGCAGGAACCCCGAGCCACTTGGCCGGTGTCCACCTCGCCGCCGCGGTGGACATTACCGACACCCCCGGCACGATCACCGACCAGTGGTCGACCACCGGCGACGAGGGCATCGAGAAGGTCATCGACAACACGCCCTACCGCAAGTACTTCACCTACAGCGGCGCCGGCTGGATCCAGTTCGAGGCGACCACGGCGGCCGTGGTGACCAGCTACGCCGTCACCTCCGCCAACGACTGGCCCGACCGCAACCCGCGCAACTGGGTCTTCGAGGCCTCCACCACCGGCGGCAGCTGGACGCCGCTGGACACCCAGAGCAACCAGACGTTCGTCACCGGCTTCCACCGCAACACCTACTCGTTCAGCAACACCACCGCCTACCGCTACTACCGGCTGCGGGTGACCGCCACCAACGGGTCGGTCAACATGCAGATCGGCGAGTGGCAGATCTACGGGACCACCACCGCCACCACCCCGGCACCGGCCGCACCCACCGGCCTGCTCGCCACCGCGGCCACCGACCAGATCCGGCTCACCTGGACCGACAACACCCGGTGGGAGACGGCCTACCGGCTGGAACGCTCCACCAACGGCACCACCTGGAGCACCGCGTACGTGCTGCCGGCCAGCACCACGAAGTTCCACAACCTGAAACTGCCGGCGGGCACCCACTACTACTACCGGCTGCGGGCCGAGGGGGTGGCCGGCAACTCCGGCTACGCCACCGCCGACACCACCACCCTCAGCGCCACCCCGGCCACCACCTGGACCGAGACCTGGCACGCCCCCAACGAGACGCTCACCCGCTACTACTACGACGCCAACCTGGCCGTCTACCGCGACCCGGGACTGGCCTCGACCGACCTGACCTGGGTGAAGGACTACGCCAAACAGATCTGGGAGTACGTCCAGGCCAACTACGGCAACCTCAGCGGCCAGCGGCTGTACGAGGTGCTGCACGACGACGCGGGATCGGGCGGGTTCGCGTTGAGCCAGTTCGACCCCAACACACTCTTCCGTGACGTCAACGACATGAGCGGCGGCGGCTGGGGAAACACCGACCTCAACGAGGACGTCATCTCCCACGAGATGAACCACACCGTCGAGTTCACCGCGTTCGGGGTGAACGGCTCACCCGCGTACGCCCTCTGGGGTGACAGCAAGTGGGCCGAGATCTTCCAGTACGACTGCTACGTCGGCACCGGCCGGACCACCGACGCCACCCGCTGGAAGAACGCGAAGCTGCTCACCTCGGACAACTTCCCCGTCGCCAACACCTACTGGTTCCGGGACTGGTTCTACCCGATCTACCAGAACTACGGCGGCAAGGTCGTGCTCAACAAGTTCTTCCAGCTGCTGTCCCAGCACTTCCACCAGTTCGACGGCGTCTACGCGCGGGACCTCAACTGGGGGGAGTTCGTGCACTTCTGGAGCGGCGCGGCCGGCGTGAGCCTCAAGCCACTGGCCACCACCGCGTTCGGTGGCTGGCCCACCGACTGGCAGGCGCAGTTCGTCCAGGCGCAGGCCGACTACCCCGGAGTGACGTACACCCCGTGACCCCGGCCCTGACCAACCACCCCGGCGATCCGGCGACGACCCCCACCCGGTGACCCGGCCGTGGGGTGCCGCCACCACACCCTCGGTGGCGGCACCCCACGGGTGACCGGCCGGCGCGCCGGGCCACCAGCCACCCCGGCGCGCCCCCCGGCCCTCAGCCGCCGAGCAGCACCGACACCGCCTCCACCGTGTCCGGATGGGCGAGCAGCAGCGTCGCCGCCGCCGACCCCGCCGGGGCGTCGACCGGCCCCGACCAACCGCCGTCGCAGCCCAGCAGCCCGGCGACCGCGTCCACCGCCACCGGATGCGCCGTGAGCAGGGCGTGCACCTGCCCCGTCGGCGCGTTCGGTCGGGCCGCCGGGGCGGGCCCGGCCGGCGGTCCCAGCCAGGGCGGCACCCAGGCGTCCAACTCGGGCAGCGTCCCCGGAAAGGTGCGCGCCGCCTCCCGCACCAGCAGCGGCACCAGCTCCGGGCCGTGCTCGCGCAGGGTGGTGATCAGCGTGGGCAGCCAGGGCAGCAGCACCGGGTCGGGCAACCGGGCGAACGCGGTGGACATCGTCTCCACCACGAACGGCGCGAGCCCCGGCACCGGTTCCAGCGCGTGCACGAAACCGGAGAGGTACCTCGGGAACGCCGGCACCACCAGCGGGTTACCCAGCAGGTCGGCGCAGCGCTGCCGCAGCTCGGCCAGCGGCAGCAGGCCGAGCTGGTGCCGGGCCGCCCAGAGCAGGGCGACCTTCGCCGGGCTCTCCGGGTGCGACTGGGCCACCGCGAGTTCGAGCTGGGACCTGTCGCAGCCCAGCGACAGCGCCAGGCTCTCCATGCTGAACAGGAAGCCGAGCATCGCTCCGACCTGCCGGACCCCGGTCTCCTCCTCGACGAACGCGGTCGGCAGCAGGGTGCAGTAGTGCGCGTACCCGGTCGTCACGAACGCCTCGCACCAGGCCGGCAGGGTCGGCGCGGTGGCCCGGTGGTGGGCCAGCAACCGGCGGATGCGCCGCAGCACCTCCGGGGCGTCGTCCACCGTGCGCTCGGTGGACAGCAGTTCCACGGCCCGCGTGCCCAACTCGTCGACCAGCCGGGGGCTGTCCAGCAACCGGATGGCGTCCTCCACCGCGGCCAGGGCACCGGCGGCCGTCGCGTCGGGGCCCCGGACCGACCGCCGCAGCCGCTGCTCCAGCACCTGCTCGACGGTCACCCCCTCGTAGCCCAGCTCGATCAGCGCCCGCTGGTGCCGGCCCAACGCCAGGTCCCAGCTCTCCTGGATCGACCGGTGCCCCAACCGGCGCTCGCCCATGATCGGGCGGACCGCGTCGGCGGGCAGCAGGTGCCGCAGCATCCACAGCAGATCCGAGCAGCCGGCCAGCGCCGGGGTGGCGTGCAGGTCGAGCAGGGCCCGTTGGATGGTGCGTTTCTCCAGGTCCAGGCCGAGGGGTTGGAGCCGGTCGAGCACGTCGCGGGCCAGCGGCGGCAGGGCGTCGTAGCCGACCTGCCCGATCCGGTCCCCGCCGAGCAGGATCTCGCAGAGCCGCCGCACGTCCCGCCGCCCCGGCACGACGTCCTTCTCGATGCAGGTCACCGCCGCGTCGGCGAAGTCGTACGGGGTGGGCCGGGCCCGGTTGCGCAACCCGGCCAGCAGGATCGAGGTCTCGAACACCGCGATCGCGTCGGCCGTGCTGGCCAGGTACCCGTTGCGGCGGGCCAACCGGACGATGTCCACGCACCAGCCGCGCAGCTCCGCCTCGTCCAGCCCGTCGAGCGCCGGTGGCGCGGCGAGGAACCCGGTGAGCCGGTCCGCGACCGGACCGGCTGGCGCGGCGACCGGCGGGGCGGCCCTGCGCCTGCCCCGACCACCCTTGCCGCCCCGTTGGCCGTCGAGCCGGTACGGGGTCAGACCCGACCGGCCGACCGCCCGCGTCCAGTTGGCGGCGGCGATCGACACCGACCCCGGTGCCAGCCCGAACTGCGCCTCGATGGCCGAGTGGCTCGACGGGATCAGCCCGTACCGCCAGCGGGTGCCGGTGCGGGGGGTGATCGCGAAGTCCGGGGCGGGGGAGTCCAGGCCGAACTGCTCGACCCGGCTGGCGGCGTGGAACGCGCCGCACACGTAGAGACAGTCCGCCGGGTCGGCCTCGGACGCGGCGAGGTGCTCCCGCATCCGGGTCCACATGTAGCGCTCCCGGTCCTCGTCGCGGTCGGTACGGTCCGACCCGGCCGGCCGCAGCCGGCGGAACAGGCTGCCGATCAGCACCATCACCTGCCGGTAGGTGTCGTGGTCGGCGTCGGCGAGGGGCCGTTCGACGTACTGGTCCCACCACTCCGACCAGTGCCGCACCTTGCCGTGGTGCAGCAGGTACGCCTCCAGCTCGGCGAACCGGGGTCGCAGGTCGCCGATCTCCACGCCGACCGCGTCGCCGTGCAGGGCCGCCTGCTCCCCGGCCTCGCCGCCCGCCGCCTCCGGTGAAGTGTCGGCCGGCACGTCGGTGCCCGCCCCGGCGTCGCCGCGCGGTGACCACTGGAAGACGTGGTCGGTGGAGCGGTCCACCAGCACCAGCTCCACCCCGGGCGTCTCCAGCGCGTACGCGATCGCCTGGTACTCGGCGGACGCCTCGGTGACCGGGGCGACGACGCTCAGCGGCCCCCACTCGGCGGGGAAACCGTCCAGCTCGGAGGCGAACGCCTGCACCGCCACCGGCAGCCGGCAGTTGCGCAGCTCGCCCAGGAGCGGCTGGAGGTCCTCGCACAGCTCCAGGTAGATCACCTTGGGCTGCTTGTGCCGCAGCCGGCGGACCATCGCCAGCGCCGAGGCCGGCGAGTGGTGACAGACCGGGAAGATCTCCAACCGCTCGCCCAGCGCCCGGTCGACGTCGTCGACGATGCCGGCGAGGATGCCGGCCAGCGCGTCGGCGGAACCGGCGAACGTGGCCGCCGCGTCGGTGAGCTGCTCGCGTAGCGCCCCGAACGGCCCGGCGGTCACCCCGCCGGCTGCGGCCCCGGTGACGCCGGGCGGCGCGGCGGTGCCGGTGTCGGCGGTGGTCACGACAGCGAGGCGATCGCCTGGCGACCGCCGTCGAGGAAGCCGGCCCAGCCCTCGCCGTTCTTCTTGGCCCGGGGCTCCACCACGCCGTGCAGGTACTTGTTGAGGATCGCCAGGTCCTCCGGGCTGCGTCGGGCCAGCGACCCCACCAGCGAGGAGGCCAGCGTCTCCACCCGCAGGGCCCGGTCGCCGAAGAACTGGCTGTGCAGGATGGCGTCCTCCAGCACCCCGATCTGCTCGGCGGTGGACAGCGCCGACTCCAGCTTCTCGTCGTCGCTGGTCGCCGACGCGGCAGCGGCCCGCAGGTCGGCGAAGCTCTGCAGCAGGATGTCCAGCAGGGTGGGCGGCACGTCCAGTTCGATGCGGTGCCGGCGCAGCAGTTCCTCGGTGCGGAACCGGACGATCTCCGCCTCGCTGCGCTTGTTGGTGACCACCGGGATGCGGACGAAGTTGAACCGGCGCTTCAACGCCGAGGACAGGTCGTTGACGCCCCGGTCGCGGCTGTTCGCGGTGGCGATGATCGAGAAACCGGGCTGGGCGAAGACGATGTTGTCGTCGTTCAGCTCGGGGATGGAGACGTACTTCTCCGACAGGATGGAGATCAGCGCGTCCTGCACGTCGCTGGTGGACCGGGTCAGCTCCTCGAAGCGGCCCACCACGCCCTGCTCCATCGCCGTCATGATCGGCGACGGGATCATCGACTCCCGGGACTGCCCCTTGGCGATGACCATCGAGACGTTCCACGAGTACTTGATGTGGTCCTCGGTGGTGCCGGCGGTGCCCTGCACCACCAGCGTCGAGTTGCGGCAGATCGCGGCGGACAGCAACTCGGCCAGCCAGCTCTTGCCGGTGCCGGGGTCGCCGATGAGCAGCAGGCCCCGGTCCGACGCCAGGGTCACGATGCTGCGTTCGACGAAACTGCGGTCACCGAACCACTTCTGCGGGATCTCCCGTTCCAGACCGTCGGCCCGTTCCGAGCCGAGGACGAACAGCCGCACCATGCGCGGGCTCAACCGCCACGAGAACGGCTTCGGGCCGGTGTCGACCGACTCCAGGTAGTCGAGTTCGTCGGCGTACTTGACCTCGGCGGGGGCACGCAACATCTCGGACATGAGGGGTGATTCTCCTAGGTGAGGAAGCTCTTGAGCTCGAAGACGAGTTTGCGGATGTGACCGGAGAGCACCGGGGTGCCCAGGTCCTTGAGGCGCTGCCGGAACCAGGGGTTGACGCTCTGCTGGCCGGAGCTGCTGACCGAGCCGACCGGGATGAACCGCACCCCGGAGCGGTGCACCGCCTCGATGCCGTCGAACAACGGCTGGGATCGGTCGAACTCGTAGAAGTCCGAGATCCACACCAGCACCGTGTTGCGCGGCTCGACGATCTTGGGGCGGGCCATCGCCATCGCCACCGGCCCGTCGTTGCCGCCACCGAGCTTGGTGCGCAGCAGCACCTCGAACGGATCGTGCACCCACGGGGTCAGGTCCAACGCCCGGGTGTCGTACGCGATCAGGTGCACGTCCACCTTGGGCAACCCGGCGAAGATCGAGGCCAGGATGGTGCAGTTCACCATCGAGTCGACCATCGACCCGGACTGGTCCACCACCACGATCAGCCGAGACGGAGTGGTCTTGCGGGCGGTCTGCCGGTAGTAGAGCCGGTCGACGTAGAGGCGTTCGTCCTCCGGACTCCAGTTGGTGAGGTTCTGCCAGATGGTGCGGTCCAGGTCGAGGTTGCGGTAGACCCGCTTCGGCGGAACCGACCTGTCGATCGTGCCGACGGTGGTCTGCTCGACCTGGGTCCGCAGCACCTCGGCGACCTCGTCGACGTACCGCCGGATCAGCGACTTCGCGTTGGCCAGGGCCACCCCGGACAGGTTGGACTTGTCCCGCAGCAGTTGCTCGATCAGCGACATGCTGGGGGTGAGCTGGGCGGCCAGCTTCGGGTCGGCCAGCACCTCCCGCAGGTGCATCCGGCGGACCAGGTCACCCTCCAGGCCGGTGAGGGTGGCGCCCAACCCGCCGCCGCCCTGCCGGCGCAGTTCCTCCCCGGTGGTGCCGAGCGCCTGGGCGAACCAGCCGGCGTCGGCCTGCCACCGGGCCAGCTGGCCGGCGCTGACCGGCCCGGACCCGGTGCCGAAGACGTTGAGCAGCAGCTTCGACACCAGCGCCGCCCGGCGCACCTCGGCCTCGCCGGGCCGGTGATCCCCGCCGTCGGCGGTGTCCCCCTCGCCCGTCGCCCCCGTGGGGTCGGTGGTCGCCTCCGCCGTCTGCGTGACGTCGGTGGTCGCCTCCGCCGCCGCGGCCCGCGGGGCCCCGGTGGCGGGTGCGGGGTCGTCGCCGGGCCGGTCGTCGGTCGGGTACGCCGGGTCGGGGGCGAGCAGGCCTCGGAGTTCGTCGGCGAGCGCGGGGAAGCGCTGCACGACGGTGTCCACCGACACGGTCGGGTCCAGCAGGGCGGCGGGCAGGCCGAGGTCGTCGACCACGGCCACGCTCGCCGACTCCAGCGTGGGCTGCTCGTCGGGATCGAAGAGCCGCCCCAGCAGCCGCCAGTAGAGCACCTGCCGGCGGTTGGCGGCAGCGAGGTCACCCGGGGTGACCGCATCGCCCGGGGGCACGGTGCCGCCCGGGGGCACGGCGCCGGTCGTGGGGGTCGGATCGCTCATCGGCGCAGCAACCGTCCCGCGCGTTCGCGCAGCACGGCCACGGCGTCGCCCGCCCTGGCCTCGGCCTTCGCCACCTTCGGGTCGGTCACCCCGTCGGCCCAGTCGCCGTTGTGCGCCTCCACCGGCCGGCGCTTGACGGTGGCCTGCACCGCCAGCGGCTGCACCAGCCACCGGCCGCCGTCGAAACGGGCCAGGCCCAGGCAGGACGACGAGGCGGCGACCAGCGCCGGGGTGAGCGGCCCACCGGCGGGCAGCCGGTCCAGGGCGACCGCGAGGCGCTGCCCGCCGAGGTCGACGGTCGACCCGCCGTCGTGCACGGTGTAACCCTCCAGCAGCACCGGCTCGGCGATCGCCGCCGGGTGCCGGTCCAGCGGCGCGGTGGCCGCCGCCGTCGCCGTGCCGAGCAGCACCCGGGCGGTGGCGAACGGGTCGGCGGGCTCGCCGGCCTGCGCCCGCTCGTCGACCCAGTGCAGGTCGCCGCCGTACGCGGGCAGGTCGGTCACGGTCAGCGCCCGCCGCTGCGCGATCGCGGTGAGCAGCACGGGGTACGCCGACAGCAGCCGCCACACCGCCGGGCCGCCGATCGTGGCGACCTTGGCCGCGCCCACCGTCACCCGGACCAACCGGGGCGGGCCGGCGTCGGCCGGTTCGAGGATCGCGTGCAGCTGCACCTGGACGGCGGTCTCGTGCTCGTGGACGTCGACCCCGAGCGGCAGCAGGCGACCGCTGACCGGGGTGGCGCCGGCCGTCGGGTCGGTGGCCGGCCCGTCCTGGGCCAGCAGCACGCCACGGGCCCACAGGTCCGCCCAGCGGCGTACCGGCGGCTGCGCCATGGTGGCCACCGGCAACCCGGCCCGCAGCTCGGCGGCGAGCCCGTCGAGCAGCACCGCCAGCCGGCGCGCCCCCGGCTCGGCCAGCGCCGCCTCGACCGGTGTGCCGACGGCGGAGAGCAGTTCGTGGTCGATGCCCCGCCATCCGGCCAGCGCCGTCTCGTGCAGCCAGGACCGGGCGGCGGCGCGGGCGGGGGAGCCGTCGGCGGGCTCACCGGCGGGTGCCGTCCACGCCGCGCGTTCCCGCCCGAGGGCGGCGTCGAACCGGGCGGTCAGGGCGTCGTGGGTCGCGCCCAGCAGCGCCGCGCGGGCACCGGCCAGGGCGGCCAGGTGCTCCTGACCGACGGAACCGGCGGTCACCTTGCCCACCGCCTCGGCCACCCGCTCACCCAGCGGCGTGCCCGCGACCGCGCCGGTCAGTGCGGTCAGCGCGAGGGCGTCCGCCTCGCCGACCCGGGCGAAGCCCCGCAGCAGGGCCTCGTCGAATCCGGCGACCACGTCGTCGGCGTCGGCCAGCCCGGTGGGATCGTCGCCGTGCAGCTGCGCCAGCTGCGTGCCGAGCATCAGCGACCTGCCCCGGTCGACGGGAACCAGTGCAGCTCGGGCAGCGCCGTGGTGCTGGCCGGGAGTTCGAGGTAGGCCAGGTGGCGCAGGAACCGGCTGAACACCACGGCGGCGGAGGTCGGCTCGTGCCGGGCGTCCAGCCGGGACAGCAGCTCGACCCCGGTCTGCGTGCCGTCGCCGGCGTCCACCCGCAGGTAGCGGGCGACCCGGTCGACGCCGTACTGGAGGACTGCCTCGTCGGCGAGGGCCTCCAGGTGCTTGCAGGGCGCGCCGCGCAGCCCGCCGCAGGGCCGGTTGTTGTTGGTGCTGCAGTGGTAGGCGTGGTTACCGGCGGTCACCGACGAGACGTACACCCGCTCGATGTCGGAACCGCTGGACACCACTCCCTGTAACCGCCCGTCGGCCAGCTCGACGAAGGGCACCTTGGCCAGCTTGCGGGGCCGGGCCGGCGGCACCACCGCCACCACGCTCCGCCGCCGCCATGCGGCCTCGTCAGCGTCCGTCACCGCTCGTCCTCCCACCCGCCGGAAACCCGGCGTCGACCATGGTTGATGGCGTGCGCCGGCCGGGCCGGCGTCGCCGTGACCACAAGATCATGGCCCACGGGTACGACACTTCCACGGCCTCCCGCCATACCGTCCCGTGGTCCGGTCCGAGCGGCCGCACCGACCGGCCGTTCCGTCACTCTCCGGGGTTCCGACGCCACCATCGGCAGGCCGCCGCTCCGCCCCGGCTCCTTGACACCGCACTCATCCCGACGGATTGTTATATCGAATCCTGTCACTTTCTGTGGCTCGGGCCGGGTTACGGACCGCAGCCGTACCGAAGGAGACCGCCATGCGCGCCACCGTCCACCGATCAGTCGCAGGTCTCGCCGTCGCCCTGGGCGTCGTGCTCACCGCGATCCTGCCGGCGTCGTCCGCGACCGCCGGCGAGCCCGTCCAGAGCCCCGACACGGGGCTGGTCTTCTACTCCAGCTACCCGACCGAGGTGGTCGGTCGGCAGGCCACGCCCGACGGCGTCTGCCGTCCCGTCCCGGTCGACGCGACCTGGCTGCTCGCCTGGAGCGGGGGCTTCCACTCCGTGTCCGGCTACCGGACGACCGACTGCACCGGCCCGGCCGCCGAACTCAACAACCTGCACAGCTGGCCGACTGGCTACCACCTGAGCTACCGCGCGGGTTGACCGCCGTCGTCGGCGGCAGCCCCGCGACGATCCCCGACGGGCCGGGTGTCGGCGACGACCGGCTGGCGCAGGATGGTGCGCCTCCGGTCGGGGGCGACCCTGCGGAAGTCGCTCAGGTAGATCTCGTGGTGGGTGCCGGTCAGGCGGAGCCGGTGGGCGGGGACGAACTCGTGATGCAGACGGGCGAGCACGGCGGCCTCGTCGTCGAAGGAACCGACGTGCAGGGTCTGCACGCACCGCCCCTCGGTCAGCCGCTCCAGGCGGACGTCGTCCAGCCGTCCGGGTGGCCGCTTCGCCCCGGCCTGCGCGACGGCGGCGGCGACCATGCCCGGCCCGATCCAGTCGGGGACCATGAGCATCAGCGTCCAGCACCACCGCGACTTGTCCCGCACCGTGGTGAAGGACGCCATGTCCTCGGCCCACCACAGTCCCTCCAGCGGCGGGACGACGTAGTCCCGCCCGAGTTCCCGCCTGCTGGCGAACTTCAACCGGTAGGCCACCGGATAGAGCGCCTCGACCGCCCCGGTGAAGGCCGGTGCGCTGTTGGGGTCGCCCCGGCCGTCGATCATCAGGTACTGCATGTCGGGCACGTCGACCAGCCGGAACCGCCCCTTGTGCGCCCGGTAGGCGTCCAGGGACCGCCGGAAGTCGACCTTCCCGTCGGCGCGGTCCGTCACCGGCATCGGTCGACGCCGCCCGGGATGTGGCCCGTCGTCCCGTCGCCGGAGCGGACCGGACACCTCGTCATGCTCCCGACCCTCCTTCCGGCGGTCCTCCGGGCACCACGTACCCGGGCGGGTCCGACCGACACTATGTCAGGAGGATTCCCGGGCAGTCGACGGCCGGCGAGTCTGGGATGCTGTCCCGCATGCCCGCCTTTCCGCCGACCTTCGCCGAAGCCGTCGTCGCCCAGCCGCTCCCTGCGCAGTTCGAGGCGTTCCTCGACGAGCATCGCGCCGCGCTCGACGGCTGCCTGGAGGGGCTGACCGAGGAACAGGCCCGCCGCTCGCTGGTGGCCTCCCGGACCACGCTGCTGGGCCTGGTGAAACACGCGACCTTCGTGGAGCGGGTCTGGTTCGACGAGGCCGTCACCGGCCGGTCGCGCGCCGAACTGGGCATCCCCGCCGCGTCGGAGGATTCGTTCGTGCTCGACGACGGCGACACAATCGCCGGCGTGCGGCACACGTACCGGGCGGCCTGCGCGGCATCCCGCCGGGCGACCGCGACGCTGGGCCTGGACGACGTCCTGTCCGGGCACCGGATGGGACCGGTCCCGCTGCGGTGGGTGTATCTGCACGTGCTCCGCGAACTCGCCCAGCACTGCGGGCACGCCGACATCCTCCGCGAGCAGATCGTCGACGGTTGACGGTCCACGGCCCCGGTCCGGGACGGGTGCGTGCGGAGGGTCAGCGGACCCGGTTGCGAGGGTGCCGTTTGGCGGTTCGTTCGTTGCCGTGCCGGTAGTTGCCGGTGAGGCGGGCCATCAGCTCCTGCGGGTCGTCGCTGTCCACGTCGGTCAGGAACCGGGCCGCGGCGACGCCCCGCAGCACGGTGGCGAGACGGCCGTGGTGCAGTAGTTCCACGTCACCGTTCTTGCGTAGGCGGTAGGTGAACCCCTCGGGTGTGCCGGACATCGCCACATCGTCCCGGCCGGCGGGTCGGGCCGCGACCCGATTACGCCGCGCCGCTCCGCCGTCCGTCGGCGGCGGGCGTACGTGAGCCGCGTTGCCACCCTCGACTACGGTCGAACGGTGACTACCGGTGACTTCACGGGTACCCGCGCGCCGGGTGGGGTGCCGCACTGGCACACGGTGCGGCGATCACGCCTGTTCACCGTGCTTCCTGCGGTCGTGCTCGGGCTGCTGGGGGTGAACTTCGTCTGGGAAGCCGTCCGTCGCAACGTCGATGTCGCGGCGACCACCGAATGGCCGTTGCGGTTCTCGCTGGTCGACCTGCAGACCACTGTCGCCGTCGGGGCTGCCCTCGCCGGCCTGATGTTGACCCGGGCGCAGTTCGCCCGCGCCAACCAACCACGCTTCGGCTATTCGTGGACACCGCACGGCACCGACGGTGGCCGCTGGGAGTTGCACCTGTCGAACACCGGCCCGGGGTTCGCGGGTGTCACCCGGGTCGACTACCGGTTCGGTGACGGACCCTGGCTGCCGTACCAGACCTTCCAGGAGGAGTTGGCCGCGCGGGGCGTGCGACCGGTCGACGCGGACTTCTTCTGGTTGGGTCGGGCGCCCCTGCCGCCGCAACCCAAGCTCACGGAGGGATACCGGCTCGGCTCGTTCACCGTCGACGGGCTCGTGCGGTGCGATCCGTTCGAGATCAGGATCCAGGCCGACGACCAGCTCGGCGACCGGCACCAACTCGTCATCAATTCCACCGCCCGCCTGCCGGTGCCCGCATGGTCACAGGTCGTCCGCACCCGGGCCGACACGCCGCCGCACTGAGCACCCGAGAGCGTCGGGCCGGCGGCTCAGGCGGGGACGGGGTGGTCCGCCTCGAACCGCTCCCGGGTGAGGAACGCCAACTGCGCGCGCTTGTCGGGCATGTCGATCTCGTCGGCGAAGGTGAACCCCTCGCGTTCCAGCCGGCGCAGCGCGAACCGGTTGCGCACGTCGGGCTCGACCACGATCCGCAGCCGGGTGGGGTCGCGGAACAGGAACCGGGCCAGCGCCGGGCCGACCGCGTCGGTGAGCCCGCGCGGGGGCCGGCGGCCCGGGGCGAGCAGCAGGTGCATGCCGATGTCGCCGGGGCGTACCCGGTAGCGTTCCCCGACCGGGTCGGCCTCCGGCTGGTAGGTCTGGAACAGGCCCACCGGGGTGCCGTCCAACCCGATCAGGTACGCGTGGTGGGTGCTCAGGCCGTCGACGAACGTGTAGACCTCGCGTACCTCCTCGACGGTGTACGATCCCATGCCCCAGAACGTCGCGCGGGGCTCGGTCACCCAGCCGTGCAGCAGCGTGGCGTGGGCGGCCGGGTCGACCACGGTGAGGGTCAGCTCACCGAAGCCGGGGATCTGCTCCTGGTAGGTCACGGGGTCCTCGTCTCGGGGTGCGGGGGTCAGGGTGTGCCAGTCGGTGCCGACGGGGATCAGCCCACCGGTGGCCCACAGCGGCAACTGGTCGGCGAAGTGCGGGTCGTCGGGGCGGCCGGAGACGCCGAAGGGGACGATCCAGCGGCTCGCCGCCCGGTCGGTGAGGTCCCACACGTAGCGGGCGACCGGTCCGCGCCAGCACGCGTCGGAGACGCCGGGGACGCTGGAGGTGGCCAGCACGCAGTCGGTGTCACCGCCGAGCGCGGTGGCCGCCCGCATCACGGCGACCCGTTCGGTGACCGCGTCGGACACCCCGAGGTGCAGCGGGTGCAGCAGGTGCCGCCGCCCCCAGGTCCCGGCCGGCTCGTCGGCGGCGACGTCCTCCAGGGCGGCGACGGCGAGCGGTTCGACCTCGCCGCCGAGGCGCGGCAGCCCGGCGACCACCCCCTCCACGGCGTGCCCGATGCGGGCCAGCGGGTCGGTCCACGGCGCGAAGAGGGGGTCGAAGCCGCCGGGGGAGTGCAGCGGCCCCAGCGCGGGGTGCGCGGCCAACCGGTGGACCAGCGCGGCCCGCCAGGCGGCGAACGTCCCGGCGTCGACGCTGTCGGCGTCCATCCGACCGTCCCATCCGGTCAGCCGGTCCCGTAGCCGCCGCGCCGGGGCGCTCAGCGGGGCCGCGTCGAGCCGGGCGAGCAGGTCCCGCAGGACCGTCGACCCGCGCCGGGTGTCCAGGTGGACGTCGGGGGCGGCGACGCCGTCGGCGAGCAGGTCACGGATGCGGCGGGCCCGGTGCGGCGGGGCGAAGTCGACGCCGAGGGCGGCGGTGTCGTCGCGCCGGTCGTTGGCGCAGACCACCGGCTCGCGGACCTCGACGGGCTTGGCCGTGGCGTAGTCGCCGTGCCACCGGTAGCGGGGCTCCCAGCCCGGCACCGGTTCCCGTCGGCACCTGTCGTCGCGCTGCGGCACCAGGCCGGCGACGAGTCGGAGCACCGTGCCGTGCCGGTCGGCGACGAGCACGCTGTTGACCGGTTCGACCCAGCCGCGCAGCGCGTCGGCGACGTCGTCGGCGGTGCGGGCCCGTAGCAGCGGCAGCAGCGCCTCGAAGCCGAGGTTCCCGGTGACCCGGGTCGGGGTGCGCAGGCTGAGCGCCTCGCCGGTGTGCCGGTCGTGGTCGATCACCGGCCCGCGTGGGGTCTCGATCACCTCGACGGTCTCGGTCGTGCCGCCGCGTACCTCGATCCGCTCGACGTGCCGGTGGGCCGGCACCCAGCCGTCGGCGTCGCGGACCAGCACCCGGTCGCCGTCGCGGCGGAGCTGTTCGCGGTAGAGGTCCTGGTAGTCGGCCATCGCGTTGGTGACCGCCCAGGCGACGTCACCGGCGTGCCCGAAGTGCGGCAGCCCCGGTACGCCGGGGAAGGCCAGCCCGACCACGTCGAACTCGGGGCAGGCGAGCCGGATCTGCTGGTAGATGCCGGGCAGTTCGAGCAGCCGGTGCGGGTCGCCGGCGATGACCGGCCCGCGACCGGTCAGCGGGTCGGCCGGTAGCGCCCAGGCGTTGCTGCCGGAGCCGCCGGGCCCCTCGACGGCGAACAGGTCGCGGGCGTCCGGGCCGAGGGTGGCGGCGACGTGGGCGTGCCACAGCTTCTGCGGGAAGGTGCCGAACAGGATGTGCTGGACCAGGAACACGCCCAGCGGCGACCAGGGTCGCCACCGGCCGGGCGTGCTGCCGGTGGCGGCGAACTCCGGGGCCGCCGCCGCGCCGGCCGGCAACGCGTCGTTGACCCCGTCGGCGTACGCGGTGACCCAGCGCCGGGTGGCCGGGGTGAGCCGGTCGAAGCAGCGCCGGGCGGTGTCGTCGAGGCGGGCCCGCCGGGCGAACCGGTCCCAGTCCCGTTCGGACGGGCCGACGTGGGCGGCGAGCCGGCCCTCGGCCCGCCACCGTTCGACCTCGAGCTGCCAGGCCCGGTCGGTGGCGGCCACCCGGCCCTGCCATCGGGCCAGCTCGTCGACGGTGTCGGCCCACAGGTGCGGTACGCCCCACCGGTCGCGGTGCACGCCGGTGGCCGGACGACGGCCCGGTCCGGTGCCGGTCCCACTCTCCACAGGACTCCCCAGGTAAGTTACCCTCGCCTAACTTAGGCGGACCTTACCTGGAGGGCGTGTGAAACGGAACTGGGAGGCCCTGGTGCTCAAGGCCATGGGCGGCCGGGACTTCCGGCTGACCGTGCGCGGCACCGAGCCGGTCGGCGAGCACTACCGGCGTCTGCTGATGGACGACGGCGGGCTGCTGGCGGCGGCCAAGGTGCACCCCACCATGTGGATCCGGCTCTGGTTCGACGACGCCGGCCGCCCGCACCAGCGGGCGTACACCCTGGTCGACCCGGACCCGGCGGCCGGCCGGTTCAGCCTCGAGTTCGCCCTGCACGACGGCTGCGCGGCCCGCTGGGCGGCCGGCGCGCAGGTCGGTGACACCATCGCGGCCACCCTCCAGGGCAGCGCCTTCGCCCTGCCCGACCCGGCCCCCGCCCACCTCTACCTGGTCGGTGACGCCGCCTCGCTGCCGGCGGTGAACAGCCTGCTCGACGCCGCCGCCGACATCCCCGCCACGGTCTGGCTGGAGTACGCCCACCCCGGGGAGCAGGCGCTCACCCCGCGCGCAGCGGAGCAGCACCGGGTCACCTGGGTGCCGCGCGGGCAGGACGGGCAGCAACTCGTCGACACCGTCCGGGCGGAGCTGCCGGCCGCGCCGGACGCCCACTACTGGCTGGCCTGCGAGGCGGGCAGCACCCGCGCGCTCACCCGGCACGTGCGGCGCACCCTCGGCGTCGGCAAGCAGCAGCTCACCGCGTTGGGTTACTGGAGCGCGCGGTGACCGGACGCCTCGGCACGCTCACCACGCTCTACGTCACGCAGTATCTCGGCATCGGGTTCATCACCGTTGGGTTGACCGCCATCCTGCGCGACGGCGGCACCTCGCTGGACACCCTGGCCCTGCTCCAGTTCGTCGGCCTGGTCTGGCCGCTGAAGTTCCTCTGGGCCCCGCTGATCGACAGGTACGGCTCCCGCCGGCACGGGCACTACCGGTCCTGGCTGCTGCCGTTGCAGGCGGGTCTGGTGCTGACCCTGCTGGCGCTGCTGCCGTTCGCCGACCCGACCCGGCAGCTCGGCCCGGTGGTGGCGATCTGCGCCGCCTACGTCTTCCTCTCCGCCACCCAGGACATCGCGGTCGACGCGGTCGCCGTCCGGGTGCTGTCGGAGGGGACGCGGGGCGCCGGCAACGGCATCCAGGTCGCCGCGAGCTATTTGGGCAACCTGCTCGGCGGCGGCGCGTGCGTGCTGGTCTACGACCGGTTCGGCTGGCTGCCGGCGGTCGGTCTGCTGGCCGCGTTGACCGCCGTCGGCCTGCTGGTGGTGTGGCGGCTGCGGGAACCGGACCGGGTCGCCCGGGTGGCAGGTGCCGGGCAGGCGTACCGGGCGCTGCTGTCGGTGTTCGGGCAGCCCGGTTGCCGCTGGTGGACCTTCGGCGTGGTGCCGCTGCTCTACACCGGAGCCGGGGCGGCCTACGCCCTGGTCACCCCCGCGTTGGTCGACGCCGGCTGGTCGCTGGCCCGCATCGGCGTGGTCACCGGTGTGGTGATCAGCGCCCCGGCGATCGTCGCCGGTCTGCTCGCCGGGGTCGGGGTGGACCGGTTCGGCCGGGCGCGGCTGCTCGTCGTCGGGGGAGCGGCCCTCGCGGTCTCCACGGTGCTGCTGCTGCCGTTGCTCAACGGGCGGGCGCCACTGGGGGCGACGGTGGCCGCGCTGTGCTGCTTCATGGCCGCGTACACGGTGGCGAACGTCGTGCTCTACGTGGTCAACATGGACTATTCGCGGCCGGGCACCGGGGGCACCGACTTCACCGTGCTGTCGTCGTTCGGGCTGATCTGTTCGTTCCTGGCCGCCTCGGTCGGGCTGGCCGCCGCCGACCGGGTCGGCTATCCCGCCGTGGCGCTCGCCTCGGTCGTGCTGGTCGCCGTCGGCGTCCTGGTCGGGTTGGGGCACCAGCGCCGGTTCCGGGCCGGCGCGATCCGGCCCGAGCCGGCGGTCGCGCACGTCACCCCGGTCGGCTGAGGCGGTCGGTGGTGGCGGGGTGTCGGCATTGACAAGTAGTTAGGTTAGGGTAACCTAACTCAGCGAGATCAACTGGGCCGCCGGGGCGACCTGACCCGCCTACCGTCCCGCCCGCGCCCCCGTCACCGACCGTCGAGGACTGCCCATGAGCCTGCCCGGATCCACAATCGAGGCCCCCGTGACCGGGACGCGTCCCACCCCACCCCGCGCCCACCTGTTCACCGCCGGCACCGTCGAGGACTACCGCCGGGCCGTCACCGAGGGCATCGACCGGGTCGCGTCCCGGGTGGCCGGCGTCGACCGGCCCGGCACCGGCATCACCCCCGACGAGCTGGCCCCCCGGGTCGCCGGCATCGACCTGGACCGACCGCTCGGCGACACCACCGCCGCCCTCGACGAACTGCACGACGTCTACCTGCGCGACGCCGTCTACTTCCACCACCCCCGCTACCTGGCCCACCTCAACTGCCCGGTGGTCATCCCCGCCCTGCTCGGCGAGGCGGTGCTCAGCGCGGTCAACTCCTCCCTGGACACCTGGGACCAGAGCGCCGGTGGCACCCTGATCGAACGCCGGCTGGTCGACTGGACCGCCGGGCGGATCGGCTTCGGCCCGGCCGCCGACGGCGTCTTCACCAGCGGCGGCACCCAGTCCAACCTCCAGGCGCTGCTGCTGGCCAGGGAGGAGGCGTACGCCCGGATCGTCGGCGGCGGCACCGACCGGCCCAGCCGGCCCGAGGTGCTGTCCCGGCTGCGGATCATCACCTCCACCGCCGGGCACTTCAGCGTCCAGAAGGCCGCCAAGCTGCTCGGCCTCGGCGCCGACGCGGTGCTCACCATCGCCACCGACGCCGGTCGGCGGATGCGCACCGACGAACTGGCCGAGACCCTCGACCGGTGCCGCCGCGACGGCCAGACCGTGCTGGCCGTGGTCGCCACCGCCGGCACCACCGACTTCGGCACCATCGACCCGCTGGACCGGATCGCCGAGATCTGCACCGCCGCCGGGGTCTGGCTGCACGTCGACGCCGCGTACGGCTGCGGGTTGCTGGTCTCGCCCACCCGACGGCACCTGCTGGCCGGCATCGAACGGGCCGACTCGGTCACCGTCGACTACCACAAGTCGTTCTTCCAGCCGGTCAGCTCCAGTGCCCTGGTCGTCCGCGACCGGCGCGTGCTGCGGCACGCCACCTGGCACGCCGACTACCTCAACCCGGCCCGGATGGCCGAGCGGCGGATCCCCAACCAGGTCGACAAGAGTCTGCAGACCACCCGCCGGTTCGACGCCCTCAAGCTCTGGCTCACTCTGCGGATCATGGGCCCCGAGGCCATCGGCAGCCTCTTCGACGAGGTGGTCGACCTCGCCGCCGCCGCCTTTCGGCTGCTCGCCGACGACCCACGCTTCGAGGTGGTCACCCGCTCGCAGTTGAGCACCGTGGTGTTCCGCTACCTGCCGCCGGGCGCCGGCCGCGACGTCGTGGACGACGCCAACCTGTACGCCCGGGAGGCACTGGCCGCCTCCGGCGCGGCGCTGGTCGCCGGCACCAAGGTCGACGGCGCACACCACCTCAAGCTCACCCTGCTCAACCCCGAGACCACCCTGGACGACATCGCCCACGTGCTCGACCTGATCGCCGAACACGCCGGCTGGTACGCCCGCACCCGGGCCACCGCTTAGCTGCACAGCCCCGTCGGCTGACCACCCCGCCCTGGAGAAAACCCCTGTGTCGACCCACGACTTCATCGCCGTCGGGCTGGGCCCGTACAACCTCGGGCTGGCCTGTCTGACCGCGCCGCTCGACGACCTCGACGGCCTGTTCCTCGAAGCCCGCGACGAGTTCGACTGGCACCCCGGCATGCTGCTGGAGTCCACCCGGTTGCAGACGCCGTTCATCGCCGACCTGGTCACCCTGGCCGACCCGACCTCGCCGTACTCCTTCCTCAACTACCTCAAGGAGGTCGGCCGGCTCTACCCGTTCTACATCCGGGAGAGCTTCTTCCCGCTGCGCCACGAGTACAACGACTACTGCCGCTGGGCGGCGGCGAAGCTGCCCTCGGTCCGCTTCGGCCACCAGGTCACCGGCATCTCCTACGACCCCGCCGACGAGCGGTACGTGGTGCACGCCCAGGTGGCCGGCGAACGGGTCACCCACCGGGCCCGGCACCTGGTGCTGGGCACCGGCACCCCGCCGTACGTCCCGGACGCCTGCCGGGGCCTCGGCGGCGACGTCATCCACAACTCCCGCTACCGGGAGCATCGGGCGGCACTGCGCGCCAAGCGCAGCATCACTGTCGTCGGCAGTGGACAGAGCGCCGCCGAGATCTACCACGACCTGCTCACCGACCTCGGCACCCACGGCTACCAGCTCAACTGGGTCACCCGGTCGCCGCGCTTCTTCCCCCTCGAATACACCAAGCTCACCCTGGAGATGACCTCCCCGGACTACGTGGACTACTTCCACGCGCTGCCCGAGGCCACCCGCTACCGGCTGGAAGGCGCCCAGAAGAGCCTGTTCAAGGGGATCAACGCCGACCTGATCAACGACATCTTCGACCTGCTCTACGCCCACCGGGTGCACGGCCCGGTGCCGACCCGGCTGCTGACCAACACCGAGCTGACCGAGGCCCGCTACGACGAGGCGACCGGGACGTACACCCTCGGGTTGCGCAACGTCGAGCAGGAGCGGGACCTCACCCTCGACACCGAGGGGCTGGTGCTGGCGACCGGCTACCACTACCGGGTGCCCGAGTTCCTCGACCCGATCCGCGACCGGCTGCGCTTCGACGCCCACGGCCGCTTCGACGTGGCCCGCAACTACAGCATCGACCACACCGGCCGGGGGGTGTTCCTGCAGAACGCCGGCACCCACACCCACAGCATCACCTCACCCGACCTGGGCATGGGCCCGTACCGCAACTCCTGGATCATCCGGGAACTGACCGGACGCGAGTACTACCCGATCGAGCAGCGGATCGCCTTCCAGGAGTTCGGCGTCCCGACCGGAGGCGTCCGGTGACCCCCGTCGTGCACCGCCGCCACGACCCGGCCCTCGGCGAGTTCGCGCTGCGTACGCTCGACCCGGAGGGCGACGCGGGGCTGCTGCACCGCTGGGTGACCCACCCGAAGTCGGCGTTCTGGCTGATGCAGGACGCCGACGTCGACCGGGTCGCCCGGGAGTACCGGGGGATCGCCGACCACCCGCACCACGACGCGTACCTCGGGCTGTGGCGGGGTGAGCCGACGTTCCTCGCCGAACGCTACGACCCGGCCCGGATCGAGTTGGTCGGCCTCTACCCCGCGCAGCCCGGTGACGTCGGCATGCACTTCCTCTGCGCCCCCACCGACCGGCCGGCGCACGGCTTCACCCTGGCCGTCATCACCACCGTCCTGGACTGGCTGTTCGCCGACCCGGCCACCCGACGGGTGGTCGTCGAACCCGACGTGCGCAACACCGCCGTGCACGCCCTCAACGCCGCCGTCGGCTTCACCGTCGTCGGACCGATCCGCAAACCGGAGAAGGACGCCCTGCTCAGCGTCTGCACCCGCGACCAGTTCCTGGCCGCCACCCGAGGAGACGTGCCCGCGTGAACCCCGCCGCATCCGTGGCCCACCTGACCCCCGCCACCTGGGCCCACGCCAACCGGCTGCTGGTCGCCAAGGCGCTGGCCGAGTTCGCCCACGAACGCCTGATCGAGCCCGCCCCCACCGGCGACGACCGGTGGGCCGTCCGCTGCGACGACGGCACGGTCGAGTACCGCTTCACCGCCCGCCGGTTCACCCTCGACCACTGGCAGGTCGACCCGGAGAGCATCAGCCGGCGACGCGGCGACGAGGACCTGCCACTCGACGCCGTCGACCTCTGCCTCGAACTGCGCGGCGCGCTCGGCCTGAGCGACCAGGTGCTCCCCGTCTACCTGGAGGAGATCACCTCCACCCTGGCCGGCACGGCGTTCAAGCTGACCCGGCCGGCGGTGGACGCCGACGAGCTGGCCCGCGCCGACTTCCAGCCCATCGAGACCGGGATGACCGAGGGACACCCGTGCTTCGTGGCCAACAACGGCCGGATCGGCTTCGGCATCGGTGAATACCACGCGTACGCCCCGGAGGCCGGGCGGCCGGTGCGGCTGGTCTGGGTCGCCGCGCACCGCGACCACGCCACCTTCAGCAGCGCCACCGACCTCGACTACGCCACCCTGCTGCACACCGAACTCGGCCCGGACACCCTGGCCCGGTTCACCGCCACCCTCACCGACGCCGGCGTCGACCCCGACGACTACCTGCTCATCCCGGTGCACCCGTGGCAGTGGTGGAACCGGCTCGCCGTCACCTTCGCCGGTGAGGTCGCCCGCCGACGGCTGGTCTGCCTCGGCGAAGCCCCCGACGAGTACCTGCCGCAGCAGTCCATCCGGACCTTCTTCAACGTCACCGAGCCGCGCCGGCACTACGTCAAGACCGCGCTGTCCGTGCTGAACATGGGCTTCCTGCGCGGCCTGTCGGCGGCCTACATGGAGGCCACCCCGGCGATCAACGACTGGCTCGTCGACCTGGTCACCGGCGACCCGGTGCTCGCCGGCACCGGGCTGACGATCCTGCGCGAGCGGGCCGCGGTCGGCTACCGCCACCCGCAGTACGAGGCGGCCACCGACCGCTACTCGCCGTACCGCAAGATGCTGGCGGCGCTGTGGCGGGAGAGCCCGGTGCCCGGCCTGGCCCCCGGCCGGCGGCTGTCCACCATGGCCGCCCTGCTGCACACCGACCGCGACGGACGGTCGCTGGCCGCCGCCCTGGTCGCCGAGTCCGGCCTGCCCGCGCGTCAGTGGCTGCGCCGCTACCTCGACGCCTACCTGGTGCCGCTGCTGCACAGCTTCTACGCGCACCGGCTGGCCTTCATGCCGCACGGCGAGAACGTCATCCTGGTGCTGCACGAGGGCGCGGTGGAGCGGGTCATCTTCAAGGACATCGCCGAGGAGATCGTGGTGATGGACCCCGACGCCGACCTGCCGCCGCTGGTGCGCCGGGTCCGCGCCGCCATCCCCGACGACGAGCAGTTGCTGACCATCTTCACCGACGTCTTCGACTGCTTCTTCCGCCACCTCAACGCCGTGCTGGCCGGGGCCGGGGTGCTCGACGAGGACGACTTCTGGCGTACCGTCGCCGACTGCGCGACCGACTACGCCGCCCGGGTGCCGCACCTGGCCGACCGGCTGCGCCGGCACGACCTGTTCGCCGAGGAGTTCACCCTGTCCTGCCTCAACCGGCTGCAACTGCGCAACAACCAGCAGATGGTCGACCTCGCCGACCCGTCGGCGGCGCTCCAGTTCGCCGGCACCCTGACCAATCCGCTCGCCCGCTACGCCCCGCCCCGATGAGCACCGCGCTGTCCGCCGCGCCACCCGGCCCGGCGGCCCCGCTGCGGTCGCGCTGGCTGATCCTGGCGGTGCTCTGCCTCGCCCAGCTCACCGTGGTGCTGGACAACACCGTGCTCACCGTGGCGGTGCCGGTGCTCACCACCGAACTGGACGCGAGCACCACCGACATCCAGTGGATGATCAACGCGTATGCGCTGGTGCAGTGCGGGCTGCTGCTCACCGCCGGCAGCGCCGCCGACCGGTACGGCCGCCGCCGGATGCTCGTCGCCGGCCTGGTGCTGTTCGGCGTCGGCTCGCTGGCCGCCGGGCTGGCCCGCTCCGGCGACCAGTTGATCGCCGCCCGCGCCGGCATGGGCGTCGGCGGGGCGCTGCTGGTCACCGCCACCCTCGCCGTCGCCATGCAGGTCTTCGACGGGGCCGAACGGTCCCGGGCGATCGGCATCTGGGCGGCCACCAGCGCCCTCGGCTACGCCGCCGGCCCGCCGATCGGCGGGATCATCCTCGCCCACCTGCCCTGGGGGGCGATCTTCCTGGTCAACGTGCCCATCGTGCTGGTCTGCCTGGCGGCCGCCCGGGTGCTGGTGCCGGAGTCCCGGGATCCGGTCGGCGGACGGCCCGACCTCGGCGGGGTGCTGCTGTCCACCGCCGGCCTCACCGGCGTGGTCTGGGCCATCATCGACGGCCCCGAACGCGGCTGGACCGCACCGCCGGTGCTCGGCGCGGCCGGCGTCGGCGTGCTCCTGCTGGCCGCGTTCGTGGTGTGGGAACGGCGGACCGCCGCCCCCATGCTGGACATGCACTTCTTCACCGACCGCCGGTTCGTCGGCGCGGTCACCGGGGTCGTCCTGATCACCTTCGGCTCCACCGGCGCGCTGTTCCTGCTCACCCAGGATCTCCAGTTCGTCCGGGGCTACCCGGCCTGGGAGGCGGGACTGCGGATGGTGCCGTTCGCGCTGTCCATCGTGCTGCTCAACCTCGGCGGGGTCGCCACCGGGCTGATCCGCCGGCTCGGGGTGCCCGGGGCCATCGCGCTGGGCATGGTGCTGCTCTCCGCCGGTCTCACCCTGGTCACCCACGTCCGCTCCGACGGCTACGCCGTGCTGCTTACCGGGCTGCTGGTGATGGGCTTCGGCTGCGCCCTGGCCAACCCGGCCATCGTCGAGGCGGTGATGAGTTCCATCCCCCCGGCCAAGGCCGGCGTCGGCGCCGGGATCGACGGCACCATGGCCGAGGTGGGGGGCAGCCTCGGCATCGCCGTCCTCGGCGCGGTGCTCAACGCCCGGTTCGCCGCGCTCGCGCCGGTCGCGGTGGCCGGGGCCGGGTCGTACCCGGCCGCGCTGGCCGCCGCCGCAGGCGAGACCGAACGGGGCCGGGTCACCGACGCCTTCTCGTCGGCACTGGTCACCGGGCAGACCGCCGGAGCGGTGGCGGTCCTGGCCGGCGGGCTGCTCGCCGCCGGGCTGCTGCGCCGCGCCGAGCGCACCCGCTGACCGGCCGGGCCGCTCACAGCTCAGGCAGCCCCGGGTCGTAGTGCAGGTAGTGCTCCGGGCAGACCCAGAGGTAGTCGCCCGACTCCGCCACCACCCGCCGCAGGCCGGCGAAATCCCGCGCCGGGTCCAGCGCGAACAGCAACTCGCGGACGGCCCGGAAACCGGCCACCTCGTCGCCGCGGAAGGCAGCGTCCGGGGAGCCGGGCACCGCCGGTCGCGGTGGTGTGTCGCGGTCGCCCGGTAGCAGGTTCGTCGCCGCGCCCATCAGGTCGATCTCCGCCTTGAGCCGGGCCATCTCGGCGGCGCGGGCCGGTTCGAGCACACCGAGCAGGCCGGTGACCGCGCCGGTGAGCGGGATCAGCCGCAACACCATCGCCAGCCGCTCCAGGTACGGCCCGGCCCGCAGGAACCAGTCCCGGGACCGGGTGAACGGGTAACCGGGATGCGTACACCGGTGCTGCTGGTCGGGGAACTCGCACCAGAGGCTGAGCTGGAACTGGTGCGTCACCAGTCGGGCCGGGTTGTACCGCGACCTGGGGACCTCGCAGATGCTGACCAGCGCCGGGCAGTCGGCCACCTCGACGGCCAGCATCCGGCGGATGCCGTGCAGCAGCAGCGCGGTGTCGCTGGCGATTTCCTCCAGATGGCCGACGGTGGCGTGCACCGCCGAGATGCTCCGTTCGATCTCGGCGATCCGTCGCTCCTGGCGGGCCAACGCGGCGAAGGCGGGACCCTGCTCCGGGGGGAAACCGGTCAGCAGCAGCCACAGGTCGATGTCCTGAAGACAGGTGTGGCAGGCCACCACCGTCCGGTTCTCCCGGAGGAATCCGTCGAGCGCGACCAGCGGGAACGTGCCCCGGCACGGCCCGTCGGCAAGCGTGTTGACGCAGGGCACCAGCAGGCGGTAGGCCAGGCCGGGCCACCGGCTGCGCAGCAGGTCCTCGATGGCGTCGCGCAGGATGCTGAAGAAGTAGACCGGGGCACCTCCCTTGACCACCAGGGACAGCCGCCTGTCATCGTCGAGCTGGATCAACGCATCGAGGTGGTACGCCCGGTGCCGCAGGAACACCCCACGACGCCAGTGCAGGCCGGTGGAGAACCGGTAGTTGCGGACGGTGAGCCAGGAGATCAACCCGGGGGCCTCGTCGGACAGTTCACAGATCAGGCTGACCGTGTTGACCCGGGGCATCCGCAGCGGCGTCTCCTGCCAGGGCACCTCCGGCTTCTGATAGGGGACCAACTGGGCGACGAGGCTGCGGTCGTTCTCGGGCAGCCGGTAGGAGACGTCGAACTTCTCCATCAGCCGCAGGAAGTACGGATGGTAGGCGGTCGGGTACCGCTCCCGGCCCGGCGCCGGCGACTGCCAGATGTCGCGCAGCCGGGCATGGTCGAGCACCCCGCCGTCGGCGCGCGTCCGGCTGTCCTCCAGGACGTAGCCGATCGCCCGGGTCAACCACTCCGGTTGCAGGACGATGATGTCGCGCAGTCCGTCGTCCCCGGAGAAGTGCACGACGGTGCCCAGATCGTGCAGCAGTTCGATGAGCGTCCGTTCGGCATCGGCGTCGAGCTGGTGCTGCACGCACAGCGCGTGGTAGGTGGCGTACGGGATCTGTGGTTCGGTGAAGGTGGCCAGGGCGTCGCGCACGGCCACCCACCGCTTGCTCAGCCGCCGCCCCATCTGTGGGAACCGGGCCGCCTGCCGGACCAGTTCCGCCTCGATCTGCGTCACGCCCCGGCCGGAGGCGTTGTCCACCACCCACTGGCCGAGCAGCGATGGGGCGAACTTCGCCCGCAGGTGGGGCAGGTCGATCTCGGGTTGCCGCTCGTCGCCGTGGGTTGCCACGATCAGGACCCGGGCGTCCCGGCCGATGCGCAACCGGATCAGCCGCAGCCAGAACTCGATCGCGTTCTCGTCCTGACCCTGCCGGGGTTTCCACACCAGCAGGTACAGCGACCGGCGGGAGAAGAAGAACTGGTGGGTGATCCGGTAGACCTCCTGGCCGCCGAAGTCCCACATCCGCAGGGTGATGTCCACCTCCGGGGTCTCCGGGTGGGGCAGGGCGAGCCTGCTCAGCTCGATCCCGTGGGTGGTCGGCCGGCCCACCAGGAACGGATGCCGGTGCAACGCGCCGACCAGCGAACTCTTGCCCACCTCGCCCTCGCCGACGAGCAGCACCTTGATCTCGTGCAGCGGCACCCCGTCCCGGCCCTCGTCACGCAGGTAGGACAGCAGCGCTGGCAGACCACGCCGGTACAGCTCACCCAGCGGTTCGGCCAGCCGGTCCGCCCGCGCCCGCAGGGTGATCAGGTCGGGCAGGTCCGCCAGCTCGGTCGGCAGGTCGGTGACGACGGCGTCACCGAGATCGAGTTCGCGTAGCCGGCTCAACTGGCCCGTCTCCGGGGGCAGCCGTACCGGGCCGTCACCGAGCACGGTCAGCCGGAGCAGCCGGGGCAGCCGGAACACCGCCCCGGCGAGCGTGCCGTCGGGGGCCGGTGCCAGGGCCAGCTCCTGCAACGACGGCAGCGCCGAGAAGCCGCGCGGCAGCCAGACGAGCCGGCAGGTCGGTTCGATGTAGAGCCACTCCAGGTGACGGAGCTGCCCGATGCCCGGGGGTAGCTGCTGGTAGTCGCCGTCGAGCCGCAGGCGGCGCAGGGCGGCGCACTCCCACAACTGGCGGGGGATCTCCCGCACCGGGCAACCACCCAGGTCCAACTCGCGTAGCCGGTGCAGCCGACCGATCTCCGCCGGCAACCCGGTCAGCGCCCCGCCGTTGGCGTCGATCACCTCCAGCCTGCTCAGCGCTCCGATGGCCGGCGGCAGCGTGCGTATCTGGCTGTGTCGCAGGTCGAGGGTCCGCAGCCGGCGCAGGGTGCCGACCGTCGCGGGGAGTTCGGTCTCCCGCGTCCCGGCCAACGACAGGACGGTGCTTTTCGTCCGGTCGGCTTCACTGATCCGGTCGAGCACGGACGTCGACATCCAGCGGTCCCCTGATGACGGTGACGGACGGTGGTGGTGCGGTCGTGCCGCCCGCCCCACGCCGAACGTGCCGGGGACGGCAGATCGACGATCGTACTGAGGACGTGCCAGCCGACGTCCGGCTCCTACCGGCCGGGGGAGGGGACCGGCGGGGCCGTCCGGACCGACGGCGGGGTGACCGCCGGCCAGGCTGCGGGAACACGCTCCAACACCCCACCGGCGAACACGTCGCGCAACCCGAGCGGCTTGAGGTGGACGTACCCGATGTGGCAGTCGCAGAGGGCGGCGTCGCACGCCCGGGGCTTCAGGGCGGCCCGCCACGACCCGTCGTAGAGGTTGCCGATCGGTGTGGGGCGGAAGTGGCAGCGGCGTACCGTGCCGTCACCCGCGACGGAGATCGCGGTCTCGCCGGCGTGGCAGGGCCGGTCGAGCGACGGGTGCGGGCGGACGCTCCAGCCGAACAACGGGTCAAGCGCCGTCCAGGCCGCCTCCTGATCGGCGGTGTACCGGTGCCCGTCGGCGGCGTTGACCCACAGGTACACCTCGCCGGGCAGGGCGGCGCGCAGCGCCCGCGCCTCGGCCAGGTGCTCGGGCAGGCCGACCACCCCCACCGAGTAGCGCACGCCCAGCTCGGACAGGCGGGCGCAGCGGGCGAGGAACCGGTCCCGGGTGACCTGCCCCGGGTGGTACGTCGTCCACAGTGCCGCCGTCGCAAGGTCGGCGTCGGCCAGCCAGTCCACCCGGGCCGCCAGGTTGGTCTGGATGACCACCCGGTCGACGTGCGGCAGGTGCGACAGCGTCACCATGGCGTCGCGGTACCAACTGCGGGTCAGTCCCTCGCCCCACGGGGTGAACAGCACCGACAGCCGCCGGTCGGTGGTGGCCGTCACCCAGCCGGTGAACCGCTCCAGCGCGGCCCGGTCGGCGCGCAGCAGCTCCGGCGGGTCGACCCGCTTGGCGAACGGGCAGTAGGGGCAGTCGTAGTTGCAGCTCGCCAGCGGCCCCCGGTAGAGCACCGCCAGCTCCGCCCCGACGTCGGCGGGCCCCACACCGGAACCGCCCGGCTGTGCCGCCCGGGGCGTGACGGGGTGCAGCGGCAGCGCCGTGCGGGGCGGGACGGCGTGCGGCGGCCGGGCGGTCACCGGGGCACGTACCCGGTCATCGCCTGCCGCACCCGGGCGGAGGTCAACCACGGGCCGATCGCGTCGGAGCGGGCCAGCCCGGCCGGGGTGAGCCGCAGCCCGTCGGCGTCCGCCCAGCCCCGGTCGGCCAACCGTCCCAGCTCGGGGAAGTCCTCGCCCGGCGGCCGTCCGAACCGGGCGGCGTAGGCGGCCGGGTCGACCCCCTCGGCGCGCAGCAGCGACTTGAGCAGCCACCGGCGGCGCTGCTCGGTGCCGTCGAGGGCGAAGCCGAACTCGGCGTGCCGGAAGTCGTCGGCGGGGCGGGCGAGGTAGTCGTCCAGCACCATCCGGACCTGCGACACCGAGACCGCGTAGTCGAACGAGTAGTGCAGCGCGGTGGTGTAGGAGCGCGCCCCGCAGCCGAGCCCGACCATGCCGTCGTCCTGGCAGCAGTAGTCCGGCCCGTCCGGGGTGGGCACGTCGGCACGGCGGAACTGCCGCATCGACTCCTGCCGGTAGCCGGCCGCGCCGAGGACCTCCACCGCCTGCTCGTAGAGGGCCAGCCGGTGGGCGTCCCAGTCGGCCCGGCCGTGTGCCCGCCGACCCAGCCCGGTCAACGGCCGCACGTAGAGCGGGTACAGGTACAGCTCCTCCGGCCGCCAGGCCAGCGCCGCGTCCAGGCTCTGCCGCCAGGTCGCCGCCGTCTGCCCGTCGATGCCGTAGATCAGGTCGATGTTGAGCACGGGGACCGCCGCGGCCCGGATCGCGCCGAGCGCCGCCTCGACCTCCGCGCGGCGCTGCGGCCGGCCGGCGGCCCGCGCCTCGACGTCGAGGAAGCTCTGCACGCCGATGCTCACCCGGTGCACCCCGTGCGCCGAGAGCACCGCCAGCCGGTCCGGCGTCGCGGTGGCCGGCGAGGTCTCCACCGCCAGCGGTACGCCCGGCAGCCGCGCCCCGGAGGTGCCGGTGACGATGTCGAACAGGTCGGCCAGTTCGTCGGCGGTCAGGTAGGTGGGGGTGCCCCCGCCCAGCGCCACCCGGGCGTACCCGGCGTCGTCGCCGAGCGCGTCGGCGACCCGTTCGGACTGCCGGCGCAGTTGCCGCAGGTAGGCGGTGACCTGTTCCTGCGGGGCGTTGGCCCGGGTGAACAGGTTGCAGAAGCCGCAGCGCATCTCGCAGAACGGCAGGTGCACGTAGAGGAAGAGCGCGTCGCGGGCCTCGGCCCGCCACACGTCGGCCAGTAGCGGCCGGGGCCGCAGCGCCCGGTAGGAGGTCTTGTGCGGGTACGCGTAGAGGTACTGCTGGTACGGCGAGCCGTCGAGGCCCGTGTCGGTGCTGGTCACCATTCCCCCGGTCGCAGGACGAAGTGGGCGTACGGGACGGTCCACACCACGTCGTGGCCGATCCGGTGGCCGGTGTGCCCGTCCTCGCCGTACGCGGTGCCGTGGTCGGAACAGACGATCGTGAACACCGGCCTTCCGCGCCCGGTGAGCAGGGCGAACAGCCGGTCGACCCGGGAGTCGACGTACTCCAGGGCGGCGGCGTGGCTGTCCCGGCTGTCGTGCGCCGCGCCGGGCAGGTGGTGCCGGTTGGGTTGGTGCAGGGCGGCGACGTTGAGGAAGGTGAACACCGGCCGGTCGGTGGGCTGGCCGGGCAGCACCTCGGCCAGCCGGTCGAGCTGCGCGTCCAGGCATGTGGGGGAGGTGACCCCGAACTCCGGTTCCCAGTGCGCCTCGGCGAACAGGTCGGGCAGCACCGACCCGAGCGGGCTGCGCCGGTTGAAGAAGCCCACCCCGCCCAGGCAGAGCGTGTGGTAGCCGGCCCCGGCCAGCGCGGTCGGCAGGTCGGGGGCGTCGAAGACCCAGGTGTCGTCCCCGGCGGTCTCGCTGCCCGGGAACGCCGCCGCGTACAGCCGCTCGTGCCGGCCCGGTCCGACCGGGGTGGGCAGGAAACCGGCGAAGAAGGCGTGGTGTGCGGCGTAGGTGAAGCTGGCGGGGGAATGCCGTCGTTCCCACCGCCCGCCCGGCAGCACCCGGGCCAGTCGGGGTGTCCGCCCGGCCCCGGCCAGTTCGGCGGCCACGTCGAAGCGCAGCGTGTCGAGGGTGACCAGGCAGATGTCGTGACTGCCGATCAGCGTGCGCATCCGGCCTCCTCCCGTCGGGTCGTCGCCGCCCCGTCGGCCGCCGTGCCGTGTCCGGCCGCCGCCGAGCCGTCGCCGGCCACCGGCGCGGTCGCCCGCCACCGGTCCCACCGGCCGCTGGTCAGCGCGTGCACCTGCTCGGCGTAGGTGTCCCGGCCGTCGGTCAGCACCCCGGGCAGCAGGTCGCCGAACGCGTTGACCTCGGCCACCGCGTGCCGTCGCCAGCCCACCAGGAACATCAGGTCGACCCCGACGTGCAGCGACCGGGGGAAGCACGCCGCCGCCCGTTCGCAGGTCTCCATCGCCGCCGCCCAGGACTCCGGGCCGGCCGCCGCCCGTAGCGCGGCCAGGTCGCCGCGCGCGTTGCCCAGGTGCAGGTTGGTCAGCGGACCCCGGGCCGCCCGGACCACGGCGTGGGTGGGCCGGCCGGCGACCACCACCACCCGCAGGTCGACCACCCGGTCGGCCAGCCCGGCCTTGGGTAGCCACTGTTCCACGTGCAGGCCCTCCGGGGCGAGCCGGTCGACCAGGGCGGCGACGGTCGCCTCGTCGTCGTAGCGGCGCAGCCGCAGCGAGTTGAACAGCCCGTCGGGGGTGATCTCGATCGGGGTGACCGCCTGCACCCGGCGCGGCCCGACCGCGAGCGCGATCACCCCGGCCGCCGACGACCCGTGTGCCGGCTTGACGAACACCCGTGGCCAGCCGGCCGCCGCCATCGCCGCCCGCAACTGCGGATAGCCCTCGACCGGCGGCAGCGCCGCCGGCACCGGAACCCCGGCGGCCGACAGCAGCGCGTGGCAGCGGCGCTTGTCGCACAGCGCCGCCACGTCGTCGGGGTGGTTGAGTAGCGTCGCGCCCCCGGCGGCCACCCGACCCGTCCCGGCCACCAGCCCGGCGTACGTGGCGGCGAGGCCGATCAGCTCCCCGTGCCGGGCGGGGGTGGCCGCGCCGCGCAGCAGCCGGTCGACCTCCGCGTCCTCGCCGGGGGAGTCGACCCGGACCAGGGCGTCGGCGTCCGGCGGGGCCGCCCCGGTGAGCACCCGTGCCCAGGGCAGCACCGCCGGGTCGGGCAACCCCGCCGCGCGTACGGCCCGCCGGAACAGCGCGACCCGCCGGTTGTCGGGGTTGCCCACCACGGTCAGTCGCATGTCACTCCGACACCGCCGTGTAGCGGTAGGTCTCCCCGTCGTCCTCGTCCGGTTCCTGCGGCTCGGAGACGTCCACCTCGACGCCGGGCAACGCGGCGACCACCCGGGCGGCGGCCTCCTCCGACAGGTAGTGGTGGTGCAGGTCGAGCGCGGACAGGTGGGTCAGGGACTGCCCGGCGAGCAGCGCGGCCAGCCCGTCGTCGGACAGGGTGCCCAGCGACAGGTCGAGCCGTTCCAGCCGGGGCACCACGGCGGCGGTGGCGAGCGCGGCGGCCAGCTCGTCGGTGATCTCGGCGTTGCGCAGCCCGAGCCGGCGCAGCGCGGGGAAGAGCTTCCCGGCCAGCAGCGCGTCCAGGTCGGCCACGGTGGTGTCGCCACCGTAGTCGTCGGTGCCCAGCCACAGGTCCAGGTGGTGCAACGCGGGCAGCTCCGAGGCGAGCACCGCGGCGACGAACTCCCGGGACAGGCCGCCGCTCTGCACGGACAGCGTCCGCAGCCGCCCGTGCCGCACCGGGGAGAAGCTGAAGTCCTCACCGCCGCGTACCCGCAGCACCTCCAGCTCCGGGTAGGCGGTCAGCAACGGACTGACGTCGCCGACCCGCATCCAGGAGACCTCGCACTCCTCGGTGACCATGTCGCCGAGGAACAGGGCCCGCAGCCGGGGCAGCCGGTCCGCCGCCGCGCAGAGCTGGGCGATCGGGGCGTGGTGGAACGCCGCGTATCCCCAGGGGCCGACGACCAGCGCCTCGACCCGGTCGCCGAGCTGCTCGACGAACCTGTCGAACCGGTCCCGGAACTGCTCCGACAGGGTGTCCTGCCGGGTGTCGCCGTCGAAGTGCCAGTCGGCGACCCGCCAGCAGACCGGGCCGTCCACGACGGGCGGCGGGCCGTCGGCGGGGAACTCGACCACGGGCCGGCCGGCGAACGTCTGGGCGTGGGAGCCGAACGTCATTGTCGTTCACTCCCCGACCGCGGTGAACCGGTAGACCGTGCCGTGGTACTCGTCGGGTGTCTGCGGGTCGTCCAGGTCGACCTGGACGCCGGGCAGCGCGTCCACCAGCCGCTGCGCGACCTCGGGCGAGAGGAAGTGGTGGTGCAGGTCGAGGCGGCGCAGGTGGGTCAGCGGCTGCCCGGCCAGCAGCGCCTCGGCGCCGGGGTCGGTGAGCACCCCCATCGACAGGTCGAGCACCTCCAGCCGGGACACCACCGGGGCGGTGGCCACCGCCCGCGCGACGTGGTCGGCGAACTCGGCGTTGCACACCGCCAGGTGGCGCAGCGCGGGCAGCCGGTCACCGGCCAGGACGGCGGCCAGGTCGTCGACGCCGGTGTCGCCGCCGTAGTCCTGCCGGCCGAGCCACAGGTCGAGCCGGCGCAGGGCGGGCAGGTCGCAGTCACCCACCGCCCGGGTCACCGCACCGGGCAGGCCGCCGGTCTGGAAGCCCAGCTCCCGCAGGCCGGTGTGGCGCACCGGTCGCAGGGTCAGCTCGTTGGCTCCGCGCACCCACAGCGTCTCCAGCTCCGGGTAGGCGGTCAGCAGCGGGGTGAGGTCACCGTGGGTGAGCCAGGAGATCTCGCACTGCTCGCTGACCAGATCGGCCAGGAACACCGCGCGCAGGGCGGTCCAGTCCTTCGCGGCGTCGGCCAGCAGGTCGACCGGGAGGGCCCGCTCGTACGCCGAGCCCCACTCGCCGATCACCAGGGCGCGGACCGCCTCGCCGGGCACCTCGGCCCGCAGCGCCGTGACCAGGCCGGCGAACTCCTCCGGCTCGGCCTCGAAGTCCTCGACCTCCAGCCGCCAGGCGACGCCCGACGGGTCGTCGGGCAGGGTCATCCCCGGTGTGAAGGGGACCACCGGCATTCCGGCGAACGACGACAAGTGCGAACGGATCACGCCTACCTCCGGCTCGACTGGTGTGACAGCGGCGCGACCGTAACAGGCCCGACCGACAGGATGATCAGCACCGGGTTACCGGACCGGCTGCGCACCTACCCGGGGTGCCCGGCCGGTGACGCTTTACAGCGGAAGTCGGGTGTGCGAGGCTCAGGAAAGCGCTCCCACGGCTGTCCGTGTCGGATACCCATGGGGAGTTCGCTCGTGAGAAATCGCACCCGGCGGGCGGCGTCGATCGTCGCCACCGCCGTCACCACCACCCTCGTCGCCGGTGTCGTCACCGCCGTCTCGGCGCAGGCCGCCGCCGGCTGTCAGGTCACCTACCAGGTCGGCGCCCAGTGGGCCGGTGGCTTCACCGCCGCCATCTCGATCAGGAACCTGGGCGACCCCGTCACCGGTTGGCGGCTCGGCTGGACCTTCCCGGCCGGGCAGACCATCACCAGCGCGTGGGGCTTCACCGCCAGCCCGGCCAGCGGCAGCGTGGTGGCCACCAACCTCGACTACAACGCCGCCATCGCCACCGGCGGTGTCGTGGACGTCGGCTTCAACGGCACCTGGACCGGCAGCAACCCCGAGCCCGCCGGCTTCACCCTCAACGGCACCGCCTGCACCGGGTCGACCACCCCCACCACTGCCGCGCCGACGACCCCGCCGCCGCCCACGACCCCGCCGCCCACCACCCCGCCGCCGACGACGCCGCCACCGACCACCCCGCCGGTGACCACCCCACCGCCGACCAGCGGGACGCCGACGGTGGCCTCGGACGGCACCGGCAGGTACCGCACGGTCCAGGCCGCCATCGACGCCGTGCCGGCGAACAGTTCGAGCCGGACCACCATCACCATCAAGCCCGGCACCTACCGCGAGGTCGTCCGGGTGGCGTCGAACAAGACCAACGTCACGCTGCGGGGCCTCGGCTCGGCACCGTCGAACGTCGTGCTCGTCTACAACAACTCCGCCGGCACCCGTAAGCCGGACGGCACGACCTACGGCACCTTCAACAGCGCGAGCATGTTCGTCGACGGGGCGGACTTCGTCGCCGAGAACCTGACCATCGCCAACGACTTCGTGGAGAACACCTCGGGGGTCGACCAGCAGGCGGTGGCGCTGCACCTGAACGCCGACCGGGCGGTGCTGCGCAACGTCCGGCTCCTCGGTGACCAGGACACCTTCCTGGTCAACGACAAGACCCGGGCGTACGTGGTCGGCTCCTACGTGGAGGGCACGGTCGACTTCATCTTCGGCGGCGGCACGATCGTCATCGACGGCAGTTCGATCTACGAGAAGCGGTCGACCGGTGGACCGATCACCGCCGCCCGGACGCCGGCCAGCAAGACGTACGGGATGCTGATCTACCGGTCGACGATCACCGGGGCGACCAACAACACCACCCAGCTCGGTCGCCCGTGGGGGCCGGACGCCCAGGTCCTCTACCGGGAGTCGACGCTGAGCGCGACCATGAAGACCGCCCAGCCCTGGATCGACATGTCCGGCAACGTGTGGCAGAACGCGCGGTTCCGCGAGTACCGCAACACCGGGCCCGGTGCCGGCACGAACGGCAACCGTCCCCAGCTCAGTGACGCGCAGGCGGCCACCTACACGCCGCAGCGGTACCTCGCCGGCAGTGACGGCTGGAACCCGATGTGAGCGCCCGGACGCCACGACCCTGAACGAGGGTCACCCACAGGCCCGGTTTCCCCGCCCCGACCTCCGGGGCGGGGAAACCGGGCCTGTGTGCGGGTGCCCCCTCGTGGACGGCGGAGGCGGTGGCGACGCGGGGTGGCCGACGTACCGCACGCTGCAACACCTTGCCGATCATTGCCGGCAGATGTCGAAAACTTTGCCGCAAGGTCTTGCAAAACCTTTCATCGATGCCGCATCGTCTTCTCCACCGGACGGCCGTCCACACCGACCAGCGCCGCTTCGACCCCCGGAAGTAGGTCCACTCCCCATGTCCACACCCCGCGTCTCCCGGGGAACCCGTCTGCGACGGGGCCTCCTCGCCCTCGCCGTCACCGCCACCTCCCTCGCCGGCCTGAGCGCGCTGCCGGCCACCGTTCCCGCCACCGCCGCCGTCGCGCTCAACGACAGTGAGGTCACCGCGAACCTCTGGGAATGGAACTGGCGCTCCGTCGCCGCCGCGTGCACCGACCACCTCGGCCCGGCCGGCTACGGTGCGGTGCAGGTCGCGCCGCCGCAGGAGTCGGTCAGCCTGCCGAGCAGCGCCGACGGCGTCCACCCCTGGTACGAGGTCTACCAGCCGGTCTCCTACCGGCTGGAGAGCCGGTTCGGCACCCGGCAGCAGTTCGCCGACATGGTCACCAACTGCCACAACGCGGGCGTGCGGGTGTACGTCGACGCGGTGGTCAACCACATGGCCGGCGCCAACAACCCCGAGTCGGTCGTCGGGTACGCCGGCACCGACTTCTCCGGCCCCGGCTACAGCTTCCCCGCCGTTCCCTACGGCACCGGCGACTTCCACCGCCCGGGGGACAACTGCCCGACCTCGTCCGGTGCGATCAACGACTGGAACAACGAGGCCCAGGTGACCAGCTGCGAGTTGCTGTCGCTGACCGACCTCTACACCGAGAAGGACAGCGTCCGCACCAAGATCGCCGGGTTCCTCAACGACCTGGTCGGCCTCGGCGTCGACGGGTTCCGGGTGGACGCGGTCAAGCACGTCAAGAAGGACGACTTCGCCGCGATCCTCGGCAAGGTGCGCAACACCACCGCCGAGAACAAGCGTCCGTACGTCGCCCAGGAGATCTTCGACGGGGCCAGCAACGACGCCCTCAAGGCGCGCGCCTTCACCGGCAACGGCGACGTGCTCGACTTCGGGTACGCCAAGGGCCTGAAGTCGGCGTTCCAGGGCTCGATCGCCAACCTGGCCAACGTCGGGAGCTGGAACCTCGACGCGCCCAGCGCCAACGTGTTCGCCATGGTCACCAACCACGACCTGGAGCGCGACGGGGTGGTGCTGTCCTACCGCGACGGCAGCGACTACGTCCTGGCCAACTACTTCGCGCTGGCCTACCCGCACGGCAAGCCCTCGGTCTACGACAGCTTCACCTGGTCCAACCGCAACCAGTCGCCGCCCGCCGACGGCAACGGGTACGTCACCGACACCGTCTGTGGCAGCAGTTGGAACTGTCTGACCCGGTCCACCGGGATCAAGGGCATGGTCGGCTGGGCGAACGCCGCGAAGTCGGTCAAGACCGTCTCCGACTTCACCGTGGTCAACAGCAACGTCATCGGCTTCCACCGGGGCGACCGGGCCTGGATCGGGATCAACGACTCCGGGTCCGCCAGCACCGCCACCTTCACCACCGGCCTGGCCGACGGGTCGTACTGCGACGTGATCTCCGGGGTGCGCGGCACGGCCGGCTGCACCGGCACCACGGTGACCGTCAGCGGTGGCCGGGCCACCGTGCAGATCCCCGCCAACGGCGCGGTGGCGCTGCACGTCAACGCGAAGGGCGGTCCGGCGACCACGCCCACCGCCACCCCGACGCCGACCGCTCCGGCCGGCACGGTCGCCACCACCTTCACCGTGACCGCCACGCTGAGCGGTGACCAGAGCGCCTACGTCGTCGGCAGCGTCCCGGCGCTGGGCTCGTGGGCCCCGGCCGCCGCCGTGAAGCTGACCGCGCAGGGCGGCGGGACGTACCGGGCGGTGGTCACCCTGCCGGCGTCCTCGACGGTGGAGTTCAAGTTCCTCAAGAAGACCGCGGCCGGCGTCGTGACCTGGGAGTCGGGGAGCAACCGGACGCTGACCACGCCGAGCGGGGGCACCTCGTCGGTCACCGACACCTTCCGGGGTGACCCGGCGGGCACCCAGGGCGCGGCGTTCACCGTCAGCGCCACCACCTCGTACGGGCAGAACGTCTACGTGGTGGGCAGCGTCGCGGCGCTGGGTTCGTGGAACCCGGCCGACGCGGTGGCGCTCTCCTCGGCCGCCTACCCGCTGTGGCGGGCCACGGTCGCGCTGCCGGCGAACACGTCGTTCGAGTACAAGTACCTCAAGAAGAACCCGGACGGCACGGTGACCTGGGAGTCCGGTGGCAACCGCAGCGCCACCGTGGGGTCCACCGGTTCGTGGAGCGCCAACGACACCTGGCGGTGACGCCGGGCGGACCACGGCGGCCGATCCCCCTCCCGGGGGTCGGCCGCCGCGCCGTCCGACCTCCGGACGGGGCGACCCCGACAGGTTGACGGGCATCGACTCCTTCTGTTGTCGTCCGGAAAGCGCATCCGCGCTCCGGGTCCGACCGGGGTGTGCCGCTCCGCCTCCCCGCTGAACCGCAACCTCGCGGTCGGCAACGCCCCGGACGTGTCGCCCGGCTCCTCGACCGGGACCGACAACTCCTGGGACCTCGGCGGCGACTGGCCGCTGGCCGGCACCGACCCGTCGGCGGTCACCGGCCCCCGGGCCGCCGACGGGTCCGTCCCGGCGTCGGACTTCCTGCGCCCGGCCAGCGGCGTCGACGTGGGCGCCCGGCTCTGACCGGGGGCGTCCCGGCCGGCTCGCGGGGGATGACCAGGGCGCCCCACAGCGCCGCGAGGAGCGCGAAGCCCGCCGCGACCGCGTACGCGAGCGACCCGGAACGCTCGACCAGGAGCCCGCCGAGCGCCGTGCCGACCGGGAACCCGATCAGGTTGATGCTGATGGAGACCGTCATGACCCGGCCCAGCCGGGTGGGATCGGTGCGTCGTTGTCGCAGCGACAGGACGCCCACGTTGAGGGCGCCCTCCAGCAGACCGAACAGTGCCAGCCCGACCGCCAGGGTGGCGAGCATCGCGATGGCGCCCAGCGGGTAGATCGCGAAGGCGGAGAGCGCGGTGGTGACGATCAGCAGCAGCCGTTCGCGGCCGGCCCGCAGCAGTCTGCCCGCGGTCAGCGCACCGGCCGCACCACACAGACCCACCAGACTCCAGAGCGCGCCGGCGTACTGCTCGGTGTGCCCTGCGCCGTCCACCCGCTGGGCCACCGAGACCGGCACCGCCACGACGAGGATGCCGAAGGTGACCTGGTAACAGGAGTAGGACACGGCGAGCCCGCGCAGGGTGGCGTTGCGGACGAGGTAGGTGACGCCTTCCCACGCCTCGCGCAGCAGGTGCCGGCGCTCGGCCCGGGGCGGTTCGGCGGCCGACCCCCGGAGCAGCAGCAGGCTCAGCGCGGCCAGGACGTACATCGCGGCCACCAGCACCAGCGCCGGGTCGGGGCCGATCAGCGCGATCACGGCACCGCCGGCCAGCGGACCGACGACCTCGATGACCGAGTAGGTGCTGAGGTCCAGCGCGTTGGCCCGGTCGTAGGCGTCGTCGGGCACGAACCGGGGGAACAGCGTGCGGATCCCGCCCGCGCTGAGCGGGCTGGTCAACGAGAGGAGCCCCAGCAGGGTCAGCAGCACGGCGGGCGTGAGCCGGCCGCCCGCGGAGGCCACCGCGACCAGACCGATGAGGACGGCGCTGACGAGGTTGTCCAGGATGACCGCGCGGGCGGCGCCCACCCGGTCGAGCAGCGCGCCGGCCATCGGGCTGACCAGGAAGCCGGGCAGGGTCAGGAAGAACCCGCTCAACCCGGCCAGGACCGGGGAACGGAACCGCGCGAGGACGTAGAGCACGACGACGAACAACAGCATCTCGGACGCCAGGCGGGACAACGAGGCCGACAGCAGCAGCTGGGGCACGTTGCGGGTGGTGAGCACCTGCCGGTAGGTCATCGGCGTCGCCGGCGCGGGTACGGGGGCGGCTGTCATTCCCGGGATGCTCCCGTGGGTCGGGGCCACCGCTGCGGGCGGGGCCCCGACCCGTCGGGTTCAGCGCCCCTGGAGGGTGCGGACGTTGTCGCCGAAGGTCCAGCCCTTGGACCCGTCCCAGTTCACCGACCAGGTCATCAGCCCCTTGAGGCCGCCCCGGTAGGTGTTCCACGCCTGCGCCACCGAGGCCGGCGCGAGGTAGCCACCGCCCGCGCCGGGCTGCGCGGGCAGGCCGGGGACCTGCCTGTCGTACGGGACCCGGATGGTGGTGCCCTGCACGACCAGACCGGCGTTGAGGCAGTCGGTCTGGGCGGTGAAGCCCGCCACCGTCCCGGCCGGGTACGAGTCACCGGCGCAGCCGTACATGCTGCCGTTGTAGTACTGCATGTTCAGCCACCAGAGCCGCCCGTTGTCGACGTACCGCTTGATGACCGGCAGGTACGCCCCCCAGATGGAGCCGTAGGTGACGCTGCCGCCGGTGACGTAGGCGGTCTCCGGGGCCATGGTCAGGCCGAAGCCGGCCGGCATCTGGGCGAGCACGCCGTCGATGATGCGGATCAGGTTCGCCTGTGAGGTGGACAGCCGGGTGATGTCGCCGCTGCCGGTCAGCCCGGTCTCGATGTCGATGTCGATGCCGTCGAAGTGGTACCGCTTGAGGATCGGCACGACGGTGGCGACGAACCGGTCCGCGACGGCCGCCGAGCCGAGGTCGATGCCGGCGGTGGCGCCGCCGATCGACAGCAGCAGGGTCAGCCCGGCGGCCTTGGCCTGGCACATCTCGGTCGGGGTGGGCACCTTGACGGTGGCGTCCATGCCGTCCTCCCAGAGCACCGTGCCGTCGGCGCGGATCACCGGGAAGGCGGCGGTGACCACGTTGTAGCCGTGCCCGGTGATCCGGGCGTCGGTGATCGGTATCCAGCCCAGCGGCGGGTGGACGCCGTTGGCCGCGCCGTCCCAGTTCTCCCAGTAGCCCTGGAGCACCTTGCCGGTCGGCCGGGACTTCAGCGCGCAGCCCGTGCCGTCCGGCGGCGGCGTGGTCGTGCCGGGGGTGGCGGTCGGCGTCGGGGTCGGGGTCCGGGTGGGCGTGG
>NZ_MZMV01000057.1 GCF_002210435.1 Micromonospora wenchangensis
CGCCGACGCCCCGGCCGTGCCCGGTCCGGCCGGCGCGCCCGCAGATCCGCCCGCCGACCCGGCCTGCGCCGTACCGTCGGCCATCGTCGCCGTGGCCACCGCGCCGCCCGGACGGGCCGCCTCGGGCCACTCGCCGGCATCGCCCGCGCCGCCGGGGCGGGCAGCCTCCGGCCATCCGTCCTCGCCACCGGGACGGGCCGGCTCGGGCCAGTCGTCGTCGGCCGGGTTGGTCCCGCCGCCCTGCGCCTGCGGCTCGCCGGCCCGCACCGCGACGGCGGTCGCCCCGCCCGCGCCGGAGCCGTCCACCACACCGGTACCGTTCGCGCGACCGGCACCGGCGACACCCGGCACGCCGTGCGGGCCGGCCCCGCCCGCCGCGCCGTTCGCGTAGGGCCCGCCGTTCGCGCCGGTCGCGTCAGCGGGTGGGGAGACGTCGGGCCGGGCCGGCGGGCCGGCGGCCGGTCGGGGCACGCCGGACGGGCCGGGACCGGCGTCCGGGCCGGCGGACGGACGGACCGGCTGGGGGGTGACGCCACCGTCGGACGGGCCGGGCGGGGAGTCGGCGACAGGCGCGGACGGGCGGGCCGGACGCGACGGACCACCGAGGGTCGCCCCACCCCGCTCGCCGGCCACCTCGCAGCGGATCTGCCAGCGACCGCCCAACTCCTCGTAGAGCGCGTCGGTGAGCACCCGGGCGTGGTCGGCCATCATCTTGGCCAGCACCACCGACTTCACCGTCACGACCAGCGTGTCCCCGTCGAGGTCCCGGACCACGGCGTCCCGCATCAGGGCGGCGATCCGCTTGTTCGTCCGGTTGACCTTGCCGACCACCTCCGGCCACGCCCGCCGGACCGCCACCGCGTCGAGCGCGCCCACCGGGTCGCTGCCCGGTCGGGGCGGCTCGGGCGTCGCCGGATCGGGCAGCACCGCCGACGGCGGCACCGGACGGCGTACGGCAGCGGCGTCGGCGACCGGTGGGCCACCCGACGACGGCGCGGCGGGTGCCGCCGAGGATGGTGCGGATCGGGCTCCGGCCACGGCGGCCCGCGCGGCAGCCGCCCCGGTGGGGCCTGCGGGCTCCGCCGGGGTGTCGGCGACGGCCGGAGTGGGCTGGGGGCGTACCTCAGTCGGGTTGGGGGCAGGCGCGGAGCCGGCGGCGGCCGGCGGCAGGTCGACGGCACCCAGGGTGAGCCGACGCTCCATCCGTTCCAGACGCTGGAGCAGGCCACCTGTGGAGTCGTCGACGCCGGGCAGCAGCATCCGGGCGCAGATCAGCTCCAGCAGCAGCCGGGGAGCGGTGGTGCCGCGCATGTCGACCAGACCGTTGTGCACGATGTCGGCGCAGCGGGACAGGGTGGCCGGGCCGAGCCGCTGCGCCTGGGCGGCCATCCGCTCGATCTGGTCGGCCGGGCCGTCGATCAGGCCCTTGCCGGCGGCGTCCGGCACCTGCTGGAGCACGATCAGGTCGCGCAGCCGTTCCAACAGGTCGGAGGCGAACCGACGGGGGTCGTGGCCGGCCTCGGCCACCCGGTCGACGGTCGCGTACGCCGCCGCGCCGTCCCCGGCGGCCAGCGCGTCGCACATCTCGTCGATCAGCGCCGAGTCGGTGACGCCGAGCAGCGCGGCGGCCCGGGGATAGCTGACCCCCTCCGGGCCGGCGCCCGCGATGAGCTGGTCGAGCACGGAGAGGCTGTCCCGGGCGCTGCCGCCACCGGCGCGCACCACCAGCGGGAAGACCGCCGGGTCGACGGTCACCCCCTCGGCCTGGGTGAGCTGCTCCAGGTACGGCCGGAGCACCTTCGGCGGGATCAGCCGGAACGGGTAGTGGTGGGTCCGCGACTTGATCGTGCCGAGGACCTTCTCCGGCTCGGTGGTGGCGAAGATGAACTTGACGTACTCCGGGGGCTCCTCGACCAGCTTGAGCAGGGCGTTGAAGCCGGCCGACGAGACCATGTGCGCCTCGTCGATGACGTAGATCTTGAACCGGCTGCGGGCCGGCGCGAAGAACGCCTTCTCGCGCAGCTCACGAGCGTCGTCGACGCCACCGTGGCTGGCCGCGTCGATCTCGATGACGTCGATCGAGCCGGAGCCGTCGACGGCCAGCGACCGGCAGGAGTCGCACTGCCCGCACGGCTCCGGGGTGGGGCCCTGCTCGCAGTTGAGCGAACGGGCCAGGATGCGGGCGCTGGAGGTCTTGCCGCAGCCCCGGGGGCCGGAGAACAGGTAGGCGTGGTTGAGCCGACCGCTGCGCAGCGCCTGCGACAACGGCTCGGTGACGTGCTCCTGGCCGATGACCTCGGCGAAGGTGCGCGGCCGGTACTTGCGGTAGAGCGCCAGCGTCACTCGCCCCGCCTCCTCTCGACCGAGCCATTCTGCGCCGGTCGGGCGCGGGTGACCACCCACCACCCCGGGACCCGACCCGCAGGTACGGTACCGGTGGGCAGAGACAAAAAGGCCTCCCGTGCACCCGGCAGAGCTCGCTTATCCTTGCTGCCTTCCGGCCCTGGGGAGGTTCACGAGATACCGCCGCACGGGAGGTACCGCCCACCCTACCCGACCCCGGGTGGATCTTCGGGGGGTGGTGGGGTGGCCCGGCCGTCGGGGACCTGTATCCTGGCTCGCGGAGGATTCGCCTAGAGGCCTAGGGCGCACGCTTGGAAAGCGTGTTGGGATAAAACCCTCACGAGTTCGAATCTCGTATCCTCCGCTCTCTTGAGCAGCACCAACGTCGAGGGTCGGCCCCGTTCGGGAGCCGACCCTCCGTCGTCTCCACGGACATCCGGCCGCGATCGCGCCGCGCTATGCCCACGGCAGAACGGGCACTCGGGCACCCGCGCCGGCCCCTAGGGTCTTCCGCAACAGCGGCCCGGTCGAGGGAGGCAGCGATGCGGATCGTCTTCGTGCACGGGGCGTGCGTACGCGACGGGGCGTGGTGGTGGTCCCGGGTCGACGCGCTGCTCGCGGCCGGCGGGACGGCGAGCGTCGCGGTACGGCTACCGAGCTGCGGTGAGCTGCCGGATGCCCGCCGGCCAGCAGGGCTGGACGACGACGTCGAGGAGACCCGTCGGGTCCTGCGCGACGGCGGCCCGACGATCCTCGTCGCCCATTCCTACGGCGGGGTGGTCGCCACTGCGGCGGCCGACGCCGGGGACGTCCGGCATCTCGTCTACGTCAGCTCGTTCCTGCCCGACGTGGGTGAGTCGCTGGCCGATCTCGGCCCCGCCGGACCCGCACCCCATCTGGAGTTCTTCCCCGACGGCACGTTCGCGGCCCGGCCCGAGCTGGTCCCGCCGCTGTTCCTGCACGACTGTGACCCGGCGGCGGTGGAGGGTGCGCTGGCCCGGCTGGTCCGGCAGGACGCCGCCGTGCTCACCACCCCGGTCCGGTACGCGGGCTGGCGGTCGATCCCGGCGACGGGGGTGGTCTGTGCCGGGGACCAGGCCACCCCGCCGGAGGTGCAGCGCGCCCAGGCGGCACGGGCGGGGCGGACGGTGGAGCTGGCCACCGGGCACCATCCGATGCTCTGCCACCCGGAGCTGCTCGCCGGGCTGCTGCGGGAGATCGCCGTCGAACACGACTGACGACGTATGCGCGGGACGCATACCGTTCATCCTCCGCTCGTCTGAGCAGCACCAACGCGAGGGCCGGCCCTGATCCAGAGCCGACCTTTCGTCGCTTCCCGAAGCTGTGCCAGGACAGGGCGGCCAGGAGGGGTCAGGCCCTGGGGGTCGTCTTCACCCAGCCCAGGAAGCGCTGGTACGTGCCGATCGGGTCGGGCGGCTCGGGGCAGATCCGGGTGAGGTCGGCCGTTGCCTCGCGGAACAACTCGGCAAGGTCGACCGCGAGGTTGACCCGCTCCCCCGCGTACTCGGCGACCAGGTCGAGCCGAGCCCTCCCGCAGGGCCAGGGCAGCGCATCGGCGGTGCAGATCCAGAGAGGTCTGAGCGGCGCGTGTCTCTGCATGTCGCCTCCGAGGTGGGTCCGAACTTCGCGGCACCCCGACCCGCCGGGAGGCTCCTCCACCGGGCCGGAGGCCATCTCTACCTCACCGCACCTGGCATACACTTGTCAATCAGCAAGGAGCGATAGTCAAGCCAATGCCGTGCTTACGGTCGAACGGTGAAGCGACCGCGCTTGTACGGACCGGGCGAACTGGCCGCCCTGTTCAACGTGTCGCGGCAACGGGTTCTACAGATCACCCGCCGGCCCGGCTTCCCCGAACCGCTCGCTCGCCTGATCGGCACCACGGTCTGGGACGCGGACGAGGTGGACGAGTGGGCACGCCACCACCGCCCGCCCCGCCCACCTGCGGAAGACGACGAGTAGCCGCCCGGCCCGTCGGGCAGGGCAGCAGCAACACCGGCATGCCTCCCACCGCGAACCCCGGTACGGTGCGGGCACTCGCGACGGCCCTGAAACCGTCGTACACATGTGCTATCCACAGGGTGTGGACGGCGGGGGGTGGGATGAGTTACCAGCTCAGCGCGGTCGTCGCGGATGTCGAGCTGCTCCGCGAGCAGACCGCCGACCTGGATCACGCGGTGCTGGCGGCGCTGCGGCAGGATTTCGCGCTGCTGCCGGTGACCCCGCAGTTGGTCGAGGAGCTGACCGGCGCGCTGCCGGACTACCACCCCGAGGAGCCGACCGCCGAGCAGCCGTTCGAGCTGGTCTTCTCACCGGCCCTGGGCGGGTTGCTGGACCGCTGGTCGCGGCGGGGTCCGGTGGCGTACCTGGAGGCGGAGTTCGCCGGTGGGATCGGCCACCAGGCGTCGGCGGTGTGGCTCGGCGGCCGGTTGAGCTGGGGTCCCCGCTTCGACTCGGCCTTCACCATGCCGCGCGGGGAGTGGCCGATCAACGCGGCGCTGGCCCGGCTCGGCGTGGAGCCCGGTCGGTGGCTGGATCCGTTCGCCGAGCTGGGCCTGCACCTGGAGCGGAACACGGACGGCTGGCTGACCCACGGCCGGCGCGGCCTAACTGCCGACTACTGGGACGAGCTGGCCGAGGAGTGGGAAGAGCAGGAATTCGCGGCCGACCAGCAACCTGAACGCCCCGGTCCCGTTGGGGACTGGGGGATTCCATGAAATTGCGACAATTTGCCGTGCTTACGGCGTTACTGGTGGCTGCCTCGGCGTCGGGCAGCGGCACCCGTCCGTCGGGGCCCGACATCCCGGCGCGGCCGATCGGCGTCAGCCAGGTGGTCGGGCTGCACGGCCTGGCCGGGGCCGAGTTCGGTGCCAGCGAGACGGAGCTGACCCGGCGCGGGGTGCTGCGCGCCGACGCCGACACCTGCGGCATGACGCTGGCCGGGCACGGCACGGCCAGCCCGATCTTCGTCGACGACCGGCTGGTGCTGCTCTGGCTCGACGATCCGATGAGCACCCCGGAGGGGATCACCGTCGGCGCCCCCGTCGAGGAGGTGCTGAGCCGGTACCCTTCGGCGGTCCGGCTGCACGCTCCACAGCGGACGTACCGGTTCGACGGGCTGTTGGCCCGCGACGGCGACCGGGGTTACCTCTTCCTGCACGACGGCACCGCCGTCCGGGAGATCATCGCCGGGTACGCCGACTGGGCCCGCCGCCTCTTCGACGAGGGCTACGGCCCCTGCTGAACTCCGACCACGACGTATTGTCCGTGACCGGTCCCGATGAGAACATCTCCTGGCCACGCAGTCGGCGTGGCATGTCACGGGGGATAGATGTCACGCACCGTCATGTCCCGCCCGGTAATCCGGGCCGGGAAGTCACTGCCGCGCCTCACGCTCGTCACCCTGCTCGTCTCGACCCTGGCCGCCGGCCCGATCGCCACGGGCGGGGCACCGGCCCCGGCTGCGGCGGTCGGTTCGTCCGGCAGCGGGGCGACCCACTCGCCGGCACCCGCCACATCGGACCTTCCGTCACCGCCCGCCACGGCCCGGGAGACGCCGGCCGCCGCATCCGGCCGGAACACACCGGCCCGCGACGTGCCGGTCCCCGCAGCGGAGCAGACCCCGCCGCACCTGGCGACAACCCCGGCCCCCGGTGCGCAGGCCGCCGGGCTGAGCACCGAACAGCCACGTACCCGCTCCACCACCATCATCCGGCAGCCCAAGCCGCCCCGCTCCCGTTGCAGCGGCGGTCTGACCCTCGGCACGGTCGTCACCTGCACCGCGATCGTCGACCAGGCGCAGGACGTATGGACCGTCACCACCACCGCCGACGACGACCTGCTGCTGATCCAGCTCGGTCGGGGCACCGGGCGGGACTCCGTCGGCGGCCGGGTCACCGATGCCACCGGCCGGGAACTCTGCCGGCTCGGCGTGGACGCGAACCGCTGTCGGGTCGGTGCCGCCGGGGCGTACCGGATCACCCTGCAACTGCCGTACCCGACCGGGCGGGGCGACTACACGATCGCGGCCGAGTCGACGCGTACCCCGTCGAGCTGCGGGCAGTTGCCGGTGGACCTGTTCGACTTCGGGTCACCGGGCAGCACCGTGACGCTGCCGGCCGGGGCGGCCGCCCGGTGTCACCTGTTCGACCAGCCGCGCGGCGCGCTGCTGCGGTTCGCCGACCCGGGCGGTCCGCGCGACATCCGGGGGCTGATCCTCGACGGGCAGCGGCTGACGCTCTGCGAGTTGAGCTACGGCGGCGGTGACTGCCGGCTCGACCGGCCGGGCCCCTACCGGCTGCTGAGCTGGGAACAGTACGGCAAGGAGGGCACCCACCTGGTCAAGGCGCGGCGACTGTCCGACCCGGCGGGCTGCCAGAACCTGCCGCTCGCCCCGTACGGCGACCCGGGCAGCGCCGTGAACAGCGGTGCGACCCCGGCCGGCGAGACGACCTGCCACATCTTCAGCACCGACGCGGCCCGGCCGCTGCTCGTCCGCGCCGTCAGCCTCGACGCCACCAGCTTCGACTGGCAGGTGCTGGACGCCACGGGCGCTGAGGTCTGCGCCCGGGAGGGCATCCCGGTCTGTGCCGTGCCGGCCGCCGGCCGGTACACCCTGCTGGTCAGCAGCCCCCGCTACGCCGACCGGACCCACCGGTACGAGGTGGCGTTGAACCCGCTCGACCGGGCCGACGGGTGCGCACCGGCCACCGGCTACACCCCCTGGGACCAACCGGCCCTCCAGGTGAGCCAGGTCGCCCGGGTGCAGACCAACTGCCAGCCGTTCACCGGCCGGGCCGGTGAACGGGTCATCGTGTCCGGTGCACGCTGGACCCAGGACACGGGTGGCAACCGGATCTGCACCGAGTCGTCCGACGAGGTCGGCTGCGTGCTCCCGGCCGACGGCGACTACCGGGTGATCTCTTACCGGGAGTGGAGCGGGAACAGCGTCGAGACGTACCCGTTGGGTATCCGGCGGATCTCCGACCCGGTGGGCTGCCCCACGGTCCGGCCCGGCAGCTACGGCGCCGCGCCCGCCGGTGCCCCGGCCCCGGTCGCGTGCCGGATCCTGGACGTCCCGGCCGCCGGGGTCTACCGGGTGACCGCCCTGCACGGCGACAACGTGACCACGTTCGCCCGGGTCCTCGACACCGCAGGCCGGACGGTCTGCGCCCAGGTCCGCTGCCCGCTGCCCGCCGGCCGGCACACCCTGCTGGCCAGCGTGGACGCCACCAGCACCACCGAGTTCGCGGTGTCCCTGCTGCCGCTGCGGCCGACCGGGTGCACACCCGTCTCCGACGCCGGCTGGGCCGACGCGCCGCACCGGGGCCGGATCGACACCTCCGGCCAGATCGACTGCCTGGTCCTGCCCACCCCGTCCGGGGCGTCGATCGCCGCGCTGCTGCCTGTCGACGCCGCGTTGAACGTCGACATCGTGGACGCGGACGGCGAGTCGGAGTGCAGCCTCTGGTGGTACACCTGGCACGGCTGCGAACTGGACGGCCCGGCACCGCACTCGGCGCTGCTCACCGGGCAGACCTGGGTGACGCAGCTGGCGTACACGGTGGGCTTCGCCCGGACCGACGCGCCGGCCTGCCCGACGCTGCCCCGGGACACCACGGACACCACCGTGACCACCGGCCCGGACCGCCTCGCGGCCTGCTTCACCGTCCCGGCCGACCAGCACGCCGCCCGGCAGACCCTCACCTGGGCGCGCACCGCCGGCACCGGCCGGGCCCGGCTGACCGTCTTCGACGGGGCGGGCCGGTCGACGTGCGGGACGGACCGTGCCGCCCAGGGCACCGTCACCTGCGCGCTGCCTCCCGGCCCGGTCACCGTGCTGCTGGACACCGACGGCAACACCGCCACCTACCGGCTGAGCCACCGGAACGCCGGCACCTCCTGACCCGGTCGCGGGCCGGCCCCGACCAGGGGCCGGCCCGGCCCGGCAAACGCGGAACGCCCGGTGCGATCCTCGCGGATCGACCGGGCGTTCTCGCTGTTCACGAGCGGTGGCGGCGGGATTTGAACCCGCGGAGGGCGTAAACCCTCACACGCTTTCGAGGTCTGCGATCACCCGTCCGAGATGGGTCAAGACCGTACGTGAGCTGTGATCGGGGCACTGTCCGTGCTCAGGTAAACCCCGATGTACCTCCCTGAATGAGACCACAACTGAGACCATGCCGGCCTGTGGTGCCCGCGACGCGATGCGAGCTTGCGCCCCCGCCTCCGGAGGGATATACCCTTTCCGGCCGCATCCCGCCGCTGAACTGGTCAAACGCGAGGCGGGGCAGGCATTTGGCTCAGCGATGGCTGACATGCCCACCCGGCAGCGGTAGCCGCCGGCCAGCCTAAGCAGGGATGCCAATTGCTGACTGATACCGGACAGCGAGTAGCGTCCCATGGCCATTCGCTGTCTAGACTGGGATCGTTGGAAACGGTATAAAAGCATGATGCCCGTCATGGAGACCCTCGCAACCACAGTAGGTTCATCAGTAGCCAAATGGATTATCGGCACATGGCTGGGCGACGGCCTAACTAAAGAGCTCTCCAGCGGTCTAGTAGATGTCATTACACCCAAGGTGCCGGACTTCTTCCAACGTCGGCGCATAGAACGCCAGATGCAGCTTGTTGCAGAAACTTCGGCCGAAAAGCTCGCACAGCTCATTGAGACTGAGTTCAGATCATTGGAGCAAGGCGAACAAGCTTCCGCCGTCCTTGCAGCCGGCGAGACTCTTCAGGTTGGTCTTGCAGTAATCGACCTAACTGCTCTCGACTTCGATCCGGCACGCCTCAAAGAAGAGCTGATGCAGGTCGACGGAGGCCGCACTGCAAAAAGCGGGCTGTCCGAGACAGGATGCAGGCTATATAGCCTTCTCATCTCCGAGTCGTGCAGCTACATCGTCGAGGTTGTGACAGCTCTTCCCGCGTTCTCTGCAGCCGCTTCCCTGGAGATCCTACGTCGCGAAACCACTCTCATTGATATGGTGCGGGAGATATACGAAAAGCTCCCCGATCCTGGGGCCGCAGCCGAAAGAGCGGCTGCGGTTGTTGCGGAGTTTGAGACCCATTACAGGCGATACATCGCCCGACGACTCGATCGACTTGAACTCTTCGGTTTGTCCGTATCGGAATTTAGTAGTAGATATGCCCTAAGCGTCGCCTACATTACGCTTAGCGTGCGAGGTAGAAGCAGGGACGTTCACTTCAATGGTGAAGGCAAGGCATCAGCCGCCGGAATAAAAGTAGCCGACGACGGTCTGAGCCTACGGATTGACGATGCGATTGGCCCCAGCTCACGGGTCTTTGTGCGGGGGGCAGCAGGATCGGGCAAGACGACTCTAATGCAGTGGATCGCCGTGAACAGCGCCCGGAGCGAGTTCGAGGGCGCCATGGAAGATTGGAATGGAACCGTTCCATTCTTTCTTCAACTGCGTCGCTTCGGCAAGGGTGCCCTGCCAAGCCCGTCCGACTTCTTGAGCTTCGCTGGCCCAGGCATTTCCGGCCGAGTCCCCGAGGGGTGGGTTCTTGAGCAGCTCATCGAAGGCCGGGCCGTATTACTCATTGATGGCGTAGACGAGGTAGCCGAAGCGGATCGTGCAAGAGTTCGTCGTTGGCTCGAAGACCTCCTCGCTGCTTACCCTGACTGCAGGTATGTAGTAACAAGTCGCCCCGCCGCCGTAACTGCCGACTGGCTAGAAGGTGAACTTTTCGACACTCTCGACCTTCAGCCTATGACCATGGCTGATATCCAACAATTCGTGTCCCACTGGCACCAAGCGGCAGCGCGTAACTCCTCGGAAGATGAGCAGTTAGCTCAGCTCGTGAGATACCAGGCTACTCTGACAGAAACAATTTCGAGCAACCGTCAGATTCGCAGCCTTGCAACTACTCCACTTCTTTGTGCCATGCTTTGTGCGCTCAACCGTGACAGGCGGACGCAGCTACCAAAGGACCGAGTCGAACTCTATCGCATAGCATTAGAAATGCTTTTAGAGCGACGCGACCTGGAGCGGGAGATAGATATTTCGCATGACCCCGTGCTTTCGCTTCCCGAAAAGCTAATCTTGCTTCGAGAACTCGCTTACTGGCTTGTCCTTAATGAGCAGTCGGATGCCGATTATGACATGGTGCTCCAAAGGTTCGAGCACCGCCTTCTCTCGATGCCAGGTGTCATGGCCGGCCCCAAAAGAGTACTGAAGTATTTGCTTGTCCGGAGCGGCTTATTGCGTGAGCCGGTTCAAGGGCGAATCGACTTTATTCACCGCACCTTCCAGGAATATCTGGCTGCTGTCGAGGTGTCGGAACTAGGGAATATCCCAATGCTCCTTACTCGTGCTGCCGAGGATAACTGGCGGGAAGTTGTTGTCCTCACGGCCGGCACCTGTCATAGCCGACAGAAGGCGGATCTCTTGCGCGGCCTGCTACGGAGAGGCGCTAACGATCCGGAGAACCAGCATACGTTCTATCTTCTCGCCGTTGCTTGTCTGGAAACCGCTCGGGAGGTACCACCCGACCTCGTCGCAGACATCAGCGACTGCCTGAATGCGCTTCTTCCTCCGAGTAACGTTACAGAGGCAAAAGAGCTTGCCTCGGCCGGCGAGTTGGCCCTGGCGAGGCTACGGGAGTACACAAGGGCTAAGGCTCAGGAGTCAGCTGCCTGTGTCCGTGCCGCCTGCTTAATTGGCGGAGAGGTCTCACTCCCAGTATTGAGGGCGTTTAGCAGCGATCCAAGAAAAACGGTCCAGCGAGAGCTTATCCGATCATGGTCGCTACATGACATGCCGGCCGAATACGGCGAACAGGTCCTTCAGAATGCTCCGTTAATAGACGGCCATATTGCCATCTCGGATCCGTCGCTACTTCCCCACCTTCACGCACTAAAGAAAATGCGTTCGCTGGAGGTAACGATTCGTGGCCTAGCGGTTAACCTTGACCTGATACGGAGCTATCCTCAGCTAAACTACTTCGACGCGCGGGGCAGCTCAGAGATATCGGATCTTTCCTTCCTGTCTGAATCGATCGACCTTCAGCACCTCGACCTTGAGCGCTGCCCACTTGTCTCCGACTTGAGGCCGGTCGCTGGAGCTCGTAACATGTGGCTGCTGGATGCTTCAGGTTCTCAGGTGCGAGATATTAGTCCAATTTCCGAGATGGGGCGGCTGCATTGGCTAGCTCTCAGAAGTTGTTCCGAGATCGAGGACTGGACTCCGCTTGAGGGGAAGAGTGAGCTGGATTACGCAGACTTTTCTCACTGCGCCGGTCTGCGAGACCTTGCCTTCACGAAAGGCTGGGAGGCCCTTGGGACTCTCATTATCAGCAACACTAGCGTAACGTCACTGTCGCCCCTTGGTCGGCTGCAAAAGCTATCAACCGTTTTTGCGTCGTTCTGCGAGGAACTCGTACACGCTGCCGGGCTCAGTGGCGCTGAGCATCTTTCAGCCCTCGATCTCTCCTACTGTGACTCACTTACGACGACTCGGAACCTCACGGGCTTGCCAAGGCTCATGAGACTTGAACTCAATGGGTGCACGAACCTGGTAGACATCCCACTTCCGGCAGAGGTTCCGAAACTTAGAATGCTGTTTCTGACGACGTGCAAATCACTACCACGGGAGGAGTTCGAAGCACTGAGAGATTTCTCCGGACTGAGTGTTCTCTACCTGGGTGGGACAAAATTCTCGCAGACTTCACTTCTTGCTCATATGCGGTACCTCGAACACCTTTCGCTGGATTCCTGCAAGGAGGCTACTGACCTTTCTCCGCTTGCAAACTTGCCGTCACTGAAAGTTCTGTCAATAGCTAATGTGGATGGCATTGATCTTCGCCATTTGGGTGATCAGAGCAAGCGGCGCCTGTTAGTGGAGATTAGGCGAGATCAAGATGTCAGCGGTATCGAGGAATTCAAAAAGGTCGGAGGGCGGATACGTTACTACAACTACTAAACCGCCGACATAAGCAATGCTAGCTGACCTTGCTGGTGCAAGGTGACCGAGAAACCACACCCTCAGCCGACGATCCAATTTTGGAGCGTCCCAGCTTCAGGGCAGGGCAGGTTGGGAGTCCTACTGCACGCACGAACCTGTCGCCCTAGCCTGATCTTGCTCGGATTGCCCGAGCGGAATGACAAGTCCTGCTTGCCCTCACGGGCTGGGTCCGCAATTCACCGCGCCCAGCCCGCAGTGCGCAGAGCAGTTTGGTACCTACAGAGGTAGTGTCGGAAGGGTGCTGGCTAAGGAGCCGGACGCGCTCCTTAGCCATGCCTCCCATGCGTCCGTGATGATGGCGGTTAGTTCTGACTTTGCTGGTGCCCAGCCGAAGGTTTTTTGGGCGCGACCGATGTCCGCAATCAGGTTGGGTGGTTCTGCTCTTGGAGGCTGACGATGGACGACAACCGGGTGACCTGTGACCTGCTCAGTCGTGGCTACCACGCTGGCCATGCTTGTTCCGATGCCTGAGCCTAGGTTTATGGTTTGGAAGGTCCCTGGGGTGCATGCGGCTAGAGCGAGCCCTACAGCGCTGGCTACATCAGCGACGTGAACAAAGTCTCGTATTGCCGAACCGTCTCCGTTCAAAGTCACATAGTCGAGTTCGCCAGTGATCGCGCGGAAGACGTTGGGGATGATCCGGGCGCGGTCGGTATCGGTGACGCCGTCGACCGCTCCGGCAACATTGAAGGGCCGCACGGTGATCGCACCGATCGCTCCAGTCTCTGCGAAGGCCGCGACCATCTGCTCGGCAGCGACTTTGGATGCCGCGTAAGGGCTTTCGGGATGTGGGTCGAGGTCTTCGGAGAGTGCGCCGTGGTGCTGTGATCCGTACACGATGTTGGTGGAGGCGAAGACCAGCGAGGCCGGCCCGGTGGTCGTCCGCGCAGCGTCCAGGGCCATGAGTAGGTTCAGGGTGCCGGTCGCGTTGACGTCAAAGTAGCTCAGCGGGTCGGCAAACGAGTCCCGCCCGCTCGTGAGCGCGGCGAGGTGCACGACGCCGCCGTACCTGCCTTGCTGGACGATGTCGGCGACGCGGTCGCGGTCGCGGATGTCTCCCGTCACCAGCTCGGCACCAGGGGGTGGGGTGCGGTCACTGCGGCCCCGGGTCATGACGGTGACCCGGTGGCCGGTGGCGAGTAGTTCGCGGGTGACGGCATGGCCGAGGAATCCCAGGCCACCGGTTACCAGTACGTGCACGTCAGCCTCTCCCCAGGATCGTGCGGCGGTGTTCCCACGCGAGTTGGATGCAGCCGGCCGCCGCCGGGGCGAGTCGCCCGCTGGCGGTCAGTTCGTCGATGGTGTGCCGGGTGAACGGCAGCGCCGAGGTGGGCCGTACCCGCCCGGTCTTGACCACTGTCCCCTCGGCGTTGGCGCTGACCATGTTGGCGAACAGGCGGTCATAGGTCGGGCCGTCGAACACGGCCACGGTCAGAATCTCGCCCCACAGGGTGAGCGCGTCGAGTGCGACACCGAGACAGAAGACCCGTATCCCACCGGCGGCCAGGGCGCGGTCGAAGGACGCCAACGGTTCGGCGGTGTAGTCCGCTGGCTCCCCGTCGCCGCCGTGCTCCGCGCTGCCGAGGAATTCCTCGCTGTACTCGCGCATCATGTTGCGCCACAGGTCGAAGTCGGCCGCCTGAGCGGCCGGCAGCACGCTCGACGGTTGGAAGACTCCCGCCGGCATGATGTGCAGCATTCCCCCGGCTACGGCCACGTTGCCGGCCGCACGCATGTGCAGCACGAAGGAGACCCCGTCGTCGTCGACACGCAGGGTGAGCGTGTCGGTTGACGGTGCCGTGGCCCGGCGGCTGGGCGTGAACGGGTCGCCGACGAGTCGCCGGAAGCCGAGGTTGCGCCAGGACGCCGGCAGGATGCCGCTCCCATCGCCGGCAACGTGGTACATCGCCATCTCGTGCGCGAGCGCTTCCGAGACGTCGACGCCACCGAAGTACGTGCCGGTGGTGAACGTGAGCGCCCGGTCCGGCTGACTCCAGTCGACCCCCGCGAGGTGCCACGCGAGCCGGTTCTCCAGCAGCCGGGGTTGCTCGACGTCGCGCAGCGCGAGACTGTAGCGCTGGTGCCGCCGCCCGTCCGACGCCAACGGCCGTACGCCGGCCGATGCGTCCTCGGTTCCGGTGACGATCGGCGCGGTTCCTTCGGGTGCGAGTCCGATGCCGAACTGCGTCAACTCCATCGGGGTCGACGGCAGCCATTCCGGCGGCGCGATGAGACCGGTGTCGCCTACTCGATCCTTCGCGTCATAGAGGCGGGCCGCTTCCCTGGCGAGCTGTACCCGGTGGGTGTTCAGCTTCCGCCGGACGGCCCGCCATTCCTGCTGGCTCTCTTCGGCTTGCGGGTGAGACTCGGAATCCTGGTAGATCGCGAAACCTCCGGAGTCGTTCTCAGGACTGTCGCGTTGCTGCGGCGTGACGCGCTGCCGGGTAAGGCCGAGATCCTGCACGGACACGCCGAAGTGCTCGGCAAGGAGCTGTCGGTACAGCGCCGACGGGAAGGTGATACCCCGCTCCCACCGGCTTACCTGGTTGGCGGTGACGGCCAGTCGCTTGCCCCGCGCCGTCCCGAGGTGGTTCAGCCCGTTCGCCACGTCCTGTTGGGTCTCGCCGGCAGCATCACGAAGGTTGTAGAGCGCGAGATTCGGGTTGGCATCCCTGGCGCGAGCAGGCACAACGGCCCTCCCTTGCTGGCGTAGGCATCGACCCATGCACACCCGTGCCTAGTCGGTGCCTAGTGAAGTGCGTCTACCCGGCTGGCGAACGGTGTTCGGGTGCGCGTCCAGAACTGGTGTTCTTGTCGTCATGACCGACATCGATCCCGATCCGCTCGACGGCATCCGCGAGCCGCCGCACCTCGGCGTGCAGTTGATCCAGCCGAGCCAGCACCAGCGAAGAACTGTCCGCCGGCCCTGCTGCCCCGCTGCCGGTGGGCGGCGTGGTGCCGGTCAGTACGGCGCGAAGGTAGTCGTCCGGCCAGCCGAGCGCGTGAGAGATCGCAGCGAGCGTACGAGCGGAACGCTTGCGGGTCGCCGTCGCGTATTGCAGCTCTCGCAGCGTCGCCACCGAGACCTTGGAGCGCTCGGCCAACTCCTGCTGAGTCATCGGCAACTCGGCCATCCGGCTGTTGATGGCACTGGCCACGGCCTGCCAATCCTCCACCCGACGCCTCCCTGTCTGACTGCCTGATCCGCTGATCCTAGTCGTCCCGACTTGGTTGACACCGCACAACTTCAGCGCTAATTTTAGCGCTTAAATCAGCTACACCGCCGGTTGGTGACCGGGGAAGGCAGCGCCTCGCGGCGCTGCGCGCCCACGGACCGCTGTGCACCTGCTCTTTGACAACTGAATTGGGCCGCATCTCCCGCCGAAAAGATGCCGCGCACGGCTCAGGTGACCGTGCATCTCATCCATCGCCAGCCCGGCGGCGCGGGCGTTCCTGCCCAGCGCCGCCGGGCTCTCCACAGACTCCACCTGGAGGTCCCACAAGTGAGCAGCTACGACCTGAACGACGCCGACCAGGATGGGCCGAGCGTCGATGACCTGGCCGAGATCGAGCGGGAGATGCCGCTGATTGATGCCGAGGTGCTGTTGCTCGACGCGCAGATCACGATCCTGTGCGCCGACCCGTCCCCGTCCGACCTGGACTGGCAGCGGGTACGCCGGGCGCGTAAGCGGGTGCTGCGGGAGGCCCGCGCGCTGCTGGCCGCGCGTGCCGCGTCGAGCCGGGCCGCGTAGGGGGTGCCCACGGTGAAGAACCCGCCGAGCCTTCCCGTTGTCCTGTTCACCGTCGCTGACGCGATGGCCCGCAACGCGCTGCCGCTACCGGCCAAGGTCGAGGCGTCGGACAAGTTCGGGCTGGAACTGGACTTCCCGACCCACGTCGACCTGCGCCGGTGGGCGCGGTACATGCGCCTGCCGGTCGAGCAGTGGCACAGCCAGCCCTACCAGCGCGATGACGTGCCGAAGGTACTGACCAACGTGCACGGCCACTGGCGCGGCGTCCGGGTACGGCTGCACTGCTGCGAGCCGACCACCGACACCCCGGCCGAGTTCCTGCCGGCGGTGGCCGCATGACCACCCGGACGACCCGCCCCGCTCACCCGGTACCCGGTCCGATCGTGTCCCGCCGCGTGGTCGGCACCCCCGGAGAGGTCGCCGCAGTAGTGGCGACGCTGCGCGACGCCAACCGCCTTGTCGGCATGACCCTGCCCGCGCAGATGCCGCACGGCGACGGCCGGGTGTGGGTGACGGTCCGGTTCATCGACCGGCCCCGCGCCGCCCGCACCACCACGCCGACCCGTACCGGCCGCCGCTGGCCGGTCGTGACCGCCGTCGCCGTGCCCGCCACCACGGCGGTAGCGGTGGCCGGCTACCTCGCCATGCAGCTCGTCACCGCGCTTATCGCGCTGCTGCCGCTGCTGGCCGGCGGCGCGTTCGTCCTGGCCGTGCTGGCGCTGCTGCTGCGCCGCTCCGGGGTGTGCTGCCCCGGCCTGCACTGCCCCGGCTGCAACCACTGACTAGGAAAGGACACCCCAGTGTTTCGTCGTACGCCGGAAGATCCGGCGATCCTGGCCGCCCGCGCGGCGGCCCGCCGTGAGTCCGCACAAGCCGATGTCGAGCGTGCCCGGTTGATGGCGCAGCTCGACCGGGAGCAGCGGGAAGCCAACGCCGAACACGCCCGCCGGCAAGCCCTCGCCGATGAGCAGGAGCGCCGCCGCCGCGACGCCGCCCGGCGTGTCGAGCGGACCGAGACGCGGGAGCGGCGCCGCCGGGCGCGGGCGGAGTTCGGCGCGAAGCTACGCCCGGTGCTGCCGCTGCTGCTGATCAACGGTGGCGCAGCGTACGCGCAGGCCGCCTACGCCTACGACCAGATCGCCCCGGCTGCGTGGAACGGGCCGTCTCGGGTGGCGTTCGCGGTGGCGTTCTCCGCAGCGTTGGAGTCCATCGCCGTCTACGTCCAGTGGCACGCCCACGACGCATTGATGCTCAAAGCCCACGCCACCGCCGCGAGTCTGCGCCGGGCGGCATGGCTGATCGCCGCTGTGGTCGCCGCCATCAACTACGCCCACTTCGCCGACGGGGCCGCACCCACGGCGGCGGCGGTGGCGTTCGCGTTGCTGTCCCTACTCAGCCCGTGGCTGTGGGGACTGCACACCCGCCGTACTCAGCATGTGCAACTCCTGGCCGAAGACGCGAGCCTCATCGACGACGCCGGGGTGGAGTTCTCCCCGAAGCGCCGCCGCATGTTCCCGATCCGCTCTCTGATGGCGGCCCGCTGGTCGATCGAGCACAACGAACGCGACCCGCGTAAGGCGTGGGAGGGCTACAACGCCGAACGGGCCGCCCGCGCCGCCGCACGCCAAGCCGACAAAGACCACCCGGCCAAAAAGGTCACCGCGCCGCCGGCCGAGACGACATCGGAGGAACCGGCAGAGGTTCCGGGCGACCCGTGGGACCACGCCGAGCCGGTCACCCCGGCACCGGCCACGCCGGTTCGTGAACCGGTCCGTCCGGTCCGGCCCGTGGCCCGGTCGTTGACCGCCGCTGAGCGGGTCATCGCCGCACACACCACCGAGCCGACCGCCACTCACGAGCGGATCGCCCACCTCGCCAACGTCAGCGTGAGCACTGTCAAGCGCCACCGGCCCCGCCCCGTGACCGGTTCACCATCCGCCCCACACGCTGCGCCGACGCCGGTCAACGGCACCCCCGTTCCGCTCGCCGCCTGACCCCGGGGGAGAACCCATGTTCGGCAAGAAGACCACCGTCCCGAACACCATCACCGACCGGCAGGCCGATGACCTGAACCGGCGGGCGCAGAAGGCCAACACGTCGTGGTTCAGCGACAAGGCCATCGCGCAGCGCAAGGCGTCGGCCGCCCAGCAGGGCAAGGCCGACCAGTCCTGACCCCGCCCGGCGGCACGGCCACCGGCTCGCAACCTGAGCCGTGCCGCCGGCCCACCCCTTTGAGCCTCATCGACCCTCGGGAGTTGCCTCTCATGTTCGCAGATCCGACCGGCGCGCACGCCGCCGGTTTCGCCGCCGTGTTCATCGCTCTGTACGTCGCTCATCAGGTGGGCGACCACTGGGTTCAGTCGCAGCACCAGGCCGACTGCAAGGGCCTGCCCGGCTGGCCCGGCCGCGTCGCGTGTGCCGCCCACGTCGCCACCTACACGCTCACCGCCCTGCTGGCGCTGGTGTTCCTGATCGCCGGCACCGGGCTGCGGCTGGACCCGTGGGCGGTCGGCGTGGGGCTGACCGTCTCGGCGGTGTCGCACTACATCGCGGACCGGCGCACCCCGCTCAAGCGGATCGCCGCCGCGCTCGGGTCGGCCCGCTTCTACGCCCTGGGCACCCCCCGGCCCGGTCGCGACGACAACCCCTCGCTGGGTACCGGCGCGTACGCCCTGGACCAGTCCTGGCACATCGGCTGGCTGTTCGCGTCCGCGCTGCTCATCGCGGCCTGACCGCCTCCGTCGCCACCGGCGCACCTGCCGGTGGCGCTCGGAGGCCGCCAGACCGACTGGCCGGCACGACGGAAGGAACCCCGTGGGTAAGAAGTACCTGTTCAGCGAGGACGCCAACGGCCGGTCGCGTGAGGTCAAGGTCGACCCGAAGCACCTCGACCGGCAGATCCGCGACGAGCGGGCCGCCGGCCGCAACCCGGTCGTCCTGGACGAAGACGAGCGCATCCGCTACGGCCTGCTCTCGCAGCAGCTCAAGGGCCGCCGCTGATGGGCCGCTGCTGCCGCTGCTGCGGCGTGACCGACAAGTGACCCCGCCCGGCGGCACAGCCCGAATGGCCTGGAAACCAGTGCTGTGCCGCCGGTCCGACCCCTCAACCCGCTTGGGATCTCGGGAGGACCACCAGTATGGGCATGCACATCTCCGATCGCCAGTACCGGGAGCAGCACGAGCGGCGCGTTGCCGCCAACCGGGAGGCCCGGTTGGCGCAGATGGCCGAGGCGCAGCGGCAGGCCGCCGAGCGTAACCGCGCCCGGGATGCGAAGCAGGGCAAGCGGTGAGCGCGAAGCGGTTCATCGACGCCTACCAGCAGTGGCGCGACGCTGAGGCCGCCGCCACCGTCACCGGCACGACGGCCGCCCGGCAGGAGGCCGAGCGGCAGCGCCGGGCGCTGCACGACAGCGCCGAGGCCGAGCGGGCACGCCGGCAGCTCAACGGCCGCGCCGCCCCGCGCGACCGCCGCTGACCCTTCCCCCACCACCAGCACCGCTGACCGCCCCCGTCGCCACCGGCTCATCACCCGGTGGCGGTGGTGGCCGCCAGACCGACTGGTCGCCGGAAGGGACACCCCGACATGGGCAAGAACCTGATCACCAAAGCCGTGGAGGCGATCATCCGTTGCTCCGCCTGCAAGGGGTCGGGGCAGGTCGCCCACTACATCCAGGGCTGCAACGACGTCATCGACAAGCACGGCCGCAGGGTCGCCTACACCGACTGCACCCGGTTCAAGACCTGCCCCACCTGCGGCGGCTCCGGCCGCTTTCGCTGACCCCGCCCGGCGGCGCGGCCTACGGCCTCGACAACCCCCCCCAGATCCGTGAGACCTGTTGGAGGAATCCCCATCATGACGCCCCCGCACGATGACGACCGTTTCGACTGGCAGGCCGCCGAAACCGATCTGACCAACCCGACCACCGGCGGCCCGGATGCCGAGGTGGTGGACCTGGACGACGCCCGCTCGCGGCGTGCGCCGCGTCCGCGTCCGCCCGCCGGGGACGAGCGCACGCACTACGACGTGCCCTTGGACGAGGAGCCGACCCCGGGCGGCGGGCCGGTCGACGTGCCGCCGCTGTCGCCGTCCGGCCGCAAGCCGGTCGTTCCCCCGGCCCTCGCGGGGTGGGCGAACATCAAGGCGTCGATCCGCTACGCCCTCGCGGTGACCGCCTACCGGGCCGGCTTCCATGGCCTGCGTTCGCCCTGGTACGCCGTGCAGGCGTCGTTCTGGGCGACGATCGGGTTGTTCCGGCTGGCCAACTGGCAGCGCCGCTGGTGGTGGGTCAGTGAGCAGAGCGCGTTGCGGCAGGCCGCCGCCGACGCGAACGACCCGGCGATGTGGCACAAGCTGCACCGGGAGGTCAAGGCCACCCGCGCGTGGCGCGGCACCGTCCTCGTGGGCGAGGTCGCCGCGGTCGTCGTCGGCGGTCCGATCGTGGTGGCGCTCGCTCCGTGGTGGGCGCTGGCGCTGGCCGGGGTGGGCGCGGTGGCCGGGTTGGCGCACATCGGCCGACCCGTCGACCGGCCGATCATCACCCCGGCCACGGTGGCGGGCCGGTTCCGGCGGATCAACTCCGATGTCGTGCTGCGCGCCTACTACGCCGCCGGTCTCGGGCACCCGGACCGGGCGAACCAGCAGATCACGTTCGGGTCGAACATGTCCCGCGACCGTTCCGACACCGGCTCTCAGGTGCTCATCGACCTGCCGTTCAACGGCAAGACCTGGGAAGACGTACTCAAGGCCCGCCCGGCTATCGCTGCTGGTCTGGACGTGTCGGTCAATCAGGTGTTCCTGACCCGGGACAAGACCTCCCACCGCCGGCACACCCTGTTCGTCGCGGACCGGGACCCGCTGGCGGTGGCGGCGGGACGTACGCCGTTGCTGGACGGCAAGCCCCGCGACATCTGGGCACCGGCCCCGTTCGGCCTGGACGAGCGTGGCCACAGGGTCGAGCTGCTGATGATGTGGGTGTCGATCCTGATCGGTGCGCAGCCGCGCAAGGGCAAGACGTTCGCCGCCCGCGCGCTGGCGTTGTTCGCCGCGCTCGACCCGTACACGCGGCTGCTGGTGGTCGACGGGAAGATGTCGGCCGACTGGGACAAGTTCCGGCTGATCGCCCACCGCTACGTCTGCGGCGTGGTCCCGAACAGCCGCGACAACGACCCGATCACGCACCTGCTCGACATGCTGCGCGAGGTCAAGACCCACATTCAGGAGGTCAACGACTTCCTGGCCAAGCTCCCCACCACCGAATGCCCGGAAGGGAAGATCACGCGGGAGCTGTCGCGCAAGTACCCGCTGCTGCGCGTGTGGGTGCTGGTCATGGAGGAGTTCCAGAACTACTTCGAGACCGACGACCAGGACGACAACAAGGAGATCGCCGCTCTCCTGTCGTTCATCATGGCGGTCGGCCCGTCCGCCGGGGTGATCATCCTGTCGTCGTCGCAGAAGCCCTCCGGGGTCGGTGCGGGTGACGTGGCGCGGCTGTTCAACCGCTACCGCGACAACCACGCCGTCCGGTTCGCGCTCAAGTGCGGCAACCGCATCGTCAGTGAGGCGATCCTCGGCGGGGACGCCTACGCCGAGGGGTTCGACGCCTCCGCCCTGCCTACCGGCAAGGAATACCTCGGGGTGGGCATCCTCTACGGGGCCGACGACCACACGCCGATCGTGCGCACCTACCTGGCGGATCACGGTGACGCCGAGCGCATCCTCACCGCCGCGCGGCGGCACCGCGAGTCGGCCGGCACTCTGTCCGGCTACGCCCTGGGCGAGGAGATCACCCGGGAGAAGCGCGACGTCCTTGCCGACGTGCGGGCGGTGTTCCGGGGCAAGGAACCCGGACTGCACTGGAAGGTCATCGCCGCCCGGCTGGCGGAGGAGATGCCGGAGCACTACGCCGACGCCACCGACGAATCCGTGTCCGCGCAGTGCCGCGCGGTTGGTGTACCGAGCGTGAGCGTCAACATGCGCGGGTCGGTCAACCGGGGTGCCCGGAAGGTCGACATTGTCCGTCTGATGGACGGCCGCGAGTCCGCCTGAGTGGTAGCGGCGGCGCTGCTACGGGTAGCGCCGCCGCTACATCACTCCGCTACATGCCTGGCCAGCACCTATGCGCCCGTGTAGCGGGTAGCGCCAGGCACCCTCGCACCTGCGAAACCGGCCCCGGAGGCACCTGCATGACCTCGTACGCCGCTACCGCTACCACCACCGCCGGCACCGCCGGCCTGTTCCTACTCATCCTCGCTGCCATCACGCTGTGCTACCTCGCGGTGTGCTGGCGGCGGCCCTTCACCCGCTGCCGCCGCTGCCACGGCACCGGACGCCGACCCGTGCTTTTCCTCCGCGCCGCCCGCGCCTGCCGCCGCTGCCGAGGCGACGGCGAGCACCTACGCGCCGGCCGCGTCGCCCTCAACTACCTCCGCGAGCTTCACGACAAGGGGACCCCGCGATGAACCCTCGCCGCATTCAGCGCCGCCGCACTGCCGGATGGCGGATGCCCGCCAACACGGTCTACGTCGGGCGGCCCGGCCGCTACGGCAACCCCTTCACCGCCGACAACCCCACACCCGCCGCGCGGGCCGACGCCGTCGAGCAGTACCGGCAGTGGCTCACCACCCAACCCGACCTGATCGCCGCCGCCCGCCGCGACCTGGCTGGGCGGGACCTGGCGTGCTGGTGCCCACCCGGCCAGCCCTGCCACGCCGACGTGCTGCTGTCGGTCGCCAACGGGAAACCCGAGTGATGGCCGGTCACCGCGACGACCGGCCCTCCCGGCGCGACGCGCCGCTGTCCGGCCTTGAAGTGTGGCTGGCCGGCACCCCGGCCGAACTCGACGCCGCCGCCCGCGCCCTGGCCGCCGCCGGCCGCGTCGCGTGGCAGGGGACGCGTCGGCCGCTGACCGGCACCGACGCCGGTCGTTCCCGGCTGTACCTGCGGTTGACCGTCACCGCGACCCGGCGCGGCGTGCGCCCCACCGGCCCGGCCAGCGACGACGGCGCGACCGTGCTGCCGTTCCCCGACCGGCGCTCCGGAGGTGCGGCGTGAGGGTGTTCTCCTACGGCGACAACGGCGCGTGCTTCACCTGACCCGAAACCCCTGACCGGCGCGCTTCGCGCGCTCACTGCCTGGTGGCCAGCGCCCACGCGGCGCTGGCCACCAGACCGCCTGCGCCAGGAAGGAATGCCGATGAGGGTTCTCGTCACCGGTTCCCGCGCCTGGACCGACCGCGCCGCCATCGACCGCGTTCTCACCGCCCTGCACGACCGGTGCGGGCAGGTGTTGACCGTGCTGCACGGGGCCTGCCCGCGCGGGGCAGACAACATCGCTCACACCTGGTGCGCCCGACGCGGGGTGTCGGTGGAGAGCTACCCGGCCGACTGGTCGACCGGTCGCGGTGCCGGCCCGCGCCGCAACGCCGTCATGGTCGCCACCCGCCCCGACCTGGTCGTGGCGTTCATCCGCGACCGCTCGCCCGGCGCGACCGGATGCGCCGCGCTGGCCGAAAAGGCTGGCATCTCCGTCTTACGCAACCCCACCCCCGACGACATCGCTGCCCTGACCAAACCCACCGGACAGGAGAACCAAACCATGCCCGACCTGCTCGCCGCCGCCCTGGCTCACGCCGCGCGCGGCTGGCACGTGTTCCCGCTGCGCCCGGACGACAAGCGGCCCGCGTTCCCCGACCACACCGCCGACGACTGTGCCGGCCGCGACCCGCGCTGCCGTACCGGTCACACGGGGTGGGAGCAGCGCGCCACCACCGACCCGGACCGTATCCGCCGGGCGTGGTCGGCCCGCTCCTACGGGGTCGGCATCGCGTGCGGCCCATCGGGTCTGGTGGTGGTCGACCTGGACGTGCCCAAGCACGTGGGTGACACCCCGCCGCCGGAGTGGGCGGGGGCGTGTGACGGGTGGGACGTGTTCGCCACCCTCGCAGCCCGCCACGGCACCCCGATCGACCCGTTCGACGGGTTCGGCCCCGACGCGCCGCCGGGCACCGGTATCGACGCCACGCACACGGTGACCACTGGCAGCGGCGGCACCCATCTCTACTACCGCCACCCGACCAGCGGCCCGCAGTTGCGCAACACCACGGGGGAGCGTGGTGGGCTCGGGTGGAAGGTCGATACCCGCGCCCACGGTGGGTACGTCGTCGCCGCCGGTTCGACCGTCGCCGGCCGCCCCTACACCCTTGCCCTCGACGTGGAACCCGCGCCGCTGCCCGGATGGGTCGCCGGGCTGCTCGCGCCGGCTGCGCGGCCTGTCTACCGGCCCACGGCCGTGGCGCTGCCGCCGGACCGGCGCGGCCGGTACGTGGCCGCCGCGATCCGCCGCCAGGTCGACCACCTCACCACCGCCCGCGAGGGACAGCGCAACCACGCCCTGTTCGTCTCCGCCGTCGCGCTCGGGCAGTTCGCCGCCGGGGGCGCGCTCACCGATGACGACGTGTGGGCTGTCCTGGAACCCGCCGCCGCGTCGATCGGGCTGCCCGCGCGGGAGATCGCGCACACCATCACCAACGGGCTGCGCGTCGGCGCGCGTAACCCCCGCTGCCTGAACACCGCAGGGAGGGCCGCGTGACCGAGCGGTTGCAGGTCGGCTCCGGCCCTGAGAGCATCCGCGTCCTCAAAGCCGCGCTCGTGCGCGGGCTGTTGCCGGACACGTACGTGTCCGCTGGGGCGCTGGTGCACATGGAGGCGGTCTCCGGTGGGCTGCCCGCCGCCGCCGACGAAGACTCGCCCTTGCCCGTGGCCGCGAGCACCATCAACCCCGCTGGCCTGGCCGGGCTGCTCGCCGAACACGCCTACGTCTACCGGATCAAGACCCGCAAGGACGCCGCCGGCAATCCCGAACCCTACGAGGAGGAAACCACGCCGTCCCGGGAGATCCTGTCGTCGGTGCTGGCCGGGAAGACGTGGCCGGGGGTGGCCCCGCTGCGCGGGATCATCGGTGCCCCGGTCCTGCGCCGCGACGGCACCCTGTTGCAGACCCCCGGCTACGACCCCGCAACCGGCTTCTACCTCGCCACGAAGGTGGCGCTGCCGCCCGTTCCGGACGAACCCACCCCGGAGCAGGTGGCCGAAGCACGCCGGTTCCTGCTCGGCCGATTCCTGCGCGACTTCCCCTGGGCGTCCGCCGCCGATCGGGCCAACTACGTGGCGCTGCTGGCAACGCCGATCCTGCGGCACTTCACCCGCTCCCTGACCCCGTTCGCCCTGATCGACGCCACCATGCCGTCGTCCGGCAAGACGATCCTCACCGCCGGCCCCGGGATGCTCTACGGACAGCGCGTCATGCCCTGGGCCTACGCCGACGAGGAACTACGCAAGTCCATCACCGCCGTACTCGCGGAGCAGGTGGGCGTGGTCATCTGGGACAACCTGGCCGAGGGCACCGTCATCGACTCCGCCGTGCTCGCGCAGCTCGTCACCGCCGGAGTGTGGTCCGACCGCCAGTTGGGCGCATCCCGCAACATCGCCACCGTCAACGACCGGCTCTGGATGGCCACCGGCAACAACCTGCAAGTCGGCGGCGACATGGCCAGCCGCACCGTCCGGGTGCACCTCGACCCGAACATGCCCCGCCCCGAACTCCGCGACCAATCCGGATTCGGCATCCCCCACCTCGACCAGTGGATCACCGCCCCGGCGAACCAACTCACGGTCCTGTGGCACCTGCTCGTGCTCGTACTCGACTGGACACACCAGGGAGCACCCCGCGCCGCCGGCCTGTCGATGCGGCAGTTCACGCCCTGGGCGCAAGCCCTCGGCGGGTTCCTCCACCACCACGGCATCGACGGATTCCTCACCAACGCCGCCGACGTCCGCGACATCGACGAAGACGAAACCCGCTGGCGAGCGTTCCTCACCACCTGGCACGACCGCCACGGCGACAAACCCCTCACCGCCGCCGACCTACGCCGCGACGCCGAACCCATGCACCTGGGCAGCGACGAACACGACCCCTGGGACGGGCAGTTCATCACCACCACCGCCGGACGCCTACCCAACCCACTGCAACTCGGCCGCATGCTCACCGGACAGGCCGGACGATGGCGCAGCGAACACGTCATCCGCGCAGGCCGCCACGAACGCGGCAACCGCGCCGTCTTCTGGGTCGAGCACCACCAGGGTTGAAACCCGCTGAACCCATCTCGGCAACTCGGCAACTCGGCAGAACCAGCCCGCTAGCTGCGAAAACACCCTGCCGAGATCCAACCGATAGGAGAACGTCAATCTCGGCAACTCGGCAACATCCTGCCGAGATCACCGCCGTTTGCCGAGATCTTGAAAACCCGCCTCCAAGATCTCGGCAAACGTTTCCGCAGCTCAACGGCACCTTTGCCGAGATGCCGAGATGCCGAGATGGGTTCAGCCCTCCCACACCACGACACGACCACCCGCCGCCAACCCCACCACCCCGGCCCGCTGAGAGCGTCTGCGCCAATCTCGTGCATCGCCTTATACCCACCCGACCGAGATCTTGCCTCTACGGCGCTCTTGGTGGGCTGCTCTGCGCCTCTCTGCCGCACTGCCTAACCGACCCTCCATGCCCGACCCGCACCGACCAAAGGATGCTCAGCATGCCCACCGCGCCACACAACAGCAACGCAGCACCTCACCCGCAGCGCCTTATCGCGGACTACATCCGCGCCGCCAACAACATCAACGACAAGTACAAGGCACCAGAGATCCGAAAGGCAGCCGCCGACTACATGGCTTGGCTTGAGGACGTGATCGTGCGCGGGATTGCCGCCAAGACCGCCGACGAGTGATCACGCCAATCGAGAGCGTCCCGCCGAGGAGGCGCGCGCCCTCACAGCTCGACGCCACCCCGAGGGAGCAGAAGTGACGACCGCCGACACCCGCATTGTCCTGACCATCGAAGAGGCCGCGCGCCGTCTCGGCATCGGCCGCACCACGATGTACGCGCTCGTCAAGACCGGCCAGATCCGCACGGTCACGATCGGCCGTCTCCGGCGCGTGCCTGCCTTCTGTCTTGACGAGTACGTACAGAACCTGCTCACCGACGAAACCTCGCTTAAGAACGCTGCCTGACGGAACGGGAAACTGATGGGGAAACGCAAGCCCAACGGCGCATCGAGCATCTACCAGGGCAGTGACGGCTACTGGCACGGACGTGTGACCGTCGGGATCAAGGACGATGGCAGTCCCGACCGCCGCCACGTTCGTGGCAAGACCGAGGCCATCGTCACCCGCAAGGTGCGCGAGCTGGAACGCGACCGCGACAAGGGCACCGTCCGCAAGGCGGGACAGTCGTGGACGGTCAAGACGTGGCTCACGCACTGGGTGGAGAACATCGCCGCGCCGGCCGTTCGTGACAACACGATCGCCGGCTACCGGGTTGCCGTGTACCGGCACCTGATTCCCGGGCTCGGCGCGCACCGCCTGGAGAAGCTGCAACCCGAGCACGTGGAGAAGCTGACCCGCAAGATGCAGGCCGCCGGCAGCGCCGCCGCCACCGCCCACCAAGCGCACCGCACCCTGCGGACCGCGCTGAACGAGGCGGTCCGCCGTCAACACCTGGTGCGCAATCCCGCCAGCCTGGCGAAACCGCCCCGCCTCGAAGACGAAGAGGTCGAACCGTACTCGGTGGAGGAAGTGCAGCGGCTGTTGCTCGCCGCGAGCGAGCGGAGAAACAGCGCGCGGTGGGCAATCGCGCTGGCACTCGGACTGCGGCAGGGTGAGGTGCTGGGCCTGAGATGGAATGACGTGAACCTCAACGATGGAACGCTTACCGTTCGCCGCGCCCGGCAGCGCCCCAAATGGAAGCACGGTTGCACGAAACCGTGCGGCCGGAAGTTCGGCGGTCACTGCCCGGACCGGCAGCCATTACGCGCGGAAACCGCCGACACGAAATCGCGGGCCGGTCGGCGCAGTATCGGACTTCCGGACCCCCTGATTGCCCTGCTACGTCAGCACCGGAAAGAACAGGAGGCCGAGCGCGAAACCGCCGCGCAGCTCTGGACGGACACCGGCTACCTGTTCACCACGCCGACAGGCGGCCCGGTGAATCCGCGCACCGACTACACCGAATGGAAGCGGCTGCTGACGCGCGCCGGACTGCGCGACGGGCGGCTGCACGACGCCCGGCACACCGCGGCAACCGTGCTGCTGATTCTCGGCGTGGCCGAGCGCGCCGTGATGGGCATCATGGGGTGGTCGGACTCCGGCATGGCCCGGCGCTACCAGCACCTCACGGGACAGGTCCGCCGCGACGTTGCCAAGCGGGTCGGTGGTCTGCTCTGGCAGCCCGCGCCGAAGGCCGACGACGACCCGGAGGACGGTACGGCAGGGGTACTCAGCAAGGCACCGTGAGGCAACTGAGACCAAAACTGAGACCACGACGGAGAAACGCCCGGCGACTCACGGAGAGTTGCCGGGCGTTTCGCCTGTTCACGAGCGGTGGCGGCGGGATTTGAACCCGCGGAGGGCGTAAACCCTCACACGCTTTCGAGGCGTGCTCCTTAGGCCACTCGGACACGCCACCGCCGACGAGGGTACAGGAACACCGGTTCGGATGCCGCACCGGTATGCCCCGGGCCGGCCTGGCAGGATCTTTGCCATGAGTACGCACATCGGCGCGAAGCCGGGCGAGATCGCCGAGCGGGTCCTGATGCCGGGCGACCCGCTGCGGGCCAAGTGGATCGCGGAGACCTACCTCGAGGACGCCACCTGCTACTCGACGGTGCGGGGCATGCTGGGCTTCACCGGGCGGTGGAACGGCGTGGACGTCTCCGTCCAGGGCTCCGGCATGGGTATGCCGTCCGCGTCCATCTACGCCCACGAGCTGATCAACGAGTACGGCGTGAAGACGCTGGTCCGGGTCGGCTCCTGCGGCGCGCTCACCGAGGACCTCCAGCTCCGGGACGTGATCGCGGCGATCGGGTCGTCGACCGACTCGAACATGAACCGGATGCGCTTCGACGGGTTGATCGACTACGCCCCGGTGGCCGATTTCGGGCTGCTGCGTACCTCGGTGGAGGTGGCCGAGCGGCGGGGCATCACCATGCACGTCGGCCCGATCCTCGCCGCCGACGCCTTCTACACCGACCGCCCCGACCTGTACGACACCCTCGCCGACTACGGGGTGCTGGCGGTGGAGATGGAGTCGGCCGCGCTCTACACGATCGCCGCCCGGTTCAAGGCCCGCGCCCTGACCCTGCTGACGGTCAGCGACCACATCAAGACCGGCGCGAAGACCACCGCGCAGGAGCGTGAGCAGACCTTCGGCCAGATGGTCGAGATCGCCCTGGACACCGTCGCCACCTCCTGACCCGTCGCCCGACGGCTCGCACGGGGGCCGATGTTGCGGTCTCCACGCCCCGGGACACCGCAACATCGGCCCCGTCGCCCCCGACCCGGCCCCGTCGCCCCCCGGCCCCGGCCCGGGCCGGGTCAGCGGAAGAAGGCGCGCAGGACGGCGGCGTTCTCGGTCTCCAGGACCCCGGCGTACACCTCGGGGCGGTGGTTGAGCCGGCGGTCGCGTAGGACGTCCCAGAGCGAGCCGGCGGCACCGGTCTTGGGTTCCCAGGCGCCGAAGACGACCGTCGAGATCCGGGCCAGCACCAGTGCGCCCGCGCACATCGTGCACGGCTCCAGGGTGACCACCAGCGTGCAGCCGTCCAGCCGCCACCGGCCCGACCGCGCGGCGGCCCGGCGCAGCGCCAGCACCTCGGCGTGGGCGGTCGGGTCCCCGGTCAGTTCCCGTTCGTTGCGGCCGACGGCCAGTTCGGTGCCGTCCGGGCCGTAGACCACCGCCCCCACCGGCACGTCCCCCACCACCCCGTCGGGTCCGGCGCAGGCGTCGGCGGCGGGCAGGTCCGGGCCGGTCACGGCGATCTCCAGGGCGCGGCGCATCCATCGTTCGTGCCGCTGCCGGCGACCGGCGGAATCCGGCCCGGCCAGTCCCTCGTGGGCCCCCGGGCCGACCCGCCCGGCCGCGCCGGGCGTGGGCTGACCCGGCCGTACGGTGCCCAGGGCGGGATCGGTGGCGTCGAGCGGCCCGGCGGCACCGGGCGAACCCGGGCCGACTCCGGCCCCGGACGACCCTGCCGTGGCGTCGCCGACGTGCGGAGGGTCAGACCTCACGCAGCTCTTCGACCTCGTCGGCGCAGCCGAGCACCTGGCACACCTCGGCGGTCACGTCGGCGGGGAGCATGCCCTCGTGGGAGCAGAGCTTGAGCAGGCGTTGGGCGGGGATGCCCAGGTCGGCGAGGAGGTCGGCGTCGCCCACCGGGTCGGCCTCCGGGTCGACGACCGGCTGCTCGCTCTCCTCGTCGCCGCCACCGGCGGTGGCCGACGGCGGTTCGTCGACGTCGTCGAGGCCGGTGACCGACGTCTTGAGGTCACCGACGAGCAGCGCGCCCAGCCGGGACTCCTCGGCGTACGCCGAGTCGGAGCCGAAGACCCGCAGGTCCTCCCCCTCGTCGAGGCGCAGCACCACCAGGTACGCGTCGTCGGCCTCGACGAAGAGCAGCGACACGTCGGCGTCGGGTTCGACGTCACGTAGCCGGTCGGCGACCTCGTCGATGTCGGTGGCCCCGCGCAGGTTCACCTCGGCGGCGTTCCAGCCGCCCTCGTCGCGCACCACGGCGGCAGCGAAGTACGACATGGTTCCCCCAAATACCTCGGCACAGCCGACTCGTTACGCGTGCACGTTAACCGGTCGGGTCGGCAGCCGACCGCTCAACGCCCCGAAGGGCCGGCAATCCGGGGAAAGTTCGTCAGCCGGCGACGCGGCGGCGGGTCGCGATGAGCTGGCGCAGCCGCTCGGTGCGTTCCCGCTGCGGCCGTTCCCGCTGGCGTACCGCGCGGGCTCCCGCCAGCTCGGCGAGAATCTGGAGGCGGCGGCGGCTCCGCTCGGAGTCGAGCCGCGGGGTGTTCCAGGCCATACCGAAGAGCGTCCCCAGTCACAGCGGGTACGTCAAGATGGTGCGGCAAACGAAGCCGCGTGATGACGCTGGGTCACCACATCGGCCAGTCCGCGCTGACCGCCCACCGCACCACGACGACCGCGAACGCGATGCTCCAGCCACCGGCGGTGACGATGGCGACGCCCGTGCCGGCCCCCCGGTCGCCGTACCGGACCAGGGCGAACGCGGCGAGCCAGGCGAGCACGCCGGCGATCGCCGTCCACCAGGCGTAGCTTGCGACGTCGTGGCCGAGCAGCCCGAAGAGCACCAGCCAGGCGGCGGCGAGGGCACCACCGGAGGCCACCGCCGCACCGGTGACGGGGTGTGGTTCCCGCCACGTCGGCCGGCGGGGCGGACCGGCGGGAAAGAGCCCCGAGGCGGCGTACGGGACGCGTCCGGGCTGGTGGTCGGTCATGGTCACTGCTCCCCCTCCGGCCGGACGGAACCCCTCGCACCGTCACCGGCCGGGTTCGGGTCGGCGAGCCGTTCCGGTAGCCGTCGCCGGGCGGATGCCGCTGGCGGTGCGACCTCCACGGTAGCCGTCTGTCAGGATGTCCGAATGTCCCTGCTGCGTCCCGGCCCACGGCGTACCCGTCCGGCGTACCCCGTGCTGCTGCTCGCGGCGGCGGTGCTGGCGGGGTGCGGCACGGACGAGCCGGTCGCGGGCCCGGTCTGGGACGGCCCGTCGACGGTGGCGACGGGCGACCAGCCGGCGACCCCGACGGCCCCGGCCGGCAGCCAGTCGGGCAGCCCGACGCCGACCGTGACGCCGTCGGCCACGCCGGACGCGGCGGCGCTGCGCCGGGTCTTCCCGGTACGGGCCGGCAACGTCGACTACCACCCGACGCACTCGGGGTATCCGGGCACCGACATCTTTGCCGACTGCGGTGAGCCGGTGGTGGCGGTCACCGACGGGACGGTCCTGGAGGTGAGCCGGGTGGACCGGTTCCGCAGGAACGGGCCGCTGGGGCCGTACAACGGTGGCCTGTCGGTGTCGTTGCTGGGCGACGACGGGGTGCGGTACTACGGGTCGCACCTGAGCGTGGTCAGCCCGGGGATCGAGGCCGGGATCCGGGTGCGTTCCGGGCAGCAGCTCGGTGAGGTGGGCCGGACGGGGAACGCGAACAACGTCTGTCACCTGCACTTCGGGTTGTCGCCGAAGTGCACCGGGCACGACGACTGGTGGATCCGGCGGGGCGTGGTGTGGCCGGCGAAGTACCTGGACTCGTGGCGGAAGAAGGGCAACCGGTCGCCGGTGGCGGCGGTGACCGCCTGGGAGCGGGAGCACGGGTGTCCGCGCGCGCCGCGCGGCTCCTCCGGGGCGGGCTGACCGGGGCCGACGGCGGCGTCATCGGCCGTACGCATTGACGTAGGTATTACTCGTCGGTTAACGTCCCGGGCAGAGAGAGCGCTCTCTCGACCCATGAAACCCTCGAATTCCGACGAACCGCGCGCAGTTGGCCCACCCGCCCCGCGCGGAGGAGGCACGATGACACCTCCCGTCCCCCGCCGCCGCGCCCCCTGGGTGCTCGCCGCCACCACCGCCCTGACCGTCCTCGTCGGCGGTCTCACCCTCACCACCGCCGACGCCCCCGCCGAGGCCGCCACCGTCGGCGCCGGCAGCTACACCACCGACCCGGTCGGCCCGCTGCCCACCGGCTGCGGCGCACTGTCCACCAACCCCCGCCAGTTCGCCACCGCCAACGCCCCCGCCGGTCCGGTACCCACCAACGACTGGTGGTCGTCGCTGCTGTGGAAGAAGACGAACTGCTCCTACAGCGAACCGCTGCACGCCCACCCGGTGTCCTACCAGCCGTTCGGCGACGGGCTCGGCTTCTCGGCACCGTCGGCCGCCACCGTCAGCGGCACCGCGACCGGGGTCGGCGAGTTCAAGTACACCTACACCGAGGACATCCGGGTCGGCGTGGCCGCGCTCGGCGCACCGGTGGTCAAGGTCGACGACTGGACGGACTGGACGGTCAGCCCGTACTGGAGTGACGGGGCACGGACCCTGCGCGCCACCATCGGCCACGGGCTGCCGTTCGCCTACTTCCAGGCCAGCGGCGGCGACGCCCAGATCAACCCGACCGGCGGCGCGGCCACCGTCTGGTCCAACAACGGCGGCACCATCGGCTTCACCGTCCGGGGCCACGATTACGTCGGGTACGCCCCGACCGGCGCGACCTGGTCCGTCACCAACGGACGGATCACCTCCAGCCTGGCCGGCAAGGGCTACTTCTCGATCGCCCTGCTGCCGCCCACCACCGACGCCACCGCCCGCGCCTCGCTCGCCACGAGCTACGGCCGGTACGCCCACGCGCACGTCACCGGCACCCGGGTCGGCTACACCTACGACCCGGCGACCAGCACCGTGACCACCACGTACTCGTTCACCACCACCGCCCGGGAGGGCACCGCCACGCAGACCGTGGTCAGCCTCTACCCGCACCAGTGGAAGGCGCTCGCCGGCAGCACGCCGCTCACCCAGACCTACCCGTCGGCACGCGGCCGGATGAAGGTGCTGACCGGGGTGGCCTCCTTCCGCACCGCGATGAAGTTCCACGGGGTGCTGCCCGAGGTGCCCGCCGTGGCCACCGGCTCCGGGTCCGACCTGGCCCAACTGAAGGAACAGCTCGCCGCGGTCCGGGGCAACCCGATGGACCAGCGCGGCACCGACACCTACTGGACCGGCAAGGGCCTCGGCCGGGCCGCCCGGATCGCCGAGATCGCCGACCAGGTCGGCGACACCGAGACCCGCAACGCGGCGCTGGCCGCCATCCGGAGCACCCTGACCGACTGGTTCACCGCCACCCCGGGCAAGGCCGCGAAGGTCTTCTACTACGACCGCAACTGGGGCACCCTGATCGGCTACCCGGCGTCGTACGGGTCCGACCAGGAACTCAACGACCACCACTTCCACTACGGGTACTTCATCGCGGCGGCGGCGACGCTCGCCAAGTTCGACCCGGCGTGGGCCGCGCAGAGCCAGTACGGTGGCATGGTCGACCTGCTCATCCGGGACGCCAACAACTACCAGCGCTCCGACACCCGCTTCCCCTACCTGCGGGACTTCGACATCTACGCCGGGCACGACTGGGCCTCCGGGCACGGCTCGTTCAACGCCGGTAACAACCAGGAGTCCTCGTCGGAGGGGATGAACTTCGCCAACGCGCTGATCCAGTGGGGTCAGGCCACCGGCGACACCGCCGTCCGGGACGCGGGCGTGTTCATCTACACCACCCAGGCCGCCACGATCCAGGAGTACTGGTTCGACGTCGACGACGAGAACTACCCGGCGGCGTTCGGGCACTCCACCGTCGGCATGGTCTGGGGCGACGGTGGGGCGTATGCCACCTGGTTCAGCGCCGAGCCGGAGATGATCCAGGGCATCAACATGCTCCCCGTCACCGGCGGCCACCTGTACCTCGGCTACCGGCCGGCCTACAACAAGGCCAACTACGCCGAACTGGTCCGCAACAACGGCGGCGAACCCACCGTGTGGCAGGACATCCACTGGCAGTTCCTCGCCCTCGGCGACCCGGACGCGGCGCTGGCCAAGCTGCGGGCCAACCCCGGCTACACCCCGGAGGAGGGCGAGAGCCGGGCGCACACCTTCCACTGGGTCCGCAACCTCGCCGCGCTCGGCCAGGTCGACACCACGGTCACCGCCAGCCACCCGCTGGCCGCCGTGTTCAACCGCAACGGCGCACGCACCTACGTGGCCAGCAACATCACCGCCGCGCCGCTGACCGTACGGTTCTCCGACGGGACCGGTCTCACCGTGGCCGCCGGGAAGACCGCCACGACCGGGGCGTACACCTGGAGCGGCGGCAACGCGGCCGGCGGCACCAACCCGAGCCCGACGCCGACCACCTCCCCAACGCCGTCGCCCACCCCGACGCCGACCCCGACCGGGCCGTCGCCGAGCCCGACCAGCCCGACCTCGCCGCCGACCACCCCGCCGGCCGGCTCGCCGACCCGGTTCCTGCTGCCCGGTGGCGGGCTCGGTTCGGCCGGCAGCGCGGCGACGACCACCGTCCCCGGCTCCGGGGGCGCGAACCACGACGGCACCCCCAGCAACCCGGTGGTGTTCACCGCGACCCGGCTCAACCTCGCCTACACCGGCGGCCAGACCGGGTTCGACCTGTTCCTCGACGCCGGCCAGTCGGTCGGCAACGGGGTGCAGGCCCGGGTCTCCTACGACCTGACCGGGGACGGCACCTTCGACCGGGTGGAGACCTACCGGTACTTCGCCACCGACCCGGTGCCCGGCTACGAGCACTACACGCAGAACGCCGGCCTACAGTCGGCCACCGGCGCGCTGGGCAATCTCTCCGGCGGCACGGTGAAGGTGGAGGTGTGGTCGGCTATCGGCGTCAACCCGTCCACCCTCGGCACCGGCAACCAGTCGGTGGTGAAGCTGCCGTACTCCTGATCCGTCTCCCCCGCGTACCCCCCGCGCCGCCGGTCGTCCCCCGACCGGCGGCGCGGGCGCGTAGGTTGCCATCCATGAGCGCCAGAGACCCCGTCGCCGACCTGCGCCGGATCGCGTTCCTGCTGGAGCGGGCCAACGAGGCCACCTACCGGGTACGCGCGTTCCGCTCGGCGGCGACCGCCCTGGCCGCGCTGCCGGCGACGGAGCTGGCGGAGCGGGCGCGGGCCGGCACGCTCACCGACCTGCCCGGGGTCGGCGACGTCACCGCCCGCTGCGTCACCGAGTCGCTGGCCGGCGAGGAACCGGTCTACCTGCGCCGGCTGGTCGCCACCGAGGGCGTCGACCTCGACGAGGCGGCCGGCGCGCTGCGGGCCGCGCTGCGCGGCGACTGCCACACCCACTCGGACTGGTCCGACGGCGGGTCACCGATCGAGGAGATGGCGCTCGCCGCGGTCGAACTCGGCCACGAGTACGTGGTGCTGACCGACCACTCGCCCCGGTTGACGGTGGCCCGGGGCCTCACCGCCGACCGGCTGCGCCGGCAGCTCGACCACGTGGCGGCGGTGAACGCGGCGCTGCCCGAGGGGTTCCGCATCCTCACCGGGATCGAGGTGGACATCCTCGCCGACGGCACCCTCGACCAGGACGAGGAGCTGCTGGCCCGGCTCGACGTGGTGGTCGGCTCGGTGCACAGCGGGCTGCGTGACGAGCGGGCCCGGATGACCCGCCGGATGCTCACCGCGATCGCCAACCCGCACCTGGACATCCTCGGCCACTGCACCGGACGGATGGTGTCGTCCCGGCCGGCGGGGGTGACCGGTCCGGGTGACAAGGGGCACCGGGCGCGGACCCGCGCCGAGAGCGACTTCGACGCGGACGCGGTCTTCGCCGCCTGCGCCGAACACGACGTGGCCGTGGAGATCAACTCCCGGCCGGAGCGGCAGGACCCGCCGAAGCGGCTGATCCGCCGCGCCCTGGAGGCCGGCTGCCGGTTCGCCATCGACACCGACGCGCACGCCCCCGGGCAGCTCGACTGGCAGCGGTTCGGCTGTGTGCGGGCAGCCCTGTGCGGCGTGCCCGCCGACCGGGTGGTCAACACCTGGCCGGCGGACCGCCTGCTCGACTGGGCCCGCGGCTGATCCACCCCGGTTCGGCCAAACACACTCGACAACCGGCCCCGACGGTCACGTAGGGTCGCAGCGTGGGACGAATCGATGACCTCGCGAACCGGTACGTGGCCGACTGGGCGCAGCTGAGCCCGACCGGCGCCACCTACGTCGGCATCGCCGGCTACGACGACCAGCTCGACGACCTCTCGCCCGCCGGTTACGAGGCACGGGCCGAACTCACCCGGCGGACCCTCACCGACCTGGACGTGACCGAGCCGGAGTCCGAGGCGGAGCGGACCGCCAAGGAGGCGATGCAGGAGCGCCTGGGGCTGGAGCTGGCCCGGCACGACGCGGGCGAGATCACCAGCGAGGTGAACGTCATCGCCAGCGGCCTGCACGAGGTCCGGATGGTCTTCGACCTGATGCCCACCGAGGGTGAGCAGGGCCGGGCCGCCGTCGCCGCCCGGCTCAACCGGTTCGCCGCCACGCTGGAGGGCTACAAGACCACGCTGCGCGAGGCCGCCGCCGCCGGCCGGGTCAGCTCCAAGGTGCAGTTGACCGAGGTGGCCAAGCAGTGCGACACCTGGACGGACCCGCACGGCGACAACTTCTTCCACGGGCTGGTGCAGCGGCTGGACACCGACGGCACGCTCGGTGCCGAGCTGCGCCGGGGCGCGGCGGCGGCGACCGCGGCGACCGCCGAGTTCGGCCAGTTCCTGCGTACCGAGCTGGTTCCGCTGGGGCGGGACAAGCAGGCCGCCGGCCGGGAACGGTACGAGCTGGCCTCGCAGTACTTCCTCGGCGCGAAGGTCGACCTCGACGAGACGTACGCCTGGGGGTTCGCGGAGCTGGCCCGGTTGGAGGCCGAGATGCGGATGGTGTCGGGCCGGATCGCCGGCCCGGGTGCCACCATCGACGAGGCGGTGGCCGTGCTGGACGCCGACCCGGCCCGCACCATCCAGGGCAAGGAGGCGTTCCGCGACTGGATGCAGGCGCTTGCCGACAAGGCGATCAGCGAGCTGCACGGCACCCACTTCGACATCCCCGAGCAGGTCCGGCGGATCGAGTGCTGCCTCGCCCCGACCAGCGACGGGGCGATCTACTACACCGGGCCGAGCGAGGACTTCTCCCGCCCTGGGCGGATGTGGTGGGCGGTCCCCCAGGGCGTCACCGACTTCTCCACCTGGCGCGAGGTGACCACCGTCTACCACGAGGGCGTCCCCGGCCACCACCTCCAGGTCGCGCAGACCGCCGTCCGGGCGGAGCTGCTCAACCGCTGGCAGCGGCTGCTGTGCTGGGTCTCCGGCCACGGCGAGGGCTGGGCGCTCTACTCCGAGCGGCTGATGGACGAGCTGGGCTACCTGGAGGACCCGGGCGACAAGCTCGGCATGCTCGACGGGCAGGCGTTCCGGGCGGCCCGGGTGATCGTCGACATCGGCATGCACCTGGAGCTGGAGATCCCCCGGGACAACCCGTTCGGCTTCCACCCGGGCGAGCGGTGGACGCCGGAGCTGGGCTGGGAGTTCATGCGGGCGCACTGCCGGGTGCCGGACGAGAACCTGCGCTTCGAACTGAACCGCTACCTGGGCTGGCCGGGGCAGGCGCCGTCGTACAAGGTGGGCGAGCGGATCTGGCTCCAGGCCCGGGAGGAGGCGATGGCCCGCAAGGGCGCCGACTTCGACCTGAAGGAGTTCCACCGGCAGGCACTCGACCTGGGTGCGCTCGGCCTCGACCCGCTGCGCCGGGCCCTGGCCCGGCTCTGATCCGCCCCGCCGGTCGGCGTGACGGGTGGTCGGGGGCGGGCGGGTGCCCGCCCCCGACACACCGTGGGGGTGGGAGCAGGGTCAGGAGAGGCTCAACGCCAGTGCCGGGCGGGCGGTCAGCGTGTCCGAGTCGACGAACGCCAGGTCGATCGCGGGGTCGGTGAAGGTGATCGGGATCGGCGAGGTGACCGGGATGCCGTCGGGGAGCGGCAGGTCGGGGGTCAGCGTGATGGTGATGCCGAGCAGCTTGCCGACGAACCGGGTGGCGTAGAACGCGACGTCGCCCTGCACCGTCAGCTCGTCGGTGACGTACCGCTGGTGGCGGCCCGCCGGACCGTCCGCGACCAGGCTGAAGTCGGTGGTGACCGCCCGGCTCATGCTGAACTTCAACGCCTTGAGCGTGCCGTCGGCGGTGGGCAGGTCGACGATGCCCTCGAACCGCAGCCCGGTCATGGTGACGCGGGTGCCGGTCAGCTTGGACGGCTGCCGGGCCACCGTCGGCTGCCCCGGCTCGGGGGCGATCCTCGGCAGCGGCTTGCCGACCTCGACCCGCTTCGACGCGCGCGGCAGCGGCTTCCCGCAGGTTCCCCGGCCGGGCCGGGAGGATGCCGTCGGGGCCGGTGGGGTGGACCCGGTCGCCGGGACGGTCGCGCCCGGCCCCGGCCGGACCCCGGTACCGACGGCCGGTCTGCTGGCGCCGGGCTCCGGGGTGGGGGACGCCGCTGTCGTCTCGGCTTCGTCGCCACCGGTGAACAGGTCGGTGATGCCGTCGATGATGTCGGTGAGCAGGTTGCCGTCGGGCGTCTCGGCCGGCGTGGGGCTGGGGCTGGCCGGGACGGACGGAGGTGCGGAAGGTGCGGACGCGGTCTTCGTCGGCCCGGGGCAGGCCGGCTCCGCGAGCGCCGGCTGCGCTCCCCGGACCGCGAGCAACGTGGCCATGGCGGTGGTGGTCAGCACCAGCAGGGTCGCGTACAACCGTGGGTCGCGATGGTTCGGGCGGTAGGGGCCACCGTCCGGCTCGACCGTCGGCAGGATCTGCGTGGTGTCGGCGGTCCCGGCTCCCTCCCGGTCACCCCGGACCGCCTCCCGCAGCGGGTTCCGCGGTGGGGGCAACGTGTCGGTCAACGGCCCGGTGGTGTGCTCCTCCTGCCACGGCGGCATCAACTCGTCGACGAGGGGTGCCTCCCCGACTGCCGCACCCTCCTGCGCTGCCGTACCTCCCTCCGCCGGGCTCCGGTCGGCGGCGGACAGGGGTGCCGGGGCACGGGCCGGGACCCAGGCGAAGCCCAGCGCGCTTCCCACCATGCCCAGGAACAGCCCGATGAAGAACCCACCGAGGTTGACCCCGATCAGCGAGTAGACCGCCGTCACCGCCGCGATGACGGCGTAGAAGAGGCGCTGCTGCGGGGTGAACCACATCAGCATCCCGCAGGTGACCAGGATGACCGGGATCAGCCAGGACAGGAAGCCGGTCGGCCCCATCTGGAAGGTCAGGCCACCGAGACTCATCTGGGTGGTGGCGAAGATCTCCAGACCGGCCAGCGCGGTGAGGAGGCCGCCCCAGAACGGCCGTGCCCGCCGCCACCGCCGGAAGGCGCGCCAGGCCTGACCGATCCGGCTCTGTCGGGCGGGCCGCTCTTGGGCGGATGTCACGTGTCCTCCTGGCGATTCTGACGTCGGGTGGTACGGGCCGGGGCCCGCCGCGGGTGGCCGCCACGGGCCCGGTCCTCAGCTCAGAAGCACTCCTTGGCGGCGGCTCCGACGTTGATCTTCAAATTCAGGCCGTTGAGGGTGAAGACACCGGCACTGGTGGAGCGGGCCACCTGCTCCAGGTTCTTGATGACGACCTTGTCGGCGCTCTGGCCGAAGGACTTCGGCGTGGCCCCGGCGTTCAGGTCGGTGGCGTCCCGACCGATCTTGATGTTGGTGAACTCCGCGTCACCGCCGAGCGAGTCCATGTCGATCAGCAGGCCCTCGGCCGTCGCCGGCTTGCCGTCGCCACCGGCGTTGATGGTCAGCACGATCGGCATGTCCGGCACCTTCACCGACTGGCAGAGGTCGTAGAGCTTGGCGTTGGTGATCTCGGAGACGGCCACCGGGTGCGCGGTCCCGTCCTTCTCCTTCACGAAGCCGCCGTACTGCTTGAAGCCGGTGCCCTCCAACCTGGAGGCACCGACCTTGAAGGTCTGTCCGGAGACGGCGAACGACGCGGCGATCGCGCCGTTGGACATGCCGAAGACGATCGCCCCGGCCACCGCGGTGGCCGGCACCATCATCGCGGCGAAGCGACGCCACCGTGTCCCGCCGCCGAACTGGCGGCCTTCCGTTTCACTCACGGGGTTCTCCTTGACGAGGGGTCAGCACCGAACGCGGTCGCGGTTCGGGAGGAGGGTGGAGGGTGCTGCGGTTGCCACCGGGCCGGTGGCCGCGTGCAGTACGCGGATTGGATGTTCCCGCGAAGCGACCTACCTCACAAGACCCCTTGCTACCGGCCGGTAACGGGCACGAATCTTGGAGATGTCCGGATGTTACCGACGGTTAACATAGGCGAGCCGGCAAGCTCCCTCAATTCACCCAGAACGCAGCGACCGAACTCGATTCCGCCACCCTGGGTAGAGGAACTCTCACAAACATCACCTTTTGATAACGCCGGCCTGAAGGTTGGCTGTGGGTGACGGTCCCGGCGCAACGCGGTACGCACCCACCGCCGGGGGACGACCCGGCGCCGGACCGGCCGCCGCCGCGTCCCGCCGGACGGCACACTGGCGGCGGCGTTGCGTCGCACGGACCGTCCGCGTCCGGTGCCTCCCGCACCCGGTTCGTCCATCCGGACACCGTGCCACGAACGGCCATACACCGTGTGACCGGCCGCGACACGCGGCGGTGAGGATGGCCGGACGCACGCTGTCGGCTGGCCGTCCGGTTGGCTACCGTAGGTGTCCCTGGGGGCCCGCAACCCCCCACGTGGTACGTCCGATCGAGGTGGCTGTGACCCTGTACGGCGACAAACCGGTCTCCGACGACCGCCCCACGGTGCAGGTCACCGCGGTGAGCTGGCCGTCCGAGGACGAACCCCCACCGGCCGGTGGGGCCGCAGGTCCCGGCTCCGGGCCGGGGCCGTGGTGGCGGCGCGGCCGGGTGCTGCTCGCCGGCGGGGTGACCGCCGCGGTGCTGGCCGGGGTGGTCGGCGCGGGCGCCTGGGCGTACGCCGGGGACGTTCCGCGCGGCACCAGTGTCCTCGGCACCGAGCTGGGTGGCCGCAGCCGGGCCGACGCGGCCAGGGAGCTACGGGCCGAGTTGGAGAAGCGGGCCGCGACGCTCGACGCGCCGCTGACCGTGGTCGTGGGCGAGAACCGGGCGGAGATCAAGCCCGCCGACGTCGGCCTGGCGGTGGACGTGGACGCCACGGTCGCCGCCGCCACCGACGCGCAGGCGCATCCGGTGGACCGGCTGTTCGGTTCCCGGTCGGTCGATCCGGTGGTGACTGTCGACGCCGCCAAGCTGGACGCGGCGTTGCGGCAGATCCTCGGCAAGCAGGGGCGGGACATGACCCTGCCGGCGATCATCTTCACCGGCACCACGCCGAAGCCGGTCTACCCGAAGCCGAGCCTGACCCTGGACCCGGAGCAGTCCGCCCGGGTGGTCCGGGCGGGCTGGCTGGCCGGCCAGCCGGTGACGGTGCCGGTGGTGGAGAAGAACCCGGTGACCACCCGGGATGAGGTGGACCGGATGATCGCCGAGCTGGCGAAGCCGGCCGTCGCCGCCCCGGTGACGATCACCTCCGCCAAGGGGTCGGTGAGCGTTCCGCCGGCGGCGATCGCCCGTGCGCTGCGTTTCTCCGCCGACGACGAGGGGAAGCTGACGCCGAGGGTCGACGTGAAGCGGCTCCGGTCGGCGCTGGGCAGCAAGCTGGCCGCGGTCGAGTCGACGCCCAAGGACGCCGGGCTGACCATCTCGGGTGGCAAGCCGAAGGTGGTGCCGGGCCGGGCCGGGCAGCAGCTCGACTCGGCGGCGCTGGGCCGGGACCTGCTGGCGGTGCTGCCGAAGCCGGACGGCCGGACGGTCACCGGGCAGCTCACGGAGGCCGAGCCGGAGCTGACCGAGGCGAAGCTGGCCGAGCTGGGCATCAAGGAGCGGGTCTCCACCTTCTCCACGAAGTTCCCGGGCGGGCTCTCCTCGCCGCGCAGCCAGAACATCATCCAGGCGGCGAAGGACGTGGACGGCACCATCGTCAAGCCCGGGGAGACGTTCTCGCTCAACGCGCACACCGGTGAGCGTGGCTACGGTCAGGGTTACCAGGATGCCCCGGTGATCGTCGGCGGCAAGCTGGTGCCCGGGGTGGGTGGCGGCGTCTCCCAGTTCACCACCACGCTCTTCAACGCCAGTTACTACGCCGGCCTGGAGGACGTCGAGCACAAGCCGCACTCGTTCTACTTCAGCCGCTACCCGGCGGTCATCGAGTCGACGATCTTCTGGCCGGACCTGGACTTCAAGTTCCGCAACAACACGCCGTACGGGGTCCTGATCGACACCGCGTACACCTCGAACACGATCACCGTGTCGATGTGGAGCACCAAGATCTACGACAGTGTGAAGACCGAGTACAGCCCACGTCGCAACATCACCTCGCCGAAGACGGTCCACCTGGAGCCCGGCCCGAAGTGCATCGCCGCCGCCGGCAGCATCGGCTTCACCCAGGACGCCTTCCGCGTCATCAAGAAGGACGGCAAGGTCGTCAAGCGGGAGAAGTTCAGCTGGACCTACGACCCCGAGCCCAACTTCGTCTGCGGCCCCAAGCCCTGACCCCACGTTCCCGCCCGCACGGGTCAGGGACACCCGCCCCGGACACGACGGAGCCCCGCCGGCTGACCAGCCGGCGGGGCTCGGTTGCTCCCGGGTACGCGGACCAGGTGTCGACCCCGGGCCGGCGCGACAGTCGAGGGGGGATCAGGGGCGGGCTTCGGCGAGGCCCTGCCGGACGCCCTCGGCGTCCCGGTCGGTGCCGTACACGGGGGTGTCGGGCTGCTGCCGCCAACTCTCGTCGAGGGTGCCCGCGTCGACCGGGTCGAAGCCGAGCGCGTCGACAAGCTGCATCACGAGCTGCTTGGCATCGGCGTCGTCCCCGGCCACCGGCAGCGCGATCCGGTCACCCGCGTCGGCCGGCTTGCCGTGGTCCATCAGGTGCGCCGCCTGGATGTTGTTGAAGGTCTTCACCACCCGGGCGCCCTTGAGGTGGTCGGCGGTCCACCGGCTGGAGCTGAGACTGCGGTCGAGCAGCTCGGCGATGTCGCCGTCGCGTTGCGGGTAGTAGTTGTTGGCGTCGACCACGATCTTGCCGTCGAACGGCTGCACCGGCAGCGCTGGCACCGCGAACAGCGGGATCGCCACCACGACCAGCTCGGCGTCCTGGACGGCCTGCTCCACGGTTCCGGCCGTCGCACCGCTCTCCCGGGCCAGCTCGGTGAGGCTCTCCGGGCCCCGCGAGTTGGCGACCGTCACGTCGTGCCCGAGGGCGCTCAGCCGCCGGGTGAGGGTGCCGCCGATGTGCCCCGAACCAATGATTCCGATCTTCATGACCACTCCTGCCTCCGCCGGTCCCGACGGTCAGTTCCGGTCGTACGGTCAGCAGGTACCCCGACAGGTCCGCTCCGATTGCGGACGGGGCGTGCACCACGTCACGTCGTCGCGGACCCGGGCGCGGGGCCCGGGGAGTCAGGTCCCGCATCGACGGTACGAGGTCACGGGCGTCGGCCGGGCCGATTCACCGAACGTCGCCCGCCCTCGGTAGCGGGTGGGGGAGGGTCGCTTCGATGTCACGCCGGGTTGGGTGGTGGCCGTGAAGGGCCGCGGGGGCAGTGCCGGTCGCTGACCCGGTCGGCCGGGTATTCCCGTGTGCTCGTCGTGGGCCCCTCGTCGATCGCGACGACATCCGCGTCGTGGGAGTGTCCCGTTGCCCTCCCGTTGCCCTCGTCGATTGCTCCAACGTCGGGGATGCGGGGGTGTCCCGTGCCGGGGTAGTCGCTTCTTCGGTTCACCAGCCTCAACGTCCGGGGCTTTCGGCCCGGGGGGTGAGGAGTTCCCCGGGGGTTGGGGTGTTCTCGTCGGTGGCTGTGTTGTTTCCCGGGGGAGGGTGGTGTGGAATGCAGTTGAGGC
>NZ_MZMV01000058.1 GCF_002210435.1 Micromonospora wenchangensis
GCCGGGCGGGGGCGACGCCGAACATGCGGCGGGTGCCCCGGCCCGCGGGGGTGCCGCCGGCGGCCGGTGGACGGGGTGCGGCGGGTGCGTCGCCTGCGCGTCGGCCGGCGGGCGGTGAGCGGGGTGCGGCGGGTGCGTCGCCCGAGCGCCGGCCGGCGGGCGGACGGGGTGCGGCCGGCGGCGGGTGACGGGAGTCAGGGCGTCGTGGTGGCGGCGAAGTAGGGTTCGGCCGCCTCCAGCCGGGGGACCCGGATGCCCAGCCGGCGTGCCTCGGCCAGGGTGTCGCGGCAGACCGCGCGCAGCTCCTCGGGGTTGGCGTGGGCTGCCGTCACCCGGCGCATCGGTGGGAAGCGGTTGAGCAGCAGGGACATCGCCGGTGCCGCCAGCCAGACGGGTGCGGTGAAGGGGAACAGCTCGGCGCGGTGCCGCCGCAGGTCGACGCCGCGCGCCTCGACCAGCGGTAGCAGCTCGCGGGTGGCGAGGATCGCCTCGCGGAGGTCACCGGTGGTCAGGGCGGACAGTGTGCCCCGCCGCAGGCTCTGGGTGTGCAGGCCGGCGTTCTGGGCGAAGTGGACCGACAGCCAGCCCCGGAAGTCGTCGTTCTCCCGGACCCGGAACCCGGCCGCCCGGAACACCTCGCGCACGGCCTGTTCGCGCCCGGTCGGCGGCCGGTCGAGCGTGCCGAGGAAGACCACGGGCAGCAGGGACGCGCGCAGCACGCCGTCGTCGCCGAAACCGCCGCCGGCCCCGGGGAAGCCCCAGGCCAGCTGGTCGGCCGGGAGGTCGGCGGTCGCGGTCAGCGGCTCCACCCACAGGTTGTTGAAGACGAGCACCGTGGCCCCGCCCACCCGGGGACCGAGGAAGGCGGCCGCCTCGGCGAAGTTGTAGTGCTGCACGCTCAGCACGATCAGGTCGAAGTCGTGGTCCGGCTCCAACGATTCGCGGTAGCGCACCGGCCAGGTCCCGGCGACCCGCCGACCCCACGGCCGCCGCCGGGCGTCGAGCAGGTCGAGGTCGATCGCCTCCCCGTACGCCGCCGCCCGCCCCGGGCGGACGTAGAACTCCACGTGGTGGCCCGCCCGTTCCAGGGCCCACCCGTACGTCGCGCTGATCACGCCACGGCCGAACATCAAGATCTTCACGCGCACCTCGGGAGCTACAATTGGAGACCATCTCCACTTTCAAAATATGGAGACAGTCTCCACTTGTCAACGCGAGGCCCCCACATGACCGACGCCAAGCCGCTGCGCGCCGACGCCCGCCGCAACCGCGACGCCCTGCTCGCCAAGGCCCGCGAACTGTTCGCCGAGGGTCGCTACGACCTGCGCTTCGACGACTTCGCCAAGCTGGCCGGGGTCGGCACCGGCACGCTCTACCGGCACTTCCCCACCCGGGAAGCCCTGGCCGAGGCGGTCTACCGGGAAGAACTCGCCGCCATGTGCGACCGGGCCCGCGAGGCGCAGACCACCCTGTCCGCCGACGAGGCGCTGGAGTCGTTCCTGCGGGGATTCGTGGCCCACCTGCACGACCACGAGGGCCTCGCCCGGACCCTGTCCACGCTGATGGCCGCCCGCTCCGGCGCGCTCGCCGAAGGCGCCGAAGCCCTCGGCCGGGCCGTCACCGACCTGCTGGCCGCCGCCGTCCGGGCCGGGAAGATCCGCGACGACGTGGGGGCCGGCGCGGTCATGATGGCCCTCCAGGGCATCTGCGCGGCCTACGGCCACCCGGCCTACCGGCCCGACGCGGACGGTGTGATCACCCTCGTCCTCGCCGGCCTGCGTCTGCCGCAGCGGTGAACGGCCCGCGCCGGTGTGCCGCCCCGGCGGGTGGCGTCGGCCTGTCGTCGGGTTACGTGGCCGGCCGGCCGGACCGTCGGGTGTCGGTCCTGTGTCGTCGGCGGGCCATCGGGGCTCGTTGGCCGGCCGGAGGGGGAGCGGGCGGGCCGGGCGTGGTGCGGGCGGTCCTCGTCCGCCCGCACCACGCCGGTGGCTCAGGTGTCGTAGCGGCAGGTGCCGGCGGTGTTCGCCGTGCAGTCGTTGAGCTGGAGGCTGTCCAGGTTGATGGCCTGGTTGCCGGTGGTGGACTGCGCCGGCACGTTCACGGTGATCCGCACGCTGGCCGCGTTCGCCGGTGCGGTGGCCGTCGTCCGGTACTCCAGCCAGTTGCTGGCGAGCGTGTCGGTCGCTCCGGTGCTAGTCGACAACAGGGTGCCACCCGAGTTGTACCAGGCGAGCTGGAGCTGCGTGTTCACCGCCGTGCCACTGCGCAACCGGGTGAACAGCTTGTACGTCCGGCCGGCGGTGACCGTTGCCCGGTTCGTCAGCGAGATCGACGACGTGTTGGACGGCCCGGTGTAGGTGTTGAGCTGGACCGACCGGCGACCGTCGAAGTAGGTGCAGGAGTTCGTCGAGATGCCACAGGCGGGCGTCACCTGGTGCCAGCCGCCCGACGTGGTGAACGTCGACGTGCTGCTGCCCGGGGTGGCGGCCTCGACCGTACGCTGCTCGGCGGTGAGCAGGTCGTTGTTCGCGCCCACGTCGCAGCAGACCGGGGCGGTCAGCATCGGGTGGTTCGCCACGTTCACCTTCGCCGTCGACGGGCTCGGGTCGATGTAGAAGCTGGCCGACAGCTCACTCGGGTCGTAGTAGCTGCGGAACCCCGGATCGGTGTTCCAGTTGTCCCACCAGCCGTACATGATGTCCGGCACGTAGGAGGCCCCCGTCTCGGCCATCCAGGCGTGCCCCGCGCCGAGCACGTGCAGCAACTCGTGGCCGGCGACGCCTGTCGTCCACGACTCGGTCACCGCCGAGCAGTGCACGCCGCTGGAGTTACCGCCGGACGGACACTGGTAGGCGTCGGAGTTCGACGCGAAATCGGTGAACACCAGGTAGATCCGGTTGCTGTCCTGGTATCCGGCGGAAACCAGGTCACTGCGGACCGTGCTGGCGGGGGTGTTCGGGTTCGCCCCGGCGTCGATCTTCTCCGGCACGACCAGGGCGCGGGCGTAGCCGGCGTACGTGCTGGTGTCGTAGCCCGTACGGCAGCTGAAGTTGTAGTGCTGGTCGTAGTTGGTCGACTCGTCGAGCGCCCAGTCGATCCGGTCCACCACCTTGGCGATGTACTCGACGTTGGCCTCGTAGTTGTTGCCGACGCCGTCGTGCCAGGCGTAGATCACCTGGACGGCGGGGGTGGCGCCGGTCGGTGCGGCCGGGTTGGCGACGGTGGACTGGCAGCCGCGCTTGGGCACCGTGGGCATGCTCGGCTGCGCGTACGGCTGGGCCGGCTCGGTGCCGGGGCCCCAGGCCAGGGCGGCGGTCGGGGCGGAGAGCACCGCTAGGGCGGTGGCCAGGGTGGCGGCGGCGACGGCGGTCAGGGTGCGCGGCCGTCGGGTCCGGAACGGGGACCGGGGCAAGGATGCTCCTCGGTTGGTGGTGGACACCGTCGGTTGACGGTGCGTGTCCATCCAAACGAGCTGCGTGACATGGATCAATGTTGATGGACGGTGAAGAAGGTCATTCCCAGGTCCTGGATATACGCTTGCCCACCCGCCGGTAACCTGCCGTGAGCGATCCGTCACGTTTGGTGGGATGGGTTGGTGGACCGGTGTGGTGGTCGGCGTGGGTGCGCCCGGCAGGATTCGAACCTGCGGCCTTGGGATTAGAAGTCCCCTGCTCTATCCGCTGAGCTACGGGCGCGCGGCGTACGTGTCGCGCCAAGAGGGTACCGCCGACCCCCCGTCGTACGGCGGAACGGGTCGCATCCGGACACGCGTGATCAGCGTCCCACGGCACCCCCGATCCGGGCACCCCTCTTCCGTCCGGCGCGGCGGGCCGTACCCTCGGGTCCGTGCTGCTGGAACCCGACGCCGAAGACGAGGTCGCCTACGAGCTGTGCCAGCTCCTGGGCCGGGCCATCCTGCCGGTCGACACGGCCGGCGACCCGGGCACCGCCTTCTTCCTCGGCCATCCGGCAGGCGAGTTCCTGCTCACCGCTGACGTGGTCGCCGGGCGGGCGCAGCGGCTCGGCCTGCGGCCCAGTGTCACCGAGCCGGCCGGTGTGGCGGGTGCGTCGCTGCCGCTGGCGGATCTTCCGGCGGGCTGGAGTCGGGACGCGCGGCTCGGCGTGGCGGCCCTGCCCACCGGCGAGCTGCACGGGTACGCCGCCGGGCGGGGCTGGCGGTGGCGGGTGCAGCCGGTGCCCGCCGCGGTCGCCGTGACGGCGGACGATCTCGACGCGTTGGGTGCCGGGCCGGTCACCGCGATCGTGCTGGCGCTCGGCGTCGGCGACGACGGCAGCCGACCGTTGGAGGTCGCCGTCGAGCGGGCCGTCCGCGACGGCGACCGGCTGCGGATCGCCGCCGCGCTCCCCGCCGGCTACGTCGGAGCTCCCGTCTTCGGGGTACGTCCCGACGCCGCCGGGGAGGTCGGCCTGCGCTGCCTCGGCGTGCTCCTGCCCGCCGACGACGCGCCCAGCGACGAAGCGCCCAACCACGACACGCCCAACCACGACGCGCCCAGCAACGACGTGTCCGGAGGCGGACACCCGGTGGCGACGCTCGACCGCGTGCTCGCCGTCCTGCCCGCCTCCTGACGGTCCCTCCGCCTCCCGATCACCGCCGCCCTGCCTGCCCAGGCGGCTTGATCGACTCAAGGGTGGCGATGTGGCGGTGTCCCCGCCTGCCGATTACCGCTACATCGGCTCAGATGGGTCGAGCCCGAAGTCGAATGCCGCTACGTCGGCTCAGGTGAGTCGATCATGGGGAGTGGGCGGGGCGGGGCTGGGGCACGGTCCCGGCCGTCGGAGTGGAGGAGGCGGGAGGGGCCGGAGTGGAGGAGGCGGGATGGGGCGGCCCGGGGGAGGCGGGAGGCGTCGGGCCGGCACCGAGGAACGCTTCGGCCCACCGGCCGACCTCGGTGAAGACCCGCTCGCGTACGGCGGGGCCGGAGAGGACCAGGTCGTGCTTGCCGCCGTCGAAGCGGGCCACGGTCACGTGCCGGCCGAGCCGGGGCGCCCATCGGACCATGTGCTCCACGTCCAGCACCGCGTCGGCCAGGGCCGCCGAGTCCTGCCAGCGGGTGCCCCGGAAACTCCTCGTCGAGCAGGCCACCAGCACGGGGACGGGAATGTCCAGGCCGGCGCGGAGTTGCCGCTGGGCGGTGCGGATCGCGGCCAGCCAGCCCGCCCGGACGGGGAACCCGGCGAGCGGCTTCCAGGCCAGGTCGTACGTCCACTCGCCGCGATGGTCGGCGTGCAGGCTCTCGCCGTACACGGTGCCCAGGCCGAAGGGGAGGATGCGGTGCGGCGCGCGGCGGCCCAGCCGGGAGACGGCGGCCGCGAGGGGTCGACGGACCAGCCATGGGGCGTTGAGGTCGAAGAAGGGGCTGTTCAGGACGAGCCCGTCGACCGCTGCGGCGTCGCGGCGGGCGTGTGCCCACAGCGAGATGATCAGGCCGCCGGTGGAGTGGCCCATGGCGAGCAGGGTGTCGTGCCCGTCCTCGTCTTGGATGATCTTCGCGGCGGCGTCCAGCTCCGGGAAGTAGTCGCTCAGGTCGCGGCAGAAGTTCGGGGTCTGGTGGGGTAGCAGGCTGCGGCCGTACTTGCGCAGGTCGAGGGCGTAGAAGTCCCAGCCACGCTCGACGTAGAAGTCGGCCAGGTGGGTCTGGAAGAAGTAGTCGACGAAGCCGTGCACGTAGAGCACCGCCCGGCCGGTGGGGCGGTCGGCGCGCCGCCGGACCAGCGTCGCGACCACCGGACCCTCGTCGTCGGTGCCCAGGTCGATCGTCTGCCGCTCGTACGGCGGCCCCAGCACGTCCTGTTCCACGACCGCGACGCTACGCCCGCAGGCTACCGGGCGGTAGCCCCCCGGGGTGGCCGGCGTGGTGGACGGCGTCGGCGCGGGCCGTTCGGTGGCGGGCAGCCCCGCGCCGGGCCGTTCCCTCCGGTGGGAAGGGAACGGCCCGGTGGCCGGTCAGGCGGTCTCGGCGTCCACCCGGTCGAGGTTGCCGTCGGCGTCGAGCTCCGGCGCGGGGGTGGGCTGGGCCATCTCCCGGATGTGCTTGTTGTGCCGGGGCTCCTGCTTGGTCTTGGCGTCGTTGAGCTTGCGGCGCAGGTCGTCCCGGGCGTCGTTGAGGGCGGCCCGCAGGTCCTCCTCGCTCGACGTGGTGACGATCTTCTGCCGGCCAGCGATCCAGCACTCCAGGGTGACCTTCTGCCCGCGCGCCTCCCGGTCCTTGACCGACACCTCCAGCTCGGTGGCGTCGGCATGGAAGGCGGCCAGCCGGGCGTCCAGGGTGCCGAACTGCTCGACGATCCAGTTCCGGTCGCCCTGGGAGAAGCCCGCGCCCATCCGCAGGCACTCGGCCACGGTCGCCGGGTTCGCCACCGCGCTCATCGCCGCACCTCCCGCTCGGTGCGGACGGAGCCGGTCGTACGCAACGGGGTCCGAATCATCAGCGTTGCCTTTCTCGTCGGACGTCGTGCCTGGTGGTGCCTGGGTGATCAACTCTTTACCCAGCCGGGGTCGACCTCACTCCGGGTCCCGAGGGGTGGGGTCGGCCCTGCCCCCTGATCCTCACCCCGGCCGGTCGGGCCACCCAGGGCCTGATGGCCTAGCACACCGGGACCTTGATCAGGTGGTCGTCCACAGGCGCTCCGGTTGTCCACAGGACGAGGGTCGGGGCCTCGCGTCGCCGTGCCGTGCCGGCCAGGCTCGGTCCCGAGTCGACTCGCCATCACATCCACAGGCCCCTGGGAGGGGACGATGTTCGATACCTACGTCACGATCGTCGGCAACGTGCTGACCGCGCCGGAGTGGCGTCGTACGGCGCAGAGCAACACCCTGGTCGCCAACTTCAAGGTGGCCTCGACCGCCCGCCGCCTCAACCGGGACAGCGGCCGGTGGGTGGACGGCAACAGTCTGCGCGTCCGGGTCAACTGCTGGCGCAAGCTGGCCGAGGGAGTGGCCGCCTCGGTCATGGTCGGCGACCCGGTGGTGGTCGCGGGACGGCTCTACACCCGTGACTGGACCGACGACGCCGGCAACCACCGGGTGCTCTACGAGTTGGAGGCGGTCGCGGTCGGGCACGACCTGTCCCGGGGCCGCTCCCGCTTCCTGCGCAACCGGCCGAGCATGGCCACCAGCGCGGTGGAGGACGCGGCGGCGGCCCAGCGGGTGCACGGCGAGCCGACCGAGCCGGTGCCGGCCGACCAGGTGCCCGCCGGGCCGGACGACCGTCCGCTCGACGACGACTTCGACCTGTCCGGCTTCGGTCTCCCGCGCGCCGGCCATGACCTGTCCGGCAGCGGGTACGTCCCGCCGGCCGACCCGTTCGACGACGAACCCGACGACGACCCGGTCCCGCTGCCCGACGACCACCCGGCGATGCCGTCGGGCAGCGGGGACCGGCCGGGCGACGAGGGCGGTCCGGGCGGCGGGAACCGGGCGGCGGAGGAGGACGCTCCGGGCGACGAGGGGGCGGCCGGCGCGGAGGGCGGTGTCGTCCCGACCCCGGGCGAGGTGGCGCTCGGTCCGGCGGGCCGGAGCCGGCGTGGCCGGGGGCGGGTGCCGGTGCCGGCCTGAGATCGCCCATGGGTGCCCGCACCGGGTGTGGGCGCGCCCGGAACCCGTGCCGGGGAAGGGACACGGGTGCCGGTTCGTACGGACGGGGGCGGGGTGGCGACGGCGACGTGGTCACCCCGCCGTACGACTAGGCTGGCCGGCCGGAGGTGGTGACGGGTGGGGCGACGCACAGCGACGGCGGACACGGTCGGGCTGGTGGCCGGGTACGCGCTGGACAGCCTCCTCGGCGATCCTCGGCGTTGGCATCCGGTGGCCGGCTTCGGCCGGGCCGCAGGTGCCCTGGAACGGCGGGTCTACCGCGCCGACCGGCGGGCGGGAGCGTTGTTCACCGCCGTCGCGGTGGGCGGGCCGGTGCTGCTCGGGGCGGCGGTCAGCCGGGCCACCCGGCGGCACCCGGTGGCCCGCGCCCTGGCCGTGGCTGCCGGCACCTGGACGGTGCTCGGCGGGCGGACCCTGCGCCACGAGGCGACGGTGATGGGCTCGGCCCTGCGCGCCGGTGACCTGCCGGCGGCCCGGCACCGGCTCGGGCACCTCTGCGGTCGGGACCCGTCCCGGCTCGACGAGGGCGAGTTGGCCCGCGCCACCGTCGAGTCGGTCGCCGAGAACACCTCCGACGCGGTCGTCGCGCCGCTGGTCTGGGGTGCTCTGGCCGGGCTGCCCGGCCTGCTCGGCTACCGGGCGGCCAACACCCTCGACGCGATGGTCGGCCACCGTTCACCGCGCTACGCCCGGTTCGGCACCCCGGCCGCCCGGCTCGACGACCTGCTCAACCTGCTGCCGGCCCGACTGACCGGGCTGCTCACCGTGGCCGCCGCGCCCACCGTGCACGGCGACCGGGAGCGGGCCTGGCAGGTCTGGCGTCGGGACCGCAACGACCACCCCAGCCCCAACGCCGGGCAGTGCGAGGCGGCCATGGCCGGTGCGCTGGGCGTGCGGCTCGGCGGCCGCAACGTCTACTTCGGGCGGTCCGAGGTGCGACCGTTCCTCGGCGACGGCCCACGCCCCGAGGCGCGGCACCTCAAGCGGGCCGCCCGGCTCTCCGGCACGGTCGGGCTGGCCGCCCTCGCGCTGGCTGCGACCTGGCCGACGACCGGGGGTCGGCTGGTCGCCGCCGCCGGTGGCGCGCTGTGCGGTCGCCCGCTGCGTCGGCTCACCGGATGGTCGGTAGCGGCGGCCGGGCGTGGCCGGGCCGCCGGGGTCGGTGACCGGGGGCGTGGCCGGTGAGCGGCGGGCTGCTCGTCGCGGGGACCACCTCCGACGCGGGCAAGAGCGTGCTTACCGCCGGCATCTGCCGGTGGCTGCACCGGGCCGGCGTCGCCGTGGCCCCGTTCAAGGCGCAGAACATGTCCAACAACTCCGCCGTGGTGGTCGGCCCGGACGGGCGGGGCGGCGAGATCGGGCGCGCCCAGGCGATGCAGGCCGCCGCCTGCGGTCTCGTCCCCGACCTGCGGTTCAACCCGGTGCTGCTCAAGCCCGGCAGCGACCTGGCCAGTCAGGTGGTGCTGCTCGGCGAGGCCGTCGACACGGTCACCGCCGGCAACTTCCGGGCCCTGCGTCCGAAGCTCGCCGAGACGGCGTACGCGGCCCTGGCCGAGCTGCGGACGACGTACGACGTGGTGATCTGCGAGGGCGCGGGCAGCCCCGCCGAGATCAACCTGCGGGCCGGCGACTACGTCAACATGGGGCTCGCCCGGCACGCCGGTCTCCCCACGATCGTGGTCGGCGACATCGACCGGGGCGGCGTGTTCGCCTCGATGTTCGGCACGGTGGCCCTGCTCGACCCCGCCGACCAGGCGCTGGTCGCCGGCTTCGTGATCAACAAGTTCCGGGGTGATCTCGGGCTGCTCCGCCCCGGGCTCGACATGCTGCACCGGGTGACCGGCCGGCCCACCTACGGGGTGCTGCCCTGGCACCTCGACCTGTGGCTCGACGCGGAAGACTCGCTCGCCTACGGCCGGGTGCTCGGCCGGCCCGCCGCCCCGCACGGCACCGACTGGCTCGACATCGCCGTGGTCCGACTGCCCCGGATCAGCAACGCCACCGACGTGGAGGCCCTCGCCACCGAACCGGGTGTGCGGGTCCGGCTCACCGTCGAGCCCGCCGAGCTGGCCGCCGCCGACCTGGTCGTCCTGCCCGGCTCGAAGTCCACCGTCGCCGACCTGGCCTGGCTGCGGGAGACCGGGCTCGCCGACGCGGTCACCGCGCACGCCGCCGCCGGCCGGCCACTGCTGGGCATCTGCGGCGGCTTCCAGATGCTGGCGACGGCCATCCACGACCCGGTGGAGAGCCGCCGGGGCAGCGTCCCCGGGCTGGGCCTGCTCCCCATCGAGATCACCTTCGACCCGGTCAAGACCGTCCGTCCCGCCGTCGGCACCGCCGTGCCGGACGTCCCGGTACGCGGCTACGAGATCCACCACGGGTACGTCTCCACCGCCGACGCGGACCTGCCGCCGCTGCTGCACCACGCCGACGGCCGGCCCGAGGGTGCGCGGCTCGGCGCGGTGCACGGCACCCACTGGCACGGCGCGTTCGAATCCGACGAGTTCCGCCGCCGGTTCCTGACCGAGGTGGCCCGGTCGGCCGGTCGACACGGCTTCACCGTCGCACCGGGCACCAGTTTCGACGCCGCCCGCGAACGCTCCCTCGACCTGCTCGGCGACCTGGTCGAGGAGCACCTCGACACCGCCGCGCTGTGGCGGCTCATCGAGACCGGTGCCCCCGCCGACCTGCCGTTCATCCCACCCGGCGCACCACCCACGACCTGACCATCCGGCCAGCCCGGCCCCGGCCCGGTTCCGGGCCAGGCGGGTCGATCGGGCCGTCGTCGGGCCGGTCGTCAGCGGCGCACGTCGGCGGGCTGGTCGGACAGCGGCAACCCGGCCTCCAGCCACCCCTGCACGCCGCCGGTCATGTCGGTGGCGTTGCGCAGGCCCAACGCCTGCAGGCTCGCCGCCGCCAGACTGGAGCTGTAACCGTGCCGGCAGGCCACCACGATCTCCCGGTCGTAGCCGGTCGCCTCGGGGATGCGCCACTCGCTGGCCGGGTCCAGCCGCCACTCCAGCACCGTCCGGTCGATGACGATCGCGCCGGGCAGTTCCCCCTGTTCCCGGCGTTGCCCCTCGGTACGCGTGTCGACCAGCAGCGCACCCGCCCGTACCGCCTCGACCGTCTGGTGAGGACTCAACCGGCGCAGCCCGGCCCGGGCCTGTTCCAGCAGGGCGTCCACACCGGGACTCATCACGTCATTGAGCACGTCCAGATCATGCCCCGGCACCCACCGAGCCGCCCGACGAACCGGACTCCCCACGGCGGAACCAGGCTCACGGGGGACACCCACTAGCGTCACCGGTGTGACGGTGGCCCTGGTCGAGGCGTACGCGACGCTGGCCCGGCGGGTGCTCGCCGGGCCGGCGCGGTTGGGGCGTACCCGACTGGTGGCCGTCGACGGGCCCAGCGGCGCGGGCAAGAGCGCCTTCACCGCGCGCCTCGCGGACGCCCTGGCCGGCCTGCCCGACGGCGGACGGCCACCGGTGGTGCACACCGACGACCTGCTCGACGGCTGGGACGACCAGTTCACCTTCTGGACCCGGCTGGAGGAACGGGTGCTCACCCCGCTGCGGGACGGACGACCGGGTTCCTACCGGCGGTACAGCTGGGTGCGCCGGGCATTCCTGCCCCGTGAGGTGCCGGTGCCGGTCGCGCCGGTGCTGCTGCTGGAGGGGGTGAGCGCCGCGCGGGCGGCGATCCGCCCGGAGCTGACCCTGTCGGTGCAGGTCACCGCGCCGGAGCCGGTGCGGTTGCGACGCGCGCTGGACCGCGACGGCGCGCACCTGCTGGCGGAACTGCGGCGCTGGCACGCGGGTGAGGCGGCCCACTTCGCCGCCGACCGGACCGCCGACGCGGTCGACCTGGTGATCGACGGGGCACCGACCCTGCCGCACGACCGGGACCACTACTACGTCCGCCGCCCGGCACCCGCCGGTGCTCCCGGCCCGGCCGTCGGGCCGGCGGCTACGGCCGGTCGCCGGTCCGGCCCGACCGCGGGTTCCGGCTCGCCGGGTGGCTCACGGTAAGGCCGGCATACGATGCCGGTCATGACCTCACCGATCATGTCCGAGTCCGAGGTACGGGCCGCCGTCGCGCGGGAACTGCCCGGGGTCCGTGCCGACCTGGAACGTCTCGTCCGCATCCCCGGCATCGCGTTCGAGGGGTTCGACCACTCGCACGTCGAGCGCTCCGCCGAGGCGGTCGCCGAGTTGCTGCGCGGCTGCGGTCTCGACGTGCGGATCGTGCGGTCGGGCGGGCAGCCCGCCGTGATCGGGACGAAGCCCGCCCCGCCCGGCGCACCCACCGTGCTCATGTACGCCCACCACGACGTGCAGCCCGTCGGCGACCTGTCGCTGTGGGAGTCCGAGCCGTTCGAGCCGGTCGAGCGGGACGGCCGCCTCTACGGGCGCGGCGCGGCCGACGACAAGGCCGGCATCATGGCGCACGTCGCCGCCCTGCGCGCCTTCGGCGACCAGCTCCCGGTCGGCGTGGTGCTGTTCATCGAGGGCGAGGAGGAGTACGGCTCGGACTCGCTGGAGCGGCTGCTCACCGAGCACCGCGAGGAGATCGCCTCGGACGTCATCGTGATCGCCGACTCCACCAACTGGGACGTGGGCGTGCCGGCCCTGACCACCTCGCTGCGCGGCGTGGTCAACCTGTTCGTCGAGCTGCGCACCCTGGACCACGCGGTGCACAGCGGCATGTTCGGCGGTGCCGTGCCGGACGCGTTGACCGCGCTGGTCCGCCTGCTGGCGACCCTGCACGACGACGCCGGGGACGTGGCCGTCGAGGGCCTGACCGGCCGGGCGGGGGCCGAAGTCGACTACCCGGAGGACCGGTTCCGGGCCGAGGCCGGGCTGGTCGAGGGGGTCGCGCTGATCGGCACCGGCCGGATCACCGAGCGCCTGTGGACCCGACCGGCGGTGGCGGTGCTCGGCATCGACGCCCCGGCCACCGGCGAGGCGCCCAACGCGCTGGTTCCGGCGGCGAAGGCCAAGCTGAGCGTACGGCTGGCGCCGGGCGACGATCCCAAGCGGGCGTACGACGCGGTGCGTACCCACCTGGAGCGGCACGCGCCGTGGGGTGCCCGGGTGACGGTGACCCTGGAGCACGACGGCGACCCGTGTGTCATCGACGCGTCGGGGCCGATGTTCGACGCCGCCCGCGCCGCCTTCCGGGCCGCCTGGGACGGCACCGAGCCGGTGGACATCGGCGTCGGGGGTTCGATCCCGTTCATCGCCACCTTCCAGGAGATGTTCCCGCAGGCGGCGATCCTGGTGACCGGGGTGGAGGACCCGCATGCGCGGGCGCACGGCCCCAACGAGAGCCTGCACCTCGGCGAGTTCGCCCGGGTCTGCCTGGCCGAGGCGTTGCTGCTGGCGAACGTGGCCGGGCAGGGACGACAGGCGGGTTAGGGGCGACGGACCGGTTAGGGGCGACGGGCCGGTTAGGTCGCGGAACCATAACGTCGGGGTCGATGTCGGGGTTTGCGGCGTGTCGTACGCTCGCCTGGTATAGCCTTTCGAACATGCGTACGAACGACGTGATGACGCGGCTGGAAGCCGCCGTGAGCGCTCTGGGGGACGTCGACGTCTCCGCGTGGCCCGAGGACACGCTCAAGGAACAGCTCGGCGAGCTCTCGGCCGTGCTGGTCGCCCTGGACGGCGTGCTGTCCCGGGTCGCCGACGGCGTCCGCGCCCGTGGGCTGCGCATCGAGGAGCCCGTCTCGGTCTGAGCCGTGGCACCGGGTGGTCACACCCGGCACCACTGGGGAGGACGGCCGGATCGGGACGGCCCGGGTACGGCAATACCCGGGCGATGTCGGGGGTGGCTGGCAGGATGAGGTGCGTGCGGTTCCTCGACCTGGCAGCCACCTCCGCGGCCGTCGCGGCCACCACCGGCCGGCGGGCCAAGGTGGAGCTGCTGGCCGACGCGCTGCGGGCGCTCGACCTGTCCGAGGTGTCGGTCGGCTCCGGCTACCTCGCCGGTGAGCTGCGCCAGCGGCAGACCGGCGTGGGCTGGGCCAGCCTGCGTGACCTGCCGCCGCCGGCCGCCGAGCCGACCCTGACGGTGACCGCCGTCGACGCGGCGATCGACGAAATCGCCGCCGTGCACGGCCCGGGTTCCCAGGCCCGCCGCCGGCACCTGCTCGCCGCCCTCCTCGGTGCCGCCACCGCCGACGAGCAGCGGCTGCTGGTCGACCTCTTCCGTGGCGAGCTGCGCCAGGGTGCCCAGGCGGGCCTGCTCGCCGACGCCGTCGCCAAGGCCGCCGAGGTCCCGGTGACGGCGGTCCGTCGCGCCCTGCTGCTCGCCGGTGACCTGCGGGCCGTCGCGCTCGCCGCCCGCACCGGCGGGGCCGCCGCGCTGGCCGGGTTCGGGCTCCGGGTGGGCCGCCCGCTCGCGCCGATGCTGGCCCAGAGCGCCCCCTCGGTCGACGCCGCGCTCCAGGCCACCGGGGTGCCGGCGGTGGTCGACGTCAAACTCGACGGCATCCGCATCCAGGTACACCGCTCCGGCGACGACGTCGCGGTCTTCACCCGCAGCCTCGACGAGATCACCGCCCGGCTGCCCGGGGTGGTCGCCGCCGTACGCGCCCTGCCGGTCCGTGACGTGGTGCTCGACGGCGAGGCGATCGGGTTGGACACCGCCGGCCGTCCGCTGCCGTTCCCGCAGACCTCCAGCCGGGCGGCCCGCCGGGCCACCACCGCCGCGACCGGGGTCACCTCCGCCAGCGGTGCGGCCGACGTGGCCCCGCTGGCCGAGGCGACCGCGCTCACGCCGTACTTCTTCGACCTGCTGCACCTCGACGGCGACGACCTGATCGATCTGCCGGGCCGGCAGCGGTGGGCCCGGCTCGCCGACGTGGTCGACGGGTCGTTGCTGGTCGGCCGGGCCGAGGTGGAGGACCCCGAGCAGGCCGGTGCGGTGTTCGCCGCCGCGATCGACGCCGGTCAGGAGGGGGTGGTGGTCAAGTCGCCGGACGCGCCCTACGACGCCGGTCGACGGGGCACCGCCTGGGTCAAGGTCAAGCCCCGGCACACCCTCGACCTGGTCGTGCTGGCGGTCGAGTGGGGCAGCGGCCGGCGGGAGGGGTGGCTGTCCAACCTCCACCTCGGTGCCCGCGACCCGCGCACCGGCGAGTTCGTGATGCTCGGCAAGACCTTCAAGGGCCTCACCGACGACCTGCTGCGCTGGCAGACCGAACGCTTCCTCGGGCTGGCCGTGGAGCGCGGCGACTGGGTGGTGCGGGTCCGCCCCGAGCAGGTGGTCGAGATCGCCTTCGACGGGGTGCTCGCCAGCACCCGCTACCCGGGCGGGGTGGCGCTCCGGTTCGCCCGGGTGCTGCGCTACCGCGACGACAAGTCGGCCGCCGAGGCGGACACCATCGACACGGTCCGGGCGTTGCACGCCGGACGACCCACCGACTGAGCCACCCCGGCGGAACGGCCGGTCAGACCACGGACAGCGAACGGGCGTAGTTGACCTGGTTGTTGATCTGCTGCACCTGCCCCTGGTCGACCACCGGGATGCGGGCCACGTACTGGTGGCCGCCGCTGGTCACCGTCACCTGCACGGTGCCGTGGTAGCGGGTCTCCTTGATCAGCAGGAAGAGCAGGCTGAAGATGGTGAGGCAGAAGAAGCCGAGGATGGCGCAGACGATCGCCCAACTGGCGATCTTCTCCTCCCGCTGCCAGTGGTCGGTCACGTACCAGGTGGCACCGGCCAGGGGCAGCACCCCGGCCGGGGTGTGGATCATGGGCGGATTCACCATGATCTCGCCGATCTGCACCGCCGCCGGCTGCTGACCACCCGCCGCCCCCGGCAACGGCGGGGTGAACTGCGGCGGGTACGGCCCCGGCTGGCCCACCGGCGCGGCGTACGGGTCTACCCCGGCCGGTGCCGGGAACGGTGCCGGCGGCGTGGAGAACTGGGCGGGCGGGGCCGAGAACTGGGCCGGTGGTGCCGAGAACTGGGCGGGCGGTGCCGAGAACTGGGCCGGTGGGCCGGAGAACGGTGCCGGTGGCGTCGGGTACTGCCCGGCCGCCGACGGGGTGGAGGGGTCGGCCGGTGCCGCCGGGGGAGGCGTGGCCGGTAACGGCGCGGTGGGAGGTGTCTGCTGCGCCGGTGCCGCCGGGAAGGCCGCCGGGGGCGCGGGGAACGCCGCCGGGGGCTGGGGCACGTCCGGCGACGGAGCCCAGGGATCGTAGGCGGGGCTCGCCTGCGTGGGCGGACCGGACGGGGCGGGCGGATCGGACGGGTACGACGGGGCGGGGTCGGAGGTCACCGCGACACCTCACGCGCGTTGAACATCCTGCGGACCATACAGCGTCAGGCGTCGCCGCGCGTCCCGGCGCGGTTCCGACGCGGGGGTACGGCGGCCCGCCGAGGGCCCGGTGCGGCCACCGCCAGTCGCCCCGGCCGGGTGGCTCCGGCACTCGACCGGTTGATGGCATGACGTCATCAGCTCGAAAGGACACGCACCCACGATGGGGCACCGCCCGACTGGTGCCGGGGCCGGGCGGTCAGGCGGAGGGGGCCGGTTCGGCGGCCCGGTCCACCGGAGGCTTCGGCGCGTCCAGGCCGGCGGCCCGTCGGGCCTCCCGCCGGGCCACCCAGCCGTAGCCGAAGAGCGTCATCACGGCGAACAACCACCACTGGACGACGTAGCCGAAGTTCTGCCAGTTGTTCGTGTGCCCGATCGGCACCGCCCGGAACGCCGGGTCGTTCGCCGGGGTCTGCTCGTCGAGCAGCAGGTACGCCCCGTGCAGCGGGTACGGCAGTTCCCGGGCCAGCTTGTCCACGGTCACCCGGCGGGTCTCCAACCGGCCGTCGCGCCGGTCCACGCCGTTGCCGCCGGTCTCGGTGGGGTGCACCCGGCCGACGACGGTCACCTGACCGGTCGGCAGCGCCGGCACCTCGGGCATGGCCAGCGCGCCGCCGGGTGCCGGGGGAACCCAGCCCCGGTCGACCAGCACGGCCGTACCGTCGTCGAGCACCAGCGGGGCGAGCACCTCGAAGCCGACCCGGCTCTCCACCGTCCGGCCCCGGACCAGGATGACGTTCGCGGCGTCGTACCGGCCGGTGGCGGTGACCCTGCTCCACTCGGCCTGCGCGGCGGGGGCCGCGCCGACGGTGCCCGCGCCGCCGGTGGGGGCCGGCAGCGTCGACCGCAGCGGCGCGGGGGTGCCGGCGGTGCCGGCGTCGATCCGTTCGTTGACGGCGGTACGTTCCCGGTAGCGGTCCAGTTGCCAGTTGCCCAGCAGCACCATGACGGCGGCGGCGGCCAGGGTCAGCGCGAGGATGCCCAGCCAGCGTGGGGTCAGCAGGAACCGGTACACAGCACGAGGCTACCCGTATGACCGACGCCACCCTGCGCGACGGCCCGGCACCGGCCCGTACGGTGTGCGCATCGGCGGTCTCCACCTGTCGCCGGGGGCGGGTATGGTCACGCCTGCGGATCACCGCCGGTGTTCCTCCCGGCCGTCCGCGAGCCACCGCCCGTCGCCACCGAGGAGTCGACGATGACCTCCGTGCCGCGCCTCGTGTTCAGCGCGCCGTCCTCCGGCCACGGCACCAACGCGCTGTCCGTCGGTCTGCTCGCCGCCCTCGCCGACCGGGGGCTCGACGTCGCCGGGTTCAAGGTCGGCCCGGACCACGTCGACGCCGCCTACCTCGGCCTGGCCGCCGGCCGTCCCGGCCGTACCCTCGACCCCCGGCTGACCGGCGGCGACCGGCTCGGGCCCCTCTTCGCGTACGGCGCGCAGGGTGCCGCGTTGGCCCTGGTCCAGGGCACCATGGGGCTGTACGACTCGGTCGCGGGCCGCCCCGAGGCGGAGTCCACGGCCGCCGTGGCGACCGCGCTGCGCAGCCCCGTCGTGCTGGTGATCGACGTGGCGGCGATGGGGCAGTCGGTGGCCGCCCTGGTGCACGGCTTCCGCTCGTACGACGAGCAGCTCTGGTTGGGTGGGGTGATCCTCACCCAGGTCGCCTCCGGCCGGCACGAGGCCATGCTCCGGGAGGCGCTCGACGACGTCGGGATGCCCGTCTACGGCGCGCTGCGCCGGCACGAACTGCCCCCGGTGCTGCCCGCCCGCCGGCACGGCGTGGTGCCGGTCCTCGGCCGCGACGCCGAGGCGTCCCGGGCGGTGCGCCGGCTCGGCGAGGCGGTCGCCGGGACGGTCGACCTGGAACGCCTGCTCGGGTTGGCCCGTTCCGCCCCGGCGCTCTCCGTCCCGGCCTGGTCGCCGGTGTCCGACGCCCCGGTGTCCGACGCGCCGGTGGTGGCGCTCGCCGGCGGCCCCGGCGGCAGCTACAGCCTCCCGGAGACCGCCGAGCTGCTGCGGGCCGCCGGTGCCCAGGTGGTCACCGTCGACCCGCTGCGCGACGAGGCGCTGCCCCCCGGCACCCGCGCGCTGGTCGTCGGGGGCGCGCTGCCCGAGTCGTACGCGCGGGACCTGTCGGCCAACCGGCGGCTGTGCATCGCGGTGGCCGAACTGGCCCGCACCGGCCGTCCGGTGATCGCCGAGGGCACCGGCCTGCTGTGGCTGGCCCGGGAACTGGACGGGCTGCCGATGTGCGGGGTGCTGGACGCGATCGGCGCGAGCCGGGACGGCCTGGTGGTCGGCTACCGGGAGGCGACCGCACTGTCCGACAGCGCGGTCGCCCGTACCGGTGCGACGGTGGTGGGTTACAAGCAGCACGGCGCGGTGCTCACCCCCCGGGCCGGGCAGCGGGCCGCCTGGGGTTGGGAGGGCGGCACGCCCGAGGGCTTCGTCTGGCGGGGTGTGCACGCCTCCCAGCTCGGCCTGCACTGGGCGGCGTACCCCGAGATCGCGACCCGGCTGGTGACGGCGGCGGCGCTGCCCTCGCCGGTCGAGGGCGTCGCCGCGCCGGCCTGACCGGCCCCGGCTGGACCGGCCAGCGCCCACCGGCCCCGCCTCAGCCGACGATGGCGTCCGATGGTGGGGTGAACTGGCGGGTCGGGGTGCCCTTGAGGCCGTCGCGCAGGGTCTGGGCGACCGCGTTGACCGGGACCTGGGACTGCCCGTCACCGACGGCGTTGAACGGGTTGTCCGGGTCGGCGATGAAGCTCGCCGCCGCCAGTTCCGGGGTGTAGCCGACGAACCAGGCCGACCGGGTGCTGTCCGTGGTGCCGGTCTTGCCGGCCACCGGGCGGCCCACCGTGCCCCGGACGCTGTCCGCCGTCGACCAGCCGCCGCAGGTTCCCTTGGCCGGGGTGTCGCCGGTGGGGCAGCGGGCCGCGTCGGTGGCGGCACGGGCGGCGTCGGCGTTCACCACCTGCCGGCAGCGCGGCTTGGCGACCTCCCGTTCGATGCCGCCGGCGGTCTTGTAGGTGGCCGGGGTGCCGTCCCGGTTGGTGATCGAGTTGACAGGCATCGCCTCGCAGTAGCGCCCGTCGGCGGCGATCGCGGCGTACGCGTTGGCCATCTCCAGCGGGGTGGCGTCGGAGACGCCCAGGGTGAACGCGCCCCACTTCTTCGCCTTGGTCGGCGACGCCTGCTCCTTGTCGACGTCGGTACGCCAGCGCAGGCCGAGCTGCTCGGCGAGGTGCACCCCCCGGTCCGCGCCGATCTTCTCCTCCAGCTGGACGAAGTAGGTGTTCACCGACTTGCCGAACCCGGACCACATGGTCTGCCGGCCGGTCATCGCGGCGCTGGCGTTGGACGGGGCCCACCCGTCGTAGACGGCCGACTTGTACCGGTAGGGCGAGTCGAACGCGGTGGACAGCGGCATCCCGGCGTCCAGGGCGGCCAGCATCGGGAACATCTTGAACGTCGAGCCGGCCTGGTAGCCCGGGAGGGTGCCGCCGCCGAGCAGCGGGGCGACCGTGTTCGGGTAGTTCGCCTTCATCTTCGGGTCGGCCTCGGGGTTCGAGCTGGGTCCGTTCTCGCTGACGTCCAGGGAGTACGTGCGGTTCACCGCCATCGCCTTGATCCGTCCGGTGCCCGGTTCGGCGACCACGATCCCGTTGGCGAAGGGGCTGTCGACGCGGTCCTTCGCGCCGACGTTCGTCTCGGCGGCGGCCTGCACCTTGGGGTCGAGGCTCAGCACGATCCGGTAGCCGCCCCGGCGCAGCTTGTCCATCCGTTCCAGCCGGTTCTCCCCGAACGCGGGCTGCGCGCTCCACCAGTTCTTCACGTAGTCGCAGGCGAAGCCCCAGGTGTTGTACTTGTCGGGGATCGCGGCGCAGTCGTTGGCGGGGGTGGTGGGCCGGGTCCGGATGGGTTCGCTCTTGGCCACCGCGGCGGCGTCCGGGGACAGGTAGCCGAGCTGGGTCATCTTGTCGAGCACGTAGTTGCGCCGGCCGGTGGCCTCCTTCTGGTCCGAGCTGAGCGGGTCGTACTCGGAGGGGGACTTGACCAGGCCGGCGAGGGTGGCCGCCTCGACCGGGGTGAGCGTGGCCGGGGTCTTGGAGAAGAAGATCTGCGCCGCGGCGTAGATGCCGTACGCCCGGTGACCGAAGTACGCCGAGTTGAGGTAGCGCTCCAGGATCTGGTCCTTGGTCAGCTCCTTCTCGATGTCCAGCGCCATCCGCATCTCCTTGACCTTGCGCAGGCTGGTCTGCTGGATGGCCTCCTGGACCTCCTGCGGCGTCTGCGCACTGTCCCGCAGCGCCATCCGGACGTACTGCATGGTCAGGGTGGAGGCGCCCTGGGAGACGCCGCTGGAGCGGGTGTTGGCCACGAAGGCGCGCGCGACGCCCTTCGGGTCGACGCCCCGGTGCTGGTAGAAGCGGTTGTCTTCGGCGGCGACGATGGCCTGCTGGATGTTCGGCGACATGTCCGACAACTTGGTGTACTGCCGGTACTCCTCGTAGAACATCGTCAGGATCGTCGTGCCGTCTGGCGCGTAGAGGTAGGACGTCTCGGCGGGCAGGGCGGTCCGCAGGATGTTCGTCTTGTGCTCCACGGCGTGCGCGGTGGCCTTGGCGCCCAGGCCGGTCACGGCGGCCAGCGGGTACGCCACGGCGGCGAGCACGATGCCGGCGATCAGCCCGGCACGCAGGAGAGGAACGGAACGACCAGCGGCAGCAAGGGGTCGATTGCTCACCTGGTCAAGTTATGACATTTCCGATTCGTCCATGAGAAGAATTCATGAACGCTCGGGCGTTCCCCGGCCGGGACGGCAGCCGTGGGTGAAGGGTCCGGTGTGCCGTGATGTGGACCACCCCGGGATCGGCTGTCCCCTGCGCCGGCTTCCCGGCAGGATCGCGGACATGCATGGGCAACTCACCGGCGTCGAGCCGTCGACCGGCCCGGAAGCCGCCGGTGCCGGCCCGGCGACCGCGCCCGGGGCGACCGTCGACGCCGAACCGGACCTCGCCCACCACGGGGACGCCGAGGCCACCCCCGGCCTGGTCGACCTGGCCGTCAACGTCCGCCGCGACCCGATGCCGGACTGGCTGGCCGACCCGGTCACCGCCGCCCTCGCCGACCTGGCCGGCTACCCCGACCCCCGGCCGGCCCGCGCCGCCGTCGCCGCCCGGCACGGCCGCCCACCGGCGGAGGTGCTGCTCACCGCCGGTGCCGCCGAGGGCTTCGTGCTGCTCGCCCGCGCCCTGGTCGGGGTGCGCCGCCCGGTGGTGGTGCACCCGCAGTTCACCGAGCCGGAGGCCGCGCTGCGGGCCGCCGGCCACCGGGTCGAACGGCTCCTGCTCGACCCGGACGACGACTTCCGGCTCGACCCCGCGCGGGTGCCGGCCGACGCCGACCTGGTCATGATCGGCAACCCGACCAACCCGACCTCGGTGCTGCACCCCGCCACCGACCTGGCCGCCCTGGCCCGGCCCGGCCGGGTGCTCGTCGTCGACGAGGCGTTCGCCGACACCACCGGTGTCCCCGGCGTCGACGGCGAACCCGAGTCGCTCGCGGCCCGCCGGGACCTGCCCGGCCTGGTCGTGGTGCGCAGCCTCACCAAGACCTGGGGCCTGGCCGGGCTGCGGATCGGCTACCTGCTCGGCGAGGCCGCCCTGCTGGAGCGGCTGGCCGCCGCCCAGCCGCTGTGGGCCGTGTCCACCCCGGCGCTGGCCGCCGCCACCGCCGTCGCGTCCCCGGCCGGTGTCGCCGCCGAGCGCGCCATCGCCGCCCGGCTCGCCGCCGACCGCGAGCACCTGGTGCGCCGCCTGTCGGCCCTACCGGGGGTACGCGTCGCGGGCCGCCCGGCCAGCGCCTTCGTCCTGGTCCACCGGCCCGGGGCCGACCGGGTACGCCAGGCGTTGCGCGACCGGGGCTGGGCGGTACGACGTGGCGACACCTTCCCCGGGCTGGGTCCGGACTGGCTGCGGATCGCCGTCCGCGACCCGGCCACCACGGATGCGTTCATCGAGGTACTGGCGGAGATCCTGGAGGCATGATGTTGGAGACGACGATCGCGGAGATCGGTCCGCCCGACCCGGTGGCGATGACGGCCGCCCGGGACCTCCAGGCCCGCCTGACCAAGCCGGCCGGCTCGCTCGGCGTGCTGGAGGAGCTGTCCGTACGCCTGGCCGGCCTGGCCGGGGTCTGCCCGCCGCCGCTGCCCGAACCGGCGGCGGTGGCGATCTTCGCCGGGGACCACGGCGTGCACGCCCAGCGGGTCACCCCGTGGCCGCAGGAGGTCACCGCCCAGATGATCGGGAACTTCCTGGCCGGCGGGGCGGTCGTCAACGCGTTCGCCCGGCAGGCCGGCGCGTCGGTCACCGTGGTCGACGTCGGTGTGGCCGCGCCGTTGCCGTTCCCGCCCGCCGACGCCACGTCCGCTGATGCCGCGCCCGCCGACGCCGCGTCCGGCCCGACCGGCACCGCCCCGGCACCGCCGCGCCTGCTCGACGCGAACGTGCGACGCGGCACCCGGGACATGACGGTCACCGCCGCCCTCACCCGGGACGAGGCGCGGGCGGCGGTCGAGACCGGCATCCGGGTCGCCGGCGGGCTGATCGACGCCGGGGCGGGGGTGCTGCTCACCGGCGACATGGGGATCGCCAACACCACGCCGGCCGCCGCGCTGGTCGCCGCGTTCACCGGGGTCGACCCGGAGGCGGCCACCGGCCGGGGCACCGGGGTGGACGACGAGACGTACCGGCGCAAGGTCGGCGTGGTGCGCACGGCGCTTCAGCGGCACCGGCCCGACCCGGCCGATCCGCTGGGGGTGCTGGCCGCCGTCGGTGGCCTGGAGCACGCGGCGCTGGCCGGCCTGATCCTCGGCGCGGCGGCCCGCCGGGTGCCGGTGCTGCTCGACGGGGTGATCGCGGTCAGCGCCGCGCTGGCCGCCGCCGCCCTCGCCCCCGACGCGGTCGGTGCGATGGTCGCCGGGCACCGCTCCGTCGAGCCGGGTGCCACCGTGGCGCTGCGGCACCTCGGCCTCGACCCGCTTGTCGACCTCGGCCTGCGCCTCGGCGAGGGCGCCGGGGCGCTGCTGGCCCTGCCGGTGGTCACCGGCGCGGTCCGGGTGCTGCACGAGGTGGCCACCTTCGACGCGGCGGGGGTCTCCGAGAAGTGAGCACCAACCCGTACCCCCTCGGCCTGCGGCTCGCCGGGCGGCGGGTGGTCGTGGTGGGCGGCGGCGCCGTGGCCAGCCGGCGGGTGCCCGCCCTGCTGGACGCCGGGGCCGACGTGCTGCTGGTCGCCCCCGAGGTCACCCCCGCGTTGCGCGCGCACGTCGACGCCGGGCGGCTGCACTGGCGGCCCCGCCGGTTCGCCCCCGACGACCTCGACGGGGCGTGGCTGGTCCAGGTCGCGGTGGACGACCCGCTCGCCGCCGCCTCGGTCAGCGCGGTCGCCGACGAACGGCGGATCTTCTGCGTCCGGGCCGACGACCGGACGGCGGCCACCGCGTGGACCCCGGCGGTGACCCGGCACGGGCCGGTGACGGTGGCCGTGCTGGGCGGGGGAGACCCGCACCGGGCGATGGGTGTCCGGGACGCAGTCCGGGAGCTGCTCGCCGCCCGGACGGGCCCGCTCGTCGACCCGGGGGAACCGGTGGCGGACGCGCCCGTCGCGGGCCCGCCGGAGCCGACGCCGGCCGGGTCCGGCGACGCCGTGACCCGTCCTGGTGGCCCGGTCGGCCGGGTGTCGCTGGTCGGCGCGGGGCCGGGCGACCCGGAGCTGATCACGGTGAAGGGGTGGCGGCTGCTCACCGAGGCGGACGTGGTGGTCGCCGACCGGCTGGTGCCCGGCCTGCTCCTGGACGAGTTGCGTCCCGACGTCGAGTTGGTCGACGCCGCGAAGATTCCCTACGGGCCGTCCCGCGCCCAGGAGGAGATCAACCGCATCCTGGTCGACCGGGCGCTCGCCGGCAAGGTCGTGGTGCGCCTCAAGGGCGGCGACCCGTACGTCTTCGGGCGTGGCGGGGAGGAGCTGCTGGCCTGTGCGGAGGCCGGCGTGCCGGTGACCGTGGTGCCCGGGGTGACCAGCGCCGTGGCCGTGCCGGCGGCGGCCGGTGTCCCGGTCACCCACCGGGCGGTGGCGCACGAGTTCACGGTGGTCTCCGGGCACGTCGCCCCGGACTCGCCGGTCTCCCTGGTGCGCTGGGAGGCCCTCGCCGGCCTGCGGGGCACCCTGGTGGTGCTGATGGGGCTCAAGAACCTGGCCGCCATCGCCGACACCCTGACCCGGCACGGCCGGGACGCGGCGACCCCGGTCGCGGTGATCCAGGAGGGCACCACTGGTGGTCAGCGCAGCCTGCGGTCGACGCTCGGCGCGGTGGCGGCCGACGTGGTCGCGGCGGGCCTGCGCCCCCCGGCCATCGTGGTGATCGGCGACGTGGTCGACGCCCTGACGCCCTGACCCTGCCGGGCCGTCCGGCCGTCCGCGTCTTGATCCACCCCTTGTGGGCCGATGTGGCGGTATCCCGTGTCGCGGATACCGCTACATCGGCCCAACTGAGTCGATCGTGTGGGGCGCTACTGCTTGAGCATGTTGTCGAGCAGCAGGGCGCACCGGATCAGGCCGAGGTGGCTGTACGCCTGCGGGTGGTTGCCCAGCCCGCGCTCGGCCAGCGGGTCGTACTGCTCGGGGAGCAGCCCGGTCGGGCCGGCGGTGTCGACCATCTGGGCGAACAGCTCCTCGGCGTCGGTACGCCGACCGGTGCGCAGGTACGCCTCGATCAGCCACGCCGTGCAGATGTGGAAGCCACCCTCCCGGCCCGGCAGCCCGTCGTCCCAGTGGTAGCGGTAGACGACCGGGCCGCTGCGCAGATCCGCCTCGATCTTGAGCACGGTGGAGAGGAAGCGCGGGTCGTCGCCCGGGAGCAGGCCGGACAGCCCGATCCAGAGCGAGGACGCGTCCATGTCCTCGTCGCCGTACGCGACGCTGTACGCCTCGACCTCCTCGTGCCAGCCGTTCTCCAGCACGTTGGCGCCGATCCGGTCGCGCAGCTCCACCCACTCCGGCCGGTCCTCGCCGTCGTGCTGACGCACCACGTGCAGGGCCCGGTCGACGGTCATCCAGCACATCACCTTGGAGAAGATGTGGTGCCGGGGTGGGAGGCGGGCCTCCCAGATGCCGTGGTCGGGCTCGTGCCAGCGGCGGCGGACCGCCTCGACCATGTTGTCCAGCACCCGCCACTCGTCGTCGCGGACCGAACCCCGGGCGTCGGCGACGGCCGCGATCAGGTCGGCGATCGGGCCGAAGACGTCCAGTTGGAGCTGGTGGTTGGCGAGGTTGCCGACCCGGACCGGCCGGGAGCCGGCGTACCCGGGAAGGGTGTCGATGACCGCCTCGGCACCCAGCTCGTAGCCGTCGACGGTGTAGAGCGGGTGCAGCCGCTCGGGGTGCCCGCCGGTGCGCTCGATGCAGCCGTCCACCCAGCGCAGCAGCGCCTCGGCCTCCTCGATCGAGCCGAGGTCGACCAGGGCCCGCGCGGTCATCGCCGCGTCCCGCAGCCAGCAGTACCGGTAGTCCCAGTTGCGGACGCCGCCCAGCTCCTCCGGCAGCGAGGTGGTCGCCGCCGCCAGGATCGAGCCGGTCGCCTCGTGGCAGAGCCCGCGCAGGGTGAGCGCACTGCGGGCGACCAGGTCCCGGGCGGTGGCGGGCAGCCGCAGCGAGGCCACCCAGTCCTTCCAGGGCTGCTCCGCTTTGGCCTGCCGCTCGTGGATGCCGACCGCGTGGTCCTCCAGGCTGTGCGTGCCGAAGCGCAGCTCCAGCACCACCTGGCCGCCGGTGGCGGAGAGGTCGACCACGGCGTGCGCGGTCTCGTACCCGCCGTCGTTGCGGACCTGCCAGGTGACCCCGGGGGAGTAGAGCGCCACGGGCTCGTTGGAGCCGAGCACCAGCAGGCCGTCGTCCATCGGCTGGAGCTGGGTGGCGACCTGCCCGAACTCGGGACGCGGGGCGAACTCGACCCGGGCCCGCCCGGAGCCGGTGAGCACCCGGACCAGGGTGGAGTCACCGGTGACGACGGCCGGGCCGTCCGGGGTGGTCTCCCGGGCCGGCAGGTCCAGCCAGTCGGTGACGGTGAGCCCCGACCAGCGGGTCTCCACGGTCATCGTGCCGTTGCGGTAGCGCTGGCCCAGCGGGATGCCGCCCCGCTCCGGCCCGACCGTGAAGTGCCCGGCCGGGCTGCCGCCGACCAGGTCGGCGAAGATCGCCGCCGAGTCGGGCTTGGGGTGGCAGAGCCAGCTCACCTTGGCCTCGGGGGTGAGCAGCGCGACGGTACGGCCGTTGGCCAGCATCGAGTGCCGTTCGATCGGCACCGCCCGCTCGCCGAACAGCCAGTGCCGGCGGGTCTCCAGCAGCAGGCCGAGCGCGCGGGCCGCCTCGACCGGCTCGGCCACCCGGTAGTGCGCCTGGGTGTCCCCCGGGCCGATCTTGATGCCCAGGTCGGGGCCGCGCAGGGTGCCGAAGGCGTTCTCGTCGGTGACGTCGTCGCCGATGAACAGCACCGCGCTGGCCGAGAGCTGGGTGCGGAGCTGGTCGACCGCGGTGCCCTTGTGGGTGGCGACCACCGACAGCTCGATGACCTCCTTGCCCTGGGTGACGGTGACGTCGTCCCATTTGGCGGGGCCGTTGCGGACGGCCTCGACGGCGGCGGCGGCGACCTGCGGTTCGACCCCGCGGGTGTGCACCGCGACGCTCGCCGGCTTGCGCTCCAGCCGTACCCCCGGGTGGGCCTGGGCGATCTCGCGCAGCGCGTCGCGCAGCCGGGTGCGCACGGCGACCAACTCGGGGGAGAGCCGCTCGACGAAGCCGATGTCGAACTCGGAGCCGTGGCTGCCGACGAGGTGGATCTCGTTGGGCAGCCGGGACAGCGCGGCCAGGTCGCGCAGCGCCCGCCCGGAGACCACCGCGACGGTGGTCTGCGGCAGCGAGGCCAGCGCCCGGACGGCGGCGACCGACTCGGGCAGCGGCACCGCCTTGCTCGGGTCCTCCACGATCGGCGCGAGGGTGCCGTCGTAGTCGCAGGCGACGAGGAGCTGTGGTACGCGGGCGACGCGCCCGATCGCGGCGAGCAGTTCCGGGTCCATCGTCCCGGCGGCGGGGGTGATGATCTCGGCGGTGGGGGCGTTCACTCGGCCTCCGTCCCCGGTGCGCCCAACTCGGTCAGAAAGGACTTCGCCCAGTGCCCCACATCGTGGGTGCGCAGGTGACGTTGCATGATCCGCATGCGTCGACGGGCCTCCGGCTTCTCTACGTGTACAGCCCGCAGGAGGGCGTCCTTGACGGCGTCGGGGTCGTGCGGATTGCACAGGAACGCCTGGCGCAACTCGGTGGCGGCGCCGGCGAACTCACTGAGCACGAGCGCACCGCCCTGGTCGGCGCGCGATGCGACGTACTCCTTGGCCACCAGGTTCATTCCGTCTCGCAGCGGGGTCACCATCATCACGTCGGCCGCGACGTACATCGCGGCCAGTTCGCTGCGACTGTACGACTGATGCAGATAATGCACCGCCGGCACGCCGACCCTGCCGAATTCGCCGTTAATCCGACCAACCTCGCGTTCCACCTTGACCCGAAGTGCCTGGTAGTGCTCCACGCGCTCCCGGCTGGGGGTGGCCACCTGCACCATAACCGCGTCCGGAACTGTCAACTTTCCGTCAGCAAGGAGTTCCCGGAAGGCCTTGAGGCGGAGTTCGATGCCCTTCGTGTAGTCGAGCCGGTCGACGCCCAGGATGATCGTCTTCGGGTTGCCCAGCTCCTCGCGGATCTGCTTGGCGCGGGCCTGGATCGCCGGGTCCTCGGCCAGCCGCTCCATCTCCTTGGTCTCGATCGAGATCGGGAACGCGCCGGCCTTCACCTGCCGCCCGTCGACCTGGATCATCTGGCCCTCGTAGCGCAGCCCGAGCAGGTGCCGGGCCAGCCTGACGAAGTTCTGCGCGGCCAGCCGCTGCTGGAAGCCGACCAGGTCGCTGCCGAGCAGACCGCGCAGGATCTCGGTGCGGAACGGCATCTGCATGAACAGCTCGATCGGCGGGAACGGGATGTGCAGGAAGAAGCCGATCTTGAGATCCGGCCGCAGCTCGCGCAGCATCGCCGGGACGAGCTGGAGCTGGTAGTCCTGCACCCAGACCGTCGCGCCCTCGGCCGCGACGTCCGCCGCCGCCTCCGCGAACCGGGCGTTGACCAGCCGGTACGCCTCCCGCCAGCGGCGCTTGTAGGCGGGTGTCTCGACCGCGTCGTGGTAGAGCGGCCAGATGGTCGCGTTGGACTGGCCCTCGTAGTAACGTTCCAACTCCTCGGCGCTCAACGGCACCGGATGTAGGCGGATGCCCTCCAGGTCGAACGGCTCCGGGGCGGCGCCGGTGCCACCGGCCCAGCCGACCCAGGTGCCCCGGTGCTCGGCGAGAACGGGGTGCAGCGCGGTGACCAGCCCGCCGGGGCTGCGCCGCCACTGTCGTCCCTCGGGTGTGCTCACCTCGTCGACCGGCAGTCGGTTGGCCACAACGACAAAGGAGCTACGGACGGTCACGATCGGCCACCTCCGGGTGCTGACGGGTCCACCGCGATGAGCGTACTGAGCGTAGCTGCGGCGTCTGGGACCCCGTGCCGGACTTACCTACCCGTCCCACGGCCGCTGAACCCGTACCGTGATCTTGTCAACATCACCAGCTCAGCGGTGGCGGACCCGGCGCGGACCGGACCTGGCGGGGTGATGTGGGCGCGGCCGGCCGTACCTGTCAGGATTGACGACGGCGTGCGCGTGGCCGGCCCCCGGCCGGCGGCGGGTGGAGGTCGGAGCCCGCGCCGACGCACCCGCGAGCCCGCGACAGTAACCGACGCGCGACAGTAACCGACGGAGGTACCCCGCACCGTGGCCCAGTTCATCTACGTCCTGGAAAAGGCGCGCAAGGCGCACGGCGACAAGGTCGTGCTCGACAACGTGACGCTGAACTTCCTGCCGGGGGCCAAGATCGGTGTGGTCGGCCCGAACGGCGCCGGTAAGTCCAGCCTCCTCAAGATCATGGCAGGGCTGGACAAGCCGAGCAACGGCGAGGCCCGGCTGATGCCCGGCTACACCGTCGGGATGCTCGCCCAGGAGCCCCCGCTCAACGACGCCAAGACCGTGCTCGGCAACGTCGAGGAGGCGGTCGCCGAGACCAAGGCCAAGCTGGACCGGTTCAACGCCATCGCCGAACAGATGGCCACCGACTACTCCGACGAGCTCATGGAGGAGATGGGCCGGCTCCAGGAGGAGCTGGACCACCTCGACGCCTGGGACATCGACTCCAAGCTCGAACTGGCCATGGACGCGCTGCGCTGCCCGCCGCCGGACGCCGACGTCACCCAGCTCTCCGGTGGGGAGCGCCGCCGGGTGGCGCTGTGCAAGCTGCTGCTGGAGGCGCCCGACCTGCTGCTGCTCGACGAGCCCACCAACCACCTCGACGCGGAGAGCGTGTCCTGGCTGGAGCAGCACCTGGCCAAGTACGCCGGCACCGTCATGGCGATCACCCACGACCGGTACTTCCTCGACAACGTGGCCAACTGGATCCTGGAGCTGGACCGCGGCCGGACGTACCCGTACGAGGGCAACTACTCCACCTACCTGGAGAAGAAGGCCGCCCGGCTGGCCGTCGAGGGCCGCCGCGACGCCAAGATGAAGAAGCGGCTCACCGAGGAACTGGAGTGGGTCCGCTCCAACGCCAAGGCCCGGCAGACCAAGTCCAAGGCCCGGCTGGACCGCTACGACGAGATGGCCGCCGAGGCGGAGAAGACCCGCAAGCTGGACTTCGAGGAGATCCAGATCCCGCCGGGCCCGCGCCTGGGCAGCACGGTGATCGAGGCCAACCACCTCAGCAAGGGCTTCGGCGACCGGCTGCTCATCGACGACCTGTCGTTCTCGCTGCCGCGCAACGGCATCGTCGGCATCATCGGCCCGAACGGCGTCGGCAAGACCACCCTGTTCAAGACCATCGTCGGGCTGGAGCAGCCGACCGGTGGCGAGGTCCGGGTGGGCCCCACCGTCTCGCTGTCCTACGTCGACCAGAACCGGGAGGGCCTCAACGGCGACAAGACGGTCTGGGAGGTCGTCTCCGACGGGCTGGACCACCTCATGGTCGGCAAGGTCGAGATGCCGTCGCGGGCGTACATCGCCGCGTTCGGCTTCAAGGGGCCGGACCAGCAGAAGCCGACCAAGGTGCTCTCCGGTGGCGAGCGCAACCGGCTCAACCTGGCGCTGACCCTCAAGATCGGCGGGAACGTGATCCTGCTCGACGAGCCCACCAACGACCTCGACGTCGAGACGCTGTCCAGCCTGGAGAACGCCCTGCTGGAGTTCCCCGGCTGCGCCGTGGTCATCTCCCACGACCGGATGTTCCTCGACCGGGTCGCCACCCACATCCTGGCCTGGGAGGGCGACGAGGAGAACCCGGCGAAGTGGTTCTGGTTCGAGGGCAACTTCGAGGCGTACGAGAAGAACAAGATCGACCGGCTCGGGGCGGAGGCGGCCCGGCCGCACCGGGTGACCTACCGCAAGCTGACCCGCGACTGAGCATGGCGGACCGTTTCGTCTACCACTGCACCCTGCGCTGGTCCGACCTGGACGCGTACGGCCACGTCAACAACTCGCGCTTCCTCACCCTGTACGAGGAGGCGCGGGTGGCGTTGATGTTCGCCGGCGGCAAGGCGTGGGGGGTCGGCTCGTTCGCCGACGGGGTCGTCATCCGCCGGCACGAGGTCGACTACCTGCGTCCGGTCGACTACGCGCTCGGCCGGGCCACCGCCCAGGCCGCGCCGACCGTCCGGATCGAACTGTGGGTGGAGCGCATCCGGGCCGCCTCGTTCACCGTCGCCTACGAGCTGTACGACGGTGACGTGCTGGCCAGCACCGCCCGCTCGGTGCTGGTCCCGTTCGACCTGGTGGAGAAGCGGCCCCGGCGGATCAGCGACGACGAACGGGCGTTCCTGGAGTCGTGGGCCCTGACCGACGGGGCGGCGTGAACGGCGGCGCCACCGTCCGGCCGGGGCACGGGTTGGCCGGGGCGGACGACGCGGGGGCCTTCCTGGCCCGGCTGGTCCGCCTCGACCCGGCCACGGTGGTCCGGCTACGCCCGCTGCCCGGCGTCGGCCGTACCGCGCTCTGGGCCCGGCTACCGTGGGACGTGCTGGTGGTCCGGACGGTGGCCGGGACCGCCCCGGCCGACGTCACCGTGGACGCGGCCGAGCTGCTGGCCCGGTTGGCCGACGCCGACACCGCGTTGCCGCCCGGCCGCGACGAGCGGTGGCGGTGGCCGCTGCCCCCGGTGGTGAGCCGCCCGGTCGAGGTGCTGCCCGCCGCCGAGCTGCGGCGCATCGCCGAGGCCGCGGCGGGCACCCTGCGCACCGCCGCCACCGAGGGGGTACGCGGGCGCGCGGTGGGGCAGCGGGTGCTGCGGGACGCGCTGCTCGACCACGTGGCGGTGACCGTCACTCCCGACGCCGATCCGGCCGACCCGGTGGAGATCACCCAACGGCTGGTGCAGGGGCTGGTCCGGATGGGGTTCCTCGGCCCGGCCGAGGTCACCACGGCGGGGGAGGTCCAGGTCCGGGTGGCCGGCCGGTGGGTCGGTCTGGTGGGACCATACGGAGCCGCCTGGTCGCGGAAAGTTTCGGATCTCGCAATTCGTCCGGCGCGGGATCAGCCGAAAGTATGACCCCGGCTCATTCTTCCGGGTTGGGGCTGCCGTTGGGGGGGTGTCTCAACCCGGCTGTCCGGGTACCGTCCATCCTCGGATCCAACGCACCGTAGGCGATTGGATCCGCTGGGGAGTGAGGTGCGCGAGCGATGCCGTGGTGGTCATGGCGCCCTGGTCCCGCCGCTGGCGGCGACCCGGAAACTCGAAGCGGAGTCTCGGTGGACAGCATCCGGGTGGGGCCACCGCCGCCCCGGCAACCGGCGGAGGACTGCCCCGGCACCGATCGGCCCGTCGTGACCGACCGGCCGGCCTCCGTGGCCCCGGTCACCCTGGCCCGGGTGTGCGACGCGCTCGACCTGCTCGACGTGCGCTACCTGGCCGACGGTGACGGCAACCTGCTGGCCATGTGGGAACGGCACGCGGTGCTGGTGACCCTCGAAGGCCCCGAGGACGAGATCCTGGTGATGCGGGCCCGCCCGCACGCCACCGTGCCGCCGGACTGGGCCGACCGGGCCTACCGGGTGGTCAACGAGTGGAACCACACCCGCCGGTTCTGCAAGGCGTACATCGGCGACCCGACCGAGCGCGGCCAGTTGCCCATCTACGCCGAGCTGCAGGTGCCGCTCGGCGCCGGGGCGCACGACGCGCTGCTGGTGGAGATGCTCGACTGCGGCGCGGCCGTGGCGACCACCTTCGTCGACTGGCTGCACGACGAGGGCGCTCTGCTCTGAGCCGCCCGCGCCGTCGCGGCGGCCGGATCAGCCGACGGCCGGGTCCTCCATCACGTTGACCATGAAGTAGGCCGACCGCTCCAGGTAGTCCCAGAGGGTGGCGGCGGGCTCCGGCGGCAGGTCCAACTCGTCCACCGCCCGGCGCATGTGGCGCAGCCACGCGTCCCGCTCGGCCGGGCCGATCCGGAACGGCGCGTGCCGCATCCGCAGCCGGGGATGCCCCCGCTGGGCCGAGTAGGTGTTCGGGCCGCCCCAGTACTGCATCAGGAACAGCGTCATCCGCTCCGTGGCGGGCCCGAGGTCGCCCTCCGGGTACATCGGGCGCAGCAGCGGATCGTCGGCGATGCCGGCGTAGAACCGGTCGACCAGCCGCCGGAAGGTGGGCTCACCACCGACCGCGTCGAAGAAGGTCGTCGACGGAACGGGCCGGGGGTCGCCTGCGGAATCCACAGTTCCATCCTGCCAGGTACGGCGACGCCACGACCGCCGCCCACCGGCCGATCACATCACAGCGTGCCGCCGACCGGTCCGCTGTCCGGGCCGGGGCGTCGCCGACGCGGGCCGGTCGCCCACCGGCGACCCGGTGCCGGCGTTGGCCAGATCGGCGGCCTTCACCGCGGCGTCGACGGTCGCCCGGTCCGGCCAGCGCAGCGCGGTGAACAGCATCAACAGCACCCCGGCGGCGCTCCACACGCCGACCACCACCGGCACCGAGAACCGGTCGGCGAGCATGCCGGTGACCAGCACCGCACCACCCTGGATCACCTGGATGCCGGTGGCCATCACGCCGAAGGCACGGGCCCGGTAGCCGTTGGGCAGGGCCCGCACGAACAGACCGTTCGCCGTCGGGATCAGGCCGGCGACCGCGAAGCCGCAGGCCGCCGCGAGCAGGGCGACCACCACCGGAGGCGGGTTCAGCAGCGCCGGCACCAGGGCCAGCGGGGCGAGCACCGCCAGCGGTCGCATCAGGGTGAGCCGGCCGGCGGGCGTCACCAGCCGGCCGACCAGCAGGCCGCCGACGATGTACCCGACCGGGTTGGCCGCCATGATGACGGCCTGGGCGGCACCCGAGTCCAGGCCGTTGCCGGAGCGTTCGCCGGCCCACGCGGCGGCCAGGCCCTCCGGGACGATCGAGAACAGCATGGCGCTGAACACCAGCAGGCTGATCGCCCGCAGCACCGGCGTGCCGAAGACGATCCGGAACCCCTCGCCGGTCTCCCGCAGCAGGTGGGTCCGGTGCGCCGCGCTCAGCGTCGGCTCCCGGTCGTGCACGCCGAGCCGGACGAGCAGAGCGGACAGGCCGAAGGTGGCCGCGTTGAGCAGCAGCGCCGCCGTCGGGCTGACCGCGGCGACCGCCGCGCCGGCCAGGTAGCCGACCACCTGCGCGGCCTGGCTGGCGCTGGCGTTGAGCGACAGCCCGAGCACCAGCCGGTCGCCGGTGAGGATCGCCGGCAGCAACGCCGAGCGGGCCGCCTGGCTCGGCGGGTTGGCCAGGGTGGCGGCGAAGAGCAACGCGAGGATCGCCCAGACCGGCAGGCCGGGCAGCACGATCAGGACGGTCAGCAGCATCCGGATCACGTCGCAGGTCACCATCACCGGCCGGTGCCGGTACCGCTCGGCGAGCGCGGCGAGCAGCGGACCGCCGACCAGCCACGGCAGGTAGCTGACCGCGAACGCCGCGGCGGACAGGGCGACGGAGCGGCTCTCCTGGTAGACCAGCACGGTGACGGCGGCCTTGGCGACGTAGTCGCCGACCCAGGACAGGACACTGGCGGCGAAGACCGCCCGGAACTCCCCCTGCCCGAACACCTCGCGGAAGGTGGCCGGCCGGTCCGGGGCGGGTCGCTGGTCGGACACCGTCGCCTCCATCGTGCCCCGGCACCGGCCACTTGTGATGGCCCGGCGGGGCCCCGTCGTCAGATTCGCGGATCAGCGATGACGTGATCACGCTCCCGGGAACGCGTGCACCGGATTCTGCCCGATCGTCTGACAACTGACTAGGGCGAACGGATTGATCGTCGCATCCCCGACTGAACGAACGGACGATACCCGAGGGGCCGCCCGGCGCGCGAGCCCGACCATCGGGCCGGGCCGCGCTGGTGATGAGCTGCGGTTTCAGCTACCCCCGACCCCGCCCGACACCCGTGCCGCCGGCGTCCGCCGGGGCGTCCGGGGCCGCCGGACCGGTCGTGCCCGTCGGGGCTGCCTGACCCGACGGGGCGGTCGGACCGGGGACGGCGGAGGTGCCGGCGTCCGCCGGGGCCGTCGGACCGGAGGCGGCAGGGGCCGCCGGGGCGGTCAGGCCGGACAGGCCGGAGGCGGCGGGGACACCGGCGGTGGTCCCCGTGGTCATGCCGACCGGCGGCAGCCCCGGATAGAGCCGGGCCGCCGCGATCCGCGCGGTGATGCCCGAGTTCTCCAACGCCTCGGCGAGCCGGCGGCGCAGCTCCCGGCCGACCGCGAACTGGCCGTCCGCCGTGGTCTTGACCACCGTACGGATCACCGCGCCGTCGACGGTCATCTGCTCCACCCCGAGCACCTCGGGCGGCTCCACGATGTCGGCGGACAGCTCCGGGTCCACCGCCACCGAGGCGGCGGCCGTCCGCAGCACCGCGTTGGCCTCCTCGGTGCCGGCGAACCCGATCGGCAGGTCGACCACGACCAGCGCCCAGCCCTGGCTCTTGTTGCCCACCCGGATGATCTCGCCGTTGCGGATGTACCAGAGCACCCCGCGGCCGTCGCGGACCGTGGTGACCCGCAGCCCCACCGACTCGACCACCCCGGTCGCCTCGCCCAGGTCGACCGTGTCGCCGACGCCGTACTGGTCCTCGATCAGCATGAACAGCCCGGCGATCAGGTCCTTCACCAGGCTCTGCGCGCCGAAACCGAGCGCCACCCCGGCGATGCCGGCGCTGGCCAGCAGCGGGGCCAGGTCGAAGCTGAACTCGCGCAGGATCATCAGCAGCGCGATGCCGAAGACGAACGCGGTGACCATGCTGCGCAGCACCGAACCGATCGCCTCGGCGCGTTGGCGACGCCGCTCGGGGACGAACTCGGTCGGGTCGAGCGTGGCGGTGGGCACCCGCTCGCGCAGCGGACGCAGCAGGGTGGGCACCGCACCGTCGGTGGTGGTCCGGACCAGCCGGTTGATCGTCCGGTGCAGCGCCCAGCGGGCCACGAACGCCAGCAGCAGGATCAGCACCACCCGCAGCGGCTTGAGCAGGATCCAGTAGCTGCCCTCGGCGAACCAGGCCGACCCGGTCACCCGGTACAGGTACTCGCAGGAGGTGCTGCCCAGACAGTCGGCACCCGAACTGTCCCCGGAACCCGGGCTGCCGCTCGGGGTCGGGCTCGGGGCGGCGGACAGGACGACGGACGACAGGCTGACGACGCTCACCCTGTCTTCGTACCGCAGGGGGCCGGACGGCCGACGGCCGACCCACCACGCCCGCCGGGCCCGTGACCGTACGGTGCCGAACCGGACATCTTCCTACACCGTGCGGAGGGTTCCGCGGGTACCCCGGATTAGTACGTGCATTACGGGGTCCGATCAGGGACGATTGGCGTCAACGGACGACGGTGATCCCGCCGGAGCCGGTCGTGGCCCTCGGCTGCCCGGGGGTCGACCGGCGCTGCCAGCGGTGGGAGCGGCTGGACCGGGAGGGTGAGCACGATGCCTGACATACGACCCACGGTGGGCTCCGGCGCGCTGGTCCTCAACGCCACCTACGAGCCGCTGTGTGTCGTGTCCGTGCGTCGGGCCGCGATCCTGGTGCTCTCCGCCAAGGCCGTCTGTGTCGCCGACGGCGACGGCATCCTGCACAGCGCCCACGACGCGCTCCCCGTCCCCTCCGTGGTGCGGCTGACCCGGTTCGTCCGGGTGCCCTACCGCACCCACGTCGGGCTCTCCCGCCGGGCGATCTTCGCCCGCGACGGCAACCGCTGCGCCTACTGCCGGGGTCCGGCCGAGACCATCGACCACGTCTTCCCGCGCAGCCGGGGTGGCCGGCACGCCTGGGAGAACGTGGTCGCGGCGTGCGCCCGGTGCAACCACACCAAGGGCGACAAGACCCCGGCCGAGCTGGGCTGGCGGCTGCACTGCCTGCCGGCGGCCCCGAAGGGCACCGCCTGGCGGGTGCTCGGCCACCGCGCGCCCGACCCACGCTGGGCGGACTGGCTCGACCTGCGGGAACCGCTGCGCGAGGCCGAAGCCGCCTGACCGCCGCGCGAAGTCGAAGCCGCCCGTCGTCGGGTGTGCCCGGGGCCGCGACGACGCGGGTCAGCGGGCCCGGACCAGGGTGGCGTACACCACGACGTTGTCGGCGTAGCCGGTCCCGCCGCCGACCCAGCGCCCGCCGCAGGTGATCAGCCGCAGGTTGGGGCGGCTGAAGTCGCCGAAGATCTCGTCGACCGGCAACCGTTCCTTGCCGTACCGCTGCACCTGGTCGACGGTGAACACGGCGACCCTGCGATCGGCGCGGGTCACCTCGATCTCGTCGCCGTCGCGCAGTTCCCGCAGCCCGTGGAAGACCGCCGGGCCGGTGGTGGTGTCCACGTGCCCGACGATCACCGCCGGGCCGTACTGGCCGGGGGTGGGGCCCTGGTCGTACCAGCCGGCCTCCTGGGCGCGGGCGGTGGCCGGGACGTCGATGCTGCCGTCCGGGGCGATGCCGACCTGGTGCACCGGGGCCCGTACGTCGATCCGGGAGATGGCGATCTGGGTCGGCGGGCTGCCCGACAACACCGGGAACCGCTTCGGCGGCGGGCGCAGGCCGGCGACGAACCGGTCCGGCAGGACGCTGAGCCCGGTGACCCGCTCCACCCCGAGCATCGCCACGATCAGCAGCATCACCGCGGCGACCGCCAGCACCGGCAGGCCCGGCCCGGACCCGGCGAACCGGCCGCCGAACGCCGGCCCCCGGGGCACCGGGCGTACCGGACGGGCCTGGGTGACCGGGTCGGCGGTGGTCACGCTGGCGGAGAACGCCTGGCCGGCGACCCGGCGGAAACGCCGGGCGGCGTGGCGGGTGCGGGCGGCGATCCGGCGGGCGGCGTGCCGGCTGCCGGCGGCGACCCGGACGGTACGCCGGGCCGCTGCCCGCAACCGGTGGCCGGCCGGCCGGGAACGGGTGCGGGCCATGACGACAGGTGGTCAGGCACCGGGCCGGGTCCGTCGGCGGTTGCCGCCGAAGACGCCGAGCCCGGCCGCCACGGCCACCACGGCCAGGCCACCGACCAGCAGCAGCGAACCGCTGCCCCGGTCGCCCGCCGTCCCGCCGCCGCCGGTGGCCGGGCCCTTGCTCGGCTGGGCCATGTTCAGCACGGTCAGCATGGTCGAGGCGGTGTTGCCGTTGGCGCACCGCAGGTCGACCGGGTAGTCCCCGGGCTGCTTGTTGCCCGGGACGGTGACCGCACCGGTGAGGAAGCCGTTGTCGGGCCGCAGCACCACCCGCCCGAAGGCGTCCGAGTGCACGGTGGCCTGCTGGTTGTTGGCGTTGTCGCAACTCGCCCGGACGTTGACCCGGGTGCCGGCCTGCGCGGTGTTCGGCGTGACCTCGACGAAGGTGTTCTCCCCGGCGCGCGCCGGGGCGGCCGCGGCCAGCACGAACACCCCGACCAGGGTGAGCATCGCCAGCACGGCGTGGACGGCACGACGGTGCAGAGTGAGCCCCCGCATGATTCCCCCCTCCCGGCGACGGTTCGCCGGAATCCTGCGACGGGTGTGCGGGGCTGCATTCCCGCTGGCCCGGGGGCAAACCCGGACTCAGGCCCGCCCGGGGTCGGCGGCGGGCGGCAGTGGCGTGACCGGATGCCACTGCAACGGGCTGGAGAGCACCATCGTGCTGGACGGCTGCCCGTACGGGGCGAGTCGGTCGATCACCGCCTCGAACTGCCCGATCGAGCCGGCGGCGACCTTGAGCATGCTGCACGCGTCCCCGGTGATCCGGTGGATCTCCTGGATCTCCGGCCAGTCGACGACGTTCGGGTCGTGCAGGATGCACCGCGGGCCGTAACAGGACATCCGGATCAGCGCCACCACCCCCCGGCCGGCGCGGGCCAGGTCGACGTGCGCGTGGTAGCCGGTGACCACGCCGGACTCCTCCAGCCGGCGGACCCGTTCGGCGACCGCCGGTGGGGACAGGTGCACCCGCCGGGACAGTTCGCTGTACGACAGCCGCGCGTCGGCCTGCAACTCGCGGAGCAGGGCCCAGTCCATCTCGTCCACGCACCGACCTTATCTTCGGCAGGTGGTACCGCCGAAGTGCCTTTCGTTCGTGAAGTGAGAGCCGGGCAGCGCCGTCGAAGCGGCATTCCACCACGCGTGCGTACCGGGAGATCATGTCGGGACAGCCGAACCGGAGGAGGCGAGACGGTGGAACAGACGGACCTGCGGGCGAACACCCCGAACCCGGCGGTGCGCCCGGCCACCCCGCAGCAGCGCCGGGCCCGCGCCGCCCGCAACGGCGGCGAGCCCACCCTGGAGTTCGCCGACCGGACGCCCTACGACGCGTACGTGCACGCCAGCACCCTGCACACCCTCCAACAGCCGCTGAGCAGCGACCCGGGCGAGATGTCCTTCCTGATGGTCAGCCAGATCATGGAGCTGTACTTCGGGCTGACCTGCCACGAACTGCGCCAGGCCCAGCGTGACCTGCGGGCCGACCGGGTGTGGGCGGCGCTCGCCCCGCTGCGCCGGGCCGCCCTGCACCTGGAGGGGCTCAACGCCGCCTGGCGCGGGTTGCGCTGGATGACCCCGGCCGACTTCAACCGGTTCCGCAACCTGCTCGGCGAGGGTTCCGGCTTCCAGTCCGCGATGTACCGGCAACTGGAGTTCCTGCTCGGGCTGCGCGACCCGGCGCTGATCCGCCCCTTCCGCCGCCAACCCCGGGTGTACGACGACCTGCACGCCGTGCTGGCCGCGCCGAGCCTCTGGGACGACGTGGTCGCCCTGCTCGGCCGGTACGGGCACGAACTGCCCGCCGAACTGCGCGACCGGGACGTCACCGTCGAGCACCTGCCGCACCCCAGGGTCGAGGCGGCCTGGGTGGCGGTCTACGACGACGACGGGCCGGACAACCACCTGCGGCAGCTCGGCGACGCGCTGGCCGACGTGGCCGAGCAGTTCGGCGACTGGCGGTGGAACCACGTCAAGGCCGTGCAGCGCACCATGGGCGCCAAGGTGGGCAGCGGCGGGTCGGCGGGGCTGGCCTGGTTGCAGCGCAGCATGTCCCGGGTGGTCTTCCCCGAACTGTGGTCGGCCCGTACCGCGATGTGACCCGCCGATGACCGACAGTTCTTATATATGGCCCGCTCGGGGGTATATCATCTGCCGATGAAAACTGTCATCGATCTCGACGATGAACTGCTCGAACGGGCCCGCCTCGAACTGGGCACCAAGAGCAAGAAGGACACCATCCATGCTGCGCTCCGGCTGGTGGCGGAGCGTAGCGAGCGGCTGGAGGCCGTTCGCGAACTCCTCGCGATCGACCGCGACTGGACGGGTCTGCTCGAAGACGACAAGACACCCCGGGGCACCCGGGACGCGGCGTGACCACACCGGTCGGTCTGTACCTGATCGACACGTCCGCCTGGGGACGCCTGCGCCAGCCGCCCGTCGGCAAGCGCATCGCGGCGCTCCTGGTGGAACGGCTGGCGGCCACCTGTCTGCCGCTCGACCTCGAAGACGGACGGAGCGCCCGCGATTTCCGGGACGCGATGGCGATGCGGGCCCGCCGGACGGAACTGATGATCGATCTGCCGATCACTCCGGCCGTCGCCACCCGGGCACGTGATCTGCAACTGGCGTTGACGGCCCGTGGGCACCACCGGGCGGCCAGCCCGGTGGACGTCGTGGTGGCGGCTGCCGCCGCCGAGTACTCCGCCACCGTGCTCCACTACGACCGTGACTTCGACCTGCTCGCCGAGGTCGGCGGTCCGCGCTCGGAGTGGGTGGCGCCCCCGGGCACGCTGTCCTGATCCGCCGTGCCCCATGGGTGCGGCCCCGCCGCCGGGTGGGGCGACGGGACCGGCCGGTGCGCGGTCAGGAGTGCGGGCAGGTGTCCCGGTACTCCTCGATCGCGCTGCCCCGGGGCGCGGGGCAGAGGAACTGCTCGTAGCGGGTGTCGTCGTCGACGAACCGCTTCAGCCAGGAGATGCTGTACTTCGCCACGGTGACGTTGGGCGAGGTCGGCGCGGAGTGGCCGGCCGCGTTCAACTCCAGGTACGCCTTGTCCAGGCTCGCCGGCAGGCTGGTGTAGAACGGCTCCGAGTGCGACGCCACCGGGGCGGTCGAGTCGTTCTCCGCGCCGATCACCAGTGTGGGAACCCGTACCGACGACCAGTTCTTGACGGTGTGCCAGCCGGTGAGCGGGATGGCGGCCTGCAACGCGGGCCTGGTGTTCGCCGCCGACAGGCTGCCGCCGCCGCCCATCGAGTGCCCCATCACCGCCAGCCGGGTGCGGTCGATCCGGGTCCGCACCGCGCTGCTGCCGGTCAGGTAGTCCAGGGCGGCGAGCAGTTGGGTGCCCCGGGAGGCCGGCTGGTCGTACACGGAGAGGGTGTCGATGGTGATCACCACGAAGCCCTGCGAGGCCAGCCGGGGGCCGAGCCAGGCGACGCTGGACTGGCTGGCGGTGTAGCCGGGGGAGACCGCCACCGCGCCGAAGGTGCCCTCGGCGGTGCTGGTCGGGTAGTAGATCGTGCCACCCCGGAAACCGCTCACGGCGGACGCCGCGACGGTGCTCTGGGCGATGGCGAACGGCCCCCGGGTGGCCTCGATGCTGGCCGTCGTCGGGGCGGGGCCCCGCTCGTAGGGGTTGGCGGCGACCGCCGTGACCGTCCGGCCGCCGGCGGGTGCGGCGGTCGCGCCGGGTGCGGCGACCGTGCTGCCGCCGACCAGGGCGAGCACGAGCAGCGGACGGGTGACCAGTCGGGGCCAGGGCCGGCGGGACCGGGTGGGGTGGGGGTGGAGGGCGGGCACGGGTTGCACGGGGGCTCCCTGCGGGTGGGGTGGACCGGAATCGATCGAAAACGTCCGATCGGTACGGGCCATCCTCCGGGTCCCGGCACCGAGACCGGCAATCCCGGCCGGGTCATGTCAGCGGAATATGGGGCGGACGCCACACCCGTGCCGGTCGTGTCGTCCCGGCGCGATCGGGTGCCGAACCGGCAGGATGGGACCGGGTGACCCGACTCGTCGCCACCGTGGGGCCGCTGGAACACTGGAGTGACAGGTGGGATCGGCACCCCGCAGGCTCGCGGGGCGTCGGCTCCGCTAACGTGAATGGCAGCGGAGTCGGGAGCCGGTGTCACGATCGTCCACCCGACCCGGAAGCTCTGGTCTCTCTTACCGCCTGGGGGCGTTGGGATTGTCTGTCACTGACACGTTGCTGATCTTCGTCGGCATCCCGGCGGCGGTGGTGCTGGTGATCGTCGGGCTGGTCTTCGCCGCCAACCACGGCAGCGGCGGCGGCGCCAAGCGCTACCGGCCGGGCCGACGCTTCGACTTCACGCCGGTCTGGTTCCTGGGCCGCCCGGAGCAGTTGGCCGACTCGGCCGGCACCGCCCTGGCCGCCGGTGCCCAGGCGCCGGCGCTGACCAGCCACAAGCAGCAGCAGGCCGGCATCGAGGCGCCGGCCGGTGGAACCGGAGGCGCAAGTGACCGTTGGTGAGCAGGTCGACCAGACCGGCACGGGCACCCCGCCCGAGGTGCTGGACGGGCCGTTCTCGACCCGGCAACTGCTGCGCATCGACGAGGCGCTGCGCCTGGCCGACCAGGGCAGCGGCCTGGTCTTCTCGGTCTACGTCGGCGGCCTCGACGAACCCGTCCGGGAGCACGCCGAGCGGCTGCACCGCCAGCTCGCCGAGCCGGACAAGTCGGTGCTGATCGCCGTGTCGCCCAACCAGCGCCAGCTGGAGGTCGTCACCGGCCGGTATGCCCGCAAGCGCATCCCCGACACGTACGTCAAGCTGGCCGCGCTGTCCATGGTGGCGTCCTTCGGCGGCGGGGACCTGGCCGGCGGCATCATCCAGGGCCTCGACCAGCTCGCCAGCCACGCCGGCCGGGCCTGAGCCCCGCCGCCCGTCCCGACCCGTCCGGAGCCCGGCCCGCACCACGCGGACCGGGCTCCGTCGCGTCCACGGGTTCCCGGCGTGCACCGGCACCGCCCGCGCCGGGCCG
>NZ_MZMV01000059.1 GCF_002210435.1 Micromonospora wenchangensis
CCCGACCGTCCCGGCACCCCGCGCGACGCCGGGCAGGACGCGTCGGCTAGGAACATCGCATGCCCCGCTACCTGCTGTTTCCCGGCCGACATCACCTGCTGACCCGGTTCCAGGCCGACTATCTGCACCGGCTCGCCACCGCCGGTGACCACGACACCCCGGACGGCGACCGGGCCACCGGGGACGACGGGGTGACCGTGGTGTGGGCGGTCACCTCGGCCAACCACGAGAACACCCGCCGCAACCCGGTCCCCTACCACCGGCGGGAGGCGGCGATCGAACGGTTCAGCGTGCTGGCCGGGCTGCGGTCGGTGGTGGTGCCGGTCTTCGACACCGCCGAGACCGACAGGTTCGCCGAGGTGACGCTCAAGAACGTGGCGGCCGCCGCCGGCCTGGACCTGACCCCGGCGAACACCGTGGTCGCCTGTTCGACGCCGCAGGTCGCCGCCATGTACGCGAGGCTGGGGTTCCCCATCGCCGGGGTGGAGGCCGACGTCGACCCGGCACCGGCCCGGCCCTGGGACGTGCTGCTGCGGCTGGCCGCCGACGACCCGTCCTGGCGGGAGCTGGCCCACCCGGCGACCCTCGACGTGTACTCCCGCTACCGGCTCGACGACCTGGTCCGTTCGGTGGTCAACGATCCGGTCGTCGGGGACGAGGGCGGGCTGACCGCCACCCGCGACTACCGGACGTACGCCGAGGCGTTCGCCGACGCGGCGCAGCGCAAGTGGGCGGCGGTGCGCGAGCACGTGCGGCCCGGCCGGATCGTCGACGTCGGCTGCGGCGCGGGCGCGGTGCTGGAGCTGGCCGACCGGGAGCCGGCGCTGCGGGAGAGCGACCTGATCGGGGTCGAGGTGGCCCGGCACCTGTACGAGGAGTGCGTGCACAAGAAGGCGCAGGGGGTCTTCACCAACCCGAACGTCTTCTTCTACCGCCGCAACGTGCTCGGCGGGGCGGTGTTCGCGCCCCGCTCGGTGGACACCACGATGACCTTCGCGCTGACCCACGAGATCTGGTCCTACGGCGACCGGATGGCGTCGCTGCGCCGGTTCGTGCAGGCCATCTACGACCACACGGTGCCCGGCGGGGTGTGGATCAACAGTGACGTCTGCGGGCCGGACGGCCGGGACCTGACGGTACGGCTGCGGCTGTCGACGACCGACGGGGCGAACCCGGCCCGGCCCCGCGAGGATCTGGCGTCACTGCCGGCCGACCAGGTGGCCGCGCACCTCGCCGGGCTGTCCACGCGGGCCCGGCTGGACCAGTTCGCCGTCGACTACCGGTTCCCGTTCGGGTTCCGCCCGGTCGACGACGGCACCGGCGCGGTGGTCGAGCTGCCGCTCGGCGCGGCGATGGACTTCCTCACCCGCAAGGACTACACCGACAACTGGTTGTCCGAGACGCAGGAGGAGTTCTGCGGGCTGGAGTGGGCCGACTGGAAGGCCCTGCTGGCCGACGTGGGGTTCGAGGTCGACCCGGCCAGCGGTCCGTACCGCAACGACTGGATCGTCACCCACCGGCTCGCGCCGACCGCGGCGCTGTCGACCGTGGAGGGGGCGCCGCTGGACTGGCCGGTGACGCACGTGCTGCTGGTCGCCCGCCGGCCGGTCAACACCTGATCAGGCGGCGGAGGGACGGAAGGCCGGGGGCGGGAGGGATCCCCCGCCCCCGGCACCGCCGTCAGGGGCCGGATCAGGACAGGAACTTGTCCAGCGCGGCCTCGATGGTGCCGCTGTCCGGCGCCGCGTACGCCTTCATCGTCGTCTTGTTGTACGAGATGAAGCTCGGGCACCGGGTCGCCGGGGCGTTGACGACCCCGCCGTCGCCGATCTTCTCCGCGGTCTTCGCCGCGTAGAAGGTCAGCTGGTAGCGCGAGGAGATGTAGGAGACGCTGACGTTCTTGCCGTCGCTCGCCTTGTAGTCGCACTGCTTGGGCGCGCCCTCGCTGCCCGGGACCATCGACATGCAGCCGACCACCGAGACCGTGGCGAAGTCGGCCGACTTGGCGTAGTACCGCTTGTCGGAGCCGACGATCTTCGACGACCAGAACGTCGGCCGCTCCGGGTTGTTGGAGAAGACGTACGCCTTGGCGGTGGCCGGGCCGCTGTAGGTGGCCGCGTTGAGGATCGGGCTGCCGTCGCAGACCGCGGACATGTCGCTGGAGTAGCGCGCGGTCACCGCGTTGTTGTTGTTCGGCTGCTCGGTGGGCGGCTCGGACGGCTGCGGGGTGGACGAGGTGTCCGTGCCGGGCCCCGGGTCGGCGGCGGTCGCGCTCGGCGTCGGGGTCGGGTCGGGCTCGTCGTCGTTGCCGACCAGGGCGAGCCCGATGCCGGCGCCGCAGAGCGCGAGGATGAGGACCACCGCGCCGATGATGAGGCCGATGACCAGGCCCCGGTTCGACTTCTGCGGCGGCACGGGAACACCGAACTGCGGGGCCTGGCCGAACTGCGGGGCCTGACCGTACTGCGGGGCCTGGCCGGGCTGGCCGTACGCCGGGTAGCCGGCGGACGGGGCCGGTGGCCCGCTCCACGGGGTGACGTTCGGATCCGGCTGTTCTCCGTACGGAGGGTGACTGTTGCTCATCTGAAGCCCTTATCGCTGTCGACGGTACCCAGGCACTGGATCATCGGTCAGGGTAGTGAGCGGCACAAACCGAGGCGCTCGTTGTCGGACGGCAACGAACCCCGGCCGACCACGGGCGGGTGGGCACCGGCTACGTTCCGTGGCGAGATGCGATCCGTCCGGCCGCCCACCGGCCCGTCGCGGGTGGCTTCGGCAGCAAATGTGGGGCGCGGAAAAGGGATTCCGCCCGGAACGCGCCTTCCGTGCCGGAGACCGCGAGAAGGGTTCACAATGTGACGTAGATCATGCATCACGATCTCGACAAGCGCGACGACCACTCCAACCGCCGACGTGGCGCGGATCTCCCACCCACCCGCTACATATCGATGTTCATCACATCGAAGTATGGGCATGTAGCGGTGGCTCGGCTTATCGTGAGGCTCATGAAAAGGTCCCGCACGTCCCGGCGGGCACCCCACGTCCACCGCACGAGGAGGCGGCCCATGCCTGCCGCGCCCCACCCCACCACCCTCCGCCGGATCGTCCTCGCCCTCGCCGCCTGCGTGGCCGTGCTCGCCCCGCTGACCCTCACCGCCCCCGCCGCGCGGGCCGCACCCGTCACCGTGGTCAACGGCACGCAGTTCACCGACACCGCCGGCGCCGGCGTGCACGCCCACGGCGGCGGCATGATCAAGGTGGGCGACTACTACTACTGGTTCGGCGAGAACCGCAACGACAACAACACCTTCCGGTACGTGTCGGTCTACCGCTCGACCGACCTGCGCACCTGGGAGTTCCGCAACAACGTGCTCACCCAGTCCTCGGCCGGTGAGCTGGCGACGGCGAACATCGAACGCCCCAAGGTGATCTACAACGCCGGCACCGGCCAGTACGTGCTCTGGATGCACTGGGAGAACGGCGTCGACTACAACCAGGCCCGGGTCGCCGTGGCCACCTCCAGCACGGTCGACGGCAACTACCGCTACCTGGGCAGCTTCCGGCCGCTGGGCCACGACTCCCGGGACCAGACGGTGTTCCGCGACGACGACGGCACCGCGTACCTGATCTCGGCCACCCGCAACAACGCCGACCTGAACATCTACCGGCTCACCGCCGACTACACCGGGGTCGCGTCGCTGGTGCGGACGCTGTGGCCGGACAACTACCGCGAGGCCCCGGCGATGTTCAAACGCAACGGGGTCTACTTCCTGGTCACCTCGGGAGCCACCGGCTGGTCGCCCAACCAGGGCCGGTACGCCACCGCCAGCAGCGTCGGCGGCACCTGGACCAACCCGACCAACTTCGCCGACGGCACCACCTACGACTCCCAGTCGGCGTACGTGCTGCCGGTGCAGGGCAGCGCCGCCACCTCGTACCTCTACCTCGGCGACCGGTGGGCCGGCGCGACGGGCGGCCCGGTCAACCAGTCCCGGTACGTCTGGCTGCCGCTGAACTTCCCCACCGCCACCTCGCTGACCATGAGCTGGTACCCGCAACTCACCATCGACACCGCCACCGGAGTGGTCTCCGGGGTCAACGGCGGCTACGCCTTCGACTCACTGCGCGCCCGGCACAGCGGCAAGTGCCTGGACGTGCTCGACCGGTCCACCGCCGACGCCGCCGCCGTGGCCCAGTACGCCTGCAACAGCGGCACCAACCAGCAGTGGCAGCTCCGCGACGCCGGCTCCGGCTACGTCCAGATCGTCGCCCGGCACAGCGACAAGTGCCTCACCGTGGCCGGCGGGTCCACCGCCGACAGCGCCGCGGTGCAGCAGTTCGGCTGCCAGTCGGGGCGTACCGACCAGCAGTGGCAGGTCCGCGACGCGGGCTCCGGCTACGTCCAGTTCGTGGCCCGGCACAGCGGCAGGTGCCTCGACGTCACCGGCTACTCCACCGCCGACGGCGCCCGGGTGATCCAGTACACCTGCGGCACCGGTGCCAACCAGCAGTGGCAGCGCGTCGGCGTCGCCTGAGCACGCCCCGTCCGCCGTCCCGCCTCCCGCAGGCCGGGACGGCGGACGACCACCGCCCCGCACCCCACCAGCACCGGAACCCGGTGTGACGATTCCCTCACCCCGCGTGGTCTTCCGGCGACGTCTACTGGACCGGACAACAGACGTCCTCGCGGGGGTACGGGGTGCGGGACAACACGCAGGAACAGCTCCACCGGCTCCGGTCACTGCGGACCGCCGCCGGACTGACCATCGAGGAACTCGCCGCCCGGTCCGGGGTGAGCGTCCGCACCATCGGCGGGATCGAGCGACACACGATCCGCCGCCCGCACCCCGGCACCCTGCGGGCGCTGGGCACCGCCCTGGGCCTGGACGGACCCGGCACCGGCCGGCTCCGCGCCGCCGACGAGCAGGTCGGCGGGGTCACCGGGCTGCCCGGGGTGACGCCCCACTTCACCGGACGCCACGCCGACCTCGCCTGGCTGACCGCCCGGCTGGGCCACAGCCGGGCGGTGCAGCTGATCGGCCTGCCCGGGGTGGGCACGACGACGCTGGCCGTCCAGGCGGCCACCCGGCTGGCCGACCGGTTCCCCGACGGGGTGCGCTTCCTCGGCCCGGTCGGGGACGCCACCGCCGCCACGATCGCGCGACGGCTGCTACCGGCCGCCGCGCCGGCGTCGACCGGATCGGACCCGGTGGCCCTTGGGGCGTACCGCGACCTGGTGCGCGCCCGGCGGATGCTGGTGGTGCTGGACGGCGTCCGGGCCACCCGCCAGGTCGGGCCGCTGCTCCCCGCGGACGCCGCCGCCGTCACCCTGGTCACCGGTGGCCCGCCGCTGGCGGAACTGCCGGAGGCCGACCGACGGCTGGTGCCGCCGCTGCCGCCGGCCGACGCGCGGGCCGCGCTGACCGCCATGGTGGAGGGCAGCACCCCCGCCCCGGCGGTGGCCGAACTGGCCGCCTGCTGCGCCGGCCTGCCGCTGGCCCTGCGGGTGACCGCGAACCGGCTGCTGACCCGGCCGCAGTGGAGCGCGCAGTGGCTCATCGACCGGTTGACCCGGCCGGACCGGGTGCTCGGCGCGCTGGTCGCCGGTGACCTGTCGGTCCGCGACGCCTTCGAGCGGGCGTACGCCGGGTTGCCGTCGCCGGCCCGGCGCGCCCTGCGGCTGCTGCCCCGGCTGGTCGGGCCCGCGCCCGCCGAGGCGGGGTTCCTCGATCTGGCCGAACGGGGCTGGCTCACCCCCGGCCGGGACCACCGATACCGGCCGCATCCGCTGGTCAACGCCTTCGCCCGGGTGGTGCCCGGCACCTGACGCTCAACCGGCCCCGGACAACTCGGCGAGCAGGTCGCCGGCCCGGCGGGCCAGATCCGGGTCGTCACAGTCGTCGGCCAACCCGATCGCCCGCGCCAGGTACGCCGGGGCCGGCCGGGTCGCCCCGGTACGGCGCAGCGCCTCCACCAGCTCCACCAGGGCCAGCGCCTCGATCGCCGGCATCGCGCTCGCGCGTAACCCGGCCACGGCCTCCCGCCGGACCGCGACGCACTCCGGCCACCGGCCGAGGGCGGCGAGGTCGTCGCCGATGCGTCGGCAGGTCAACGCGTCGGTGGAGGCCCGGGCGAAGGCCGCGATCGGGTGGCGCGGATCGCGCAGCAACCGTCGTGTCCGCTCGTGCACCCGCAGCGCCTCGGTGGGTCTGCCCAGCGCCAGGAGGGAGGACCCGAGGGAGGCCATCGCCTGCGGCAGCCCCTCCGGGTCGGCCGCGCGGCGCAGCATCACCCAGGCCCGCTGCCGGTGCCGCAGCGCCGCCGCGTGCTCGCCCAGCCCGGTGTGGCCGCTGGCGGCGTAGAGCAGTGCCCAGCCCTGCTGGGCCGGGTCGCCCGCGCGGACGGCCCGGTCCAGCGCCCGGGTGGCGGTGGCGACGCTGCGCGCGTACTCGCGTTGGCAGATCGCCTGGGCCCAGGACAGGTAGTTGAGGTGGACCGCCTCGGTGCGGGGGTCGCCCAGCCGGGCGGCGGAGTCGGCGGACCACCGGAAGACCTCCGGCCAGACGTCGAGGTGCACCCGGCTGTCGGAGAACCAGTGCAGCGCGTCGACGGTGTCCACCACCTGCCCGTGCAGGCCCTCGGCGGCGGCGGAGCGCAGCGCCGCGAACCAGTTGCCCCGCTCGGCGTCGAGCCAGCCGGCCGCCGCCGTCCGGTCCGGGAACTCCGTCGGCGACGCCGGTCCGCCCGGCTCGAAGTGCTGCCCGGCGGCCGTGGTGCGGGCCAGCCACCAGCGCATCAGGGTGGTCCGCAACGGGCCGGTCGTCGCCGGCTCCTCGGCGGTCATCCGGTCGGCGGCGAACTCCCGGACCAGGTCGTGCAGCCCGTACCGGTCCGCCGGCACGGCGGCCACCAGGCCGCTCTCGACCAGGGCCTCCAGCCGCCGCTCGGTCTCCTCGACGTCGGCGTCGCCGACCACGGCGACCGGGTCCGGGCCGAAGTCCGGGCCGGGCATCAGGGACAGCCGCCGGAAGGTGCGCCGCAGGTCCACCCCGAGCCGCCGGTACGACAGGCTCAGCGCGGTGTGGATGCCGGCGGCCCCGGCGTCGATCACCGTGAGCCGGGCCTGTTCGCCGGTGAACCGTCGGTTCAGCTCCCCCACCGACAGCCCCGGCTCGTCGGACAGCCGTTGCCCGGTGACGCGCAGGGCGAGCGGCATGTGTCCACAGTGCCGGGCCAGCTCCGCCCACCCGGTCGGGTCGGCGACGGCGTCGGGCGCGGCGATGGCCCGCAGCATCGCGGTCGACTCCTCGGCCGGCAGCGGTTCCAGGGACAGCCACCGGGCGGCGTCCAGGCCGCTGAGCCGTCGCCTGCTGGTGAACAGCACGAGACCCGGCCCGGCCCCGGGCAGCAGCGGCCTCGCCTGGGCCTCGTCGGCGGCGTTGTCCCACACCACCAGGGCCCGGCGCTGGCAGAGCACCGACCGGTAGGCCGTGGCCCGCTCGTCGAGCCCGGCGGGAATGCGCCGTTCGGGCACCCCGAGGGCGCGCAACAGCAGGTGCAGCGCCTCGCCGGGCGGCAGGGGGACGTCGTCCATGCCGCGCAGGTCGACGAAGAACCGGCCGTCGGGGAACTCCGGGGCCAGGTCGGTCGCGGCCCGTGCCGCGAGGCTGGTCTTGCCCACCCCGGCGGGCCCGGTGACGACGGCCACGGTGGCCTGCTGCCGGTCGCCCGGCGGCCGGCGTGCGAGGTCGCCGAGGGCACCCAGCGTCGCCGAACGGCCGGTGAAGTGGCGCGGCGGGTCGGGCGGCTCGCAGCCGGCGGGTCGGGCGGAGGTGGCCTCGACCAGCCGGCGGCGGGCGTCGTCCGGCACGTCGAGGACGTCACACAGGACGGTCAGGGTACGCCGCTGCGGGCGGCGGACCCGGTCGCGCTCGATGTCGCTGATCGCCCGGACACTGATCCCGCAGCGCTCGGCGAGCCCCTCGATCGACAGGCCCGCCGCCAGCCGGTGGGCCCGCAGCACGGTGCCCAGCGACGGCTGTGCGGGTGTGCTCGGTATCGGGTTCACCGGGCACACCCTCACAGATCACCGACCCGCGGTGCCAGACATGGACCAGTGACTTACCGCATGGGTCGGATCACCGACCATGTAACCGCCACGTCTGGTATTCGTCGTCGAGCCGCAGCGACACCTGGTTCCCGCGCGGACCGTGGCTTTCGACCGACTGCCACCGGCCGCCGTGGCACGGATGGGCGTGCTGCTGCGGGCCGCCGTACTCCCCCATCTCGATACACCGGCCCGACCTGCCGGTTGTGGCGTGGCGGTCAGCTACGCAGGCTCCACTGCTGGTTCTGTTGCCCGTTGCAGGCCCAGAGAACGAGTTTGGTGCCGTTGGCCGTGGCCGCGTTGGCGGCGTCCAGGCAGAGACCCGACTGCACGCCGGTGACGGTGCCGTTGGCGTTGACGTTCCACTGCTGGTTGGCACCCTCGTGACAGTCCCAGATGATCACCTTGGTGCCGTTGCCGGTGCCCTGCCCGGAGGCGTCGAGACACTTGCTGCCCGAGACCTGGAGCTGCCCACCCGCCGTGCGGGTGAAGCGCTGCGCGGTCCCGCCCGTGCAGTCCCACAGCTGGACCTGCGTGCCGTTGGTGGTGCTGCCGTTCGGCACGTCGACACAGCGGCCCGACTGGGTGCCCACGAGTTGGACGCTCTGCGCCGGGGTGCCGCCACCGGCCGGTGCGTATCCCGCCCCGGCGATGTTCGCCTGCACCGCGTCCTCCGTGGCCGGCAACGGGTAACCCGAGGTCAGCACGCCCTCGAAGAAGGTGCCCCGGCCGGAGACGCTGTTGTCGCCGCCGATGCCGAGCAGAATCGCGCCCTCCTTCTTCATCGGGTGGTATCCGTTGGGCCGCCGCCCGTCGAAATAGGTCGTCAGGCCGCCCGACTGTGCGTTGCCACCGCGGATCGCCCAGTGGTTCGGCTCGCCTTTGACCATGGCGGTCACGAAACGGTGGTTGATGGACGCGATGTTGTTGTAACCGGCGTTCACCCCGGAGAACAACCCCCACTCCAGATCGGCCATGACCCACGGGCCGGCGCCGGCACCGTATCCCCACTGCTTGTTGGCGCCGAAGTAGACCGTCTCCATGATGGCCGGCGAGTCGGCCTGGCCGTCGGTCTGCGCATTGCCGTAGTCGAAACAACACCACTGGTTGTAGTGGGTGCCGTCGACGACGGCGTAGATGCCCTCGGGCTGGTCACCGGTGGCGACGCCGTTGGTGTTGTTGTTGCGGTAGCCGGTGCCGGGCGAGACGTAGACGCCGTACGCCTTCTGGCCGCCGACCGTGATCGGGGCCGCCTTCGCGTCGGCCAGGTTGTCCCAGCCGCCCGGCGCGGGGCCGGGCCAGTAGCCGCCGGGCGCCTGGGTGAGGCGGTTGTTGCGGCCCGACTGGTCGTAGATGATCGTGATCACGCAGCTCGTGTTGGCGCAGAAGGAGTCCTGGGTCGCGGCGTTGACGACGCCGCCCGCGCTCAGCACCCCGACGTCCCGGGTGGTGTTGTCCGACGTCCGGCGTACCTGGTACAGCGGCCCGTTGTACGCGCCGTACAGGGCGCGGGTGGTGCTGTGCGCGGCCACGCACGGCGTCCCGCCCGCGGCGTAGATGTCGCACGGGCCGGTGGTCGCGGCCCGCGCGCCCGGCGCGTCGGCCACCACGGAGCCGCCGCTGACGACGGCGAGGGTCGCCATCGTCGCCACGGCGATCGTCATACGACTGGGCCTTCTCTTCACCTTCATCGAATCCCTCTCCGGAACGGTACGGGTGCGGTGGTGGCTGCCTGCGGCACGGCTGCGCTTCGCGTCCGAACGACCGGGGGTACGGAACCGATCAGTCAGCCGTGCCTACTCCTGACATAAAACGTCAGATCTTTAACATTAACTTCCGTCGATATATTGCGCCACCCCGCAGGCCCTGTCCGCTCCGACCTGCGCCCCACGGAACGCCGGGCGTCGGCGGATTGCCGCCGGGGGTGGCGGCGGAACTGTTCCTGCCCCGTGGGGAATTGCCGTACGGCTATGCTCCACGGGAAACACGGCGCATTCCCGCGTCGGTGGCGGAATTCGGCTTGAGGGCGGGCATGAACATCGGGGAGATCGCCCGGCGGGCCGGAGTGTCCCGCAGCACCGTGTCCTACGTGTTGAGTGGGAAGCGGGCCGTGTCGGCGACGACCCGGCAACGGATCCAGGCGGTGATCGACGAGCTGGGCTACCGGCCGAACGCCAGCGCCCGCGCGTTGAAGGAGGGGCGCACCCGCACCCTCGGGCTGGTCATCCCGCCGGCCAGCCAGCGCCTGACCGACATGCAGTTGGGCTTCGTCGCCAGCGTCGTCGAGGCGGCGGCCCGGCACGATCTGGACGTGCTGCTCTCCCCGTCCGGCGGCGACCACGACCGGTCCTTCGAGCGGATCGTCACCGGGCGGCGGGTGGACGGGGTGGTGCTGATGGAGATCCGGCTGACCGACGACCGGGTGACCCGGCTGGCGACGGCGGGAGTGCCGTTCGTGACGATCGGTCGGACGGCCGACCCGCGCGCGATGAGCTGGATCGACGTCGACTACGCGACGTTGATCTCCCGCTGCGTACACCATCTGGCCGACCTGGGACACCGCCAGGTGGCCCTGGTGAACCGGTCCGCCGAGCTGGTCGCGGCGGGTTACGGCCCGAGCCACCGCGCCCTGGCCGGCTTCCGGACGGCGGTCGCCGAGCGGGGCCTGACCGGTGTCGACGTCTGCTGCGGCGACGACACGCCCTCCGGCGAGGCGTGCGTGGCGCAACTGCTGGCGGCGCATCCGGAGGTCACGGCGGTGGCCACCATCAACGAGGCGGCGCTGCCCGGCATGCAGCGGGCGTTGAGCGCCGCCGGCCTCTCGGTGCCTGGCGACTTCTCCGTCACCGGAGTCGCCGCCCAGCACTGGGCGGAGGATTTCCACCCCCCGCTGACCGCCGCCGACGTGCCGATGCGCCAGATGGGCGCCGAGGCGGTGTCGCTGCTGCTGGAGCTGATCGCCGCGCCCGGCGGCCCGCCCCGGCACCGGCTCTACGCGCCACCCGTCTCGCTGCGCTCCAGCACCGGCCCGGTCCGACCCCGCTGACCCGACTCCGGCCTCCCGCAGCCGCAGCCGTCCCGGTCGCGGGCCGGGGCAGCCGTCACACCGCACGCCGGACGTCCCCGCGCCAGGACCCCGCCCTGCCGGGCCCGGCGCGCGGTTCACGCGCCGCACGGCCCCGGACCCGCCGACGCCGCCCGGCGTTCCTGCTGCGCGGCGGCGAGGCTGAGGTAGCTGCTGGCCGTCCAGGTGTACGCCCGGTCGCGCAGCCCCGCGCCGGTCTCGGCGTCGAAGTTCTCGGCGAACCCGGACTTCTCGCACAGGGCCAGGAACCGCCTGCTGATCTCGTCGGCCAGCGCGGTCTGCCCGGCCCGGCGCAGCCCGTCCTCGACCAGCATGGTGGAGGGTGCCCAGATCGGGCCCCGCCAGTAGCCGTCGGCGAGGTAGTGCGGCGAGTCGGTCGGTTCGGTGGCCAGCCCGTGGGTCGTCAGGTGGGCCGCGACGCCCCGGGCCAGTGCCCCGGCGACCGGGGCGGGCAGGTCGTCGCCGAGGGTGACGGGCATCAGGTCGAGCAGGCTGCGGCTGGCCCGGCGTCGCCCGGTGTGCGGGCTGCGGGCGGTGAAGCGTTCGCCGTCCCACAGGTCGCGCAGCAGGGCGGCCCGGACCCGGTCGGCCTCGGCGGACCAGCCGGCGGCCGGCCGGCCCAGCTCGGTGGCGAGGTCGGCCAGGCAGCGCAGTTGGACGACCAGGAGGGCGGCGAGGTCGGCGGTCTCCAGGACCCGGCCGTCGTCGAAGGTGGTGGCGTTGTCCCAGCCGCTGTCGTTGCCGTGCTGGTAGTGGGGCAGGTCGCTGCCGGGGGCACGACGGGCGTCCAGCCAGAACCGGGTCCACCGGGCCAGCCGGTCGTACGTCTGGGCCAGCGCCGTTCGGTCCGGCGGGGTGGGCAGCCGGCGGCGCAGCTGACCCAGGGCCCAGCCGTGCACGGGTGGCTTGACGAAGTTGTGCAGCACCTCGGAGTGGGTGACCGAGTCGGGCAGGGCACCGGCGGCGTCCTGGTGGTCGAACGGCAGGTGGAACTGGTGCCAGGCCAGGTCGGGTTCGCCGGCGGCCAGGGCGATCGCGTTGAAGCAGTGGTCCCAGCTCCACACCTTGTCCATCCAGTGCTTGGACATCAGCACGGCCGGCCGGGTGACGAAGCCGGCCGGCTCGACGGTGGCCGACCACAGCACGTACGCGGCCAGTTCGGCGGCGGGGGTGTCGGCGTCGCGCCAGGGGGCGACCGCGTCGACGAAGGTGGCGAACTCGGCGCTGCGTTCGCGGCACAGCTCGTCGAAGGTGCCGGCCGGCCGGTAGGGGGGCCGGGCGGTGGCGTACTCCTCGATCGCGATCTCCCAGGGCCGGTCGGCGGGGAGGTCCAGCCACCGGTCGGCGACGCCGAGCGCCTCGCCGCCCACGACGTCGGGCAGCCGGGCGGACAGCCCGGTGACCCGGTAGCGGCGGCCCGTCTCGTAGGAGGTGAACACGGCCGATCCGTCGACCGGGTCGCGGTAGAGGTAGGTGCCGCTGAACGGGGTGAGGGTGCCCGCGGCGGCGGCGATCCGCAGGCCGAGCCCCCGGCCCCGCAGCCGGAGGGTGTCCGGCCCCTGGTAGCAGACGTCGATCCGGCCGTCGCCGGCGCGCCAGGTGAGCAGCGCGGGGGTGGCGACGACCGTGGCGTCGGCGTGCGGGGCCAGGCGCAGCACCGGGTGCATGCCGGTCTGGTGGGAGACCAGGTGCAGGTCGTCGGCGTACGTCTTCTCGGCCACCACCGGGGAGATGCCGAGCCAGGAGCCGCGGTAGCTGAACGGGACGTCCTGGAGGGAGAACTCCGGGCCGGACGGTGCGACGGTCATGTCGGGTGACGCCCTTTCGTGGTTCGGGTGGTCAGCCTTCGACGGTGCCACGTCGGGGTCGCCGGGGGCGCACGACGGAACCGAGTTGTCGAATCGATTCGCACGAACATTAGGTCCGCCCGCGCCCGGCGGTCAAGGAGCTGCCCGGCCGGCCCGGAGCAGCCGGGCGGCAGGGGTGACCTGAGGGCAGATCGCCGGCGGAAACATCCACTTCACCGGACCGTCATTACATTGACATCCTTCATCGTGTCACCCTACGATCCCTGCGAATCGATTCGCATGCGAAGCCCTCCCGGAGAGCGTCCCCACGCCCCACAAGGAGCCGCCGTGAACACCCCGTCCCACCGCCGGCCCGGACGAGCCCGCGCGATCGCCACCCGGATCGCCGTCGGCCTGCTCGTCGTCGCCGCCACCACCGTCGCCGCCGCCCCGGCCCGGGCCGCCGACGAGTCGATCAGCGTCAACTTCGCCAGCGCCGACGGCACCCCCACCTACCGGGCCTCCGGCTGGATCTACGGCATGACCGAGAACGCCAGCGGCCCGGCCGACCACTTCTACCGGGACGTCAGGTTCCAGTACATGCGGGCCGGCGGCGCACAACTGCCCGGCAGCGGCTGGGTCGGCGGAAACTACGACCGCCGGTGGAACGCCACGCTCGCCCAGGCCCGGCGCACCGCCGCCCTGGGCGGTCAGTTCATCATCCTGCCGCACGACCTGTGGGGCGCGGACGGCGCGGGGATCTCCCGGTTCCCCGGTGACAACGGCAACTGGACCGACTACGACGCCTTCCTGACCCGGCTCATCGGCGACGTCCGGGCGGCCGGGCTGAGGGTGCAGTGGGACATCTGGAACGAACCCAACATCACCATCTTCTGGAACCGCCCGATCTCCCAGTACCTCGAACTGTGGCGACGCACCTACCAGCGGCTGCGGGCGGAGTTCCCCGACCAGCTCATCGTCGGCCCGAGCTGCGCCTGCGTGCCGTCGACCAACCACGCGTTCTGGAACCAGTACCTGGACTTCGTCCGCTCCACCAACACGGTGCCGGACATCGTCAGCTGGCACGCGCTGCCCGGCGACCCGGTCGCCAACGTCGCCGCCGCCAACGCCACCCTCGACCCACGCGGCATCGCCCACCCCCGGCCGTACCAGATCAACGAGTACGGCGCGTCCAACGAGCAGAACCCGGCGGACGGCGCCTGGTACGTCGCCCGGCTGGAACGGGCCCGCGCGGACGGGCTACGGGCGAACTGGGCCAGCGCCGGCAACCTGCACAACGACCTGGGCAACCTGCTGGTGCGCAACGCCGCCGGCCAGCACCAGCCCAAGGGCGAGTGGTGGGTCTACCGCTACTACGCCGCACAGACCGGACAGATCGTCGCGGTGACCCCCAGCCCGTCCTACGACGCCTTCGCCACCAGGGCGACCGGGGTGGCGAAGGTGCTGGTCGGCGGCGGTCGGACCACCGGCAACCTGACCGTCAACCTGCAACGGCTGGACGCCACCAGCGGCATCGTGCAGAACAACCAGGTGCGGGTGCTCACCCAGCGCATCCCGTACAACAACGGTGGCGCGGTGCAGGGACCGGTCACGGTGTCGAACACCGTGCTCACGCTGACCAACAACGCCGCCTCGGTGACCCTGCCGTACGGCAACCAGAACGACACGTACACGGTCACCGTGCTGCCGCCCTCGGACACCGGTTTCACCTCGGTCGCGGTGGCCCAGCACTCCCAGCAGTGCCTGGACAACACCGGCCCGGGCACCGCCGACGGCAACCCCCAGCAGCAGTTCCCCTGCGAGGGCGGTGACCAGCAGCTCTGGAACTTCCGCCCGGTCGCCGGGGTGGCCGACACGTACACCGTGGTCAACCAGCAGAGCGGCAAGTGCCTGGACGTCAGCGGGGCGTCCACCGCCGACGGCGCGGCCGTGCAGCAGTGGACCTGCCAGAACGGCCCCAGCCAGCAGTTCACCCTGCGCCGGGTGACCTACGGGGGCAACGACTCCCACGACTACCAGCTCGTCGCCCGGCACAGCAACAAGTGCGTCGACGTCAACGGGGTCTCGACCGCCGCCGGGGCGCGGATCCTGCAGTGGACCTGCAAGCCGGTCGGCCAGAGCAGCCCGCTGAACCAGACCTGGCGCGTCTGGGGCCGGTAGACCCGCCCCGCCTCCGGGTCGGGTGCCGCAAGGCCGGCGCCCGACCCGGCTGGCCGCCGGAGGTGACGGGGACGAACCACCGCAAGCCATTGATTGATGTCGTTTGGTCCGTGATCCTGAGAAGGTCCGAACCGATTCGCCACCACCACCGACCGTAGGCGGATGCGCCCCGGTGCGCCGCCGACGAACCAAGGAGCCGCTTCGTGCGCACCCCGTCCCCCAGCGAACCAGGACAGGTCCGCGACCCCCTCCCCCGCCGCCGGCTGCACCGGCTGACCATGCTGGTCGGCGCGCTGGCCGGCGTCCTCGTCGTCGCCGGGGCCACACCCGGCCTCACCGCGCCGGTCGCCGGGGCCGCCGCCGCACCCGCGCTGGCCGCCATCGAGCCGGGGCAGAGCACCCGGATCGTCGGCACCGCCTCCGGGCGCTGCCTCGAGGTCCCCAACTCCAGCACCACCAACGGCACCCAGACCCAACTGTGGGACTGCCAGGGCGGGGCCAACCAGACCTGGACCTGGACGGCCAGCCGGCAACTCACGGTCTACGGCAACAAGTGCCTGGACGCCTCCGGCCGGGGCACCACCGCCGGCACGGCGGCGATCATCTGGGACTGCAACGGCCAGACCAACCAGCAGTGGAACGTCAACGCCAACGGCACCATCGTCGGCGTGCAGTCCGGCCTGTGCCTGGACGCCAACGGCAACGGCACCGCCAACGGCACCAAGGTCCTGCTGTGGACCTGCAACGGTCAGGCCAACCAGCAGTGGACCTCGCCGACCACCCCGCCCACCACCGCCCCGCCGACCACGCCGCCGCCGACCACTCCCCCGCCCGCAGGTGCCCTGCCCTGCGACATCTACGCCGCCGGTGGCACCCCGTGCGTGGCCGCGCACAGCACCACCCGGGCGCTCTACGCCGCCTACGCCGGGAACCTCTACCAGGTCCGCCGCTCCTCGGACAATACGACCCGCAACATCGGGCTGACCGGCACCGGTGGCACCGCCAACGCCGCCACGCAGGACTCGTTCTGCGCCGGCACCACCTGCGTGGTGACCGTCGTGTTCGACCAGTCCGGTCGCGGCAACGACCTGTGGTACCAGGGCTCCAGCGTGGTGCCCGGGTCGCCGCAGAGCCGGCCGGCGGTCGCGACGTCGGAGTCGCTGACGGTGGGCGGCGCGAAGGCGTACTCGCTCTACATCAACCCGGGCAACAGCTACTGGCGCGACGGTCACCTGACCGGGGTACCGACGGGGTCCGCGCCCGAGGGCATGTATATGGTCACCAGCGGCACCCACGTCAACAACGGCTGCTGCTTCGACTACGGCAACAGCGAGACCACCCGCAAGGCCGACGCCGCCGGCGCGATGGACGCGATCAACTTCAGCACCCAGTGCTGGTTCGGCGGCTGCTCCGGCTCCGGCCCGTGGGTGCAGGCCGACCTGGAGTGGGGGCTGTTCCCCGGCGGCAGCAGCTCGTGGAACCCCAACCAGCGGGCATTCCCGCACAAGTTCGTCACCGCCACCCTGAAGAACAACGGCACCTCACGGTTCGCCATCAAGGGCAGCAACGCGCAGTCCGGCAGCCTCTACACCCTCTACGACGGCTCGCTGCCGCCCGGCTACAGCCCGATGAAGAAGCAGGGCGCGATCATCCTGGGCAGCGGCGGGGACTGCTGCAAGCCCGACGGCGGCGCGAACCTCAGCGCCGGCACCTTCTACGAGGGTGCGATGGTCGCCGGCTACCCGTCGGACGCCACCGAGAACGCGGTGCAGGCCAACATCACCGCCGCCGGCTACCGCTGACGGATCTCCGCTGGTTCGTCGCGCCGGTCACCGTCCACGGTGGCCGGCGCGGCGGCCGTCGACACCGGATGCCCGGCCCGGCCGGCGCTATCCGGCCGGCGCGCCGAGGCGGTGGTCCAGGGCGGTGTGCCGGCGACCCGCGCCGACGGTACGCACGGCGGCGGCCAACGCACGGCGGGAACCGACCAGGACGACGAGCTGCCGGGCCCGGGTGACGGCGGTGTAGAGCAGGTTGCGTTGCAGCATCATCCAGGCGCTGGTGGTCAGGGGTACGACCACCGCCGGGTACTCCGAGCCCTGCGAGCGGTGGATGGTCATCGCGTACGCGTGGGCCAGCTCGTCCAGCTCGTCGAACTCGTAGTCGAGGTTCTCGTCCTCGTCGGTGCGTACGGTGAGGGTCTGTTCCTCGGGGGTGATGGCGGTGACGATGCCGAGGGTGCCGTTGAAGACGCCGGCCTGACCCTTGTCGTAGTTGTTGCGGATCTGGGTGACCTTGTCGCCGATGCGGAACACCCGCCCGCCCAACCGCCGCTCGGGTTGCCCCTCGCGGTGCGGGGTGAGCCGCTGTTGCAGCAGGGTGTTGAGCGCGGCGGCACCGGCCGGCCCCCGGTGCATGGGGGCGAGGACCTGCACGTCGCGGCGCGGGTCGAGGCCGAACCGGGCGGGGACGCGGGTGCAGGCGACGTCGACGGTCAGCGCGGCGGTGGCCTCGGTGTCCTCGCAGGCGAACAGGAAGAAGTCCGGCAGGCCGTCGAGCAGGGGCGGTCGGCCGGCGTTGATCCGGTGCGCGTTGGTGACCACGCCCGACTGGGCGGCCTGGCGGAACACCCGGGTCAGCCGCACCCGGGGGATGGCCGGCGCGGTGAGCAGGTCGCGCAGCACCTCCCCGGCGCCGACGCTGGGCAACTGGTCGACGTCGCCCACCAGGAGCAGGTGCGCCCCCGGCGGCACCGCCTTGACGAGCTTGTTGGCCAGGATGAGGTCGAGCATGGACGCCTCGTCGACGACGAGCAGGTCGACGTCGAGCGGGTTGTCCCGGTCGTGCACGGCCTCCCCGCCGGGACGCAGTTGCAGCAGCCGGTGCACGGTGGCGGCGGGGTGCCCGGTCAGCTCGGACAACCGTTTCGCGGCCCGCCCGGTCGGCGCGACCAGGGTGATCCGGGCCTTCTTCGCGGCGGCCAGCGCGACGATGGACCGCACCGTGAAGCTCTTGCCGCACCCGGGACCGCCGGTGAGCACCGCCACCTTCGCCGTCAACGCCAGCCGGACGGCGTGCTCCTGCTCGGGGGCGAGGTCGTTGCCGGTGACCGCCCGTAGCCAGGTCAGCGCCCGGGGCCAGTCGACGTCGGCGAAGTGGGGCAGCCGGTCGGCCCGGTCGTGCAGCAGCCGCAGCAGGGCGCCGGCCAGCGACTGCTCGGCACGGTGGAAGGGCACCAGGTAGACCGCCGGCACCGGCTCGCCGTCGTCGCCGGGCAGGAACTCCCGGACCACGCCCTCCTCGGCGATCAGGTCGTCCAGGCAGCGGGTGACGAGGTCACCGGGAACGTCGAGGATCTTCGTGGCGTCGGCGACGAGCGCCGGCGCGGGCAGGTAGCAGTGGCCCGAGTCGGTGGCCTCGGACAGGGTGTACCGCAGGCCCGCCATCACCCGCTGCGGACTGTCGTGCGGGATGCCCACCGCCTGGGCGATGGTGTCGGCGGTCTTGAAGCCGATGCCCCACACGTCGGCCGCCAGCCGGTACGGCTCCTTCGTCACCACCTCGATCGACGCGTCGGCGTACTGCTTGAAGATGCGCACCGCCAGCGACGTCGACACCCCGACCCCCTGGAGGAAGACCATCACCTCCTTGATGGCCTTCTGCTCCTCCCACGCGGCGGTGATCTTCGCGGTGCGTTTCGGCCCGAGCCCGGCGACCTCGACCAGCCGGGCGGGTTCCTCCTCGATGATCCGCAGGGTGTCCAGGCCGAAGTGCGCCACGATCCGCTCGGCGAACACCGGCCCGATGCCCTTGACCAGGCCGGAGCCGAGATAGCGGCGGATGCCCTGGATGGTCGCCGGCAGCACGGTGGTGTACGAGTCGACCTCGAACTGCCGGCCGTACTTCGGGTGCGACGACCAGCGTCCCGACAGCCGCAGGCTCTCCCCCGGCTGCGCGCCCAGCAACGCGCCGACCACGGTCAGCAGGTCGCTGCCCCGGTCGGTGGCGACCCGGGCGACGGTGTAGCCGGTCTCCTCGTTGACGTAGGTGAGTCGTTCGAGGACCGCGTCCAGGGTGGCGAGCGGCGGGCGGGCGGGGGCGGTCACCCCCTCATCGTGCCGGGTGCCCGTCCCGCCTCGCCAACGGCCCGGACGGCTACCGTCGTCACCCCGCAGCGCCGGACGCGGCACGCGTGACCGGTCGTCGACGGCGGTGCAGGTCGACCGCCGCCCCGGTCGACGGCGGGAAGGTGGCCGGTGGCCGACCGGCACCCCTCGACGATGACGACGGAAAGGCCGACCCCTGGCCGGGAAACCAATATCGAAAAATAGACGCACGACAGTGGTTCTGGGAAGATTTCAGCAGGGCCCGGACAGATGCACGACGATCGAAGGGAATGCCGTGCTGCGTCGAATAACCACAGTTCTCGCGCTGGCCGTCGTCTCGCTTGTCATCGTTCCGGCGACAATTCCCGCCCAGGCAAGTCCAGTGTCGGCGGAAATCCCACCGCAGGGGAATTCCGCACCGGGGACACTCGGGCTCGACGGGACCTGGGCCTGCTCCGTGCCGAGCGGCTACACCTGGGACCAGGTGGAGCCCACCGGCACCTGCGGGTCACTGTCGTACCGCTACCGACTGCGCACCCCCGTCAACGGCCTGTGGGCCTGTGCGATCCCGTTCGGCTGGTCGTACGACTCGCTCCGGGCCACCAGCGTCTGCGGCTCGACCGGCCCCTACCAGTATCGCCTGCTGGGCTGACCCTCCACTGAGCGGTCAATTGACCCAGTAACGCGTCCGGCTGACCGTTCAGCATTCCGCCGTGGCCCCAAATTGACGTGAGCCGCCTTGTACGAGTCGGCCGACCGGGCGTGCCGCTGCGGGGCGCGGGCATCAGCCGATCGTCGGCCGGTGCCGGCGAGGACCACGCCGGACGGCCTCCCCCGCCCGCGTCGGGCGGGGGAGGCCGTCCGGGTCTCAGCCGATGGTGAGGTTGCCGCCGGAGGCGGTCAGGGTGCTCTCCCGGGTCGACGCGCCGGTCCAGTCCGACGAGAAGAGCAGCCGGTCACCGTCCCAGACGGTGATGCCGATCCCGTCGCGCCGGCCCGGCTCGCCCCGGTCGGTGGCGGTCACCCGCATGGTCAGCCCGGTGGCCACCGGGACCGGGTTCTGTGCGGTGGAGATGTCGAACAGGGTGACCTGGTAGCGCAGGTCGGCGACCGCTTCCCCGGTCGTCGTGGCGACGCCGAACGACTCCAGCGCGGTGCTCTGGAACTTGTACCGCTTCCCTCCCGACTTGTAGCCGACCTTCGCGCTGCCGACCAGCTTCTTGCCGTTGTTGATCCGGCCGTCCAGGGTCACCTCGATGCGCCGGTCGTCGTCGAGCGGATAGCCGCCGGCGGTGGCCCCGCCCTTCAGGTAGCCCGAGCCGGCGACCGACCGGCCGTACCCGCCGGCCACCGTGACGGTGGCCGTCGCGCTGCCGGTGTACGCCCCGGACACCGTGGCGGTGACCGGGTGCGCGCCGTGCGGCAGCACGGCGCGGCAACTGGCCGAGCCGTCGTCCGCCGCCGTACCGAACGGCGTCGCGACCGCCGTGCAGAGGGTCTCGCCGCCCTCGGTGAAGGTCACCGTCGCGTTGCGGACGTCACCGCCGCCGCCCCGGACGGTGGCCCGCAGCAGCACGCCTGTCGAGTCCGCGTCGTCCACCGGGGAGGCCAGGGCGTCACCGGTGTAGGTGACGGTGGCCGCCCGTACCTGGGTGATGGCGAGGTCGGCGTCGCTGAGGTCGAAGAAGACGTTGCCGACCGCCTCGATCTTCAGCCGGCCCCGGGCGGTGTCCACGTTCGGCAGCGTCACCGTCGCCGCCCCGGTGTTCGGGGTGCGCTCGGCCAGCACGTACGGGAAGGTCGCCCCGCCGTCGGTGGACAGCGAGATGCGCACCTCGCCCACACTGATCGGGGCGGTGTCCGTGCCGGCCACGTCCCAGGTGACGGGCATGGTGCCGCCGCCCAGGTGGGCCGTCGGCGTCGCCTGCGAGGTGACCAGGAACGGGCCGGCCGCCGGGGCGACCGTCAATGCCACGTCGGCGCTGCCGATGCCGCCGCCGCCCGGGTGGTGGTCCCGGCCGGTGAGCCGGAAGTGCAGGGTCCGGTCGTTCGTGACGCCTACCCAGTCGGCGGTGGGCAGGAACTCCGAGAAGCAGTCCACCGTCGCGGCGGGCACGTTGCTCGCCCCGCCGGTGGCCGGCGGTGCCGGTGCGGCCGGGCAGGCACCGGTGGCGGCGTTGGTGTTGTTCGCCGCGATCTGCGCCAGGTTCGGGAAGTGCCGGGTCGGATCGGTGGTCACCGCGTTCTCGCCCGGCGAGTGGTACTCCAGGGTGTCGGTCGGGCTGACCGCCGCCGCCTCCCCGAACTGCCGGAACAGCGGCCCGTTGGTCTTGGTGTTGTTGACCAGCGCGGTGCCGGTGCTGCCGCCCCGGTCGTTCTGCTCCCACAGGTAGCTGACGGTGTCCCCGTCGGCGTCGGTGGCGCTACCGGTCAGCGCGAACGGGGTCCGCGCCGGGATGGTGTGCGCCGCCGCCGGCACGGTGACCACGGGGGCCCGGTTGCCGGTCAGTGCGGTCTGGAAACCGTTGTTGCCGGCCGCGCCGCCCCGGGCGGTCTCACCGACGAAGCCGGACGCCCCCACGAGGCCGGTCAGTTCGAGCGCCGGTACGTCGACCCCGGCCAGCGGGCCCGCGCCGAAGGTGACCTGGAATCCGGTGTCGTTCGGCGCGCCGAGCCCGCCGAAGGCCGTCACGGTGACGGTGGCACCGGCCGGCCAGCCGGCGATCGACTCGATGGCCGCCCTGATCCCGGCCGCGGTGTAGTTGCCGCCGCGCACCACAGGCACGGACGACTGGCCCGCGTAGCTGATGTTGAACGCGTCACCGTCGGTGTCGAAGCCGGACAGCGAGACGGTCTGCACCTCGTTGAGCGCCGGGCGGGTGCCGGTGACGAACGTGCTGATCTCGGTGTAGCTGCGCTGCGACCAGTACGGGTCGCTGTGCGGCTGGAGGTTGTCCTGCTGGCAGATGCCCGCGTACGCCATGATCGACGAGCCGCTGCCCGGCTCGTAGGAGTTGGCGGCGCTGCGGTTGCTGCCGGAGCAGTTGTACTGGGTGCCGTTGAAGGTGTGGTTACCGGCGAACTGGTGGCCGATCTCGTGCGCCACGTAGTCGACGGCGTAGAAGTCACCGACCGGGGTGGGCAGGCCGGTGCAGCCGCGCGCCTTGCCGTCCAGGCCGACCACGCCGAGGCCGGCGACGCCGCCACCGGGCAGGCCCAGGCCGATGTGCCCGACGTCGTAGTTGCCCGCGCCGACGAGCTGGCCGAGCACGATCCGGTTGCGGTTGAGCAGCGAGCTGGTGCACGAGGAGATCTGCGTCGGGGTGTAGCAGGCCGCCGCGCCGCACGGACCGTTCGGCTCGGTGGCCAGGGCGGCGGTGTTCAGGTTGGTCTTGTCGGTGTCGTTGACCAGCACCAGCCGGATCGCCGTCTCGTCCTCGTAGATCTGGGTGACCCGGTTGATCAGGGTCACCTTCGCCGCGGTGACGTTCTCCGCGCCGAAGAAGGTGGCGTACGACGGGTCGGTGACCAGGGCCAGCCGGTAGGTGCGCAGGGTGACCGGCGGGCCCGCCGGCTCGTCCGCGGCCACCTCCGGCGTCAGCGCCCCGGCCGCCGCCGCGACGTCCTCCCGCTCCACCATGGCCGGGTCGGTGTCGACCAGGTCGCGGGCATAGTAGCTGGCGTAGACGCTCTGGTCGCCGTGGTAGTACGGGTCGAGGTACCAGCTGCCGCCGGTCGACCGGACCGAGGCGTGGAAACCCAGCGGGGTCAGGTCCGCCCGGATCGTCGCCGTCGGGTCGTCCAGGCCCCGGCCGACGTACGTGCTGATCTCGGGGTGCCGGGCGGCGAGGCCGGGTTCCATCACCGGCGAGTCGACCAGGCTGAACCGCTGGAAGCCCCCGGTGGGGGTGGGCAGCGCGACCGTCAGCGCCGGCTGCGACCGCCGGGCCGTGCCGGCCCGCTCGGCCGGGGCGTCGGCCAGGGTGTCGGCCAACGCGGCCCGGTCGAGGGTGTACGCGGCGAACCGCTCGGCGCGGATGTCGGGGGTACGCCCGTCCCGGGCGTTGGCCGACAGCTCGCCGGGCAGCTGCCGCCAGGGGCCGGAGTCGGCCGGCGCGGCGACCGCCGCGGTGCCGCCGGTCAGCGGCAGCGTGGTGGCGACCAGCACCGCGGCGAGCAGCCCGGCCAGTCGGCGGCGACCGCGACCGGCGGGATCGGGGGGTGGAACCGTCATCGAGTGGGCCTCACTTCACCAGGTAAGGGGAACGGGCCGGATGGCGTGGCGTTCGTGGGCCACGCCTGGCTGTCCCGGGAAGCACACGCTATGACGGGTCCCCTGTCGACAGACATCATCCGTAAAGTCGACGCGGCGGCGAAGCACGGCGGTGTAGGCGGTCCTCGATGGAGCCCGGCGCGGTGGGCAGGTGACCGGGACCGGTGCGTCGTGGTCGGACGCCCGCTGACCCGTGGCGGGGTGCCACCGGCTCGCCGCCCCGGGCGCAGCCGGGACATTTGTCCTGGCCGGACGGGTATCGTCGGCTCTGCCCCCGCCGGCCCCGGCTGCCTAGCGTGACAGGCATGAACGACACCGCGGTACGCCTGACCGGGCTCACCCGGCGGTTCGGCCCCGTCCGGGCCGTCGACGGGATCGACCTGACCATCGCGTCGGGCAGCACGGTCGCCCTGCTCGGTCCCAACGGCGCCGGCAAGACGACCACCATCTCGCTCCTGCTCGGCCTCGCCCCACCCGACGCCGGCACGGTGACGCTGTTGGGCCGGCCACCGGGCGAGGCGGTCCGGGCCGGCCAGGTGGGGGCGATGGTGCAGGACGCCGGTTTCGTCCCCGGTGCCACGGTGCGGGACCTGGTCGCACTCGCCCGAGGGTTGTATCCCCGGCCGCTGGACACCGCCCGGGTGCTCGCCCTGGCCGGGCTGACCGACCTGGCCGACCGCCGGTTGGACCGGCTCTCCGGCGGCGAGACGCAGCGGGCGCGGTTCGCCTTCGCGTTGGCCGGTGGCCCGGACCTGCTGGTCCTGGACGAGCCCAGCGCGGCGCTGGACGTCGCCGCCCGGCAGGCGTTCTGGGCGGCCATCCGCCGGTACGCCGCCGACGGTCACACCGTCCTGTTCAGCACCCACCACCTGCACGAGGCCGACGAGTACGCCGACCGGGTGGTGCTGCTGGCCGGCGGGCGGGTGGTGGCCGACGGCTCGCCCGCACAGGTCCGGGCGGTGGCCGGCGGCCGTACGGTGGCCTTCGACCTCGCCGACGGGTCGGTGGCGGGCCTCGACCTGCTGCCCGGCGTCCGTTCGGTACAGGTCCGGGGCGGTCGGGTGGCGCTCACCACCGACGACGCCGACGCCACCGTGCTGGCGCTGGCCGCCGACCGGGGCTTCCGGGGCCTGGAGGTCACCGGCGTCGGGCTGGAGGCGGCCTTCCTCACCCTCACCGGCACGGAAGGGAACCACTGACATGCGCGCCTATCTGCAGTTCGAGCTACGCCGTCTGGCCCGGGACCCGCGGCTGGCGATGTTCACCGTGCTGGGCCCGGTCGTCACCTACGTGATCTTCTCGGGCCTGCTTCCAGCGGGCGACCGGCTGGAGGGCGTCACCGCCGCCGCCGCGCTCATGGTCGGCCTGGCCGGCTACGGCGCGATGGCCGGGGTGCTCTCGGTGGGCTCGTCGGTGGCCCAGGAGCGCGCGGTGCGCTGGCTGCACCAACTGCGGGTCACCCCGCTGTCCCCCCGCCGGGTGGTCGCGGTGAAGGCCCTGGTCAGCACCGTGAGCGGGGTGCCGCCGCTGGTCGCGGTGGGCATCGCCGGACGCCTCCAGCACCACGTCGAGCTACCTGCCGGCAGGTGGGTGGCCCTGCTGGTGCTGATGTGGGTCGGCACGGTGCCGTTCGCGCTGCTCGGGCTCGCCATCGGGTACGGCCTCACCCCGCAGCTCGCCCAGCCGGTCAACTTCCTCGCCTTCCTCAGCCTGTCGGTGCTCGGCGGACTGCTGGTGCCGACGGCGTACTTCCCCGACCTGCTGCGGCACCTGGCGCACACGCTGCCGACGTACCGGTTCGCCGAACTCGGCTGGCGTACGGCGGCCGGCCTGGCCCCCGACCCGACCGGACTGGCAGTGCTCGCCGGGTGGACGGTGGCCTTCGGCGTGCTCGCCGCGGTGGCGTACCACCGGTCGACCGCGCATCGTTGAGATCCCGCTACGGTGTCGACCATGCCCGGTGCCACGATCGCGGCCCCCGCCACCGGCCGCCGCCACCGGCGGGGCTTCCTGCTCGTGGCGTCGCACACGCTCTGGTTCTGGCTGCTGCTGCCACCGTCCACCGCGATCGCCCACGGGCAGGTACGCCCGACGGCGGTCGCGGCGGCCGGGCTCGTCACCTTCGCGCTGCTGTACCTCGCGCTGGTGGCGGTTCCGGTGGCCGACCTGGTGGTCCCGCCCGTGCTGTCCCACCTGGGCCTGCTGGTGTTCGCGGCGCTCGGGGTGGGCCTCGCGGGCGCGTACGCCGGCGGCCCCGAGGGCTGGCTGATCCTACTGACGTACGTCGCGACGGCCGGTGCGGTCGGGCTGGTCCGACCGGTCCAGGGGTTCGCCTGGGTCGGCGGCAGTGCCGCTGCCGTCCTGATGATCGGGGCGGCGCACCGGGTACCGGTCGGCGACACCGCCGCCTCGGCACTGATCACGGTGCTGGCGGGCGCCATGACCCTGGCGTTCACCCGGACGGCCCGACTGGTGGCGGAGCTGCGCCGCACCCAGCAGGAGCTGGCCCGGACAGCGGTCGAGCAGGAACGGCTGCGGTTCGCCCGGGACCTGCACGATCTGCTCGGCCACACCCTGTCACTCGTGGTGGTGAAGGCGGAGGTGGTGCGCCGGCTCGCCCCGACCGATCCGGGGCGGGCAGCGGCAGAGGCCCGTGACATCGAGCGGATCGGCCGTACCGCGCTCGCCGAGGTACGCGAGGCGGTCACCGGTTACCGGGACCGGAGCTTCGGACGGGAACTGGACGGTGCCCGGACCGCCCTCGCCGACGGGGGAATCACCGTCACCGTGCGGCAACCCGGTCGGCCGCTGCCGGTGGAGGCGGACGACGCGTTCGGCTGGGTGCTGCGGGAGGGGGTGACGAACGTGCTACGGCACAGCCGTGCGTCCCGTTGCGAGATCGAGGTGCGCGCCGACGTCGAGGAGTCGGTGCTGACCATCGGCGACGACGGTGTCGGTGGCCGGGTCGAGCCGGGCAACGGCCTGCGGGGTCTGGCCGAACGGCTCGCACGGGCGGGCGGGGAACTGCACGTCACCTCCGCCCGTGGCGGCGGTGTGCGGCTCACCGCCCGGATTCCCACCGGCACGGGCGGGTCGGCGCGCGGATGATCCGGCTGCTGCTCGCCGAGGACCAGGGCATGATGCGCGGCGCACTGGCCCTGCTGCTCAACCTCGAACCCGACATGGAGGTGGTGGCCGAGGCCGGCACCGGCACCGCCGCGTTGGCGGCGGCCCTGCGGGTCCGCCCCGACGTGGCCCTGTTGGACATCGAGATGCCCGCCGGCAGCGGGCTGGACACCGCAGCGGCGTTGCGGCAGCAACTGCCCTCCTGCCGGGTCCTGATCCTCACCACGTTCGGGCGACCCGGCTACCTGCGCCGGGCAATGGAGGCCGGGGCGCGAGGATTCCTGGTCAAGGACCGGCCGGTGGAGGAGTTGGCGGTGGCGGTCCGGCGGGTGCTGGCTGGTGAGCGGGTGATCGATCCGGCGCTGGCGGCGGCGGCCCTGGCGACCGGCCCGAACCCGCTCACCGAACGGGAACGGGAGGTGCTCGCCGCCACCGTGGACGGTGCCACGGTGGCTGACGTCGCTGCCCGGCTGCACCTGTCGGAGAGCACGGTCCGCAACTACCTGTCGGCGGCGATCGGCAAGACGGGCACCCGCAACCGGATCGAGGCGGCCCACACCGCCCGCGCCAACGGCTGGCTCTGACCGGCCCCCCGTCCTGGACGGGGGGCCGGGTTCAGACGGCTGGTCGATCGCCCCGGATGCGGGCGTGCAGGTGCATGTCGTGCCGGCCGTCGGCGTGCACGGCGTCGCTGCGCTTGGTGCCCTCCAGAAGGAAACCGGCGCGCAGGGCGGTCCGGCAGGAGGCGACGTTGCGGGTCGAGTGGTCCAGGTGCAGCCGGTGGAAGCCCGCCTCGTCCAGCGCCCAACCGCCCAGCGCCGTCAACGCCCGGGAGGCCACCCCCGCCCGGCGGGCGGCCGGAAGCACCCAGTACGCGCACCCGGCGACGCCGTCATCGAGATCCATGCTGGTCAGGGCGATGCGGCCGAGCACCTCGACGCCGTCGCGGGTCACCGCCCAACTGGCGCCGGTCTCCCCCGCCCAGGCCCGGTGATAGCCCTCGAACCACGCACGGACCTGGCTCTCGGAGGCCGGATGACGGGTGTGCCAGTGCCGGATCTCCGGGTCCCGGTAGGCGGCCAGGAACACCGGGGCATCGGACGCCTCCCAGGGCCGCAGGACCAGGCCCCCCGGCGCGGCGAGGGTCGGCTGCGCACCGGCGGCGAGGGCCCCGGCGGGAATGGCCGGTGGCGTGGAGAGAGGGACCCGCACGCCTCATCCTCCCCCGGTGCCGTGGGCCGGTGTCAAACCCCGCCCGGGGCGGCGACGTCGACGTCGACGCGGGGGACGCCCCGGTGCTCGGCGAGGCGTTCCGCCTGCGCGACGATGCCGTCGCGGACGGCCGCGGGCAGCTTCCGCCACGGCTGGACGGCGAGCGTCAGTGTCCGGCCGGCCTTACGGGAACGCCAGGTGCCGACGATCTCACCGCCGGCCAGGACGGCGCCGGGGCGGCCCAGCACCGGCCACAACTGCTTGGCGTGGGCCGCGTCCGGCACCAGGGTCGTCCGGTCCCGCGCCTGGAGGAAGAGGTCGAACGGGCCGAGCAGGCGGACGGCCGTGGTGTCGGCGGCACCGGCGAGCGCCGGCTCGTCGGCGGCGAGCAGCGAGCGGACCTCCCCGTCGACCCGTACCTCGACCACGTCCTCGGGCCAGCGGGCCCGCACGTCCCTGACCGGGGCGTCGAGGTAGTCGGCGACCTGCCTGGGGGTGGCCGGACCGAGCAGCCGCAGGTAGGCGCGGACCAGGTCGAACCGGTCGCCGGGCGGGGCGGCCCGGGTGAACCCGGGGATGCGGTGCAGGACCGGTGGCGAGGTGCCGGGGCGCAGCTCCAGCCCGGCCCGCACGGCCGCCAGCCGGAACGGCATCTCGTAGAGGTGGGTGGCGGCGCAGGGGCGGCAGAACCGCAGGTAGGGCTCGGGCAGCAGCTCGGCCAGCCGCCCGGACACGTCGCCCTTGACCGTCGGGGTGGTGACCACGGCCCGCATCCGGGCCGCCACCTCGTCGAGGGCGGCCAGGTTGCCGATGCCGGCGGCCTTCAGCGGCCGGGCCGCGTCGTAGATGCGTTTGCCCGCGTCCGCGTCGGAGTACGGCGCGACCGCCCCCGCCACCTCGGCCACGTCGGCGCGACGGTAGAGGTGCGGCGCGGCGCGGACGGTCCAGAGCAGGACCAGGTCGTCCGCGACGGGTGCCGTCACCTCGACACCGCGTAGGGCCAGGGCCCACCGGCCGCCGTCCGGGCCGGTGTCCTGCACCCCGATGTCGAGCACGGCGGTGTCCGCCGGGGTGCCCCCGGCCCGGTCGAGTTGCTGCGCCCCGACCCGGAACTGCATCACCTGACGGCGGTCGATCATCCGACCAGCCTAGGTGTCACCCCCGACAACCCCGGCCGGTCGTGGCCGGCACCCCGGGGTGCCGGCCACGACGGGCGGACACCGCTACTCCCGGAGCCCGACGTGGTCGACCGGTGGGACCCGCAGCAGCCGGCGGACCGGCCACACCGTCGTCGCCAGCGACAGCAGGGCGACACCGCCGAGCACCACCACCGCCCCCAGCGGCGGCACGTACGGCACCGGGCTGCCGGTCAACGCGGCGACGATCGCACCCAGGGTCAGCGCCGCGACCGTCGCGCCGATCAGCACCGCGCTGCCGAGCAGCCCGGCCTGCTCGGCAAGGACCATCCGGCGGATCTGCCGCCGGGTGACCCCGACCAGCCGCAGCAGCGCCAGCTCACGGCGGCGGGCCAGCGCGGCCAGCACCATCGTGGTGGCCGCGGCCAACGCCGCGTAGCCCACCAGCACCCCGATCAGCAGCCGGTTCAGCCAGGCACCCAGCGCCAGGTCGGTGCCGATCTGCCGGGTCCGGGTGGCCGCGTCGCGTACCTGCCCGCCCGGCTGCCCGGCCGCCCAGGCGGCCAGCGGCGCGTCGGCGTTCGGGTCGGCGCGGACCAGGATCTCGTCGGCGGTGGCCCCGGCGGTGTGCCCGGCGACCGTCCCGGTGGCCAGCGTGACGTCACCGAAACCGAGGCCCCGGCCGTAGACCGCCACGACCCGCAGGGTCACCGGGCTGCCGTCGCCCAGCCACAGGTCCGCCCGGTCGCCGACCCGCCACCCGGACGCGGACGCCTGCGTCGTGGACAACGCGACCGTGCCCACGGCCAGGTCGGCCAGGTCACCGTCGCGCACGTCGAGGTCCATCGTGTCGGTGAGGCCGACCGGGTCGACGGCCTGCGCGGGGACCGGCGTGATGCCGTCGAGCGACGACCGCACCACCACCTGGGTCCGGCGCACACCCGTGGCGGCCCGCACCCCGGGCAGCGCGCGGACCTGACCGGCGGCGTCGGCGGGCAGCCCACCCGGCGCGGTCAGCACCCGCCCGGCGAGCGTCCCCGCGCCGCTCTGGGCGAGCGTCTGCCGTTCCAGGTTGGTCTGGAAGAACCAGACCGAGCCACCGAGCCCGACGGCCAGCACCAGGAAGGTCAGCACCGTCGCCGTGCCCCGCGCGGTGGCCCGCAGGTTGGCCGCGGCCAGGTAGCCGCCGACCCCCCAGAGGCGGGGCAGCGCCGGGGTGAGCAGCCGCGCGACGTACCCGTTGATCCACGGCGCGAGCAGCCCCACCGCGACGACGAACAGGTAGAGCATGCCGACCGCGCCGGCCAGCGCGCCCGTCGAGCCGGTACCGCCGGCGGCGACCGCCCCGGACGAGACGGCGCCGGCCAGCGACAGGCCACCGGCGACCAGCCGCACCCGGCCCGGAGGGCGGGACTCGACGGCGCTCTCGCCGAGCGCCTCGACCGGTTTGATCGCGGTGACCCGACGCCCGGCGACCAGGGCGGCGAGCACCGCCACCAGCACCGCCGTGCCGGCGGCGGCCGGCACCGCGAGCAGGCCGCCGGTCATCGGGAAGCCGGCCGGCACGAAGCCCCGGTCGACCAGCTCCCCCTGCACCCAGCGGGCGGCCAGCAGACCGGCGGGCCCGCCGAGCGCGGCGGCGACCAGGGCGAGCAGGGCGGCCTCGGCGAGCAGCATCCGACGCACCTGCCCCGGGGTGGCCGCGATCGCGCGCAGCAGCGCCAGGTCCCGGCGACGGTGCCGGACGGAGAGTCCGATCGTGCCGGCCACCACGGAGACGATCAGCAGGACGACGTACCCGCCGAAGGCCGCGCCGACGCTGACCAGCAGGCCCTGGGCGGCCAGCTCCGCCGGCTGCTCGACCGTGCCCCGGTCGGCGTCGACGTGGACGGTGGCGCCGGTGGGCGCGGCGACCCGACGGACCGCGTCGGCGACCGCGTCGCGGTCGGCGTCGGGGGCGAGCCGCACGCCGACCGTGTCCACCCGGCCCGGGTGGGCCGACAGCCGGGCCGCCTGCGCGTCGGTGAACAACACCGCGTCGGTGCCGGTGTCGACGGCGGCGCTCACCCGGTAGGACCGGGCGACCCCGCCGACGACCAGGTCGATCCGGTCGCCGGGGGACACGCCGAGCCGGACGTCGACCGCCACCTCGTCGTCGGCGCGGGGCGCGACGCCGGTGCTGACCGGCCGGCCGGCGAAGGCGTACGTGGCCCAGCCGTGCCCGTCGGCCGGGGGCACGCCGATCGGCACCCGGTCGTCGCCGGTGGCGTCCGCGACGCCGGGCAGCCGACGGACGCGGTCCACCAGGGCGGCGTCCACCGTGCCACCCTCGGGCAGGGCGACCGTGCTGGTGGTGGTGTCGCCGCCGAACTCCCGGGTCTGCTGGCTGAGCGTGCGGTGGGCGACGACCAGGTCGGCCGTCGCCCAGAGCCGGGGCTCCGGCCGCCACCGCAGCCCGGACTCGACGAGGGTGCCCATGGCGACCAGGATCGTCACCCCGGCGAGCAGGGCGAGCAGCGTCGCGACGGCCGGGCCGCCGCGGTGACGCAGCAGCCGGACGGCGAGCCGGGTCACCGGACGGCCCGCCCGTCCAGCGCCGCCAGGCGTTCGGCGATCCGGGCCGCCCCGGACCGCGGCAGGTCGGCGACGATCCGGCCGTCGGCCAGCACCAGCACCCGGTCGGCGTACGACGCGGCGACCGGGTCGTGGGTCACCATGACCACGGTCAACCCGTGTTCGTCGACGATCGCGCGTAGCAGCGTCAACACCTGGGCCGCGGTGTGCGAGTCGAGCGCCCCGGTGGGCTCGTCGCAGAAAACCACCTCGGGTCGGGTGGCGAGCGCGCGGGCGATCGCCACCCGCTGCTGCTGGCCGCCGGAGAGCGCGGCCGGCCGGTGGCGCAGCCGGTCGGTGAGCCCGACCCGCGCCACCACCTGACCCAGCCAGGCCCGGTCGGGGCGGACCCCGGCCAGCCGCAGCGGCAGCACGATGTTCTCCTCGACGGTGAGCGCGCCGATCAGGTTGAACGCCTGGAAGACGAACCCCATCCGGGTCCGCCGCAGCTCGGTCAGCCGGGTCTCGGACAGGGTCGACAGGTCGGTGTCGCCGAGGACGACCCGGCCGGAGGTGGGCCGGTCGAGCCCGGCGGCGACGTGCAACAGGGTGCTCTTGCCGGACCCGGAGGGGCCCATCACGGCGGTGAAGGTGCCCCGGTCGAAACCGACGTCGACCCCGGCCAGCGCGGTCACCGGGGTGGGGCCGGACGGGTAGACCCGGGTGAGCCGGGTGACGCGCACCGCCGTGCCGACGGGCCCCGCCGGGTCGACGGTCCGTACGGGGTCGAGGGGGTGTGCCGGATGGACTGGCATCCTGGTGGCCTTCCGGGTCAGCGGGTGTGGGCTGCGCGCACCAGGAACGCTATGCAGGTGCAGGACCGGGAACCATCCAGCGGGCTGCCCGGACGGCGGTACCGCAGGCGCTACCCCCGGCCGCCGTCGAGGTGCCGCAGCACCGCGGTGACCCGGCGGTCGACCCGGTCGTCCGGCGGTAGCTGGAGCTTGGCGAAGATGTTGCGGATGTGTTTGTGCACCGCCCCGTCGGTGACGAACAGGCGCTCGGCGATCGCCGTGTTGCCGAGCCCCTCGGCCATCAGCCCCAGCACCTCACGCTCGCGTGGCGACAGCTCGCCCAGCGCCGTGTCCGGGCGGCGGTTGCGGGCCAGCAGCTGCCCCACCACCTCCGGGTCGATCACGCTGCCGCCGTCGGCGACCCGGTGCAGCGCGGCGAGGAACTCCTCGACCCGACCCACCCGTTCCTTGAGCAGGTAGCCGAGCCCGACCGCGCCGACGGAGAACAGGTCGGTGGCGAACGCCTGCTCGACGTACGCCGAGAGGACCAGCACCGCGAGGCCGGGCCGGCGGCGGCGGGCCTCCACCGCGGCCACGATGCCCTCGTCGGTGTGCGTCGGCGGCATCCGGACGTCCACGATCGCCACGTCCGGCGTGTGGGCGTCGACCGCGGCCAGGAACTCACCCGGGGTGCCCGCCGTGGCGACCACGTCCAGGTCCTCCGCCCGCAGCAGCAGCGCCAGCCCCTCCCGCAGCAGCGGGTCGTCCTCGGCGATCACGATCCGCACGGCAACTCCACCTCCAGTCTCGTCGGCCCTCCCGGTGGGCTGGTCAGCGTCATCCGGCCGTCGTACGCCCCGACCCGCCGGCGGATGCCGGTCAGCCCCGAGCCGCCGGCCTCGTCGGCGTCGCCGTGCCCGTCGTCGGTGACGGTCACCAGCAGCCGGTCCCGCTCGCGGCGGACGGCAACGTCGACCCGCCCGGCGCCGCTGTGCCGGACCACGTTGGTCAACGCCTCCGCCACCACGAAGTAGGCGGTGGCCTCCACCGAGACGGCGCAGCGTACCGGCACGTCGACGGTGAGCCGGCAGGGCACCGCGCAGCCGCCGGCCAGGCCAGCCAGGGCACCGGTGAGGCCCCGGTCGTCCAGCACCGGCGGCAGGATGCCCCGCACCACCGTACGCAGTTCGCCGAGCGCCTGTTCCGCCGCGTCCTGCGCCCGCCCGAGGATCTCGTCGGCCCGGTCCGGGTCCCGCCGTACCGCCCGGCGGGCCGCCCCCAGCAGCACGTTGACCGCGACCAGCCGGTTCTGGGTGCCGTCGTGCAGGGAGCGTTCGATGCGGCGCAGTTCGACCGCGTGGGCGTCCAGCGCCGCCGCCCGGGTGGCGGTCAGCTCGGCGACCCGCAGCGACAGGTCGAAGCCCGGCGGCGGGGGCAGCAGCCACCGGCCCGGCCGGGCCTGGAGCCGGGCCAGCGCCGGCACGAACGCGACCGTGGCGACCAGCCACCCGAAGCCGAGCAGCCCGACCAGGAGCGCCTCGGTCAGCCCGTCGATGCGCCACCAGACGATCCCCGGCGCGCCGAACTCGGGCGGCACCAGCCGGTACCACAGCGGGAACGTGATGTCCTGCACGGCGTAGAGCGGCAGGGACAGGCCGAGCAGTCCGCCGGTCAGGCCGGTGACCGCGTGCACCGCGACCCAGCCGAGTTCCCGGCGGACGAACGGGTCGCGCACCGCCACCCGCAGCTCGGCGGGGACCGGACCCGGGGCGGGGACCGGCGCGCCCCAGCGGGACAGCCGGGCCCGTTCCCGGTCGGCCACCGCGCGTACCGCCCGCAGCGTGCCGGGTGCCGCCGGCAGCCCCACCCAGACCAGGCAGGCCGTCGCCACGACGAGCACCCGGAGCAGGGTGGCCAGCGCCAGCAGCGCGGTGCCGAGCCCGCCGACGAGGTGGGCGACGCCGTCGACCGTGGCACGGGCCCGGTGCCGCAGGTGTGTCATCGGAAGACCTCCCGCGCCAACATAGGCCACCGGGCGGGCGGCCCGGCACCGTCGGTGCGGAAAGTGGCGCCTGCTGTACCGCCGCCGGTCGTGCTGGCGGGATCGTGTCCGACCCGCCGCCGCGCCTAGCGTCGACCTGGTCGAACTCCCGCCGCCCGAGGAGGCAGCCATGACCGATCCGTACCGTGTCGCCGATGCCCCGGCCGACCCGCCGCAGCCGGCGGCCGACCGGCTCCGCCCGCTGCTGTGGCTGGTGCTGGTCGTCAGCCTCGCCGCCAACGTGGTGCTGACGACCGTGCTCGACAACCAGTGGGCCGGCTCGGCGTGCGGCCTGCTGGCGGTGATCTGCGCCGGGACGCTGATCGCCCGGCACCGCCGCACCCGGTGACCGACGCACGGGACGGCCGGCCCGTTCCCGGCGCGGGGCCGGTGGTGGGCCGGTCGCCGCCGCCTCCGCGGACCGGCCCACCACCGGCCGGCGCTCAGCGGCCGTCGGGGGCGCTGCGGAGGGTGAGCAGGTAGCTCGCGGTGAGCGCGACGACCCGGTCGTCGTCCCCGGTCAGCCCGGCCAGGGCCCGGGACGTCGTGTCCCCCGGGATACCCGCGAGCGCCTGGGTCAGCCGGCTCCGCGCCGACGCCCCGGGGTCGCCGTGGGTGATCAGGTCGATCAGGCGCGTGGCGATCCGCTCCGCCGTGGCGGGATCGGTCGCCAGCGCGCTCAGCGCGTCGGCGGCGTCGACGTCGTTCACCTCGGCGACGATCATGTCGATGAGCGTCGGCACGGCGGCGGGCTCGCCACGGCCGCCGAGCGCCAGCGCGGCGTACCTGCCGACCACCGGGTCCGGATGGCGCAGGGCTTCGCGGAGCAGCGCGGTGGCGTCCCCACCCGGGATCTCGACGATGGCCCGGACGGCCCGTTCCCGCACCTCGGGCGCGGGTGCGTCGAGCCCCTCCGCCAGTAGGGGCAGACCGTCGACGCCCGCGTGGGCCAGCGCCCAGCGCAGCGCCCCGGCGACGTTCGGGTCGGACTCGTCAAGCGCCGCCGTGACCAGCGCCTCCACCGGCACCGGCAGCTCGCCGACCGAGGCCAGCGCCGCGCGTTGCCGCTGGTCCGCGCGGGGTGAACCCAGGTCCCGCAGGAGCGCGACCACCTGCAGGACGTCCTGCCAGTCGGCGGGCCCGGCGGCGTCGATCCGCCGGAGGCGGGTCAGCAGCTCCTGCTCCGCAGTGATCCGCTCCCGCGTCCGCCGGATGAGGTCGTCGACGAGTTCCGTGGGGGTGAAGGCGGGATCGTCGAGCGCCCGTCCCACCGCCCGCAGCGACAACCCCAGCGAACGCAGGCTCTCGATGTGGAAGATCCGTCGCAGGTCCGCGCCGGAGTACTCACGGTACCCGACGCCGCTACGACCGGTCGGTCTCAGCAGTCCGAGCGACTCGTAGTGCCTGAGCATCCGGACGCTGACGCCGCAGCGCCGTGACACCTCGCCGATCAGCACCGCTTCACCCCGGCCCGTCGGTTCACCCCGGCCCGCCGGTCCCGCCGAGAGCCACGACGCGCGTCGCCTCCCCGAGGGAGAACTCGAATCCGGCGTCCGGGTCGCGCACCAGCCGCTGCGTGGCGGCGGCGTGCGCGCGTACCCGGGGGTCCGGGTCGGTCCCGGCGGTGTGCAGCAGCGGCGCGACGACCTCGCCGAGCGCGGTCAACGCCCGGCTGAGGCTCAGCCACGTCGCCCGGTCACCCCGCCCGAGCTGGGTGGCCAGCACCGCGGCCAGTCCGGCTTCCGCGCCGTCGGGCACCAGGGCGACCGCCGCCCGCCAGGCGCTGCGCGCCACCTCGTCGTCGGCGTCGGTCAGCAGGGCCCGGGTGACCGCCGGCCAGGCCCGCCGGTCCCCGATCTTGGACAGCGTGTGCAACGCCTGACTGCGGGCCTGTGCCCGGGTCGACCCCAGGGCGGCGACGAGCCGGGGCACCGTCTCCTCCGCCGGGTGCCGGGTGAGCGCCCAGGTCAGCATCTCGCGGACGGAGAAGTCCGGTTCGGTCGCGCAGCGGTCGACGAGCGGGTCGACGAACGCCGGGTCGGGGGTGGTGCCGATCGCCAGCGCGGCCCGCAGCCGCACCGACGGGTCGCCACTCGCCAGCCCCCGCAGCGCCCGCGTCGTGTCCGCTTCCGATCTGGTCATCCGGACCACCTCCCCGACGCAGTGTCGACCCTGACACCGTGTCAGGGTCAACCGGCGGCCCGCCGCGTTCCCCCGACCCGGTGGGGTCACCGGGGGCGCACGGCGACCGGTGGGCCGAACCGGACCGGCACGCCTGGTGAGTACAGCACGCTGACCGGCGGTCCGGTCGGCGTCGGCAGGCCGGCGGCGGTGACCAGTTCGTCGTCCAGGTGCAGTAGCTCGGCCCGGTGCAACGGCCACTGCGGATGCCAGTTCGGCAGGTGCAGGGTGCGCCCGTACGCCCGGGTGTGCAGGCCCCACCGGGCGGTGAGGAAGTGCTCCAACGCAGTCGGCCGGCGGATCGGCGCACCCACCCGGACCACCATCTCGCTGGTCGTGCCGACCGGCCCCGGCCAGCGCCGCCGACACCGGTAGCTGCGCAGGTCACCGTCGTGGTCCAGCCGCATCGCCGACCACAGGTACGGCAGCCCCAGGGTGATCCGGGCGACCAGTACCGGGATCAGCCGGGACGCGTCGAGGGAGCGGAACACCACGGCCCGCCGACCGGTGTGGTCGACCGAGTAGAGCCGCACGTTGGTCTCCCAGAAGGTCCCCAGGTACGGGACGGCCGGCCCCCGGCCGAAACCGACGCCGACCATCCGGAAGCCGATCAGCCCGACGTGGGCGGTTCCGTCGAGGGTGTCCGGGCGGGTGCCGGCCGGCAGCAGCGGCGCGACGAGTTCCGGGTCGACCGCCCAGTGCAGGAAGGTCAGGTCGGCCCAACGCTGGCGCAGCAGCGTACGGGGGAACGTCGAAGCGGGTGCGGGGTCGACCGGCTCGATCTGCACGCACCCATCCTGCGCCACCGCCACCGGCCGGCGGAACGGTCGGCGGAGGGTCCGGCGGGCCGTTTCCCCGGCGGCGGGGGACGACGGACCCACCCGTCCAGGAAAAATGGCTTGCCTCCTCGGCGGAGGGCACCGGCGGATGCCGGCGGCCACCTCACCGCATGTCCCCCCGCGACGGCCCGGGTACCGGACCGGTACGACCCGTCGATGTCCGACCGGGGAACGGGTGGTCGGGGATGTCGGGTAGTGGACGCGGCGTAGTCGGGTGCCCGCTAGAGGCGGGTGCGGTGTGAGCGGAGGGTGACACCAGCCGACCCGCCACTGCGAGACGAGGTAGCCATGCCCGTCACCCCGACCTATCCCGGCGTGTACATCGAGGAAGTCGCGAGTTCCGTCCGCCCCGTGATCGGCGTGGCGACCGGGGTGACCGCATTCGTCGGGTACGTCCGGACCGGACCGGAGCACCGTGCCGTCCGGGTGAACACCTTCGGCGAGTTCGAGCGCCGGTTCGGCGGGGTCGACCGGGACTCCGAACTCAGCCTGGCCGTGCAACAGTTCTTCCGCAACGGCGGGGCCGCCGCCCTGGTCGTGCGGGTGCCCCGGGCCGACGCCCGCGCCGCCTCGGTGACCCTGCTGGACAAGGTCGGCGCCGGAGCGAAGTCCGCGCTGCTGCTGGACGCGACGAGCACCGGCGCGTGGGGCAGCGGACTGCTCGTCGACGTCGACCACGACGGTGTCGCCGACGCCAAGTCGTTCAACCTCACCGTCACCGACACCGCCACCGGCGACACCGAACGGTTCACCGGACTGTCCGCCGACCCTGCCGCCGCCGCGTACGCGGTGGCCCTGCTCAACGACCCGGACCGGGGTTCGGCGCTGGTCCGGGCGCGCGCCGGGGCCTCCGGGGCGGGCCGGCCGGTGCCCAGCGGCACGGTCGGCACCGCTCTCGGCACCCCCACCGTCGACGCCGCGAAGAACTACCGGCTCACCGTGCAGCCCGACCGGCCCACCAAGCCGGACCCGAACGACCCGGCCAAGACCGTGCCGGCGGTCGCCCCGGTGACCGTGACCGTGCTGGACAAGGGCGAGCGGCTGCCGTCCTCACCCGCCGGGGTGGCCGCGCTGCTGCAACGGAAGGTCAACACCGCGCTGGGCGCCGCCGACGGCGCGGCCGGGCTGCGGGTACGGGTGACCCCCACCGCCGCCGGCGGGCTGCGCGTCCTCGGCGACGTGGACGCGGTGGTCGCCCCGGCGGCCCTCGACGCGGCCTTCACCGTCGCGGGGGTCTCCCCCTCCGGGGACGTCGCCGACGGCGCGGCCCTGCTGGGCCTGGCCGGGACGACCGCCAACGTCGGCCGGTTCAGCCCGCTCGGCGTCAAGCGGCTCGGCCAGGGCGACCTGGTCACCGGTTCCGACGGCACCACCCTGCCCGGCACCGGCGCGCTGATCGGCAGCGAGGCCGCCTACACCGGCATCTACGCGCTGCTCAAGACCGACCTGTTCAACCTGCTCTGCATCCCCGACGCCACCCGCCCCCGGCACGGCGACCCCGCCGCCGTCGACAACGGGCTGGACCCGGAGGCCGTCTGGTCGGCCGCCTACGACCTCTGCGAGCGCCGCCGGGCGGTCCTGCTGGTCGACCCGCCGCCCGGGGTGGACGACCCGGACCGCGCCCTGGACTGGATCAACCAGCTCGGGGTCAAGGGCCCCAACGCGGTGGCCCATTTCCCCCGGCTGCGCATCCCCGATCCGACCGACGGCTTCCTGCCCCGCACCGTCGCCCCCGGCGGCACCCTCGCCGGCCTGTACGCCCGGCAGGACACCGAGCGGGGCGTGTGGAAGGCGCCGGCCGGCACCGAGGCGCAGCTGCGCGGGGTAACCAACCTGGTCTATCCGCTGACCGACGCCGAGAACGGGGTGCTCAACCCGTTGGGGCTCAACTGCCTGCGCACCTTCCCGGTGACCGGCACGGTCAACTGGGGGGCCCGCACCACCGCCGGCGCGGACGCGCTGGCCAGCCAGTGGAAGTACACGCCGGTACGCCGGCTCGCGCTGTTCATCGAGGAGAGCGTCTACCGGGGCACCCAGTGGGCGGTCTTCGAGCCCAACGACGAACCGCTCTGGTCGCAGCTGCGGCTGAACCTGACGTCGTTCATGCAGGACCTGTTCCGCAAGGGCGCGTTCGCCGGGCGGACGCCCCGGGAGGCGTACCTGGTGCGGTGCGACGCGGAGACCACCACCGGCGACGACCGGGACCGCGGCGTGGTCAACGTGGTCGTCGGGTTCGCCCCGCTCAAACCCGCCGAGTTCGTCATCGTGCGGATCCAGCAGCTCGCCGGCCAGAGCCCGTCCTGAGAGGTGTGAGTCATGGTGCAGTTCGCGGTCAACCCGACGCGCTTCGACCCGTACAAGAACTTCAAGTTCCGGGTGAAGTGGGACGGCCGCTACGTGGCCGGGGTCAGCAAGGTCAGCGCGTTGAAGCGGACCACCGAGGTGGTCAAGCACCGCGACGGCGGCAACGCGTCGACCAGTCACAAGTCGCCGGGGCGGACCGAGTTCGAGGCGGTCACCCTGGAACGGGGGCTGACCCACGACGCCGAGTTCGCCCAGTGGGCGGGCCGGATCTGGGCGCTGCACGCCGGGGCCGGCGCGGAGGTGTCGCTTGCCGACTTCCGCCGGGACATCACCATCGAGCTGCTCAACGAGGCCGGGCAGGTCGCCCTGTCGTACCGGCTGTTCCGCTGCTGGGTGTCGGAGTACCAGGCGCTGCCGGAGCTGGACGCCAACGCCAACGCGGTGGCGATCGAACACATCAAGCTGGAGAACGAGGGCTGGGAGCGCGACGAGGCGGTCACCGAACCGGCCGAGCCCCGGCTCGGGTCGTGACCGTCGTGGGCCCGCCGTCGACCGAGGTGGCGCTGGTCCACGCCTGGGACGACGCGCTCGGTCAGCCCGCGCCGCGCCGGGGGTTGCTGCTGCTCGGCCGGCCCGACGCCGACCGGCTGCCGGTGGGCGAGGTGACGGCGCTGCTGCTCGCCACGGCCGGCGACTGGACCGGTGGCCGGGTGGCGACCACGGTGGACTGTCCGACCTGCCCGGAACAGTTGGAGGTCACCCTCACCGTCGCCGACCTGCTGGCCGCCGCGCCGCAGCGGGCCGACCGGGCCACCGGCCCGTTCACCCTGCGGTGGCGGGGGCACCGGCTCACCCTGCGGCTGCCCACCCCCGCCGACCTGGCCGGCGCGGCAGGGGCCGGTGACGCGGCGGCGGCCGAACGGTGGCTGCTCGACGCCTGCCTGCTCGACGCCGACCCGCCGCTTGCCGACCCGTCCGCCGCGCTGCCGGCGGTGTCCGCCGCGATGGCCGAACGCGACCCGCTCGGCGTCGTCGCGGTCGCCCTGACCTGTCCGGGCTGCGGCGGCGGCACCGAGGCGCTGCTGGACGTGCCGGCCTGGGCGTGGCACGCCGCCGACGTCCGGGTGCGCCGGCTGCTCGACGAGGTGCACCGGCTGGCCCGCGCGTACGGCTGGTCCGAGGCGGAGGTGCTGGCGTTGGGCCCGCACCGCCGGGCGGCGTACCTGGAGCGGGTCCCGTGAGCGGCTACCTGGCCGCGCTGGCCGCCCTGGCCGTCGGGACCGCGCCCCGGCTGCGCCCCCGCGCCCTCGGCCGGTTCGAGCCGGAGGAGCCGGAACCGGCCGGCTTCCTGACCGAGCAGGAGCGGTGGCCGGCCGCCCCGCCGCCTGCCCGGCCGACCGGCCCGCCGCCGGCACCGGAGTCGCCGTCACCGCTGCCGCCGTCGCCGGGTGCTCCGGCGGTCGTCGCGGCGGCACCGGCCGGGCCGGGGGCGAC
>NZ_MZMV01000060.1 GCF_002210435.1 Micromonospora wenchangensis
GGCGGGCCGGAGCTGGTCGAGGCCCGCACCTACCGGTTCGACGCCCACCACACCTTCGAACACGCGGTACGCCTGCAGTACCGCCCGGCGCAGGAGGTGACCGACGGCCGGTCCCGGGACCCGGTGGAGATCCAGGGCGCCCGGCTGTCGACGGTCGACCGGGAGGCGATCGACGCCGAGGTGGAGGCGACCCTCGACGCGGCCGTCGCGTTCGCCCTGGCCGGCCCCGAACCGGACCCGGCCGGTGCGCTGGACCACCTGTACGCCAGTGGGCTGACCGCCCGGGGAGGCTCCTGAGATGCCACGGCTGTCGTACCGCAAGGCGCTGACCCGGGCACTGACCGACGAGATGACCCGGGACGAGTCGGTGTTCCTGCTCGGCGAGGACATCCGGGTGGGCGCGTCCAACGTCACCCCGGGCCTGCTCAAGCGGTTCGGGCCGGACCGGGTGCTGGACACCCCGCTGTCGGAGCAGGCGTTCACCAGCTTCGCCACCGGGGCGGCGCTGGCCGGGCTGCGGCCGGTGGTGGAGTTCCAGATCCCGTCCCTGCTGTTCCTGGTCTTCGAGCAGATCGTCAACCACGCGCACAAGTTCCCGATGATGACCGGCGGGCAGTGCTCGGTGCCGGTCACCTACCTGGTGCCCGGCTCCGGTTCCCGCACCGGCTGGGCGGGGCAGCACTCCGACCACCCGTACTCGCTGTTCGCCCACGTCGGGATCGTCACCGTGGTGCCGGCGACCCCGGCCGACGCGTACGGGCTGCTGGCCTCGGCGATCCGGCACGACGACCCGGTGGTGGTCTTCGCCCCGGCCGCCGCGCTGGAGGTCCGCGACGACGTCGACTTCGCCACCCTCGCCCCGGTGCCGCTGGGGCGCGGGGTGGTCCGTCGGGCCGGCGACGACGTCACCGTGGTCGCCGTCGGGCACCTGGTGCACGACGCGCTGGCCGTCGCCGACGACCTCGCCGACCAGGTGTCGGTGGAGGTGTTCGACCCGCGCACGATCTACCCGTTCGACCTCGACGGCCTGCTCGACTCGGTGTCCCGCACCGGCCGGCTGGTCGTCGTCGACGACTCCAACCGGTCCTGCGGCATCGCCGCCGAGATCATCACCTCGGTGCTGGAACGGGTGCCGCTGGTCGCGCCGCCGCGCCGGGTCACCCGGCCGGACGGCGCGGTGCTGCCCTTCGCGCCGGTGCTCGACCGGGCCGTGCAGCCGGGCCGCGAGCAACTCACCGCCGCCATCCAACTGACCATGAAGGACAGATCATGACCGATCCGAACTACCCCTGGCCCGAGGCCGGTCAGGCGTGGCGCGAGCTGCCGGAGACGGCCCGTACGGCGATGGTGGCCGGCGGGGCCGCCGCCTGGCGGGAGATCTTCTACGGCTGTGCGACGTACAACAAGCAGTGGCGGCTGGCCCGGCCCCCGGTCATGCCGGCGGACGCGTTCCGCGAGCTGAACGAGGTCTGCGACCGGATCGCCCAGCTCATCCTGGACGCCTGCCGGCGGCGGGCCCGCACCGCCGGGGAGCTGCGCGAGCTGCTCGGGGTGCCCGAGGGGGCGACGCGGCTGCTCGACGAGTCCGAGGAGCTGTCCGAGGAACTGCTCGCCGCGTACCGGCCCGACGTGCTGATCTCCGGCGGGGTGCCGAGGATCGTCGAGTACAACATCGACAGCAGCCTGGGCGGCGGTTTCGACGCCGACACGGTGGTCCACCGGTACGCGGCACTCTACCGGGAGCAGGGCATCCTCGACGGGCTGCCGGTACGGCCGGCCCCGTCCCTGCTGGACCAGCGGTTCGTGGCGATCCGGGACGGGCTGTCCCTGGCCGACGGGGCCCGGGTGGCGCTGCTGCTCGACTTCGACGCCGACTACCCCGGTCTGGAGACCCCCGACGACTTCATCAAGATCCTCTCCCCGCTGGTCGACCAGGCCCGCCGGTTCGGCATCGACCTGGTGATCGCCCCGGTCGGCACGGCCACCCTGGACGACGCCAAGCGGCTGGTCGTCGGTGGCGCGCCGGTCGACGCGCTGTTCCGCCTCTTCGTACCCAACCGGGTCACCCCGAGCGCCGGCCTGGACGCGGTGGCCGGGGCGCTGCACGCCGGCACCCTGCCGATGTTCGTCAGCACCGCCGCCTGGCTGCTCGGCAACAAAATCAACTTCGCCTGGCTCTACGAGGACCTGGACCTGCTCTCCGCCGACGACCAGGCCCTGATCCGCCGGTACGTGCCGCACACCGTGGCGTTCACCGCCGCCGAACTGAGCCGGGCCCTGGCCGACCGGGAGAACCTGGTGGTCAAGCCGGCCGACGGCTCGGCCGGCCACGGGGTGCTCATCGGCCGGGAGATGGGCGACGCGGAGTGGGCCGAGGGCCTGCGCGACGCCCTCGACCGGGGTGGCGACATCCTCCAGCGGTACTGGCCCGCCGACCGGGTGGAGATGGACTTCGTCCAGATCGAGACCGGCGAGACGGTCACCGCCGAGGTGCCCTACAGCATCGCCCCGTACCTGTTCGGCCGCACCGGCTCGGGCGCCCTGGCCCGGGTCGGCTTCCCCGGCTGCGACGAGGTCCTCAACCTGGCCCGGGGCGTCCTGCTCACCGGCATCCTCCTCACCGACTGACCCACCCGCTCCTTACCCCCGCCCGCCGCCCCTCCCACCCCCGCCCCGGTGATCAAGAGCTTTGCGTCATCTGATCGCGCAGTCGTGACGCCAACTTCTTGATCACCGGGGGCTGGCCGGGCCGGGGTGCGGTGATCAAGAGGTTCGCGTCGTCTCCCGGCCGGCGGGTGACGCGAACCTCTTGATCGACCCCGCCAGGGGCGGTGGGGTGGGTGGGCGCAGGGGGTGGGGGTGTCAGGGGTGGGTGCCGAGGTGGACGCCGAGGCGGCGGATGGTCTCCGCGGCGGCGATGGCGTCGCTGCGGGCGCTGCCGTGCCGGCCGTCGCTGCTGTACATCGACGGGTCGGTGCCGGCGGGATGGTCGGTCAGGTGCACGTGCAACGCTCCCAACCGGTCGGCCAGCCGGCCGGTACGCGAGGACAGCAGCCGCATCCGGGCGCCCAACCCGGGCCGCAGCGCCGCCGGGACCGCCGGGCTGTGCGACACGTCGAACATGCCCACCGTGATCACGTCGGCCCCGGCGTCGCGCAGCGCCCCGACGATCGCGGTCAACTCGGTGTCCACCGCGTCCGGGTCGAACGCCGTCCGGAAGGCGTCGTTGCCGCCGCAGACCACCAGCGCCAGGTCGGGGGAGAAGGCCAACGCCCGGTCGAGTTGCCCGGCCCGGACCTGTTGCGCCCGCAGCCCGCGCCGACCCAGGTTCAGGTACGCCAACCCGGGCCGCACCGCCGACAGTTCGGCGGCGATCCGGTCGGCCCACTGCACGTCCGGGTAGCCCTCGACCGGCTCGCACATCCCCTCGGCGACGCTGTCGCCGACCACCACGAACCGGTGCCACGGATGGTCACGCAGCAGCGCGGCACTCTCCCCCTCACGCAGGCAGTACGGATCGGTGGCCTCGGTCAACGTCGATGACATGGCCGGGAATGTAGCCGACCGTGCGGGTGCCGTCGATCACACCGACCCCTCGGATCGCCTGGTGGTCGTCCAGGTGCGCCGACCAGCGCCGGCACCGCCTCCGCCGGCCCTGCCCCCGCCGGTCCGCGCTGGTCGGGACCCCGGTGTTCGGCAACACAGTGGCGGTGCGGCGTCACCGGCATCGACCCGGGCGTCTCAGGTGCCCCGGCAGGGCGCCTCGGCGGCCGTCCGGCCACAGGTGGCCAGGCTGCACCAGCGTCGCATCCCGGTGTCGTCGAGAAAGAGCCATCCGCAGCGGGGGTCCGGGCAGACCCGGACGGTGAGCCGACGCGGATCGGCGAGCAGTTCCGCGGCGCTCCACGCCGCCGCGTGCACCGGCAGTCGCAACCCGGTCGCCGGATCGGGCCACCACCGTCCCCGCCCGTCGGCCTCCCGACGGAACACCAGCGTCCGCGCGGCCTGTTCGGCGTACCGGGCCACCGCGTCGAAGGCCGGTCCGTCGGCCGGGTCGGTGAGGCAGGCGTACAACCGGGCCCGCAGCGTACGCACCTCGTCCAGGACCACCGCTGCGCCGGCCGGATCACGGCGGCCCAGCTCGATCAACCGGCCCACGGTCGGGTCGTCGACCAGGCCGGCGTGCCCGGTCCACACCGCGAGCGTGCGGTAGCCGCGCAGCCACTCGGCCCCCGGCACCGGCGGTTCGTGTCGCCAACCGGCGAACGTGTTGCAGAACTCCAGGGCCGGGTGCCCGCCGACGCCCCACGGCAAGGCCTCGCCGCGCACCCGTACCTCGTAGACCGGCCGGTCCGCCCGGTCCAGCCGGTGGTCGGCCCGGAGGATTCCCCGGTGCACCTCGCGCAGCCGGGCCCCCGGTTCGACCCCGATCTCCTCGACCAGGGTGCGCCGGGTCCGCCGGTACAGCACCAACGCGTCCGTCTGCCGGCCACCGCGGTACAGCGCGGTCATCAACGTCGCCACCAGTTCCTCCCGGCCGGGGTGCCGGGCCACCAGCGGGGTCAGCTCGATGACCACCCGGGTGTGCTGGCCGAGCGCGAGCCGGGCCGCCGCCCGCAGTTCGACGCCGGTCAGCCGCAGGTCCTCGATCGGACCGGCCAGCCGGTCGCGTAGCTCGTCGTCGGCGGTGTCGGCGAGCAGCGGCCCGCGCGGCAGGGCCAGCGCCCGGTCGAGCAGTCGCACCCGCTCGGCCGGGTCGGTGCTGCCACCTGCCCGGTGCACCAGCCGGGCGAGTTCGGCCACGTCCACGGTGTGCCCGTCGTCGTGCACCAGGTAGCCGTCGCCGCCGGTGGCGATCCGCACCCGGTACGGTCCCAGCGCGGCCCGCAACCGTCCGATGTAGGTGTGTACCGCGCTGCGGGGCCGAGGCCGGTGGTCGGTCCGGCCAGAGCAGGTCGATGAGCCGGTCGGTGCCGACCAGGTGTCCCACGTCGAGCAGGAGCAGCCCGAGGAGGCACCGTTCCTGGCGGCGGACCCCGAGATCGACGACGACGCCCTCCTGGCGGGCCTGGAACGGGCCGAGCAGACGGAACTCCATGCCGCTGAGACCACCTGGCCGGCCCGATCGGTTGCCGCCGCCGTGGTCACCGACTCCCCGGGCGGAACCGGGACGGCCACCGGTCACGGATCGTCACCGGCATCCCGCCGTCGGCGTCGGCGAGGTCGCCCGCCACCCGCCCACCGGGGCGGCTCGGTGACCGTCCGGGTCGTCGGGCGCAACCGTGGACGGTGTCCGGTGAGCCGGTGGTCAGCGGCCCGCCGGAGGCGGATCGTGCTCCTGCGCCGACCCTGCCCGGGCGGTCAGCCGGTGGTGAGGACGGCCGGTGACCCTGGACCGGACGACGACGAGGAGATCGGAGTGCCCATGCGCTTGACGACGAGACTCGGTGCCGCCCTGACCGCGGTGGTGCTGGCGGGGACCGTGCCGACCGCCCCGGCGGCGGCCGGCGCTCGCCCCACCGGAGGCTGGGTGCCGGCCCCGCAGGAGGAGTTCACCCTGCCGGCCGGGGCCCGCTGCGCGTTCGGCATCCGGGTGGCGGCCGAGGTCGACGAGGTCCGCAAGCTGGTGCTGACGACCGCCCCGGACGGTTCGCCACGCCGGGAGCTGTACACCGGCGCGCTGATCGAGACGGTGACCAACACCGACACCGGGGCCGTCACCCGGGTGGACGCCAGCGGCACCTCCCTGGTCAGCTACGCCGCCGACGGCACGATGACCTGGTACGTGACCGGCCCGGTGCTGCTCGGGTTCCGGGACGACGCCGGCTCGTTGCCGAAGGGGTTGTGGCTGATCGACGGTCAGTTCGTCGTCCGGTTCACCGCCGACTACGACAAGACCGTCACCATGCTGCACGGCACCACCCACAACGTCTGCGACGACCTGGACTGACGGTGGGCCGCGCCCGGCCGGTCCCTGGCGGCCTGACCGTCAGACCGGGTCGACGGCCGCCGGTGGGGGTGCCGGCCGGCCCATCCGCAGCGGCCCGGCGACCAGCGGCGCCACGGTCAGCACCGCGCACACCACCGCCATCACCAGCAGCGCCGGTCGCAGCCCGAGGGCCGCCACCGACCAGCCGCCGACCAGCGCCCCCACCGGCAGCCCGACGAACGCCAGCGAGCCGGAGATCCCCAGCACCCGGGTCTGCAACGCGTCCGGCACCCGTTCGTACAGTGCCGCGCCGAGCAGCGGGTTGACCGCCGCGATGCCGACCCCGGACAGGAACGTCACCACCAGCACCACCACCAGGTGGTCGGTCAGCGCCAGCACCAGCAGCCGGGGCGCGCCGCTCAACGCCGCCCCGGCCGCGAAGACCAGGGTCCGGGGCAGCCGGGGGCCGAGCATCGTGAAGACCAGGTTGCCGAGCAGCGCGCCACCGCCGAACACCCCGAGCACCAGGCCGAACCCGGCCGGGTCGCCGAACTCGTCGCGGACCCACAGCGGCACCCACACGGCGGTGTTGGCGGCGGCGAACATGTTCAACGCGGAGACCACCACCAGCATGGTCAGCAGCACCCGGTCGGTACGCAGGTAGCCGAAACCGGTGCGCAACGCCTGGAAGTAGCCCTCCCGGGGGGTGGCGGGCGCGTCGCTTTCGGGCGGGCGCACCAGCACCCCGACCAGCAGCGCGCAGACCGCGAAGGTGCCCGCGTCGATCCAGATCGCCCGGGTCACCCCGACCCAGTCGATGAGCAGGCCGCCGATGACCGTGCCGAACAGCGCCACCCCGCGCGCCAGCCCGTCGTAGGCGGAGGTGAGCCGGATCAGCTCCACCCCGGCGCGCTGCGCGGCCGGCCGGAACATGACGTGCTTGACCCGGTCGCCGATGCCGCGCAGCCCGCCGGCCACCGCGACCAGGGCGACGAGCGCCCCGAAGCCGAGCCACGGGGCCAGCGCCACCACCGCGATCACGGCCGCGCTGGCCGCGTCCACCGTGATCGAGGTACGCCGCACCCCGAACCGGTCCGCCCACGGCGTCGCCAACGAGCTGGACAGCATGTACGGCAGGAACTCGGCGGCCGCGACGATGCCCATCTTGGCCGGGCTGCCGGTGGTGGTGAGCACCAGCCAGGGGATCGCGATCACCGAGATCCGACTGCCCAGGTTGGAGATCAGGTCGGCGGCGACCAGGGTGACCAGTTCCCGCCGGGCGGCCCGCCGCCCGGGGTCGACGTCGACCGGCGGACCCGGGTCGGCGTCGCCGTCGGTGGCCGTACGGGGGCCGGTGTCGGCGTCGGCGGTCACGACGGGCTGCCGACCGGGTCGGCGGCAGCGCTGGCGGCGTACCGTTCCCGCAGCGCCCGCTTGTCCACCTTCGCCGACCGGTTCAGCGGCAGCGCGTCGACGAACTCCACCGCACCCGGCGCCCAGGTGTCGCTCAGCTCGGTGGTGACCAGGTCGATCAGCTCCGCCCCGGTGACCGTCGCCCCCGGCGTCGGCACCACGTACGCGTACGGCAGCTCCCCGGCGACCGGGTCGGGCACCCCGATCACCGCCGCCGCGCGCACCTGCGGGTGCCCGGCGAGGACGTCCTCGATCGGCCGGGAGTAGATCGGCCAGCTGCGCTGCCGGGTGAGGATGCGGTCCTGCAACCGGTCGACGAGGTAGAGGAACCCGTCGTCGTCGAGGTGGCCGATGTCGCGGGTGCGCACCCAGCCGTTGACGAGCGTCTCGGCGGTCAGCTCGGGCTGACCGTGGTAGCCGTGGAAGCTGAGTTTCGTCCGCACCCACACCTCACCGTCGGTGCCGGCCGGCAGCACCCGCCCGTCGGCGTCGCGGATCTCCACCGTCACGTCCCCGTACGGCCGGCCGCAGGAACCCAGCCGCTCCGGGTGCGCCGGGTCCTCGGTCAGGCCGGGCTGGGCGCAGATCACCACCGCCTCGCTGAGGCCGTACACGATGCGCAGGCACGGGCCGAACCGGGCGATGGCCTGGCGCAGCCGGGCGGGCGCGGCCGGTCCCGCGCCCACGTTGAACATGAACATGGCGGAGAAGTCCGCGCCGGGCAGGGCCGGGTGGTCGAGCACCTCGTAGAGCATCGGCGGGGTGACGAAGGTGGAGGTGAGCCGCTCGGCGTCCACGGTGGCGACGAACGCGGCCGGGTCCCACTGCTGACGCAGGAAGAGCACCCCGCCGGTGAACAGGTTGAACAGGGTGGTGATCTGCCCGCTGGCCAGCCACATCGGGGAGTGCGACAGGTGCCGCAGCAGCGGGAGGCCGGCAGCGCGGAAATCCGCCGCCAGGGCCAGCACCTGCCGGTAGAAGCTCTCCCGGTGGTGCACCAGCTTCGGGGTGCCGGTGGTGCCGCTGGTCTGCAGGAACGACTCCGGCACCGGCACCCGCGCGGGCAGCTCGACCGGCGCGGCGTCGCCGGTCAGCTCGACGCCCAGCCGCAGCACCGGCACGCCGGGCAGCGAGGCGGCGATCTCCCCGCCCAACCCGTCCGGGGCGTACGCGTGGTGCACGAACACGTCGGGGCGGGCCAGCCGGACGAACTCGTCGATCTCCCGCCGGGAGGTGACCGGGGCGATCCACATGCTCCGGCAGCCGAGCAGGTGCAGGGCGAGCTGCAGCAGCGGGCCCTCCACCGCGTTGCCGAGCATCACCAGCACCGCCGCGCCGGGACGTACCCCGTGGCCGGTCAGGGCGTACGCCAGCCCGTGTACCTCGGCGGCGACCTGCGGGTAGGTCAGCCGGCGGCCGTCGCCGACCAGCGCCTCCCGGTCGCCGAACCCGGCGAACAGCGCCAGCGCGTCGTGCACGTAGGTGGTGGATCGGTCGGCCCCGTCGGTCATCGCACAGCCCCCAGCTCGATGCGGCGGGTCGCCGGCGGCCCGGTGGGACCCGCCGTGGCGACCGGCCGGGTTGGCGTCCGAGCAGGTCACAGCCCGGCCCGCGACGGGGGTGCGCGCCATGGGCGACCGCACCGCCGCCGCTAGCGAGCCTAGGCCGGCCGCCTCGCCCGGGGACAGAGCCGAACGGCGAGGGGCCGCCCACCATGGACATTTGATCATGTCTATCGGGTTGATTGACGCCTGTCAGACGTCACGGCTAGGTTTCTGGACCATCGTCCGGGCGGTGCCGTCAATGGGCGCCGACCTCGGGCGGCCCAACATGGAGGTTCAATGTCGACCCCGAAGAGATGGCAGGTCATAGCGTCCGCGGCCGTGTTGCTGGTCGTGGGCGCCCCGGCGGTGGTGGCCAGCGCCGGTCCGTCCGACTCCGACACCGCCGCGGCAGCCGCCCGGCCGCAGTGGGCGGGTACGTGGGCGGCGGCGGTCACCCGCGGCAACACCGTCGGGCTGACGAACACCGGCCTGAACAACCAGAGCATCCGGATGACCGTGCGCACCACCGTGGGTGGGGAGCGGCTGCGGGTCCGGCTGAGCAACCTCTACGGTGAGCAGGCGGTGCAGGTGGGGCACGCCACCGTCGCCCGCCCCAACACCGCCACCCTGACCGACCGGTCGGACATCCTGCCCGGCACCGTGCGGGAGCTGAAGTTCGGCGGGTCCACCTCGGCGACCATGAACAAGGGCGCCGAACTGCTCAGCGACCCGTTGACCTACGCGGTCGGCGAGCAGGAGGATCTGGTCGTCACCCTGCACTTCCCGGTGCTCACCGGGCCGGTCACGTTCCACGGCCAGTCCAAGGTCACCACCTTCATCGGGGCGAACGACCTGACCACCGCCGCCGACGGCGCCGGCTTCACCATCCGCCCGGACTGCTGCTGGATGTTCCTGTCCGGCATCGACGTGCTGCGCCAGCAGAGCCCCGGCGCGGTGGTGGTGCTCAGCGACTCGATCGGTGACGGCAACGGCAGCACCGTCAACGCCAACAAGCGCTGGCCGGAACTGCTCGCCGGGCGGCTGGTCGCCGCCCGTCCCGAGGTGCGCACCCCCGGGGTGCTCAACCTGAGCCTGGCCGGCAACCGGCTCAACCACGAGGGCACCGAGCCCGGCGCGGGCGGCTTCCCCGGCTACTACGAGCTGGGCCCGAACGCGCTGGCCCGGCTCAACGAGGACGTCTTCCCGCAGACCGGCGTGAAGACCCTGGTGACCCACCTCGGCATCAACGACATCTGGATGTCCGACGATTCCGCCGACCGGATCATCACCTCGCTGCGGCAGATCAACAAGCAGGCCAAGGCGCGCGGCCTGCGCAGCCTCGCGGTCACCCTCACCCCGTACGAGGGGCACGGCAACCCGGGGGTGTGGACGCCCGAGAAGGAGACCACCCGGCAGGCGGTGAACACCTGGCTGCGGGGCCCGGGAGCGGCCGAGTTCGACGGGCTGCTCGACTTCGACGCGGTGCTGCGCGACCCGGCCCAGCCGAGCCGGCTGCTGCCCGCGTACGACGCCGGTGACCACATCCACCCGAACGACGCCGGCAACCAGGCGTTGGCGGACGCCGTACCCCTTCGACTGCTCGGTCTGTGACACCGGTGGGGCGGCGGGGGTGACCCGTCGCCCCCCGGTCATTTCCTGGGGAGGAAGCACCATCGTGGACGTCGACGAGATCCTGTCCGGTCTCTACAGCGAGGCCGGCCGGCAGGACCCCTATCCGTGGTACGCGGCCCTGCACGAACACGGGCCGATCAGCGTCATCCCGAACCGTCCGGAGCACAGCACGGTCACCGCCGTGGCCGTCGGCTACGACCTGGTCGACCAGGTGCTGCGCGACCCGGAGTGGTACAAGCAACCCCCACCGGGTTGGGAGGAGCAGGAGATCCTGCGCACCTTCCAGTCTTCGATGATGTTCGTCAACCCGCCCGACCACGGCCGGATGCGCGGCGTGTTCTCCCGCACCTTCACCCCGCGCCGGCTCGGCGCGCTGGAACCGGTGATCGTCCGGGTGGTCGACACCCTGCTGGACCGGATGGCCGACGCCGGGGCCGACGGCTCCGAGGTCGACTTCGTCGCGGACTTCGCCTACCCGGTGCCGGCGCTGGTGATGGCCGAGTTCATCGGCCTGCCCGAGAGCGAGCTGGCCTGGTACCGGCAGCGGGTCGACTGGATCGACGAGTTCCTCGACGTGGCCGGCAAGACCCCGCAGCGGCTGGCGCTGGCCAACCAGGCCGCCGAGGAGCTGCGGGCGCTCTACCGGGACCTGATCGCGCACCGTCGCCGCCAGCCGGGTGAGGACCTGATCTCCGGGTTGGTCGAGGCGTTGGACTCCGGCGAGGTCGACCTGACCGAGGAGGAGTTGATCAGCAACCTGATCGTGCTGTTCAACGCCAGCTTCGTCACCACCGTCTACATGTTCAGCAACGGCCTGCCGGTGCTGCTGGAGCACCCGGACACGGTGGCCGCGCTGCCCGGCGACGAGACCCTGGCCCTGGGCTGCGTCGACGAGGTGCTGCGGCTGCAGAGCCCGGTGCACTTCCTGGCCCGCGCCGCGCCCCGCGACACCGTGCTGGGTGACGTGCCGGTCGCCCGGGACGAGAACGTCCTGCTGATCATCGCCGGGGCCAACCGGGACCCCCGCCGGTTCCCCGGGCCGGACCGGTTCGACCCGCGCCGCGACGGCCCCCCGTCGCTGGCCTTCGGCGTCGGACCGCACTTCTGCCTCGGCGCGGCCGTGTCCCGCCTGGAGGGCCGGATCGGCCTGCCCCGGCTCTTCGCACGGTTCCCCCGGCTCGCGGTCAGCCAGCCGGCCGACTACAGCGGCAGCCTGTTCCTGCGCGGCATCGACAAGCTCTTCGTCACCACCGGCGGATAGGAGCCGATCCCATGTCCCTCGACCCCCAGGTGGTGGCCTACCGGGCCGCGCGGGCCGCCGCCGGCACCCCACCGCTGTACACCCAGACCCTCGCCGAGGCCCGCGCCGCCGACCTCGCCGCGATCCGGGCCGGCGGCGGCGACGTCGAGCCGGTCCACGAGGTACGTGACACCACCGTCCCCGGCCCCGACGGGGACCTGCGGGTCCGGGTGCACCGGCCGGCCGGGGACGGGCCGCTGCCCACCCTGGTCTACTTCTTCGGCGGCGGGTGGACGTTGGGCAGCGTGGAGACCGCCGACGGGATCTGCCGCCGGCTCGCCAACGCCACCGGATGCCAGGTGGTGACGGTCGGCTACCGGCTCGCTCCCGAGCACCCGTTCCCGGCGGCCGTGCTGGACTGCTACGCGGCTACCCGGTGGCTGGCCGGGCACGCCGCCGAACTGGGCGTGGACCCGGACCGGCTGGCGGTGGGCGGGGACAGCGCGGGGGGCAACCTGGCGGCGGCGGTGACCCTGCTGGCCCGCGCCGAGGGCGGCCCCCGGCTGGCCGGGCAGCTGCTGGTCTACCCGAACACCGACCAGCGGGCCGCCCCCCGCCCCGCCGACGACCAGGATCCGTTGCTGTTCAACAGGCACTCGGTGGACTGGTACCGGGGTCACTACCTGGCCGACCCGGCGGACGCGGCCGACCCGCTGGCCTCGCCGCTGCTCGCCGACGACCTGTCCGGCCTGCCGCCGGCCCTGGTGGTCACCGCCGAGCACGACCCGCTACGCGACGAGGGGCAACGGTACGCGCAGCGGCTGCGGGAGGCCGGCGTGCCGGTGCGGGCCACCTGCTATCCCGGCATGATCCACGGGTTCTTCGCCATGCCCGGGGTCTTCGACGCCGGTCGACGCGCCCAGGACGAGGCCGCCGCCTTCCTCCGGGAGGTCTTCGGGCTGCCCACCCCGCCGGCCGACGCCCCGCTCACCGCCACCGTGGGGGACGAGCGGTGACCGTCGGGGAGGTCGACCGGCCGGTCAGCCTGGCCGACTTCGCCGAGCTGGCCCGGCGGGCGCTCCCGGCCGGGGTCTGGGACTTCGTCGGCGGGGGCAGCGGGGTGGAGACCACGCTGGCCGCCAACCGGGCCGCCCTGGACCGGGTCGCCGTGCTGCCCCGGGTGCTGACCGGGGTGGAACGTCCCCGCACCGACGCGCCACTGCTCGGCCGACAGCAGGCGATGCCGGTGGCGGTCGCGCCGATGGCGTACCAGCGGTTGCTGCACCCGGACGGCGAGCCGGCGCTGGCGGCGGCGGCCGACGCGGCCGGGGTGCCCTACGTGCTGAGCACGTTGAGCAGCACCCCGGTCGAGGAGGTCACCGCCGCCACCACCGGGCCGGTCTGGTTCCAGCTCTACTGGCTGCGTGACCGGGGGCTGGTCGCCGACCTGCTCGACCGGGCGCACGCCGCCGGCTGTGCGGCGTTGATGGTGACCGTCGACGTGCCGGTGCTCGGACGGCGGCTGCGCGACGTGCGCAACGGCTTCGCGTTGCCGCCGGAGGTGACCGCCGCCAACCTGCCCGCCGGCCGGGACGACCTGGCCCACGCCGGCACCCCCGGCGTGTCGGCCATCGCCGCGCACACCGAGGCCGCCTTCGCTCCCGCCCTGACCTGGGCGGATCTGGCCTGGCTGCGGGAACGCACCCGGTTGCCGCTGCTGGTCAAGGGGGTGCTCGACCCGCGTGACGCGGTCCGCGCCGCCGACGTCGGGGTGGACGCCGTGGTGGTCTCCAACCACGGCGGCCGGCAGCTCGACGGGGCGCCGGCCACCGCCACCATGCTGCCCGAGGTGGTCGCGGCCGTCGGCGAGCGGATCGAGGTGCTGCTGGACAGCGGGGTACGGTCCGGCACGGACGTGCTGCGCGCGCTCGCCCTCGGTGCGACCGGGGTGCTGCTGGGCCGCCCGATGCTGTGGGCGCTGGCGGCCGGCGGGCGGGCCGGCGCGCAGGCCGCCCTCGACCTGCTCGCCGTGGAGTTGCGCGACGCGTTGACCCTGACCGGCTGTGCCGACCCGGCGCAGGCCCGGCGGCTGCGTACCCTGACCGGAGGCTGACCCGTTGGAGCATCTGGTGGACCTGGACCTGGCGACCCTGCACCCGGCGGTCGACGACCCGGCGCTGAACTCGATGAACTTCCTCAACGAGGTGTCCCAGCACTGGCCTGACGCGGTGTCGCTGGCGGCCGGGCGGCCGTACGAGGAGTTCTTCGACGACGACGCGCCGGGGCGCTGGCTGGACCGGTTCCGCCGGCACCTCGCCGACGACCTCGGGCAGACGCCCGAGCAGGTTCGCCGCACCCTGTTCCAGTACGGCCGGACCAAGGGGATCATCCACCACCTGATCGCCCGCAACCTCGCCGTCGACGAGGACGTCCACGTCGACGACGAGGCGGTGGTGGTGACCGTCGGCTGCCAGGAGGCGATGCTGCTGGTGCTGCGGGCGTTGCGGGCCGGCCCGACCGACGTGCTGCTCGCCGTCGCCCCGACGTACGTGGGGTTGACCGGGGCGGCCCGGCTGGTGGAACTGCCGGTGCGGCCGGTGGCCGGCGGCCCGGCCGGGGTGGACCTGGCCGACCTGCGGGCGCAGGTGCACCGGGCCCGGGCGGCGGGCCTGCGGCCCCGGGCCTGCTACGTGATGCCCGACTTCGCCAACCCCTCCGGCACCAGCATCGGGTTGGCCGACCGGCAACGGCTGCTCGACCTGGCCGTCGAGGAGGACCTGCTGCTCATCGAGGACAACCCGTACGGGCTGTTCCCGGCGGGGGACGCCGACCGGGTGCCGACGCTCAAGGCGTTGGACACCCGGCGGCGGGTGGTCTATCTCGGCTCGTTCGCCAAGACGGTGCTGCCCGGGGCGCGGATCGGCTACCTGGTGGCCGACCAGCGGGTCGGTGGGGTCGACGGGGCGGTGGGGTTGTTCGCCGACCAGCTAGCCAAGATCAAGAGCATGGTGTCGGTGAACACGTCGCCGCTGGCCCAGGCCGTGATCGGCGGGGCGCTGCTGGAACACGGCTGTTCGCTGGTCGCCGCGAACCGGCGGGAGCGGGCGGCGTACACCCGTAACCGGGACCAGCTCCTCGCCGGCCTGCGGCGGCGTTTCCCGGCCGGCTCGCCGGTGCGCTGGAACACCCCGGCCGGGGGCTTCTTCGTCGTGGTCACCGTCCCCTTCCCGGTGGACGACGCGTTGCTGCGCCGCTCCGCCGAGCGGTACGGGGTGCTCTGGACCCCGATGGCGCACTTCTACGACGACGGCCGCCCGGTCGACGCGTTGCGGCTGTCGGTCAGCGCCGTCACCCCGGCGCAGATCGACCTCGGCCTGGACCGGCTGGCCGCGCTGATCACCGACGAGTTGACCCGCGCCGCGATCCCGGCCGGCTGACCGCCGCGTCCCGGCCGGCGCCGGCTGCGGCCCGGCGGAACCGGCCCCCACCCGGTGTCGCCGAACCGCCACCCCCCGTGCTGCGCGGCGGCCGGGGCGGTGGCCATAATGGACGCATGGTCGCTTGGGAGTACGCCCTGTTGGTCCGCCGTTACCAGGGACAGGGACGCCAGTTCCACGTCTCGTTCGTCTGGTACGGCCCGGACGGCTCACGCACCGACGTCACGGCGTACGGCGACACCGCTATCGCCCACCTCAACCGGGTCGGCCGGGAGGGCTGGGAGCTGGTCTCCGCCGCCGAGGACGTCAACAACATCCAGGGCAGCACCGAGGTCCACCGCTACCACCTCAAGCGCCCCCTCACCTGATCCCGGCTCCCCGTCGGTCAGGAGGTTCCGCCACCGGAACCTCCTGACCGCACGTGGGTCGGGCCGGGTCAGCCCAGGTCGACGGTGGGGTAGAGGGGGAAGCCGGCGAGCAGATCGGTGGCCTGCTTGCCGACCGAGTCGGCGACCGCCGGGTCGAGCACGTACTTGGCCTTCGACGGGGTGCCGTCGGCGTTGGCCCCCGGCGTGGTCTGGCTGAGCACGGTGTGGATCAGCTCGGCGGTGGCGTCCATCTCGGCGGTGCCGAGGCCCCGGGTGGTCAGCGCGGGGGTGCCGATCCGGATGCCCGAGGTGTACCAGGCGCCGTTGCGGTCCTGCGGGACGGCGTTGCGGTTGGTGACGATGCCCGAGTCGAGCAGCGCCTGCTCGGCCTGCCGGCCGGTCAGGCCGTAGCCGGAGACGTCGAGCAGCACCAGGTGGTTGTCGGTGCCGCCGGTGACCAGGGTGGTGCCCCGGCGCAGCAGCCCCTCGGCGAGGGCCTGGGCGTTGTCGACGATCCGCTGTGCGTAGTCGGCGAAGTCGGGCCGCCGCGCCTCGGCCAGCGCGACCGCCTTGGCCGCCATCACGTGCGGCAGCGGACCGCCGAGCACCATCGGGCAGCCCCGGTCGACCTGGTCGGCCAGCTCCGGGCCGCAGAGCACCATGCCGCCGCGCGGGCCGCGCAGCGACTTGTGGGTGGTGGTGGTGACGATGTGCGCGTGCGGCACCGGGTCGAAGTCGCCGGTGAAGACCTTCCCGGCGACCAGGCCGGCGAAGTGCGCCATGTCGACCATGAAGGTCGCGCCGACCGAGTCGGCGATCTCCCGCATGATCCGGAAGTTCACCTTCCGCGGGTACGCCGAGTAGCCGGCGACCAGGATCAGCGGCCTGAACTCCCGGGCCGCCTCGGCGACCCGGTCGTAGTCGATCAGGCCGGTGGCCGGGTCGGTGCCGTAGCTGCGCTGGTCGAACATCTTGCCGGAGATGTTCGGCCGGAAACCGTGGGTGAGGTGCCCGCCGGCGTCCAGCGACATGCCCAGCATCCGCTGGTCGCCCAGCTCGCGGCGCAGCGCGAACCAGTCCGCCTCGGTCAGGTCGTTGACCTGGCGTACCTGGGCCTTCTTCAGGGCGGGGGACTCGACCCGGTCGGCCAGGATCGCCCAGAAGGCGACCAGGTTCGCGTCGATGCCCGAGTGCGGCTGCACGTACGCGTGGCTGGCCCCGAACAGTTCCTTGGCGTGCTCGGCGGCGAGCGCCTCGACCGTGTCGACGTTCTGGCAGCCGGCGTAGAAGCGGCGGCCGACGGTGCCCTCGGCGTACTTGTCGCTGAACCAGTTGCCCATGGTCAGCAGGGTCGCCGGGGAGGCGTAGTTCTCGCTGGCGATCAGCTTCAGCGACTCACGCTGGTCGGCCAGTTCCGCGCCGATGGCGTCGGCCACCCGGGGCTCGACCGCCCGGATCACCTCGAGCGCGCTGCGGAAGGCGGTGGACTCGGCGTTGCGCGACATGCGACCTCCAGGTGACGTGCGGAAGGCCCAGGCGCTCGGCGTGCGTCCTCATGACGGGGCCGCTTCCCGATGGTGCTCCATCCCCACGCGCCAGTCACGGCCCGCCGACGATCCTACCGGGTGGCCGGCGGGCCCTCCGGAGCACCTCCGGCGGGCTGCCGGCCGGAGGGTTGACCGGCCCGATCCGGGGCAATGCAGACGCAGGGGACATCCGGGCGGCGGAACCCACCGAGGACAGGAGCGGGCATGAGCGCACCCACCACCGGACGACCGCTGGCCGTCGTGACCGGGGCCTCCAGCGGCATCGGGTACGAGCTGGCCGGCGAGTTCGTCCGACACGGGTACGACGTGGTGATCGCCGCCGAGGACGCCGGCATCACCGAGGCGGCCGACCACCTGCGCCGCGACGGTCAAGCCGAGATCCGGCCCGTCCAGGTCGACCTGGCGACCTTCGACGGGGTGACGGCGCTGGTCGAGGCGGTGGACGCGACCGGCCGGCCGGTCGACGCGTTGGCGGTCAACGCCGGCCGTGGCGCGGGTGGGGCCTTCGTCGGCGACACCGACCTGCGCGACGAGCTGAACATCATCGACGTGAACGTGACCTCGACGGTGCACCTGGCCAAGCGGATGCTGCCCGGGATGGTCGACCGGGGTGCCGGCCGGGTGCTGTTCACCTCGTCGATCGCGGCCACCATGCCCGGCCCCTACCAGGCGGTCTACAACGCCTCCAAGTCCTTCGTGCAGTCCTTCGCCGAGGCGCTGCGCAACGAGTTGAAGGAGACCGGGGTGACGGTGACCGCCCTGATGCCCGGCCCGACCGGGACGAAGTTCTTCGATCGTGCCGACATGGGCGACACGAAGGTCGGCGCGGACGACAAGGACGACCCGGCGACGGTGGCCGCGCAGGGCTTCGCGGCGATGATGAAGGGCGAGGAGAAGGTGGTCGCCGGCTCGCTGAAGAACAAGGTCCAGGCGGCGGCGGCCCGGCTCACGCCCGACCGGCTCAAGGCCGAGCAGCACCGTCGGATGGCCGAACCCGGCTCCGCCGACTGACGGCGGCGGTGCTCCCCGCGCGCACCGCGCCGGGTGAGCTTCTGCGTACGATCGGCGGATGCTGGGGGAGGACACCGAGGGCAGTCTGGTCGCGATCAGCGACCTGCACGTCGGGTACAAGGAGAATCGTGCCCTGGTCGAGGCGTTACGGCCCGCCTCGCCACGGGACTGGCTGATCGTCGCCGGTGACGTGGCGGACACCGTCGCCGACATCGAGTGGGCGCTCGGCACGCTCGCCGAACGCTTCGACACCGTCATCTGGGCACCGGGCAACCACGAGCTGTGGACCCCGCCGGCCGACCCGGTGACCCTGCGCGGGGTGGACCGCTACGAGCTGCTGGTGCGGCGGTGCCGCGAACTGGGCGTGGTCACCCCCGAGGACGACTACCGGGTGTGGCGGGGGCCGGGCGGCCCGGCGCTGGTGGCCCCCCTGTTCCTGCTCTACGACTACAGCTGGCGACCGCCGGGGTTCGACACCCGGGAGGCGGCGCTGGCCGAGGCGTACCGGACCGGGATCGTCTGCACCGACGAGTTCATGCTGCACCCCGACCCGTACCCGAGCCGGCAGGAGTGGTGTGCGGCCCGGCTGGAGCAGACCGCCCGCCGGCTGGACGCCCGCGACCCGCAGCTGCCCACCGTGCTGGTCAACCACTGGCCGCTGGACCGCCACCCGACCGAGGTGCTGCGCTACCCGATCTTCGCCCAGTGGTGCGGGACGGAGGCGACGGCCGACTGGCACCGCCGGTTCGCCGCCACCACCGTGGTCTACGGGCACCTGCACATCCCCCGGACCACCTGGAAGGACGGGGTGCGGTTCGAGGAGGTCTCGGTGGGCTACCCCCGGGAGTGGCGGCAACGCAGCGTGCCCCCCGGGCGGGTACGGCAGATCCTGCCCGCGCCCACCGGTGCGCCGGCGCCGCTGTGGTGAGGTCGCCGGGCTGGTCAGCCCCCGATCGGGTGCCGTCCGACGGGAGGGCCCGAGCCGCTGTTAGGGGTGCGGATAGGGGTTCGCCGGACCGTTCCCGCCGGTAGCGTCCGGACCACTCCAGACCTCCGGCGTGGTGGCCGCGCCGTGCACTGGCGCGAAGGGCGGACCGGCGTGGGCGGGACGGGAACGACGAGACGACTGGCCACCGCGACGATGGCCGCCGCCCTGGTGGCCGCCGTGGCGGGCTGCGGAGGGGACGCCCCGGTGACCGGCGGCGGTCTCACCTACGCGATCAACCAGGAACCGCAGTGTGTCGACCCGCACGCGACCGGGCAGTCGGTGACCAGTTCGGTCGCCCGGCCGGTCGTCGACTCGCTGGTGTGGCACGACACCGCGTCGGGTGAGCTGCGGCCGTGGCTGGCCAGTTCCTGGTCGGTCTCCGCCGACCAGCGGAGCTGGACGTTCGTGCTACGCACCGGGGTGACCTTCAGCGACGGCACCCCGTTCGACGCGGCCGCGGTGCGCGCGAACCTCGACCACATCGTCGATCCCCGGACGAAGTCGTTGGGCGCTGCCGGCGTCATCGCGCCCTACTACCGGGACTCGCAGGTCGTCGACGCGCACACCGTGACCGTCCGGTTGAAGCAACCGTTCGCGTCCCTGCTGGTGCAGCTCTCCACCGTCGCGTTCGGTATGCAGTCGCCGAAGTGGCTGGCCACCGGCGGCACGGAGCTGTGCACGACCGTCGTCGGGTCCGGGCCGTTCGTCATGCAGGGCGGGTGGCGCAAGGGGCGGGGCGTGGACTACGTCCGTAACGACGCGTACGACTGGGCGCCACCGGGCGCCCCGCACCAGGGCCCGGCCCGGCTGGACAGCCTGCACATCAAGCTGATCACCCAGGACTCGGCGCGGATCGGCGCGCTCACCAGCGGTCAGGTCGACGCCGTCGCCCGGGTTCCGGCGCTGGACGTCAAGCGGCTGGAGGGCACCATGCGGGTGCTGCGCGCCGAGGCACCGGGGGAGAACTACAGCCTGTTCCCCAACACCGCCTCGCGGGTCTTCTCCGACGTCCGGGTCCGGCAGGCCTTCCGGGGCGGCATCGACTGGGACAACCTGGTGCAGCGGCTGTTCTTCGGGGCCTACCGCACCGCGGCCGGCCCGCTGTCGCCCGCCACCCGGTTCGTCGCGCCGGCCACGACCACGGCGGTGCCCTACGATCCCGCGCGGGCCGGGCAACTGCTGGACGAGGCCGGCTGGCGCGGTCGGGACGCCGAGGGTTACCGCACCCGGGACGGCAAGCGGCTGACCGTCCGGTTCGCCTCGGTCAAGGCCGCCGAGACCGCGGAGAACGTCACCCTCAGCGAACAGGTGCAGGCCGAGGCCCGCAAGCTCGGCTTCGACGTGCAGATCGTCAACCTGCCCATCAGTCAGGTGATCAACAACGCCCAGCGGGGCACCTACGAGTTGATGGCCACCGGGTTCTCCGGGCCGGACGCGGACGTGCTGCGCAAGCTGTTCGGCAGCGACGGCGTCGCGGTGCCCGGCCGGATGGGCTCCAACATCGCCAAGTACCGCAACGCGACCCTCGACCGGCTGTTGGCCGACGCGCAGCTCACCACCGAGGAGCCGCGCCGCGCCGCCCTCTACGCGCAGGCCCAGAAGCAGGTGGTCGACGACGCCGCCGTCATTCCCGTCTACGCGGCCGGTTCGTTGATCGCCACGACCCGGTCCGTCGACGGCGTCGTGTTCGACGGCGAGGCGTCCCCCAGCTTCTACGCCGCCACCCGGTCCCGATGAGGCTGGTCTGGTCGCGGTGTGGTCACGCGCTGCTGGTCCTCTGGGGCGCGCTGACGTTGACCTTCCTGGCCCTGCACCTGACCCGGGGCAGCGTGGTGGATGCGATCGTCGGCAACAACACCCAGGTCACCCCGGCGGTACGCGCGCAGATCGTGCAGGACTACGGCCTCGGGCGGCCACTGTGGCAGCAGTACCTGAGCTACCTCGGCCGGCTGCTCCACGGTGACCTGGGCACGTCGTACCAGCTGCAGACCCCGGTCCGGGCGGCGATCGCCGAGCAGTTGCCGCCGACCCTGCAGCTGATGGGCCTGGCCACGCTGCTGGCGGTGACGACGACCCTGGTGGTGGCCGTGGCGACGGCCCGCCGGCCGGCATGGCTCCGCGCGCCGTTCGCGTTGCTGGAGGTGGCGGGTGTGGCGGTGCCGCAGTTCTGGTTGGCGATCCTCCTGCTGACCGTGTTCTCGTTCGGCCTGCACTGGTTTCCCGCGTTCGCCGACGGTCCCGCCGGGCTGGTGCTGCCGGCGGTCGCCCTGGCCGTGCCCATGGCCGGGATCCTGACGCAGCTCCTGCGCGACGGTCTGGAACGGGCCCTGGAGCAGCCGTTCGCGACCACCGCGCGGGCACGCGGCCAACGGGAACGCGGGGTGCTGGTGCGACACGCGCTACGGCACGCACTGCCCCCGGCCCTGACGATCTTCGGCCTGCTGCTGGGCTCGATGATCGGCGGCGCGGTGGTGGTGGAGCAGGTGTTCTCCCGCCCCGGCATCGGCAGCCTGCTGCTCACCGCCGTCACGGGCAAGGACATCCCGGTGGTGCTCGGGGTGGTGGCGGTGACGGCCACCGGCTACGTGGCGATCAACCTGATCGTCGACCTGCTCTATCCGCTGCTCGACCCGCGGTTGAAGGACTGATCCCCATGGCCGTCGCCGACCTGCCCCCCGCCGACCTCGCCGTCCTGTCCGGGCGGCGTCGCGCCCGGGGCGTCGGACCCGTACTGGCAGCCGTGTTCCTGGTGCTGCTGGCGGTCGCGGCGATCGCCCCGGGGCTGCTCGCCCCCGGGTCCCCGGACACGACGTCGACCGCGGACCTGCTGCGTCCGCCGGGAGCGGGCCACCTGTTCGGCACCGACCAGAACGGCCGTGACGTCTACACCCGGATCGTCCACGGCACCCGCGACTCGCTGCTCGCCGGGCTCGCCGCCACGGCGCTCGCCCTGGCGGCGGGGATCGTCGTGGGCGCCGTCGGGGCGCTCGGCGGCCGGATCGCCGACAACCTGACGATGCGCCTGGTGGAGGTGCTGCTCGCCGTGCCGGGCCTGGTCACCGCGCTGCTGATCGTCGCGGTCGCCGGCCCCGGCACGACAACCCTGATCATGGCGATCGGGTTCATCGGGATGCCCGCGTACGCGCGGCTCGTGCGGGGGCAGATCCTGCAGCTCAGAGGGTCCGCCTTCGTCGAGGCGGCCGTGGCGCAGGGCCTGCGGCCGGCCCGCGTCGCCGTACGGCACATCATCCCCAACGCCGTGCCACCGGTGCTGCTGCTCGCCACGATCGGGACGGGCGCGGCGATCGGGGCGAGCGCGGCGCTCAGCTTCCTGGGCCTCGGCCCCCGACCACCGGACCCCCAGTGGGGGGCCATGCTCCAACAGGGTCAGGACTACTTCGCCGTCGCCTGGTGGACGGCGACCATACCGGGTGTCGTGCTGACCCTGACGGTGCTGGCCATCACCACGCTCGGGCAGCACCTCCAGCGCCGCTTCGACGGCGGAAACCCCGGATGAGCACGATGCTGGTCGTCCGTGACCTGTCGGTCACCTTCGGCTCCGGTCGCCACCGGGTCGACGCCGTGCGGGGAATCTCCCTCACCCTGCGCGCGGGCCGGTGCCTGGCCGTGGTCGGCGAGTCCGGCTCCGGCAAGAGCGTCACCGCCCGCGCGCTGCTCGGCCTGGCCGGGGACCACGCCACCGTACGCGCGGGTGCGCTGGAACTGGACGGCACCGACCTCACCAGGCTCGGACCCCGCCAGTGGCGGCGGGTGCGGGGACGCCTGATCGGTCTGGTCCCGCAGGCCGCGATGGTCGCCCTCGACCCGCTGCGGACCGTCGGCCGCGAGGTCGCCGAGCCGTTGCGGCTGCACCGTGCGGTCCCACCGGCGGACATCGGCGAGCGGGTCGTCGAGCTGCTCACCGACACCGGCGTGCCCGAGCCCCGGATCCGCGTCCGTCAACGCCCCGGCCAGCTCTCCGGGGGCCAGCGACAGCGGGTGCTGATCGCCTCGGCGATCGCCTGCCGGCCGCCGCTGGTCATCGCCGACGAGCCGACCACGGCGCTGGACGTGACGGTGCAGGCGCAGATCCTGACGCTGCTGGACGACCTGCGCCGGGCCGGCACCGCGGTGCTGCTGATCAGCCACGACCTCGCGGTCGTGGCGCAACTGGCCGACGAGATCGCGGTGATGCGGGACGGCCGGATCGTCGAACACGGGCCGGCGGCGCGGGTCCTGACCGCACCGGAGCACGACTACACCCGCAGGCTGCTCGACGCCGTGCCCGGCCGCGGCGGGCCGCCCGCGCCACCGCCGTCCGCTCCGGTCGTCCTGCGGGCCGACGGGCTGGTCAAGACGTATCCGCGACCCGGGCGTGCCGCGCCACTGCGCGCGGTGGACGGCGTCTCGTTGCGCCTGCACGCCGGGGAGACGTTGGGTGTCGTCGGCGAGTCGGGCTCCGGCAAGTCGACCCTCGCCCGGCTGGTGAGCGCGATGGTCGCGCCGGACGCCGGCAGCGTCGAGCTGGACGGTGGACCCTGGCACGACCTGTCTGAACGGGAGCGGCGCGGGCGACGGACGGAGATCCAGACGATCTACCAGGACCCGCTCAGCTCGTTCGACCCCCGGCACACCGTCGAGGTCATCCTCCGGCACGCGCTCCAGGCCGGCGGTGAACGTCGCCGCACCGTGACCGACCTGCTGGACCTGGTCGGCCTGGAGCACGGCCTGGCCCGTCGCCGTCCCGCGCTGCTCTCCGGCGGTCAGCAGCAGCGGGTGGCCATCGCCCGCGCGCTGGCGGTCCGGCCCCGGGTCATCGTCTGCGACGAGCCGGTGTCCGCGCTGGACGTCTCGGTCGCCGCACAGGTGCTGCGTCTGCTGGTCGGGCTGCAACGCGAGCACGGGCTGGCCTACCTGTTCATCTCGCACCATCTCGGGGTCGTCCGCGAGGTGAGCCACCGGGTGCTGGTGCTCAAGGACGGACGGGTGGTGGAGTCGGGCGTGACCGGCGAGGTGCTCGACGCGCCGTCGCACCCGTACACGCGGTCGCTGCTGAAGGCGGTGCCCGCCATGCCGCCCCGGGAGGCGATGCGATGAGCACGGACGGTCGGACCCTCGCGGTGGTCGGTGCCGGACCGGGCCTGGCGATGGGGGGGGCGCGGGTCTTCGGCGCGCACGGGTACCGGGTGGGGTTGGTCGCGCGCGGCGCGGCCGGTCTCGCCGACCGGGTCCGCGACCTGTCCGGGCTCGGCATCCGGTCCGCCGCCTTCCCGGCCGACGTCCGCGATCCCGCCGCGCTGACCGCGGCCCTCGACGCGCTCGCGGCCCGGCTGGGCCCGGTCGACGTCCTGGAGTACGGCCCGGACCCGCGCTCCGCCGGCATCACCGGGGCGCTGCGGACCACTGCCGCCTCGGCCACCGACCAGTTCGACCTGATCGTCCGGGGCGCGCTGACGGCGGTGGGGCACGTGCTCCCGGCGATGCTGGACCGTGGCGACGGCGCGCTGCTGTTGACCACCGGCGCCTCGTCGGTCGTGCCCATGCCGGTGCTCGGCAACGTCGGCGTGGCGATGGCCGGGTTGCGCCACTGGGCCCTGTCCGTCGCCCCCGAGTTGGCCTCCCGCGGCGTGTACGTGGGCACGGTGACGGTGGCGACGGCGGTGGGTGGCGGAGATCCGGCGGGCGAGCCGGACGCCATCGGCAGGCTCTGCCTCGACATGGTGACCCGCCGTGACCGGGTGGAGGAGGTGGTGGGGGACATCGGACGGGTGTGGCGGCTGGTCGGTCAGCGGGCCCCCAGTTCGGGGTGACCGAGCCGCACCAGCAACCGGTTCGTCTCCTCCAGCAGGCGTTGCGCATCCGCCGGCCGGTAGGACCGGGCGTACCGGCTGCCCTGGAGGTCGATCTCCTGCGCGGCGCGGAACGCGGTCAACGCGGCCGTCGGCGGGTCCGCGAGCAGGCGCAGGAGTGGGCGGACGCCCTCCTCGACCGGCTTGCCGCGCAGGGCCAGGGTCACCGCCGCGAGCATGCGCCACGGTTGGTCGATCTCGCGTTGCAGGTTGGTGCGGACCACGTCGGGGTTGTAGAGCACGAACGGCAACCCCCCGGTCGTCGGGTGCGCGGCGAAGGCGACGCCCAGCAGGTCGGTGGCCCGGGCGGCCTGCATCAACGCCTGGAACCCGCGGCCACCGGAGGTGAACTGCAGGTCGTTCCAGCGGAGCCGGCCGACCGGTGTCCCGGTGCCGCAGACGTTGACCACCAGCGGCGCCCCGGCGGCGCGTAGCTGCGGCAGGAGTCCGAAGGAGAGCAGGAACCGGCTCAGGTACGACAGGGCGAAGTTCCGTTCGAGGCCCTCGGCCGTGTGACCGATGCGGGTCTGGTACCGCTGGGCGCACAGCACGAGGCGGTCCACCTGGCCGGTCCACCGGCGGACGGCGTCCAGTGTGCGCGTGTTCTCCGTGACCAACCGCAGGTCGGCGCGGAAGAAGACGGCCCGGTCGGCCGCGCCCGCCTCAGCCGCCTCGGCGAGCCAGGCATCGCCCTTCTCGGCGGTGTGTCCCACCGCCATGACGCGGTGTCCGTGAGCCAGGGCGTGTCGGGTGATCGCCCGACCGACACCGTCCGTACCGCCGGTGACAAGGAAGTCCATGCGCCCGGACCGTAACAACGGCGGGGCGGGCCGGATACCCCTACGGCACCCGTACCGTCGCCACCCAGCCGCGGTTAGGGGCCAGGCAGGGGAGTGTGCCGTGCCGCCGCCCGCACCGGAGGGCACGGGCGCCGGGGTCGGCGGTGGTGTCCGGGTCGTCGCTGTCGGTGGTCCTCCCGTCGGCGCTGCGGAACGCCGTCCGCCGAGGATTTGATAGGGGTTGATGCGAACCGCTCCGCCGGTAGGTTCGGATCGGGGAACGAGCAGCGGTCCACCGCCCCTTCTCCGGGTGCGTTGCCGAGCCGGACGCCGCCGTTCCGTCACACCCGATCCCAGTGAGGAGAACGACATGGGTGTCTTCGCGTACCTCAGCAGCTCCACCCGGCAGCCCGAGCCGGAGGAGAGCGACATCGAGATCGTCATCACCACCGCCGACGAGGTTCCGCGGGGTGGCACGATCAACATCGAAGTCAATCTGCGGACCCTGCACCCCACCATCAAGGACCGCCCGGCCGGCGACATCCGCGGTGAGGTGACCGTCCTGGTCGACGGGCCGGTCAAGCAGGAGCTGGTGGCCGTCGGCCTGCACAACGCCAATGTCGTCTTCGCCGGCAAGAACGTGCTGCTCACCGGCGGGCACGCCGAGTTCGTCGCGGAGGAGCCCGGGGTCTACACCTTCGCTCCGGGCGAGATCGCGGTGACCACCTCGGACTACCCGCTCAAGAGCGTGCCCAAGAACGAGAACCCGGCGGACAGCACCACGACGGTGGTCTGATCCCGGTGTCGGTTTCCGAGCACCGCTGGGCCGGGCTGGCCGACCGCCTCTCCGGCCGGCTGGTCCGGCCCACGGATGCCGGGTACGACCTCGCGCGCCAGTTGCAGATCGCCGAGTTCGACCGGGTCCGACCCGCCGCCGTCGCCTACTGCCGGACCACCGACGACGTCCGTGCCTGCCTCGCCGTCGCCGACGAGACCGGGGTTCATCTGGCGATCCGCAGCGGCGGCCACAACTTCGCCGGCTGGTCCACCACGGACGGCCTGGTGGTGGACCTGTCCCGGATGGACGGGGTCGCGTTCGCCGACGGGGTGGTCCGGCTGGGCCCCGGCGCGCAGGCCGTCGACGTCCTCGACCGGCTCGGCCCGCACGGCCCGCAGATCGCCACCGGGGTGTGCCCGACGGTGTGTCCGGCCGGCTTCGTCACCGGAGGCGGCCTGGGCTTCCAGACCCGCCGGTTCGGTACGGCGGCCGACCGCCTCGTCTCGGCCCGGGTCGTCCTGGCCGACGGCTCGGTGGTCGACTGCTCCACGGAGCGGGAGGCCGACCTGTTCTGGGCGTTGCGCGGTGGCGGGGGCGGCAACTTCGGTGTCGTCGTCGAGCTGGCGGTCCGCCCCACCCACGTGCCACGGATGACGTTGTTCACCGCCGTCTGGAGTTGGGACGCGGCGCTGGACGTCCTCGACTCGTGGCAGCACTGGGCGGACGCGGCGCCGGACGAGCTGAGCACCGAGATCGGCGCGGTCCTGCCCGACGCCGCCGACGGGGCCACCCCCACGGTCATGATGCACGGGGCCTACCTGGGTGGGCACGCGGAGTACCAGCGGGCGCTCGCCGAGCTGTGCGCGGCGGCCGGCGCGGACCCGGTGCACAGCACCGCGGACGAGCTGCCCTACGACCGCGCGATGCTCCGGTTGTTCCAGTGCGAGGGCACGTCACCGCAGCAGCGGCGTCGGGTCGGCACCACGCCCGAGGCGATGCTGCCCCGGCAGGGCTTCCTCCGGGAGCGGCACCGGACGTTCGCCGGCCCGATGGACCGCGCGGTGGTGCAGGACGCGCTCCGCGTGTTCGACACCCCACGCCGGGCCGGACAGTTCCGGTACCTCGCGTTCGCCGCCCTGGGCGGGGCCGCCAACGCCGTGGGGCGCACCGAGACCGCGTACGTCCACCGGGACGCCCGGCTGCTCGCCAAGTTCACGCTGATCGGCGCGAACGAGCAACCGGACGAGGTGGAGTTGGCGGCCGCCCAGGACTGGGTGGACCGGGGCTTCGCCGTCCTCGACCCGCCGTCCACGGGCCACTCGTACGTGAACTATCCCGATCCTGCCCTGGCCGACTGGAAGTGGGCCTACTACGGGGAGAACTACGCGCGTCTCGCCGAGGTGAAGAAGGCGTACGACCCGGCGGGACGCTTCTCGTTCGCGCAGAGCATCCGGGCGTGAGGCGGCCCCGGGAGGTAGGGGACCGCTAGGGGTTACCGGCCCCACCGCGCCCGCATAGCTTCGTGGCCGGATCGAGCCGGGTCCGCCTCACCCACTGATGAAGGAGTGGCATGAACCAATCACGGATGGCCGCCGGATTCGCCGCCGCCGCCGTCGCCGCGCTCGGGGTCGTGGCCACCACCACGCCCGCCGCCGCGTCGCAGACCTCGTTGGTCATCTCCGGCACCAGCACCGTGCAGTACCACTGTGTCGAGCCGCCCTACCCGGATGCCGACACCACCCTCGACGTCACGTTCACCGCGCCCGCGGTGGCGCACAAGGGCACGAACTTCACCGTGACGGCGAAGGTCAAGGCCACCGCCGGCATCCCGATCGACGTGCCCGCCAACGGCACCACGGCCAGCGTCGGGGTGGTGCTCAGTGGTTCGCAGAGCGGCACCGTCACCGCCACCGGGCTGACCAACACCGCGGTCGTTCCGGCCGGTCAGTTGCTCACCCTCACCGGCGGGTCGGCCACCGTGTCACCCACCCGGGTCGGCGTGCTGCTGTTCACGCCGGGTGGCTTCGAGTCGACGAACTGGCTCGGTCAGCATCTGGTCTGCACGCCGATCACGCCGCCGTCGGTCGCATCGCTGTCCATCGTCGTTTCCTGACGACAGGTGGCAGCCGGCACTCGCGGTGAGGGGCCGCACGGGGGTGCTGGCCGAGATGACTGCCAGTTCCAGCGCGATCTGCCGCCACCGCCGGTGATGGCCGCCACCCTCGCGGATCCCGGCCGGTGCCGTCGCCCGTCAAGAGAAGAGGCGGAACATGCCGCAGAAGACCATTCCCGACCCGCGTGACGTCGGCGAACTCTACGACCAGATCGACAACAAGGGTGTGCTCCACTTCGGATACTGGGAGAGCCTGGAGGACGACACACCCCTGGAGGCGGCGGCCGACCGGCTCACCGACGTGGTGGCCGAGAACCTCCGCTTCGCCCCGGGGGCCTCGCTGGTGGACGTCGGATGCGGCCTCGGCACCCCCGCGGTCCGTATCGCCCGGCAGGCCGACGTGAGCATCGTGGGGATCACGGTCAGTGCCGAGCAGGTCCGCAAGGCGGGCGAACGGGCCGCCGGGGCCGGCGTGGCCGACCGGGTCAGCTTCCAACTCGCCGACGCGATGGCCATGCCGTTCGCCGACGGGTCGTTCGACGCCGCGTACGCCCTGGAATCGATCATCCACATGGACCGGCGGGCGGCGTTGCGGGAGATCGCCCGGGTGATCCGTCCCGGTGGCCACGTCGTGCTGACCGACCTGTACGACCGCACCGGCGGCACGGCCGGTGAGCGTTCGCTGATCCACTTCCTGGCACAGGCGTGGCTGATGAGTCCGCTGATCGGCCGGGACGACTACCCGGGGCTGGCCGCCGATGCCGGCCTCGAGGTGGTGGAGGTGCGTGACGTCACCGAGAACGTGTTGTGGAAGACCCTCCAGCAACTCGGCGACCAACTGGCTGCCGGTGACCACAGCATGGTGCCGGAGGTCATCGTGGACAGTCTCGACGAGGAGCACCGCGAAGAGATCATCGAGACGCCCGCCGCGCTCCAGGGTGCCCACGAACTCGGTTGTCTGCTGGTGACCCTGCGCAAACCGTGATCCGGCAGGCGGACGCCCGGCCACCACCCGCAGGGGTGGGGTCGGGCGTCTGCGTGATGCGCTTTTCTGCGGGCAGCAGACCGGTGTTGATTTCCCATTCCTGGGATTACCTGGTCCGGCCGGGCGGTGGACCCGGGATGTGAGCAGTATGTGATCTGCCCCTCACTCACTTGTATCGATGTCGTCGTCGGGTGGTGGTACGTTGGTTTTTGTCTGCTTCGACACCGGTGGAGCGGCCGTTTCGCGGCGTCCGGGACCGATGCGACGGCCACACGAAGCGGCGCTTTCGGTATGTGTGCGGCTACGGGGGATTGCATGTCGCCAATGGTCGATCGTGATCAACAACGTGACCTGCTCGATTCCATGTTCATGGATTGCGCAAGCGGAAAGGGAGGTGTCCTGGTCGTCAGCGGGCCGGTCGGTACCGGAAAATCAGTTGTGCTGCAGGAGTTCGCCAACCGCATTTTCCAATCCGACGCGGTAGTGCTGAGCGCCAGTGCCTCCCGGGTGGAGCGGGCGCTACCTTTCGAAATCCTCGCCCAGATCTTCCAACCGCTCGCCGGAGCCCCGCAGCACCGGGCCGAGGTGGTCCGGATGATCAGCTCCGACGTCTGCACCACGGTGCTGTCCGACGCCGCGACCGAGGAGGTCGAGCGCGCCTACGGCGAGGTGTTCCACGACCTCTGGCTGATGCTCGTCCGGGAGGCCGCCGAGCACCCGGTGGTGATCACCGTCGACGACGTGCACCACGCGGACGACAGTTCCCTGCGGGGTCTGTTGTTCCTCGCCCGCCGGCTGAAGTTCGTCAGGTGTCTCATGGTCCTCTCCGAGCAGACCGGACCACCGCACCGGCAGCATCCGTTGATGCACGCCGAGCTGTTCAGCCAGTCGCACTGCCGGCGCGTCCGCCTCGGCCCCCTCACCCTCGATGGCGTCGGCCGACTGGTCGCCGCGCGGGACATCGTGCCCGACGGTCCCGCGCTCGTCGAACTGGCGGCCCAGTGCCACGCCGCGACCGGGGGGAATCCACTGCTGGTGTCCGGGCTCCTCGACGACCTCGCCGTGGCGTCGTCCTCCGACACGCTGCCCGCCGTCCAGTCGCTCGTCACCGGGTCTTTCGGCGAGGCGGTGATCTCCTGCCTGCACCGCAGCCATCCGGAGATCCAGCAGATCGTGACCGGCGCGGCGATCTTCGAGGCACCCACCCCGCAACGCGTCGCGGCCCTGCTCGACCTCGACGAGAACACCGTCCGCCGGTGTGAACCGGCGCTGACCGTCACCGGCCTGCTGCCGGACTGGCGACCCCGCCACCCGGCCATCCGCCAGGCGGTGCTCACCCAGCTCAGCCCCCGGGAGAACGGCCGGCTCCACGTCCGCGCCGCCGCACTGCTGCGCGACGAGCGGGCACCCATCGAACAGGCGGCGTTCCACCTGCTCGCCGCAGGGGTGCCGCTGCCCACCTGGGCGGTGTCGGTGCTGCAGTCGGCCGCCACGGAGGCCCTCGCCAACGGCCGCCGCCTCGATGCCGTCCGTTGCCTGGAACTCGCCCGGGAGACCACCTCCGACGACGTCGAGCGGGCCGCCCTCACCGCCCGGCTCACCCTGGTCGAATGGCGCGGGAACCAGCCCGCCGCCGAGCGCCACTTCCCGGAGCTGATGGCGGCGGCCGGCGCCGGCCGGCTGTCCTGGCACGACACCGCCGCGCTCGTGCGCCTGTTGCTGTGGCACGGGCGGCTCGCCGAGGCGGGGGAACTGCTCGACCGCCCGGTCGCGCCGGCCGAGGCCGCCGGCACGGCACTCCTGCGGGGCTGGCTGGCATCGTCCTATCCGCGCCTGGCCACCCGCCTGCCGGCGGCGTCCGACGACGACGGGAACGGCTTCGCGCTCCCGCACGGCCCGGCGAACATCGCGGCGGAGATCTGCGCGGCGGTCCAGCTCGGCGAGCTCGACGAGCAGTGCCTGCACCGTGCCGAACAACTACTGGAAAGCTGCGAGCTGGACGAGGACACCCGGGAGCCGATGCTCACCGCGTTGTGCGCGCTGATCTACGCCGACCGGCTCGACGTCGCGTCGCGGCACTGCGACGAGGTGCTGCGCCAGCAGGCTGCCCGGCGTGCGCCCACCTGGCGGGCCGCCTTCGCGGCCTGCCGTGGCGAGATCGCCCTGCGCCGGGGTGACCTGGTCCTGGCCAAGCGCCACGCCCACCTGGCCCTGGCCGGAGTGGCCACCGACCGGTGGGGGGTGGCCGGCGGATGGCCACTGTCCGTGCTGCTGCTCGCGGCGACCGAGTCGGGAGACCTGGACGAGGCGGCCGCCGCCGTCGTGCAGCCGCTGCCGGAAGCCGTGCTGAACAGCCGGCTCGGGATGCACTACCTCTACGCCCGGGGACGGTACTTCCTGGCCCGGGGCCGCGACCAGCTGGCGCTCGACGACTTCCGGCTCTGCGGTGAGCTGTTGGCCGAGTGGAAGCTGGATCTGCCGGGCCTGGTGCAGTGGCGGCTGGGCATCGCGGAGGTGCACCTGCGCGCCGGCGAGCTGGACCAGGCGCGGCAGCTGACGCAGGCGCAGCTCGACCACGCCTCGGGCCGCTATCCCCGGACCGCCGGCCTGGCCCTGCGGCTGCACGCGGCCACGGCATCGGACCTTCCCGAACAGATCCGCCTGCTCGACGAGGCGGAGGAGGCCCTGACGGCGGCGGGCGACCTGCTGCACCGCGCCCAGGTCGTCATGGACCTGAGCCGGGCGTACGCCCGCAGTGGCGCGGGCGACGTGGCCCGTGTCCAGGAGAGCCGGGCCCGTGAACTGGCCCGGCGGTGCGCGCCCGGTGACGCGGGACTGGCGTTGCTGGCCGCCCCGCCGTGGCCGGAGTCGGTGCCGGCACCGGAGCCGGCGCCGGTCCCGCACGACAGCGTCGTCCTCGACGACCTGAGCGAGTCCGAGCGGCGGGTGGCGGCACTCGCGGTGCAGGGCCACACCAACCGGCAGATCGCCCGCCGGCTCTACATCACGGTCAGCACCGTCGAACAGCACCTGACCAGCACCTACCGCAAGCTCAAGGTGCACCGACGAGCTGACCTGCCGGACATCCTGACCCTGGTGGGCACCGACGGGTGAGGCGGGCCGGGCCGGCGCTACCGCGCCTGCCAGCGGGGCTGACGTTTCTCCGCGAAGGCGCGCGGCCCCTCCTTGGCGTCCGCGCTGTGCATCCGGATCTCCTCGCACGGATAGCGGGTGGCGAACGCCTGCTCCAGGGGAAGGTCGAGCGAGGTGAGCACCGCCTGCTTCACCGCACGGACGGCCAGCGGCGCGCAGGCCAGCAGGTCGGTGACCCAGCCGTGGACGCAGTCGTCCAGGTCGGCCGCCGGCACCACGTCGTTGACCAGGCCCAGCTCGTAGGCGCGGCGCGCGCCGAGCTGCCGCCCCGTCATCAGGTGGCCCAGCGCGGTGCGTACCGGTAGCTGACGGCTGAGCCGGAACACCCCGCCGGCGCCCGCGATCAGGCCGAGCCGCGCCTCCGGCAGGCCGAACCGGGCGTCCTCCGCGGCGATGATCAGGTCACAGGCCAACGCCAGTTCGAATCCGCCGCCGAGGGCGTACCCGGACACCTGCGCGACGAGCGGCTTGGTCAACCCGAAGCGCTCGGTGAGCCGGGGCCAGCCCGGCCGGCCCCGGCTACCGAAGGTGGCCGGGGCCGCCAACCCGGCGGCCTCCCGCTGGGCCAGTTCGCGGAGATCCTGACCCACCGAGAAGGCGCGACCGCCCGCGCCGGTGAGCACACCAACCCAGATGTCGTCGTCCTGGGCGAAATCGTCCCAGATCTCGGCCAGTTCCTCGTGCATCCGGAGGTTCATCGCGTTGAGCACCTCGGGGCGGTTCAGGCGGATCGTCGCGAGGTGGCCCTCCTTGTGGTACTTCACCGTGGTCGGCACGCGCGGCTCCGATCAGCTGGTGGCGGGCGTGGTCAGCCACTGCCACTGGGTGAACTCTTCCCCGTTGCGCCCCGCCCCGTGCCGGTGCCCGTTGCCGGACGCGCCGCGTCCGCCGAAGGGCACGAAGGCGTTGTCGTCGATGGTCGGGTCGTTGACGTGGACGATGCCCGTGGCGAGCCGGTCGGCCAGCGCCGCGCCCCGGGCGACCGAACCGGTGAACACCGAGGCCACCAGTCCGTACTCGGTGCGGTTGGCCAGCTGGACGGCCTCGTCGGCATCGGCGACCACGACGACCGGCGCCACCGGTCCGAAGATCTCCTCGGTGAACGCGGCGTGCTCGGGCGTGACCGCGCTGAGCACCGTCGGGTGGTACATGAGCCCGGTGCCGGCACCCCCGGTCCGCAGCACCGCCCCGGCGGCCACCGACTGGCACACGATCCGGTCGACCCGCTCCCGCTGGCCCGCGTCGATGAGCGGCCCCAGGGTGACCTGCTCGGTCCACGGGTCGCCGACCGTCGCCGCGTCGGCCTGGCGGCACAGTTCCGCCAGGTACTCGTCGGCGACGGAGGCCACGACGATGTGCCGTCCCGCGGACATGCACACCTGCCCCTGGTGGAAGAAGGAACTCCACGCGCCCGCCGCGGCGGCGGCCCGCACGTCGGCGTCCTCCAGCACCAGCAGCGCGTTGTTGCCGCCCAGCTCCAGCGACGTGCGCTTGAGCAACCCGCCGGCCTCGGCGCCGATCTGCCGGCCGACCGCCGACGAACCGGTGAACGCCACCATGTCCGTGCCGGGGTGACGCACCAGGGCCCGACCGGCCTCCGGCCCGCCGGCGAGCACCTGCAGGACGCCCTCGGGCAGGCCCGCCCGTTCGAACACGGCGGCCACCACGTGCCCGCCGGCGACCGCGGTGCGCGGGTCCGGTTTGAGGACGACGGCGTTGCCCAGCGCGAGCGCCGGCGCAACGGCCCGCAGGGCCAGCAGCAGCGGCACGTTCCAGGGGCTGATCACGCCGACCGTGCCCACCGGGAGCCGGCGGCCCACACTGTGCCGGCCCGCCGGGTCCGCCAGCAGCTCACCGTGCGGGTGGACGGCCAGGGCGGCGGCGGCCCACAGCTCGTCCAACGACGAGTGGACCTCGTACTCCGCCTTGGCACGGACCGCGCCGCCCTCGCGGATCAGCCACTCGACGACCTCGTCGGTGTGCTCGGTCAGCACCAGGGCGGCCCGGCGCAGCACGGCGGCGCGCTCCGGCGCGGGACGGGCCCACCAGTCCGGCTGGGCCCGGCCGGCGGCCTCGACCGCGGCGGCCACGTCCGTGGCGTCACCGACCCCGACCTCCGTCAGTACCGCGCCGGTGGCCGGCTCGACCACCTTGCTGGTGCCCCCGGCCGTGTGCCGCCAGCCGCCGTGGTAGGCCCTGCCGCCGGTGCGGGCGAGATCGATCAGTGCGGTCACGGTCGGGCTCCTTGCTGGTGGCCGAGGAGGGGAACGTCGATCAGCAGCGGGCCGGACCGGTGCGCGGCGTCGGACACCAGCTGGACGAGTTCGTCGACGTGCGTGATCCGGCGTGCCTCGACGCCGAAGAACGCGGCGGCGACGGTGAAGTCGAGCCCGCCCAGGTCGAGCCCCGGATAGTGGCCGGCCCGGGTGGCCCTGCTGTCCCAGCCGTCCAGGGTGTCCTTGAGGGTGCGGTACTCGCCGTTGTTCATCACCACGAACGTGACAGGCACCGCGTGGCGGGCGGCGGCCCACAGGCCCTGGAGACCGAACATGCTGCACCCGTCCCCGAGGACGGCGACCACCGGGCGGGTGGGGTCGCCCATCGCGGTGCCGACCGCGGCGCCGATGCCGAAGCCCAGCCCACCGCCGAGCGTGTGCACGAGGGAACGGGGCCGGGCCAACCGCAGCACCCGGCGCAGCAGCACCCCCGCGGTGATGGCCTCCTCGAGCACCACCGCGTCGTCGGGCAGCCCGGAGGCGACGGCGTGCACGGCGGCCAACGGGTCCAGCGGTGCCCGCCCGTACGCCTTCAGCGCCGCGGTGTCGATCGCGGCCCGCTGCTCGAGGTGCCGCTGCCGCAGCGTGCAGCGGCGGCGCTGCGCCTCGGGTGCGTCGGACGGGTCGGGCAGGGCGGCGGCGAGCCGCTGCAACGTCGGCCCGAGCGCGCCGGTCAGGCCGCACGCCACGGTGAAGTTGCGACCGATCTCGGTGGGGTCGGAGTCGACCTGGACGACCCGGGTGCCCGGCGGGATCGCGGGACCGGGCGAGTAGTGGTGGGGCATGAAGGCGTGGCACCCGGCGATGAGCACCACGTCGTACGGGGCCAGCGCGGCGCGGATCTCCGCGTTGACCGGCGGCAGCACCCCCGCGTACAGGTCGTGGTCCATGGGGAAGTCCAGGCCGTCGTGCATCGGCTGGTGGTAGACGGCGGCACCCAGGGCCTCGGCGATCGTGACGAGCGACCCGACGCCGCCCTCCCGGCCCACCCCGTCCCCGGCGACCACGGCGGGGTGCCGGGCCCCGGCCAGCAGCGCGGCGGCGGCGTCCACCCCGGTGGCGACCGGGGGCGGCGCGACCGGCGCGTCGAAGAGCGTGACCTCGGTCTCCTCGGCCAGCAGGTCCATCGGTACCGACAGGAAGACCGGGCCGGCCGGCGGCAGGACGGCGAGCCGGAAGGCCCGACGCACCATCACCGGGAGGTCCTGGGCGTGCTGGACGTCGAACGTGGCCTTGACCGCCGGCCGGGCCAGGCCGACGAGGTCACCGGAGAGCATCGGGTCCTGCGCCAGGTGCCGCCGGTCCTGCTGGCCGGCGGTGACGACCAGGGGTGTCCTGGAGCGGCTCGCGTTGAGCAGCCCGGACAGGCCGTTGGCCAGACCGGCCGCCACGTGCAGGCTCACGAACGCGGGTCGCCCGGTGGCGCGGGCGTACCCGTCGGCCATCGCCACGACCGACCCCTCGTGTACGCCGAGCACGTACTCGATGTCGGGATGGTCCACCAGGGCGTCCAGGAACGGCAGCTCGGTGGTGCCCGGATTGCCGAAGACGCGGGTCACGCCCTCCTCGCGCAGGATCCGGATCAGCGCCTCGACGGGTCTCATCGGCCGCGCTCCCCGGCCCAGTGGGTACTGATCTTGGCCAGCACGTCCGGGCTGTAGAGCCGGTCGCCCTGCACCAGGGCGAACTCCGACAGGTAGTCGAGGAACCGGTCGACCGGTTCGTCGGCGAGGTTCAACATGTGCCGGTTCGCCAGCACGGCCGGGGCGGTCAGCCGCTCGGCGGCCCGGTCCGCCGCCCGGCCCACCTCCTGCGGGTCGACGGCCTCGTCGCAGATCCCGCTCGCCTGCGGGTCGGCCGCCCACAGCTTGCGGCCGTTGAGGATGACGTCCCGGGCCAGCCGGGGGCCGACCAGCCGCCCGAGCCGCAGGTTCGCGACCCCGGGCACGATCCCCTCCTGGGCGGCGGGGAGGCTGAAGTAGGCGTCGGCGCCGGCGACCACCCGGTCGCAGGCGAGCAGCAGTTGCATCCCGCCGCCGATGGCGAACGTGTCGACCGCCGCGAGCCAGGGCTTCTCCCGCCAGACGCGGGTGCCGGTGGGGCGGTCCTCCGGCACCCGCAGTCCACGGACGATCTTGCTGAGGTAGCCGAGTTCCCGGCCGAGCAGGAAGTCGACGTACGAGATGCGGCCCTGGTGCAGGTGCTTGAGGTTGATGCCGGCGCTGAACACCCGACGCCCGGCGTACCGGGGATGGGTCATCGTCGCGCCGCGCAGCAGCCCGACCCGGATGCCGTCGTCGAGCAGGACCAGGTCGACCGCCGTCTCCAGATCCGCGGTGAGCTGGTCGTCCTCGGCGTTCAGGCAGGACGTGTTGCCCAGGGTGACCCGTCCGAGGTCGCCGTCGCGTTCCAGCCGGACCGTGGCGAACTCCGCCACCCCGCTGCGCGCGAAGGTGGGCAGCAGCGCCAGCGCCGCCGCGGTGGGCCGCAGCATGGCCTCGACGATGTGCCGCCCGGTCGCCCGCGTGCCCAGCAGGTGGTGGAAGAAGATGGCCTGGTCGATCTCCCGGCCCTCCTTGTGCGCCTGCGGGCGGGCGCGTTCCGCGGCGAGCTGGGCGGTCGTCGGCACGAGACCGGGGAAGCGTTCCGCCGCGGCGCAGACGAGTTCCGCGAGCCGGGGCCACCGGGTCCCCGCAGCGGTCAGCTCCGCGAACACGGCAGGGGTGTGGGCCGAGAGGAACCTCGACCGCAGCTCCCTGCCCGACCGGTGCAACTCGTCGGCTACCGCCTGCTCGGCCGCCGTCCGTTCCGGCTTGTCCGGCAGCTCGGCGAGCCGTGCCTCGTTCCGGTCGGTCCGCGTCCGGACCGCCTCGGCGTCCGGGTCCAGCTCGCCGGTCAGCGACCGTTCGCGCGTCAGCGCGGTGGAGGGGGTCATGCGGGCTGGACCCCCTGCATGCGCCGCAGCGTCCGGTCACACGCCGCGAGGTGGGTGCCGAGCGCCTCCTCGAAGCTGACCGCGCTCGCCTCCAGCAGCAACCGCCGACGGATCGCCAGCTCGCTGCCGGTCAGCTCGCCGACCGCGGTGACCCGCTCCGCCACCGCCCGGTCGAGGTCGGCGGCGATCTCGTCGACGAGCCCCAGCCCGACGGCCTCGACGGCGGAGATCTCCGCGCCGAACAGCACCAGGCTGCGGGAACGGGCCACCCCGACCTGGTTGGCGACCCGGTGCACCGCCATCCCCGGCCACGGCTCGCCGGCCGCCGCCGGCAGCCGCAGGCGCAGCTCGGGACCGCCGATCCGGTGGTCGGCCGCGAGCAGCGCCTCCAGGGCGGGGCCGGCGCACAGACCGTCGGCGACGGCGATGGTGACGGCGTCGAGCCGTTCGAGCCGGCGCAGCGCCCGCTCCCACTTGTTGACCGTGTGGATGCTCAGGTCCGCCGGGGGCGCCCCGCCGCCGGCCGTCCCGGTGAGCCGCAGGACCAACAGTGCGCCCGGGGAACCCTCCACCTCGGCGCAGGCTCGGTCCACCCGCGCGATCAGCTCGGTGTCGACGGACTGTCCACTACCGATGGACAGGGGAACGACCTGCGGAGTGCCGGTCTGGGAGCTCGCGCTGCCTGTCAATGCGCACCGCCTTCTGGGTGGGGTCAGTGGTTGCGGGATGGTCCGCGGCTCAGAACCGCAGCAGAGCCGTCTCGATCGTCGAGCCGGGACCCATCGTCATGAGCACGCCGAACTCGCCGCGTTGGATCGTGCCCTCCTCGAGCAGCCGCCCGTAGGAGAACAGGAACGAGCCGCTCGACAGGTTGCCGTAGTCGCGCAGCACACCTGTGGTGTGCCGCAGTGCGTGCCGGGTGAGGCCCAGGTTGATCATCACCGAGTCGATCACCTTCTTGCCGCCGGAGTGCACCACCCAGTGCGCGATGTCGCTGCGGCGCAGGCCGGTCCCGGCCAGCAGCCGGCCGACGACCTCCTCGGCGTGCGCGCCGACGACGTAGGGCACCTCGCGGTCCAGGAAGAAACTGAACTTGCCCTGGTGGTCGTCCCAGTCGTACCGCATCGCGTCGATCGCCTCGGGGATGATGCAGCTGGCGAACCTGAGCAGGCTGGGGCCCGGCGCGAGCCCCGCCTCGTCGGTGATGACGGCCGCCGCCGCCGCACCGTCGCCGAACAGACTGTTCACCACCGCGCTGCGCATGGTGCCGTCGAGGACGTACGCGGCGGAGCAGGCCTCGACGCAGACCATCATGGCCAGTTGCCCGGGATGCGCGCTCGCCCAGCCCGCCACCGCGTTGAGCCCGTTGAGCCCCGCGTTGCACCCCATGCCGACCACGTCCAGCCGGCTGGTGCCGATGTCGAGACCCAGCTCCTTGATGAGCAGCGCGCTGAAGCCGGGCGTCAGGAACCCGGTCGTGGTGATGCAGCACAGGTAGTCGATGTCGTCGAGTTCGTACTCCGAGTCCTTGAGACAGGCCAGCACCGCCCGTACGCCCATGTCGATGCCGGACACCCGGTGCTTGCGCAGCAACTCGCCCTGCGTCTCGGTGGCGCGGCTGCCGTCCGGCAGCTCCGGCGGCAGGGTCAGGTGGCGGCGTTCGATGGCGCTGTTGCGGAAGACCGACCGGATGCGCGGATCGGTGATGGCGTACATGTCCAGCACGTCCTGCTGGGAGTACGAGTGCGTGGGGACCGCGGTGCCCACGCTGATGATCTTTGGCCGGATGAGGGCCTGGGTCGAGGTGGGATCGGCGCTGAGCACGGCTGACGTCATGATTCTTCTCCGTCAGAGAAACGGCAGGGCGGGATCTTCCCGGATACGGATGTCGCGCCGGTCGGCGAATCGGCAAGCGTCATGTTCAAAGCCTGTGCCGATTCCCGGGTGCTGTCATGACAGCATGTCGGACCCTATGTTGAAAAGGGGAACCACCCTGGACAGGGGTGGTTGCGCGACCCGGGCGGCGACTCCGTGGACATGCGCTCTGTTCTGCGGAAAGAGAAGCCAGGGGTGGCACAGGGGTATTGAAGTTCATGATCATAAAGTACGGTGCCATTCTTCCTGTACGGAATGTTGTCCACGGATTGTTCGGCCCCCTCCCGGTAGGGGGCCCCGAGACCTGGTAGGGGTGTTCGCCCCGTCGCGCCGCCGCATAGGTTCGCACCAGGTTCGCGCGCGCTTCCCGGTCGGGCACTCGGTGCCCGCGAGGCGACCCACGCCACCCTCGATCCCCATTCCGACCGGCCCACGGTCCAACCGGCCGAACTCGAAGAGAACGGGAGAACCCCATGACGACGTCGAGCGAGCAGTTGGTCGAGGCGCTGCGGGCATCGCTGAAGGAGAACGAGCGGCTGCGGCAGCACCAGCAGCGGCTCGCCGCGTCGGCCGGTGAGCCGGTGGCGATTGTGGGGATGGGTTGTCGGTTTGGTGGTGGGGTGGATTCGGTGGCGGGGTTGTGGGAT
>NZ_MZMV01000061.1 GCF_002210435.1 Micromonospora wenchangensis
CCCGCCCGGTCGGTCAGAGGTACTGACCGGTGTTGCTCGCGGTTTCGATGGAACGGCCGGCCTCGGTGCCCTTGCCGCCGGAGACGAGCGTGCGGATGTAGACGATCCGCTCGCCCTTCTTGCCGGAGATCCGGGCCCAGTCGTCCGGGTTGGTGGTGTTGGGGAGGTCCTCGTTCTCCCGGAACTCGTCGACGCAGGCGTCGAGCAGGTGCTGCAACCGCAGCCCCTTGCGTCCGGAGGTGAGGAACTCCTTGATCGCCATCTTCTTGCCCCGGTCGACGATGTTCTGGATCATCGCGCCGGAGTTGAAGTCCTTGAAGTAGAGGACCTCCTTGTCACCGTTGGCGTAGGTGACCTCGAGGAAGCGGTTCTCCTCGGTCTCCGAGTACATCCGCAGGACGACCGCGTCGATCATGGCCGCGACGGTGGCCTGTGGCTCGCCGCCGTGCTCGGCCAGGTCGTCGGCGTGCAACGGTAGCCCGGCGAGGATGTACTTGGAGAAGATGTCCTTGGCCGCCTCGGCGTCCGGACGCTCGATCTTGATCTTCACGTCGAGCCGGCCGGGGCGCAGGATGGCCGGGTCGATCATGTCCTCCCGGTTGGAGGCACCGATCACGATCACGTTCTCCAGGCCCTCGACGCCGTCGATCTCGCTCAACAGCTGCGGGACGATGGTGTTCTCCACGTCGGAGGAGACGCCGGAGCCACGGGTCCGGAAGATCGAGTCCATCTCGTCGAAGAACACGATGACCGGGGTGCCCTCCCCGGCCTTCTCCCGGGCCCGCTGGAAGATCAGCCGGATGTGCCGCTCGGTCTCGCCGACGTACTTGTTGAGCAGCTCCGGGCCCTTGATGTTGAGGAAGAAGCTGGTGTGCCGGTCCTTGCCCAGCCGCTCGGCGATCTTCTTGGCCAGCGAGTTGGCCACCGCCTTGGCGATGAGCGTCTTGCCACAGCCCGGCGGACCGTAGAGCAGGATGCCCTTCGGCGGCCGGAGCTGGTGCTCCCGGAACAGGTCGGCGTGCAGGAAGGGCAGCTCCACCGCATCGCGGATCTGCTCGATCTGCGACTGGAGGCCGCCGATGTCGGTGTAGTCGACGTCGGGCACCTCCTCCAGCACCAACTCCTCGACCTCGCTCTTCGGGATCCGCTCGTACGCGTACGCCGAGCGGGGCTCGATCATGAGCGAGTCGCCGGCCCTGATCGCGGTGCCGATCAGGGTGTCGGCCAGATGGACGATGCGCTCCTCGTCGGAGTGCGAGACCACCAGCGCCCGGTCACCCGGAGCGCCCTCGGGACCCGCGAGGATCTCCTTGAGCATCACCACCTCACCGACCCGCTCGTAGCCGAACGCGTCGACGATGTTGAGCGCGTCGTTGAGCAGGACCTCCTGGCCACGCCGCAACTCCTCGGCGTCCAGCGAGGGTGAGACGGCTACCCGGAGCTTGCGTCCGCCGGTGAAGATGTCCACCGTGCCGTCGTCGTGTCGCGCGAGGAAGACGCCGTAACCGGACGGCGGCTGTGCCAGCCGGTCGATCTCCTCCTTGAGCGTCACGATCTGCGCGCGAGCCTCCTTGAGGGTGCTCACGAGCCGGTCGTTGTTCTCGGTGAGCCGCGCCAACTGTGCCTGGGTGGCCGCCAGCCGCTCTTCGAGCTGCCGGACGTGTCGGGGGCTTTCGGTCAACTTGCGCCGCACCAGAGCGAGTTCCTCCTGAAGGAACGCGACCTGCGTGGAGAGATCGTGGGCCTCCTTCTCCCACCGTGCGGCGCGCGAGTCCGCGTCGTCACTGCGTGCCACGTCCCACCTCCCCGGGGGGCTTGAACGTTCTGCCCTAACACTAGCCGCTATGAGGCCGATTCGGTCCCACGCAACGCCCTCGTCACCGAACCTTGATCGCCACGGGACGCCTGAGGGGCGGGTACGGCCGTTCGGGTACCGTCGTGGAGTGGGACGGGAGAACATGGGGGGTGCCGGGTGACCGACGTCGCTACCGACCAGTTGCAGGTCTGGGTGGACCAGGACCTCTGCACGGGTGACGGGCTCTGCGTGCAGTACGCGCCGGAGGTCTTCGAGTTCGACGTCGACGGCCTGGCGTACGTCAAGGGCGTCGACGGCGAGCTGCGGCTCGCCCCCGGCAGCCGGGTCGACGTGCCGGAACACCTGCGGCTGGAAGTGATCGACTCCGCGAAGGAGTGCCCGGGTGAGTGCATCCACGTGGTGCGCGGCAGCGACGGCGTCGAGGTCGCCGGCCCCGAGGCCGAGGACGACTGACCGCCCCCGGGCCGGGGTCGCCCCGGCGTGGCCCACGGCCCGGTCGCGGTGCTACAGCAGCGGACGGCCGACCACCGAGGCGACCAGCCGGGCGAACTCCTCCAGCCGGGCGATCTGGCCGGCCCCGCCGTCGTCGAGGGTCTTGCCGAAGCGCAGCGCGTCGTGCCGGGGCGCGCCGACCATCTCGTCGCCGGGCGGGGCCTCGTCCAGCGAGGTGAGCAGCAGGTAGACGTCGATGCTGTCCACCCGCACCTCGCCGTTCTCGGCCCGGGTGAGCCGCCGCCGGCAACCCACCTCGGTGACCGTGGAGACCGGCACCACCCGCAGCGACGACGTCATCGACCCGGGCGGCCCCTCCCCCGGCGGCACGTCCTCGCCGTGCCAGAGCACCAGCCGGCTGCCGTCGCAGACGACCACCTCCTGCCACACCCCGTTGACCTCGTTGACGAAGCGTTCCAGGGTGAAGCCGAGCACCGAGGCGCCCCGCAGCACCCCGCCGAGCGCCTCCAGGGCGATGTCCGGGTCACGCAGGTAGGCCCGCGCCGCCGACTCCAGGTCCTGGTACGGCGACCAGTCGGGGAACACGGCCGGCAGCTCACCGCCGCCGAAGCCCGGCCGGCTCATGCGCACTCCCCGCGGTCACACCGTCGGCCCGCACCGGCCGTCGGGTTCTGCCCGTTCACGCCCAGCTGCTCCGATCCGCCGTCACGGCCGGTCCTGCCCGTCGGCTCCGGCGGCCGACGCGGCGGCGGCGGCCTGCGCCGCCGCCTCCCGGGCCGCCGCCGCCTCCCGCAGCGCCTGCTTGCGTTCGGCGTACGCCTCCGCGCCCTTGCTGGGCTTGCGGCGGCGCGGCGGCGCGGTGACGCCCGGAGCGAGCTTACGCGCGGAGACCAGGAACGCGGTGTGCGCGATCATCCGGTGGTCGGGCCGGACCGCGAGCCCCTCGGCGTGCCAGTCGCGCACCAGCGACTCCCAGGCCCGTGGCTCGGTCCAGCCGCCCCGCTCGCGCAGCGCCTCGACCAGCTCGGACAGCTGCGGGGTGGTCGCCACGTAGCCGATGAACACGCCGCCGGGCAGCAGTGCCCGCTCGACCATGTCGAGGGTCTCCCACGGGGTGAGCATGTCCAGGATGATCCGGTCGAAACCGGTCTCCGGGCAGTCGGCGACGTCGCCGACGTGCAACCGCCAGGCCGGGTGCGGCGCGCCGAAGAACGCCTCCACGTTGCGCCTGGCGATCTGGGCGAAGTCGTCGCGCACCTCGTAGGAGTGCAGCTCACCGCCGGTGCCGACGGCGCGCAGCAGGGAACAGCTCAGCGCCCCGGAGCCGGCGCCGGCCTCCAGCACCTTGGCCCCGGGGAAGATGTCGCCCATGGCGACGATCTGCGCCGAGTCCTTCGGATAGATCACCTGGGCGCCGCGCGGCATGGACAGCACGTAGTCCGACAGCAGCGGACGCAGCGCCAGGAACGCCGTCCCGCCGCCGGCGGTGCTGACCACGCTGCCGTCGGGCTGCCCGATCAGCGCGTCGTGCGCCAGGATGCCCCGGTGGGTGTGGAACTCCTTGCCGTGCTCCAGGGTGACGGTGTGCATCCTCCCCTTGGGATCGGTCAACTGCACCCGGTCGCCGGGACGGAACGGACCCCGGTGCACCGGGGGGAGTTCCGCGACGGCGGTGGACGTGGGTGTGCCGTCGGGGGCCGGGAGGGTGGGGGGATGTGCTGCGGTCACCTGTTCATCTTCCGTGTGGGTTCGAGGACCTGGGCGAGATCCGCGATGTGCAGAACGCCGACCACATCTTCGCCTGACGTCACCACGTACCGCGCGCCCGGGTGGGCCTGCACGGCCGCCATCAGCCGTTCGCCGTCCAGACCGAGCGGCACCGCCGGCAGCGCGGCCAGCGGCCGGGCCACCGCGTCCACCCCCAACCAGGGCCGCCGGCCCACCGGTACGGCGTCCGCCGCCGCCGGGTCGACCAGGGCGACCGGCCGGCCCGCGCCGTCCACGACCAGCACGGCGGACCCGGGTGGCCCCTGCTCGGCGTGCCGGCGCTGCGCCTCGGAAAGCGGCGTGCCGGTGGGGACGGCGACGACCGGGCGGGCCAGCCGGTCCAGGTCGAGCAGCGGCACCCGGCGGCTGATCCGGGCGTACCGGATCGACTGGCCCGCGCCCCGCCAGAGGGTGACCGCGACCAGCAGCATCAGCGGCAACGCCAGCGGCACCAGCACCCGTTCGACGGTGAGCAGCACGACCAGCCCGGCGGTGCCCACCGCGACGGCCCGCCCGACCCAGCCGGCGACCTCGGTGGCCCGGTGCCGGTCGCGGGTGATCCGCCACAGCACGGCACGCAGCGCCCGGCCGCCGTCCAGGGGCAGGCCGGGCAGCACGTTGAACACGGCGACGATGACGTTGCTCAACGCCAGTTGCAGGGCGAGCTGGTGGGCCAGGGTGTGGTCGGGGGTGGCCAGGGTGGCGGCCACGGCGAGCCCGCCGAGCAGCGCCGAGACGGCCGGGCCGGCCAGCGAGACCAGCAGCTCCACCCGGGGGGTGGGGGCGTCCCGGTCCATCTCGGTGTAGCCGCCGAGCAGTTCCAGGGTGATCCCGCGCACACCGATGCCGTGGCGGCGGGCGGTCAGCGCGTGCCCCAGCTCGTGCAGCAGGACCGAGCCGAGCAGCGACACCACGAAGCCGAGGCCGATCAGGTAGCCGCCGAGCGGGGACAGGCCGAGCCGGTCCTGGGCGAACTCGGCGTAGGTGACGGTCACCAGCAGGGTGAGCAGCAGCATCGACACGTTGAGGTGCAGCGGCACCCCGAACACCCGGCCGACGGTCAGGCCGCTGCGGGGCCGACGCGGCGGGCGGGGACGGGACTCCACCGCCCCGATGCTACGCGTCGACCCGATCATGCCCCGGTGCGGCGAGCACGGCCCTGTCAGACCGGTGTCCTAACCTTCGGGGCATGACGGCGGAACCGGTGATCGACCAGCAGCATCCTCCGGCGGCGCTGCCCGCCACGGTCCGGGCCTCGCTGTCGCCGTCGCGGGCGGCCGACTTCAAGACCTGCCCGTTGCTCTACCGGTTCCGCAGCATCGACCGGCTGCCCGAGCGGCCCAGCGTCGAGCAGGCCCGGGGCACCCTGGTGCACGCGGTGCTGGAGCGGTTGTTCGACCTGCCGGCGGGCGGGCGCACCCCGCAGGCCGCCGGTGACCTGGTCGGCCCGCAGTGGGACCGGCTGGTCACCGAGCAGCCCGAGCTGGCCGGCCTGTTCGACCCGGGCGACGAGCCGGGCACCGCCGAGTTCCTCCGGTCGGCGGCGGCGCTGCTGGAGGGTTACTTCGCGGTGGAGGACCCGCGCCGGCTGGAGCCCGCCGAGCGGGAGAGCCTGATCTCCGCGGTGGTCGACGACGAGCTGCTCATCCGGGGTTACCTCGACCGGCTCGACGTGGCCCCCGACGGGGCGCTGCGGGTGGTCGACTACAAGACCGGCGGCGCGCCGCGGGAGGCGTTCGAGGCGCGGGCGCTGTTCCAGTTGAAGTTCTACGCGCTGGTGCTGTGGCGCACCCGGGGTGTGGTGCCGCGGGTGTTGCGCCTGCTCTACCTCAAGGACGCCGAGGTCTGCGACTACTCCCCCGACGCCGACGAGCTGCTGCGGTTCGAGCGGACGGTGGTGGCGCTCTGGCAGGCCATCGAGCAGGCCACCGCGCGGCAGGATTTCCGGCCCCGGCCGAGCCGGCTCTGCGACTGGTGCAACCACCAGGCGCACTGCCCGGCCTTCGGCGGCACCCCGCCGCCGTTTCCCGAGCGAGCCGGGGCGGCCGACCCGTTGCGCGACGCCCGGTCCCGGCCGGCCACCCCGGGGGCCGACGAGTAGCGTCCGCGGCCCGCACCGGGTGGAGATCGGCTCATCCGTGAGGAGGAGACGAGGTTCACCGTCGGCGACGACCGGACGCCCCGGCGGGCGGCTAGCGTCGCGGTATGACCGAGGGACCCGAGCGGTGGTGGGTGCGCCGGCCGCTGGCCGGTGACGCCCTGTTCGCCGCCGCGCTGGTGCTGGTCGAGGTCGCCTTCGTCCTGCTCACCCCGCGCGAGTTCTGGCCCCGGCAGTTGTCGTCCGCGCTGGCCTGGAGCGCGTTGTGCGCGGCACCGGTGGCGCTGCGCCGGGCCGCCCCGTGGCCGGCGGTGGGGGCGGCGCTGGCGACCCTGGCCGTGCCGGCGGTGCTCGGGCACGCCCCGACCACGCAGAGCCTGACGTTCCTGGTGCTGACGTACACGGTGGCGGTGCACCGGACGGTGCTCCCGGCGGTGGCCGCCACGGTGCTGCTCTGGGTGCCGGTGGCCGCCCTCAACGTGTTCACGCCGCTGGACACCGGGCTCGACGTCGGGCCGGCGTACCTGGTGCTCAACAACCTGCTCACCGCCCTGCTCGCCTACGCGGTGGGGCGGGCGGTGCGGGCCCGGCGCACCTCGCTGCGGGCGCTGCGGGAGCGGGCCCGGGCGGCCGAGGACAACCAGCGGGCGCTGGCCGAGCAGGCGGTGGCCGACGAACGGCGACGGATCGCCCGGGAGCTGCACGACGTGGTCGCCCACCACGTCAGCGTGATGGGGGTGCTGGCCACCGGGGCCCGGCGGGTGCTGCACCGGGACCTGGCCGCCGCCGACGAGGCCATCGCCACCATCGAGGACACCAGCCGGGTCACCCTGCGGGAGATGCGCCGGCTGCTGGACGTGCTGCGCACCGACGCGGAGCCCGCCGCCGACCTCACCCCGCAGCCCGGCCTGGCCGGCATCACCGCGCTGGTGGAGCAGGTACGCGAGGCGGGGCTACCGGTCGTCCTGGAGGTCGCCGACCCGGTGCCGACGGTCGACGAGGGCGTCTCGCTGACGGTGTACCGGATCGCCCAGGAGGCGTTGACCAACGCGCTCAAGCACGCCGGGACGGCCACCGCGACGGTCCGGCTGGGCGTCGACGAGGGTGGCCTGACCGTGGAGGTCACCGACACGGGGCGGGGGCCGGAGCCGGGACCCGACCGGATCGGGCACGGATTGGTCGGCATGCGCGAACGGGTGGCCCTCTACGGTGGAACACTGCGGATCGGGCCACGGCCCGGTGGCGGCTTCCGGGTGTACGCGAGAATTCCGGTGGAACCGGCCGGGACGGTCCCGGCGTGACGGGGGAACGGGGACAGCAGATGGGCCAGACGTACGGCAGCCCCCCGTCGTCCGCGCCGGACGGACGGGCCACCGGGCACCCGCCGGGGCGGCCGGTGCGGATCCTGCTCGCCGACGACCAGCCGTTGCTGCGCACCGGGTTCCGGATGGTGCTGGGCACCGAGGACGACCTGGACATCGTCGCCGAGGCCGGGGACGGGCAGGAGGCGGTGGAGCTGTCCCGGCGGCTGCTGCCCGACGTGGTGCTGATGGACATCCGGATGCCCCGGATGGACGGGGTGGCCGCGACCCGGGCGATCGTCGAGGCCCGGTTGCCGGTGCGGGTGCTCATCCTCACCACCTTCGACCTCGACGAGTACGTGGTGGGGGCGTTGCGGGCCGGGGCGAGCGGCTTCCTGGCCAAGGACGTGCCGGCCGACGACCTGGTCACCGCCATCCGGACGGTGGCCGCCGGGGAGGCGGTGGTGGCGCCGCGCATCCTCAGGCGGCTGCTGGACCGGTTCGCCACCGTGCTGCCCGACCCGGCGGCGAGCCCACCGAAGGCGCTGGGCACGTTGACCGAACGGGAACGGGAGGTGCTCGTCCAGGTGGCCCGGGGGTTGTCCAACGCGGAGATCGCCGCCGCGCTGTCGGTCAGCGAGACGACGATCAAGACGCACGTCGGGCACGTGCTGACCAAGCTGCGGCTGCGCGACCGGGTGCAGGCCGTGGTGCTGGCGTACGAGTCGGGGCTGGTCCGCCCCAAGGCGTAGCCGGGCGGCACCGGGTGCCCCTCGGGGCGTACCCAGGGTGAGGCCGGTGGGGGGACGGCAGCGTTGCCGCGCTCACCTACCGTGACGAAAGGCGGCGCGGCGCGGTTGACCGTGTCGTGGCGTCAGATCCTGACGTCGATGCCGGGCCCCGCCGCAGGGTGGGGTGGCACGACCGGTCGGCGGCTCAGGGACAACCCTGAGCCGTTCTCCGGGCCGACCCGCAGCGGGAAATCCGCGCCGGGTCAGTCCGTGGTCGGACGGATCCGCGCCGACCGGCACCGAGGATGGGATCGACCCCACCGACCAGCGGGGGCGGTGGGGGCACACACAGCCAGACGGAAGAGGTAGATGACGTGACCGCGACGGTAGGCCGGCATGCGCAGGCCGCGGCCCGGGCGAACGACGTGTGGAAGGTGTACGGCACCGGCGAGGCGCAGGTCGCCGCGCTGCGGGGGGTCAGCGCCGAGTTCGAGCGGGGCAGGTTCACCGCGATCATGGGCCCGTCGGGCTCGGGCAAGTCGACGCTGATGCACTGCCTGGCCGGGTTGGACTCGGTCAGCAGGGGCACGGTGCAGATCGGCGACACCACGGTGACCGGGCTGGGCGACTCGGGGCTGACGAAGCTGCGCCGGGACAAGGTGGGCTTCATCTTCCAGCAGTTCAACCTGCTGCCCACGCTCACCGCCCAGGAGAACATCCTGCTGCCGATGTCGATCGCCGGCCGCAAGCCCGACCCGGCCTGGTACGACACGGTGATCGACACCGTCGGCCTGCGGGACCGGCTGGGGCACCGGCCGTCGCAGCTCTCCGGTGGCCAGCAGCAGCGGGTCGCCTGCGCGCGGGCGCTGGTCGCCCGGCCAGAGGTGATCTTCGCCGACGAGCCGACCGGGAACCTGGACTCCCGTTCCGGCGCGGAGGTGCTCAACTTCCTGCGCAACTCGGTGCGCGAGCACGGGCAGACCATCGTGATGGTCACCCACGACCCGACCGCCGCCGCGTACGCCGACCGGGTGGTCTTCCTGGCCGACGGGCAGATCGTCTCGGAGCTGATCGAGCCGACCGCCGACACGGTGCTGGACACGATGAAGAAGCTGGACACCCCGGTCGAGGTGGCCGGCTGATGTTGCGGGCCACCCTCAAGAGTCTGCTGGCGCGCAAGGTGCGCCTGCTGCTGTCCGGCCTGGCCGTGGTGCTGGGCGTCATGTTCGTCTCGGGGGCGTTCGTGCTCACCGACACGCTGGGCCGCTCGTTCGACGCGGTCTTCGCCGACGCGTACGAGGGCATCGACGTCAACGTCGCCGGCAAGCCCAAGGTGGCGCTCGGCGAGATGCAGGGTGAGCAGGTGGCGGCGACGGTGCCGGCGGCCACGGTGCAGCGGGTCCGTGAGGTCGCCGGGGTGGCCGAGGCCACCGGGGTGGTCAACACCGACGGGGCCCAGCTGATCGGCGGCAACGGCAAGGTGGTCACCTCGTTCGGTCCGCCGCAGCTCGGGGCGAACTGGCGGGGCGAGAGCGACCTGGTGAAGCTGCGGGAGGGGCGGGAGCCCCGGGCGGACGACGAGATCGTCGTCAACGCGGCGCTGGCGCAGGCGGGCAAGGTGAAGGTCGGCGACCGGGTCGGGGTGCTGACGCCGCTGACGCCGAAGCAGACCTTCACCCTGGTCGGGATCTTCGGCTACAGCGGTGACCGGGACTCGATCGGCGGGGTCAACGAGATCGCCTTCACCACGCCGGTGGCGCAGCGGCTGCTGCTGGGCGAGCGGGACGTCTTCACCAACGTCACGGTCCGGGCCGCCCCCGGGGTCGGCGACGCCACGTTGCGTGACGACGTGGCCCGGACGCTCGGCGACGGCTTCGAGGTCAAGACCGGCGCGCAGTTGTCGGCGGACGCCTCGGCGAGCCTGAAGGAGGGGCTGTCCTTCTTCAACAAGATCCTGCTCGGCTTCGCCGCCGTCGCGCTGCTGGTGGGCACGTTCCTCATCCTCAACACCTTCTCGATCATCGTGGCGCAGCGGACCCGGGAGCTGGCCCTGATGCGGGCGATCGGGGCCAGCGGCCGGCAGATCATCGGTTCGGTGGTGCTGGAGGCGGTGGCGATCGGCCTGATCGCCTCGGTGCTGGGGCTGGGCGCCGGCATCGGCATCGGCGCGCTGCTGGCGTACGTCTTCGGCAACCTGGCCGGCGGGTTGACGCTGGCCGGGATCGGCGTCCCGGCGTCGGCGGTGATCGGCTCGTTCGCGGTCGGCCTGCTGATCACGGTGGTGGCGGCGCTGCTGCCGGCGCTGCGGGCCGCGCGCATCCCGCCGATCGCGGCGATGCAGGACGTGGCCAACCCGGACCGGCCGTTGACCCGGGTCACCGTGACCGGTGGGGTGATCACCGGGATCGGCGCGGTGCTGTTGTTCCTCGGGCTCAGCGGCAACGCCGGGGACAACGCGTTGCCGGTCATCCTGGGCGGGGTGCTGTTCGCCTTCATCGGGGTGGCGTTGCTGACCCCGCTGATCAGCCGCCCGGTGGTGTCGCTGCTGGGGGCGGTCTTCGCCTGGTCGGTGCCGGGCAAGCTGGGGCGGCTGAACTCCGGCCGCAACCCGCGCCGGACGGCGATCACGGCGGCGGCGCTGATGGTCGGCATCGCCCTGGTGACCGGGGTGACGGTGATCCTGGACTCGGCGAAGGGCAGCATCGGCGCGCTGGCCCAGGACACCATCAAGGCCGAGCTGGTGATCTCGGGGGCGTCGACCGGCCCGCGGCCGGCGAGCTTCGACCCGGCGGTGCTCACGAAGGTGGCGGCGCTGCCCGGTGTGCAGATGGCCGACGGCGAGTACGGCGACATGGGCATGGTCGACGGGAAGGTCACCTGGCTGGCCGCGTCCAGCGACGTGACCGCGTTGCAGCGGATCTTCGGGGCCAAGACGACCGCCGGTGACATCAGCCGGCTCGGCCCGGACCAGATGCTGTTCAGCTCCGACTCCGCCAGGTCCCGCAACATCTCGGTCGGGTCGACGGTGACCGTGCAGGCCTCCCGGGGCGAGCCGCGCACCTACACGGTCAGCGGCATCTACGAGAGTTCCGAGCTGACCAGCCCGGTGCAGTTGCCGCCGCAGGCGGTGAAGGACTTCGCCATCCCGAAGCCCAACCAGGGGTTCATCCAGCTGGCACCGGGCACCCGGGTGGCCGACGTGCAGCCGCAGGTGGAGGCGCTGCTGGCCGACAGCCCGGAGGTGTCGGTGGCCGACCGGGACGCGTTCATCGAGCAGCAGACCGGCTCGCTGGACAGCCTGCTCACGATGATCCAGATCCTGTTGGCGCTGGCGATCGTGATCGCGGTGCTCGGCATCGTGAACACCCTGGCCCTGTCGGTGCTGGAGCGGACCCGCGAGCTGGGCCTGTTGCGGGCGATCGGGCTGCGCCGGGCGCAGACCATGCGGATGATCACCGTGGAGGCGGTGGTGATCTCGGTCTTCGGGGCGCTGCTCGGGATCGTGGTGGGCGTCGGTCTCGGTGCCGCGGTGGTCCGGGCGCTCAAGGACGACGGCATCACCGACCTGATCCTGCCGTGGGGTCAGATGGGGCTGTTCCTGCTGCTGGCGGCCGTCATCGGCGTGGTGGCGGCGGTGCTGCCGGCGGTGCGGGCGGCCCGGATCAACGTGCTGGGCGCGATCGCGCACGACTGATCGGGTCCGCCGCGAGGGGGGTTCCGCCGGCCGGCGGGACCCCCCTCGTCGTGGCCGCGCCGGTCCGCCGGGCGGCTCAACCGGGTGGCTCGCCGAGCAGCGCCGCCAGCAGCTCCAGGTCCGCCGAGGTCAGGCTCTCCACCTGGTGTACGCCGTCGGTCGGCGGCACCGGCACCTCCGCCGGCACGGCCAGCACCGCCGCACCGGCGGCGAGCGCGCTGGCCACCCCGGTCGGTGAGTCCTCGATCGCCACGCAGCGGCCGATCGGCACGCCGAGCAGCCGGGCGGCGGTCAGGTACGGCTCGGGGTGCGGCTTGGCCGAGTCGACCTCGTCGCCGCAGACCACGGCGTCGAAGCTGTCCCGGCCGAGGGTGTCCAGGGCCACCTCGACCAGTGGCCGGCCGCTGGAGGTGACCAGCGCGGTGGGGATGCCGGCGGCGCGGACCGCCCGCAGCAGCGTCAACGCGCCCGGCCGCCAGCGCAGCCCGGTGCGGAACAGCTCCAGGATCCGCGCGTTGATCCACTCGGCGCTGGCCTGCGGGTCCCGCTCGGGTTGGCCGAGGTCGTCGTGGAGGATGCGCATCGACGCGGCCATCGCCGTGCCGATCATCGCCCGCCGGGCCGGGCCGGTGAGCGTGCCCCCGTACTCGGCGGCCAGCTCGTGCAGGGCGACGTCCCACAGCTTCTCGCTGTCGACCAGGGTGCCGTCCATGTCGAAGAGCACGGCGGCGGGGTGTGGGCTGCTCAGCGGAATCCTCCTGGCGCTCGCGGGTGGTCTCCGGGCGATCCTGCCAGCCCGGCCCGGCCCGCGCGCCGCCGTACCGGCCGGACGTGACGTGCTCCTCAGCGCAGGTTGCAGGCGTCCAGGGACCGCTCGTAGCCGCGGAAGAACCAGTCGGTGCGCTGTTCGGCGGTGCCGTGCGAGCCCTCGGCGAACCACGGCTGGTCGGGGTCGTCGCCGACGGCGAGCAGCCCCTCACGGAACTCGTCGAGGTCACCGGCGTCGAGCTTCAGGGTGCCGTCGCGGACGGAGTCGCCGAGGTACGCCCCGGCCATGCAGTCGGCCTGCAACTCCTGCTGGATGGTGAAGTCGGCGCGCAGTCCGAGGCGGACCTGGATGCCGTGGGCGTACTCGTGGCCCAGCAGGTAGAACACGAACGCGTCACCGACCTGCCGGAACGCCGACACCGACCAGTTGACGTCGTAGGCGATGAAGTCGCCCCGGGAGCAGTAGACGGCGTTGTTGCGCGGCAGTGCCTGCCCGGCGCAGGAGACCTCGCCCTCGCGCTGGTAGGGCACGATCCGGCTGATCGGGCGGAACTGTTGGCCGGAGGCCCGGAACTGGGCGGCCCAGTAGCGTTCGGCGATGGTGACGGCGTCGGCGATGTCGCTCTTGAACTCGGCCACGCTGGTGGTGCCGTCGGCCCGGGTGGTCTCCGCCTGCGGCGAGGCCGGGGCCGCCGGGCGCGTCGACTGCCGGGGGGCCGGTTCCCGGGGTTCCTGCGGGCCGCTCTCCCCCACCCCGCCGGCCGCGCAGCCGACCGCCACCACCAGCGCCGTCAGCGCGGCCAGCAGTGGTCCGTGCGAGCGGCGTCGCGAGCCTGCCGTCACCGTGTGCCTCCCAGGCGTGCCGGTCCTGCGATCGGTGGTACCCCGACCGTGGAACGATCATGCCCGGCCGGCGTCCCGTTGACCATGGGTGACCCGGACGGGTCCGGCCCGGGTGGTCACCAGGGCTGGCCACCGTAGATCGTCCCACCCTGGCTGGTGTGCCGCTCCACCTCGTACCGATGCTGTCTGGACTGGGCCTCCTGCCCGGCGGCCCCGTTCTCCGCCCCGACGGCACGGGCCCGGTCGCGCCAGGCGACCCAGCCGACCGTGCCGATCATCACCAGGGCCGCCACGCCGAGCACGAGCCACATCGTCGTCACGGGGCCACGGTAGGTGACCGTCGCCACCCGCCCGGTCGGCGGTTAGCCTCGCAGCGGGTGTCCGGATCGGCCCGGCGGCTCCGACGTCCCGGATGTCCGGCCGCACCCCGCGGCCGAGAGGAGAGCCATGAAATACATGATCATGTTGTACGGGTCGCAGCGCGACTACGACGCCATGGCCGGCCGTCCCGGGGCGCAACCGCCGATGACGCCGGAGCAGGTCGCCGCGATGCACGAGCACATGGCGGCGGTGCACCGGGAACTGGCCGAATCCGGCGAGCTGGTCGACGGGCAGGGGCTGACCGCACCGGTGCACGCCCGGCGGGTACGGCTGCGACAGGGCACGCCGGTGGTCACCGACGGGCCGTACCCGGAGACGCAGGAGGTGCTGGCCGGATTCACCGTCGTCGACTGTGTCAGCTTCGACCGGGCCACCGAGATCGCGGCCCGGTTCGTCGACCCGGACGCCGAGGGCGGGTACGTCGACGTACGGCCGGTCGCCGACGGCATCGACGACCTGGACGGCTGACCCGGTCGCCATGGGACCGTCCACCGTCGAGGACCTGTTGCGCGTGCTCGCGCCGCAGGTCCTCGGCGCGGTCGTCCGTCGGTACGGCCACTTCGACACCGCCGAGGACGCCGTCCAGGAGGCGCTGCTGGCCGCCGCGACCCGCTGGCCGGTCGACGGGCTGCCCGAGCAGCCCCGGGGCTGGCTGGTCACGGTGGCGGCCCGGCGGCTGACCGACCTGCTCCGCGCCGAGCAGGCCCGGCGACGGCGGGAGGACGACGCCGGCCGGGGGCGACGGTGGGTCGCCCCGGCGGCCGACCACCGGGAGCCGGGCGACGACAGCCTGGTGCTGCTGTTCCTGTGCTGCCATCCGGCGCTGCCGCCGGCCGCCCAGGTGGCGTTGACCCTGCGCGCCGTCGGCGGGTTGGGCACGGCCGAGGTGGCGCGGGCGTTCCTGGTGCCCGAGGCGACCATGACCCGCCGGATCACCCGCGCCAAGCAGCGCATCCGGGACAGCGGGCTGCCGTTCGCGCTGCCCGACGCCGACGAGCGCGCGGCCCGGCTCGACGCCGTCCGGCAGGTGCTCTACCTGATCTTCAACGAGGGGTACGCCAGTACCACCGGCCCACGCCTGCGCCGGGTGGACCTGTCCACCGAGGCGATCCGGCTGACCCGGCTGCTGCACCGGCTGCTCCCGGCCGACCCGGAGGTGACCGGGCTGCTGGCGTTGATGCTGCTCACCGATGCCCGGGGCCCGGCCCGGGTGGGCCCGGACGGTGAGCTGGTGCCGATGGCGGAGCAGGACCGCAGCCGCTGGCGGGCCGACCAGATCGCCGAGGGGGTGGCCCTGGTCAGCGCGGTGCTGCCACGCGGCGACGTCGGGCCCTACCAGATCCAGGCGGCGATCGCGGCGGTGCACGACGAGGCGGCGAGCGCCGAGGCGACCGACTGGGCGCAGATCGAGGCCCTCTACGGGGTGCTGCTGGGGATGTCGGACAACCCGGTGGTGGCGCTCAACCACGCGGTGGCGGTGGCGATGGCCCGGGGTCCCGCCGCCGGGCTGCGCCTGCTCGACGCGCTGGCCGACGACCCCCGCGTCGGTGACGACCCCCGGCGGCACGCGGCCCGCGCGCACCTGCTGGAGCGTTCCGGCGACCTCGCCGAGGCCCGGACGGCGTACGCCGACGCGGCCCGCCGCTCGACCGGCCTGCCCCGCCAGCGTTACCTGTACGGCCGGCTGGCCCGGCTGGCCGACGCCGGGGACGGTGGGCCCGGCGACGGGTGACCGTCACCGGGCGACACCGCCACGGCGCACGGGCCGGGCCCGCTAACCGGGATCATGATCCGTCGGTGAGGTCCCTGCCGAGGAAGCGGACCAGTGGCTCCACATGCCGGTCCGGCCGCCGCCACTCGGCCAGCAGGTCTCCCGGCAGGTGCTGCTCGGCCACCAGTTCGCCGTGGCGGTACCGCCGGATCACCGGGTGGACGACGTGCCGGGCCCGGTCCGGGGTCGGGTGCCGCTCGCCGTCGGCCCCGTCGCCGCCCCGGCGCAGGGCCAGGGTGTAGCAGTGGGAGGAGTCGGCGAACCGCGACACGGCGTAGTCCTCCGGCAGGTCCTCGTGGTGCCGGAAGTCACCGGTGGCGTCGTCGCGGACGAAGACGTCGCAGAGGTACCCGGACTGGGTCCACAGCGCCGAACTCCCGTTGACCCGGTCCAGCATCACCGTGGTCAGCGAGGCCGGCTCGCCCGGCGCGGTGGCGGCGGGCAGCGGCACGTCGTCGTAACGCTCCCGCAGCAGCCGGGTGAAGGTACGCAGGTTGTACCGGAACCCGTCGATGAACGGCGACGCGGCGGGCCGCCCGTCCCGCGGCTGGGCGACGGTGCCGGCGAAGTACAGGTCGTCGACGTTGCTCGACTGCCAGTCGGGACGCAGGCCCGGCATCCGCCCGTCCCGCACCAGGTCCGGGGCGCAGGAGGCGTCGAACAGGGAGGTGTCCATCCGGAAGCCGGTGCAGCGCAGCACCTCGTGGTAGTCGAGGTCGGTGGTCTCCCCTGGGGCGTGGGTGTCGGTGATCGAGACGCGGAACCCGCCGTCGACCGGCCGGATCTCGTCGATGGTGCAGTCGAGCAGCGCGTGCTGCGTCGTGAACCGGTCGCTGTCGAGGATCGCGCCGTGCCGGCCCCGGACGTCGCCGGGGCGTCCGGTGGTCCAGGCCAGCCGCACGGGCCGGCGGCTGGCCAGGTGCACCGTCGACGCCCTGCCCAGGATCGACGAGGCGGTCTCGAACGCCGAGTTGCCCTTGCCGATGATCAGGACCCGCCTGCCGGCGTACCGGTCGGGGTCGACGTCCATCTCCTCGTAGCCGGTGGCGTGCTCGATGCCCTTGATGTCCGGCACGAACGGCCGGCCCCAGCCGGTCGCCACGACCAGGCAACGCGCCCGCACGACCCCCCGGTCGGTGCGGACGGTGAACCCGTCGTCCTCCCGGGAGACCTGCTCGACGGTGGTGCCGTAGCGGACCCGGAGCTGGTGGATCCGCTGGAACTCGGCGAGGTACCGCACCAGGTCGTCGGCGGCCGGCAGGTACTCCTGGCTGAACTTCGGGAACAGCAGCTCCGGGTCGTCGTTGAGCAGCGAGTTCCCGTCGCACCGCAGTCGGGTCTCGGGATCGCCGCTGTCGGTGTGCACGGTGTTGAGTGAGTTCAGGCGGCGGTGGCGCGGGAACCGCCGGAAGAAGCCCCCCGGTTCGGCGCCACGTTCGAACGTCAGGTAGTCGGCGCCCTGCTGCTGGAGCTGGTAGCTCAGCTGCAGGCCGGCGGGCCCCGCTCCGACGATGACGTACGTGTGCGCGGTGTCGACCATCAGGGGAGCCCTTCGACGCGGAGGCGGTTCCTCCGACGATGAAGTGGATCACGATGGGTGTCAATGGTCGACGGCCGGCACACCGGTGGGGCCCGCCGGGGAGGCGGCGCGGGGGCGGGGGCTACGACGAGATGGTGAACGCCGCCACCACGCCGTTGTGGTCGGAGTTGGTGCCGCCGACGATGCTGTAGTCGGTCATCCACATCTCGCGGTACTCCTCCAGGCGCTTCCAGAAGTAGACGTAGTCGATGTGCCGGTTGCCGTGCGTCCCGTTCCCCTTCTCGCCGTACAGGTTGTAGCAGGACCGCAGGTTCGGAAGCTCGTTGGCCTCGAACACCTGCCAGGGGAACTTCTGGTACCCGTACGCCCGGTCGGCGCTGAAGTCGACGTTCAGGTCGCCGCTGACGATGACCTGGCCGGAGTCCTTCTTCGCGGCCGCCAGGTCCTTCAGGGCCTGGAACTGCTGCTCGGCGCAGGCGGTCCGGGGCAGGTCCTCGGGTCGGCCGTTGTTCTCGATGCTGGCATTGGCGTGCGCGTTGAGGTGGTAGACGCTGCGCCCGGTCGCCTTGTGCCGGTAGCGGACCCAGTTGTTGTAGCGGGCCGGCGGCACCTCGCCCGGACCGTTGGTGTCGCACACGAAGTTCGACCCCTTGTCGAGCACGTCGAACATGCTCTTGCGGGCCAGCAGCGCCTCGTTGGCCGCCTGCGTCGGTTCGGGCGCGTACAGCCACCAGCCGTTGTCCGCCGCCCAGTCCTTCAGGTACGCCTTGCGGTTGCCCACCTCGTTGAGCCCGACCAGGTCCGCCTTCGCGGTGATCAGTTCCAGGTCGTGGACGAAGTCGGCCTGGTTCAGCTCGTTGAGGATGTTCAGGGTCGCCGCCTTGAAGGTGGAGTTCGCGGCGGCGGCGGGAGTGGCCGGCACCAGGCTCACCAGCAGCACCGCCGCGCCGACGAGGGCACCCGCCCCGCGCGCCGACCACCGTTTTCCGCCTGCCATGGCTGTCCTCTCCGGAACGCCGACGGCCGGCGCGACACGATCCGGCCGTGAAGGAAGGTTACTTTGCCAACTCCGGCACGGTAGCTTAGTTTCAATCTCCGGACAACGGAGACGCATTGTCCGCAGTGAATCGCCCATCCTGCCGGGGAGAACCCATGCACCCACGAAGGACCTGGCGAGCGGCGCTGATCGCCGTCGTGGTGACGGTCGTCGCCGGCACCGCCGCCGCGCCCGCCGCAGCCGCCACCCCGCAACCGGTGTACGCCCCCTCGGGCGGGATCGCCGACCCCGGCGTGGTGCGGCACAACGACAGCTTCGTCGTGTTCGCCACCGGCACCCGCGCCCCGGCCTACCGGGGTGACACCGCGTCCGGACCGTGGAGCGTCCTCGGCACGACCCTCGGGTCGGTGCCGGACTGGGCCGAGAACGGCGCGGTGTGGGCACCTGACGCGGTCCGTACCGTCACCGGGTGGGTGCTCTACTACTCGGCGCCCGCCAGGGGCAAGAACGGGCAGCGGTGCATCGGAGCCGCCACCTCCGACGCGGTCGGTGGGCCGTACGCACCGGTCGGCACCGCCCCGCTGGTCTGCCCGGGTGGCGCGCACGGGGCGGACGACGTGGTGGCGGGACGGCCGGTGGCCGCCGCCGGGGTGATCGACCCGTCCCCGTTCGAGGACGCCGACGGCAAGCGGTTCGTGCTCTACAAGACGCAGCAGACGCCGTCGTCGATCCGGATGCTGCGGCTCGACGACACCGGCACCCGCTGGGTCGGCAACGCCAGTGGTGAGCTGGTCCGCAACGACGGCATCATCGAGAACCCGGTGCTGCGGCAGCGGGGCTCCACGTTCGTGCTGTTCGCCTCCCGGTACGGCTACGACAACTGCAGCTACGCCACCGTCTACCTGACCTCCACCGACCGGTGGGACTTCCACGGCAGGACCGAGCATTCGTTGCTCACCACGTCCGGCACCGGGATCTGCGGCCCGGGGGGCGCGGATCTCGTCCCCGCCCTGGTCGACGACGAGCAGCGGCTGTTCCTGCACGGATGGGTCTGCGCCGGCACCACCCCGTGCCGGCAACGGGCCGACGGCTCACTGCCCGCCGACGCCCGCCGGGCGCTGTACGCGGCGGTCTTCCGGTGGGACGGCGCGACACCCCGGGTCGGCGCGTTCCTCTGACCCGGCCGGCCGCCCGGCGACGACCACCGATCCGCCGGGCGGGCCGCCGTGGCCGTCAGTCGTCGCGTCGACGGCCCGACCGGCGGGTGGATCGGGCGACCACGACGGCGGCGGCGAGACTGAGCGCGGCGGCACCCAGCTGCAACAGGCCGTCGAGCAGGTCGACGAGGTCGACGAGAGAGGTGGGTTCCACTGTGGCCTCCGGGGGTCGGTCCCCCGCCGTCCGCGTGCTGCGGAGGCGGCCCCCCGGCCCCGGCGGTGACAACCGCGGGCGCCACCGGAATTATGGCACGGCGACCCGAACGGCGTCACCCGCCGACCACTGCCCGTCGCGGTGCCGGGGCGACTCCGGCCGGTCAGAGCTGGCCGGGGTAGAACCCGTACCGGGCCAGGGGTTCGACGATGTTGCGTTCCTCGTAGGACAGGTGGGACAGCAGGGTGTCGGTGAGCACGTCCACCGCCTGCTGGAGCCCGGTGAGCCGCGCCGGGTCCCCGATCAGCGCGACCAGGGCCCGGTCGACGCCCTCGACGACCTCGTGGATGACGACGTGTTCCTGCTCCAACCGGTCGATCACCGGGACCAGCCCCGGATCGGCCCGCCGCAGGTGCGGGAAGATCGCGTCGTCCTCCAACCCGTGGTGCTGGGTGACCAGCGTGCAGTAGGCGGCGCAGTACGCCCCCAGCGTCCAGTTGTTCTGCCGCAGGGTCATCCGGTTCAACACGCCCCGGGCGTCCCCGGCGGACACCACCCCCCGGCGGACCTGGTCGAGCAGGTCGCGGATCTCGCCCAGTTCCCGACGCAGGTGGTCGTGCACGTCGACCAGGTGCCCGCCGACGGCCTGGGCCTGCGGGGAGTAGACGTGCCCGGCCGGGGCGGGCGGGGCGACCGGCCGGGTCGACTCGTCCCAGAGCCGGTGGTCGCTGTGCCGTACCTCGGGTGCGGGGGTGGGGGTGACCGCGAGTCCCGCGACACCCCCGGCCCGGACGGTCTCCCGCCGCCCCGACGCCGGTCCCGCCGTACCGGTCGGCTCCGTCGGGTCGCCCGCCGGCCCGGTCGGCTCCGGCGGCAGCGGGGCTGCGGGGGTGGTCGAGCCGGCCCGCTCGGCGGCGACCAGTTCGCGGACGCCGGGGGCGACCTCCTGGGCGAAGAGCTGGATGCTCGCAGGGTCGTCGGTGCCGAGGACGAACCCGGAGGTGCCGTGCTCCAGCACCAGGTCGGTCAGCTCCCGCACCCACTGCCGGGGCGGCCCGTCGAGGAAGCCCACGCCGGTGCCGGTGAACCGGCCGGAGACGTTCAGCAGCCGCCGCACCTCGGCGGGGTCCCGCCCGGCCGCCGCCGCGCCCTCGTCGACGAGCGCGTTGAGCCCGGCCAGGTCCGCCGGCCCGTTCGGCAGGTACGCCAGCGACGGCAGCCAGCCGTCCGCCGTCCGGCCCACCAGCCGCAGCAGCCTCGGCTTGTACGCCCCGACCCAGATTCCCACCGGGTGCGCCGGGGCGGGGCCGCGCTTCGCGCCGACCACCCGGTAGTGCTCGCCGTCGACCCGTACCCCGCCGCGCCGGTCGGCGGCCCACACCTCCCGGATGATCCGGATCGCCTCGTCGAGGGCGTCCACCGACTGCCCGGGGGTGAGCCGTCGCCCCCCGTTGGCCTCGATGGCGTCCCAGAACGCGCCCGTGCCGAGGCCGAGTTCGACCCGGCCACCGCTGAGCAGGTCGAGGCTGGCGACGCTGCGGGCCAGCACCACCGGCTGCCGCAGCGGCAGGTTGAGCACGTTGCCGGCCAGCCTGATCCGGCTGGTCGCCGCCGCGAGGTAGGACATCAGCGTCCAGGTGTCGAGGAAGCCCGGCTGGTAGGGGTGGTCCTGGAAGGTGACGAGGTCGAGGCCGGCCTGCTCGCAGAGCCGGGCGCGGGCGACGACCTGCTCCGGGTGCCCGGCGTCGGGGGTGAGGAAGCCGCCGAACAGCAACTCGTGTCCGTGGTCGGTCATGACGCTGCCGTCACCTGGTCCCCTCGTCGCGTTTGCGGCGTCGCCCGGTCACGCGTCCCCGGTCGGGACGCGGGCCACGCGGGTGGGCCGGGGCGACCGTGTCACCGTAACGCCGGCCGGCGGGGCGGTACCGAGCAAGTGGCGCGACAGCAGGTCACTCGGCCACATAGGTGCGGTACCGCCAGCGGAAGACCCGCACGGCCGTGCCATCCACCTCGCACCGCTCGTCGACCGCGTGGTAGTGGTCGTAGTGCCGGCCCTCGGCGACCTTCAGGACGGTGGCGTCGGCACCGACCTCGCGGACCCGTTGGGCCTCGGGCAGGTGTCCGGTGGGGCCGCCACTGAGGATGACGGTGACTGCGGGATGCGCGGTGGCAGACATCTTCGCTCTCGCTCCTCACGGTCGGAAGCCGGGCCGGTCGGCGACGCTGCGTTCAGGACCACGGGCGGAACTCCACCCTGGGGCGGTCGGCTAAAGCGGCGCTAAGCGCGCCTGGTGGACGGGGCGAGCGGCCGGATCGCCGGGGGTGGAACGACGGTCCGCACGGCCGGCGCCCACCATGCGAAACAGGTGACCTGCATCACATCGACGAGGGGTGATCCACTGCCACACCGGCAGGTGACGCCCCGGAAGCCGTAGGGACGGTCGACCCGCCAGCCGAGCCGATCATCGAAAAGCCTACTTGACCGGTAGGTTTGACGACCGTTGCCGGTGCCCGTGGAGTCGGCGTCCGCGCCCCGCTACCACGAGCGGCACCGGCCGGTACGACGGGCCGGGGCGGCGGCTACGTACCCCGGCGCCGGCCGGTACGCGGTTTCGCTGATGTGCCGTCGCGTGGCGGACGTCGAGAATTTCCACTGCCCGATGGGCTGCCCCGACGTCTCCTCTTCACCGGAAGGATGCCCGTGCGCTATTTGCTGCTCGGCCCGCTACAGGTCGTCGGAGAGACCCCGCAGACGATCACGGCGCCAAAGATCGAGACCCTGTTGGCCACCCTGCTGATCCGGGCCAACCAACCCGTGCCCGCGGAAGATCTGATCACCGAACTCTGGGGCGAGAACCCACCCCGCCGGGTGCGCGCGGCCCTGCATGTGTACGTGTCGCACATCCGCAAGCGGTTCACCGGCACCGCGCCCGGCACCGGCGTGCTGCACACCCACGGGCAGGGCTACCTGCTGGAGGTGGCCGAAGCCCGGATCGACGTGACCGAACTCCAGGTCGAGTACGCCCGGGGCCGCTCCCTGACCGGCCGCAACCCGGCTGCGGCGTTGGCCGCCTTCGGCCGGGCCGCGGCGCTGTTCCGGGGGCCGGTGCTCAGCGGCATCCGCAACGGCAGCGTGGTGAACCGGTTCGGCCGGTGGGCCGACGAGGTACGGCTGGAGTGCCTGGAGGGCTTCGCCCGCACCAGCCTGACCGTGGGCCGGCACCGGGAGCTGATCGGCGAGCTGACCCAGTGGACCGAGGAGTACCCGCTGCACGAACCCTTCCGCGAGCAGTTGATGCTCTCGCTCTACCGGGCCGGCCGCCGCGGCGAGGCGCTGGCGGCCTTCCACCGGGCGCGGCAGGTGCTCCGGGAGGAACTCGGACTGGAACCGCGCGAGTCGATGCGCCGGCTCCAGTCCGACATCCTCACCGAACGGGTCCTCCCGCTGGCCAGCTGAGCCGCCGGGGCCTCACCAGGTCACCGGGAGGCGGTACACGCCCTGCACGGAGCCGCCGGGCTTCACCGGCAACCCGGACAGCGGTTCGGCGAGCGCCAGCGTCGGCAGCCGCGTGAACAGCCCCCGCAGCGACACCTCCACCTCGACCCGGGCAAGGTTCTGGCCCAGGCACTGGTGGATGCCGTAGCCGAAGCCCAGGTGCTGCCGGGCGCGGCGGGTGACGTCCAGGGCATCCGGGTCGGGGAAGACCGCCGGGTCACGGTTGGCCGCCGACGCGGGCAGGTAGACGGCATCGCCCGGCTGGAGCGTCCGGCCGGCGATCTCGATCGGTTCCGCCACCACCCGCTGGATCTCGTCGGCGACCGACAGGAAACGCAGCAGTTCGTCGACCGCCCCGGGCAACAGACGCCAGTCCGCCCGCAGGCGGGCGAGCTGCGCGGGGTTGTCCAGCAGGGCGATCACGCTCATCGTGATCATGTTCGCCGTGGTCTCGTGGCCCGCGACGAGCAGGAACATGATCGTCTCGGCCAGTTCCCGCCGGGTGATCTCCCCGGTGGCGAGATGGCTGGCGATCAGCTCGTCGAGCAGCCCCTCCCCCGGATCGGCCTGCTTCTCGCCGATCAGGGCGTCCACGTAGTCGGTGAGGGCGACCGACGCCGCCGCGGCCTCACCGGCGGAGCTGGAGCCGAGCACCATCCGCTGCGTCTGCGTCTCGAAGAACTCGTGATCGGCGTAGGGAACGCCGAGCAGCCGGCAGATCACCGTGGACGGGACCGGTAGCGCGAAGCCGGGCACCAGGTCGGCGGGCGGGCCCTCCCGGACGACCGCGTCGAGCCGGTCGGTCACCACCCGCTCGATGTCCGGCCGCAACGCCTCGGTGCGGCGGACCGTGAACGCCGGGATCAGCATCCGCCGACGTTGGGTGTGCACCGGCGGGTCCATGCCGACCAGCGGAACGAGCTTGGCCGCCGACATCCTCGGCACCAGCACCGGAAAGTCGGGCCGCAGCCGGTCCGAGGACAGCCGCGGGTCGACCAGCAGCGCTCGCGCGACGGCGTGGTCGGTCACCACCCACGCCTCCCGGTCGCCCAACAGCCGGACTTTGGCGAAGGCACCCTGCTCCCGCAGCCCGGCGTACCCCTGCGGCGGGTGGTACGGGCAGGTACGAGTCATCGGGAACGCGGGCAGGTCGACCTCGGTGGTCATGGGGCCTCCTCGGCTGGCGGGTGCCCCGGGACGCTAGACCCGGACGCCAAAGCGACTCTGAAGCCCCGTGGCCGACGCACCGGACACCGTGGCCGGAACGCCGGACACCGTGGCCGGCCCGTCGACCGGCCGGCGGGCCGGTCGCCGTCCCGAGGTGACCGAACGGGCTAACCGATCGTGGCCATCAGCCTGGCCAGCTCCGCCCGGGTACTGATGTTGAGCTTGCGGTAGATGCGGGTCAGGTGCACATCCACCGTCCGGGGGCTGATCGCCAGGCTGCGGGAGATGTCCTTGGTCTTCCGGCCGGTGCCCGCCATCGAGGCGATCTGCCGTTCCCGTCGGGTCAGCACGGACAGCATCGGGTGGGTCGCCACCGCCGTGCTGGACGGACGCGCCTCCAGGTCGCCCAACGCCGGGCCGGCACCGCAGCGACGGGCCAGCTCCCGGGCGAGCGTCAGGTCCGCCTCACCGGTGGTGGGCTGGCAGCGGGCCGCCTCCGCCAGGGCGGACGCCTGCGCACAGGCCAGACCGGCGGCGTGGAAGAGCGCGGCGGCCTCCCGGAAGAACGTGGCCGCCTCGGCCAGCTCGCCGCGGGAGCGCAGCAGGTAGGCCCGCGCGGAGACGGCGTAGGGGCGCAGATAGGGCATGTCCAGCCGGTCCACCGCCTCCGCCGCACGCCCCGCCCACTCCGACACGGGCAGGTCGGCACCGACGGACGCGGCGGCGAGCAGTTCGTAGCTCCACGGCCGGAGCACACCGGGCACGCCGCGTAGATCCGGGCCGCCACCGACGTCGAGGATTACGCTCACCGCCCGGCGGGCGTCCCCGCTCAACGCGGTCGCCTGGGCCAGCGCCAGGGCCGCCGTGGCGCTCCAGGTGGAGCTGCCCGGCGGCAGGGCGGCCACCGCCCGCTCCGCCAGCTCGACCGGTTCGCGGCTGGCCGGGGGCAGCATCCAGGCGAGGCTGAGCGAACGCAGCGCCAGGGCCAGGGCGTGCAGGCGTTCCGCGCCCATCTCGCCAGCGATGCGGGCCGCCTCGGCTGCCGCCTGCTGTGCGGCGTCCAGCTCGCCCAGCCGGCGGCAGGTGTTGCTCAGCGTGTTGAGCAGGACCGGCCGCATGTGCCGGCGTCCGCTGCGACGCAGCGCCGCCAGGCCCCGGGTGGCGTGCCGGCGGGCCTCGCGGTAGCGACCCGCGAACGACTCCGCCGAGGCGAGCATCACCAGGCACTCCGGGTCCGCGGCCAGTTCCGCGTCGGCCACCGAGTCCGCGAGCGCCCCGGCGGCGTCGAGATCCTCGCCGCCCGGGGGGCCGTCGCCGCCCCCGTAGGCGCGTACCGCAAGCGCGCCCACCTCGCCCATCCGGTCGCCGCGGGCGCGGGCGATCCGGACCGCGAGATCCGCCGCGCCGGGGGTCGGCGGCACTCCCTCCAGGCCGGACAACACCCCCTCGACGACCGCGAGCCGCACCAGCACGGGCGGTGGGTCGGCCGGCGCGGCGGCCAGCGCGGCACCGATCAGCGTGCCGGCCTCCCGGCCCCGGCCCAGCAGGCATTCGGCCAACGCTCCGGAGACCAGCGCCTGGGCCCGTACCTCCCAGGAGGGTGGCGGGTCGGTGCGCAGGATGTCGTGCAGCACGTCCCGGCTCTCCGCCGGACGGCCGGCGGCCAGCAGGGCCCGCCCCAGGGCGAGCAGCAGATCGGTGCGGGCGGGGCCGGGTGCCAGCTCCAAGGCCACCCGCAACCAGTGCACGGCCCGAGCCGGGTCGGTCGCCATGGCCTCCTCGGCCGCCCCGGCGAGCACCGCCAGGTCGTCCGAGCCGGGCCCGCGCGGGGTGCGCTCCACGTGATGGGCGACCTCGGTGTACGGGGCGCCCCGGGTGATCAGCGTGGCCGCGGCCCTGCGGTGCGCGGCGGCCCGCCAGCAGATGTCGAGGTCCGCGTAGTACAGCGACCGCAGCACCGGGTGGCGGAAGGCGAACCGGCGGAGCTGGTCGGTGGGGCGGAGCAGGTCACGGCGCAGCAACACCCCGGTCGCCGCACACGCCTGCTCGTGGGGCAGCTCGGCGACCGCGGCGATCGTCGGCACGTCCACCCCCTCGCCCAGCACGGTGGCTGCTTGCAGGGCGAGCGCCTCGACGGGACCGAGGCCGGCCTTCTCGGCGAGCAACGACGCCGCGGCCTCACCCGTCGGGGCCGCCAACGCGAGCAGGTAGCGGGGATTGCCGCCGGCCCGCTCGTGCAGCTCCACGGCGCGCGGGTCGTCGGCGGACCGGCCGAGCAGGCGGGCGGACCCGTCCAGGCTCAGCGGCGCGACCTCGATGCGCTCCACCACGCCGATGTCGCGTCCGTAGGTGAGGGCGGCGAGCAGCCCGGCGCGGGCCTGCCGGGGCCGCAGGGCGAGCACGACCAGCAGCGGGGCGTCGATCGGGGCCTGCGCGAGCGCCTCGGCGAGCGCGACGGAGTCGTCCCCGGCCCAGTGGAAGTCGTCCACCACGAACAGCAGCCCCGACGGCGACGCGGCGCGGCGGAGCGCAGCGGCCAGTTCGGACACCGGACGGCCGCCCGGCCCTGCCGAGGGGTCGGACGCCGTGCCGCCACCGACCACCGACGCGGCGAGCCCTGGGGCGGTGTCGGGCGTCGCCTCGGCGCAGCGACCGGAGACGACCCGCAGCCCGGCGGCCCGGGCCCGGGCCATCAGGTCGGCCAGCGCCCGGGTCTTGCCGATGCCGGATTCACCGACGAGTTCGACGACCGCGCCCCGCCCGGACCGGGCCCGGTCGAGCGCCTGCCACAACCGCTGCCGGCCCGACGGCACCGCGCCGCCGCCCGCTGACTGTGGGTCCCGTTCCGCCATCAGGCCCACCACCTGACGCACCGCATCACGCGAGCCCTCCCCCGAATAGCCTCATGCCATTCTAAACCAGGGGAACCGGCAACCTCATTGCCATTTTCTGCCGGTGGCCATTACGCGTGAAGTGAAACATTCGCCAGGTCAGCAGGGTCAGGTACGGGCCGCATTTACATTACGTACATCAACTTGACTTGTTAACACACGCCCGCTAAGTAAGCGCCGCCCGACCAATCCGCGATCATCGGTGGCGGTGCGGGGTGGGCGTCGATGCCCACCCCGCACGACGCGTCAGTCGCTCAGCAGGATCCTCGCCTCGGCGGACTTGCGGACCCCGGTCATCCGCCACTGCCGGAACCCGGTCTTCCCCGCGTAGCGGCCACTCACCCCGGTCGCCGGGTAGAAGACCCACTGACTGGTCTTGACGTCCAGGAAGTCGGCCCAGCCCTCGGCGTGGATCACCCCGTCGTCCAGGGTGATGTCCTCCTGGTAGTAGGTGAGCAGACCGCCGTCGGTGGGCCGGACGTACTCGATCCGGAAACTGCCGCTCGACCGGCCGATCAGGGTGCCGGCCTCGTCGTACAGTTCGTCGTCGAACCGGCCGACCTGGCCCACCGCCGGCGCGGCCACGTCGACGTCGTCGACCACCTTCACCACGATCTCGGTGGGAATCCGGATCACCAGGGCGTCCCCGGTGGTCACCAGTTGCTCAGTCACGGTCGTCGTCCTCTCGTCGGGTGATGAACGGGATGCCGGTGCCGATGAACGGCGTCGGCTCGGCGGGAGCGCCGAGGAACGCGACGGCGGCCTCCCGGGGTGGTCGTGACAGCGGCCCCCAGAAGGTGGTCCGGGCCGGGTTGCCCAGGTTCACCGGGTCGTTGTCGGCGAAGGTGTACGGCGCGCGCGCCTGGTGGCGGGGGTCCGGCTGGGTGAATCGGCCCCAGGCCCCGTTGTAGATCCGGCACTCCAGGAAGTGCGCCCCGCGTAGGAGCTGGTACGCGCCCAGGTAGCGGAACGGGTTCACCGCCGCGACCCCAGTGGTGGCGGTCACCGCGCCGAACGCGCTGTAGGTGTAGGTGGCGGCGACCGTCCCGTCCGCGCCGAGCAGGGCCAGCACCGATCCCTGGTGGTCGGCGATCACGTGGTAGCGGACGCCGTCGGCCGTCCGCAGCCCGAGCAGGCGTCCGGACGGCTCCCGGACGAAGTCGGTGGGCACCCCGTCGTCGGTGACCCGGGTGATGCCCAGGATCGTGCGGTGCAGCAGATGGGTCACCGTGCGCCCGTCCACCGTGGTCTCGGTGATCCGGCGCGGCTCCCGGTTGTCCAGGCCGTCGTAGCGGATGTCGACGACCTGGGTGCCCTCGACCGTCCCGGTGCGGGTCTGGTTGGTGGGGCTGTAGGTGAACTGGACCGTCGGGTTCACCTCGTCGACGAAGTTGCCTGCGCCGTCGTAGCCCAGGATCGTCTCCCCGAAGCGGACGTGCTGGCCGGCGGGGTTGACGTCGAACGTCGTCGCCCCGATCCGGACCAGGTTGTTGGCCTCGTCGTAGCCGAACTCCACCTCGCCGGCCCGGACCACCCGGCCGAGGCCGTCGTAGGCGTACTCGGTGGTGACGCCGTCCACCGTGCGGGACCGCAGCAGCGCGCCGTCGCCGTAGTCGTAGGACACGGTGAACACCGGCACGCCCCGGGGGTCGGCCACGACGAGGGAGACCGGCCGGCCGAGCCCGTCGTACTCGGTTCGCTGGCTGCCGGCGTCCGCGAAGACCGTCAGGGTACGGCGGCCCGCAGCGTCGTGGGCGAAGGTCGTCCGCCCGCCTCCGGGATCGACCACCGACGCGAGCCGGCCCGCGGCGTCGTAGCCGTAGGCGGTGCTGCCCGTCGTGTCGGTGTGGCCGGCCAGCGCGCCGGCCGGGGTGTAGGTGTAGCGGGCCTCCTCGATGTCGTCGCCCTCCCGGCGCACCGCGCCGGTGCACCGGCCGGCCGCCCAGTCGATCGACTGTGACCAGACCGGACCCGAGCGGTACACCAGGTTGCCATGCGGGTCGTGGGCGAAGGTGCCCAGCGTCTCGCCGGTGTCGTCGTCGCTGACGGTGACCAGGTTGCCGACCGTGTCGTAGCCGAACCCGATCCGCTGGCCGTTGCCGTGCCGCACCTGGGCCACCCGCGCGCTGTCGCCGTCGTAGCCGAACCGGATCTCGCCGCGCGGCTGCGGCGGGGTGATGCTGACCAGTCGTCCCCGGTCGTCGTAGCCGTAGTGGGTGGTCGCGCCCCGACCGTCGGTGGCCGAGGCGAGCGACCCGTTCCGGTGGTAGGTCCTCGTCTCGATGTCCCGGTCGAAGGCCGCCGAGCGGACGGCGAGCAGCCGGCCGGCGTCGTCGTAGCGGTGGTCGACCCGGTTGCCGGCGGCGTCGGTGAGCGACCCCGGCAGGTGCGGGTGGTCGGGGTGGGGGCGCACCGCCGGGCGCCCCCGGTCCTGTTCGTACAGAAGGGACATCTGCCGCCCTCTCGGTCGGTCGTGGTCTGGTCTGGCTGCACCGCGGTGGAGCACAGCAAAACGCATGCCGCGAACGGAGCGCCACAGTCGACCCGTCCGGTTTTGGGCCGGCTTTAGCGGCCGTGCCGACGATGGCCGCCACAGCCGAGCGCTCGGGAGGACACATGACCACGACCGTCTCGCTGCTCGCGGCGGCCTCCGCGTTACCCGGTCCCGCGGTGGACAACGCCGCGTTGGGCAGACGGCTGGGCATGGACGCGCTGTGGGAGCAGTGGGTGGAGGCGTTCATCGGCACCCGTACCCGGCACCTCGCGGTGGACCTGGACAGCGGCGAGATCCGGCACACGCTGCTGGAGTTGGCGCACCAGGCCGGCGGCCGGGCGCTCGCGGCGGCGGGGGTGCCGGCCGACGAGGTGGACCTGGTGGTGCTGGGCACCGCCACCCCCGACCGGCTGATGCCGGCCACCGTCAACCTGGTCGCCGACCGGTTGGGTATCGACGGGGTGCCCAGCTACCAGTTGCAGTCCGGCTGCTCCGGTGCGGTCCAGGCGCTCACCGTGGCCCACGGGCTGCTGCTCAGCGGTGGCCTGCGTACCGCGCTGGTGCTCGGTGGCGACGTGGTGGCCCGCTTCTACGACCTGAGCGCCGACCTGCGGAAGCTGCCGCCGGCCGAACTGGTCAACTACGTGCTGTTCGGCGACGGGGTCGGCGCAGCGGTGCTGCGGGTCGGCGAGGTGCCCGGCGCGGCGGCGCTGCGCACGGTGTTCACCCGGCTGGTCGGGTTGGGCCGTGCGCCCGGGGCCACCCTGGAGTGGTTCGGCCCGGTGGACCGCGACTCCGACCGGCCCGCCGCGACCGAGGACTACAAGGCCATCGAGCAGCACGTGCCGGTGCTCACCGAGGAGGTGGTCGCGGAGCTGCTGGAGCGGCTGCACTGGGCGGCCGACGAGGTGGACTACGTGCTGCCACCGCAGCTGTCCGGACGGATGACCAGGCTCATCGTGGACCGGCTCAAGCTGCCCCGGGCCGCCGAGGTGAGCTGTGTGGCCGACACCGGCAACAACGGCAACGGCATCGTCTTCCTCCAGCTCGAACGGGCGCTGGCCCGGCTGCGCCGGGGCGACCGGGCGCTGGGGGTCTCCATCGAGTCCAGCAAGTGGATCAAGTCGGGGTTCGCCCTGGAGGGACTGTGACGTCGTCCGTCGACCGGCCCGCCGCGCCGGCACCGCAGGCCACGTCCGCACCGGGCACGCGGCCGGCACCGGGCACGTCCGCCACGCCGGCACCGACCGCGCCGACCGTACCGGACACGCAGGCCACGCCGGCCGTACCGGGCGCGGAGGGTACGACGCCGACGGACCCGGCGGCGGTGTTGGCGGAGCTGTACCGGGCCGGCGACCTGGCCCGGGAGTACCCCCGGGTGCGGGACCTGCTCGCCGAACTCCCCGACGACCAGCTCGAACGCGCGGGGCGGCTGCTCGACCGGGTCGGCGTCGACGCGGTGCTCGCCGCCCACCCCGACACGCCGGTGGTGCCCGTCGTGATCACCGGGCACGGCACGGTGGCACCGCTGGTGCCGCTGCTGACCGCCCAACTGGCCCGGCACGGGCTGCTGCTGCGGGCCCGGGTCGGCGACTTCGGCGGCTACCTCGACGAGTTTGCCGGCGCGGACGGCACCGAGCTGGTGCTCGCCCTGCTCGACGCGCAGCTGGTGTTCGACCAGGTGCCGCTGCCGTGGCGACCGGAGGACGTGGCCCGGACCTTCGCCGCCAGGATCGACCTCATCGAGCGGCTGCTGACCGGCTCGACCGCGCCGGTGGTGCTCAACACCATCGTGCTGCCCCGCACCTTCCCCGCCCAACTGGTCGACCACCGGTCCCGGGCGGCGCTCGGCGCGGTGTGGCGGGAGGCCAACGCCCGGCTGCTGCGGTTGCCGCAGCGGCACCCGTCGGTGGTGGTGCTGGACCTCGACCCATGGGCCGCGGACGGGATCGGGGTACACGACGCCCGGCTGAGCGTCTACGCCCGCGCCCACCTGTCCCCCGCGCTGCTGCACGCCTACGCCCGCGACGTCGCCCACCTGGCCAGGGCGCGGGCGGGCGGCACCCGCAAGGTGCTCGCCCTCGACCTCGACGACACCGTGTGGGGCGGCGTGCTGGGGGAGGTCGGCCCGGACGGCGTGCAGGTCGCCGAGACCCACCGGGGTGAGGCGTTCCGCGCGTTCCAGCGGGTGGTCAAGCAGCTCGGCGCGCAGGGCGTGCTGGTCGCCGCGGTGAGCAAGAACGACCCCGAGCCGGTCCGGGCGACCCTGCGCGACCACCCCGACATGACGTTGCGCGAGGACGACTTCGTCCGGGTGATCGCGAACTGGCGACCCAAGCACGAGAACCTGCGTGACCTCGCCACCGACCTCAACCTGGGCCTGGACAGCGTCGTGTTCGTCGACGACAACCCGTTCGAGCGGGGCCTGGTACGCCGGGAGCTGCCCCCGGTCGCCGTGGTGGCGGTGGACGACGACCCGGCCGGTCACGTCGGGCGGCTGCTGGCCGACGGGTGGTTCGACACGCTGGCGTTGACCGCCGAGGACCGGGAGCGCCCCCAGCGCTACCGCGAGGACGGCGAACGCCGGGACTTCCTGCACTCCTTCGACTCGCTGCACGACTACCTCGCCGAACTGGGCGTTCGGGTGCGGTTGTCGGTCCCCACCGAGGCCGAGGTGCCCCGCGTCTCGCAACTGACCCTGCGGACCAACCAGTTCAACCTGACCGCCCGCCGGCTGTCGCCCGCCGAGGTGGCGACGCTGCTGGACGACCCGGCCAGCACCGTGCTCGCGGTGCGCTCGGGCGACCGCTTCGGCGACAACGGACTCGTCGGCGCGGTGTTCCTGCGCCGCGTCGACGACGTCCTGCACATCGACAATTTCCTGCTCAGTTGCCGGGTCTTCTCGCGGGGGGTGGAGACGGCGACGCTGGCCGAGGTGCTGCGCCACGCGCGGGAGACCGACGCCGCCGCCGTCACCGCCGAGTACCGGCCCACCGCCCGCAACGCGAAGGTCGCCGAGTTCTACCCGCGCAACGGCTTCGCCCGCCTCGACGGGTCCCGCTTCCGGCACGACCTGACCGACATCCCCCCGCCACCCGAGCACGTCGAGCTGACTGGCTCCTGGCCCCCCGGAGGACAACCGTGAGCACACTGCGCACCGTCGACGACTTCGTCACCCTGATCCGCGACGAGCTGGGTCTGCCGGTGGCCGTGGCCGACCTGGACAGCAGCCTGGACGTGGTGGCCGGCTGGGACTCGGTGCACCTGCTCACGCTCTGCACCGCACTGGAACGGGCCACCGGGCGACCGGTGTCGCTGCCCGACGTGCTGGCGGCCGACAGCCTCGCCGGCATCTACGCGGCGGCGGTGGGGCGGTGACCGGCACCCCGATCGCCCGGGAACGCCGGCACACCCTGTTCTTCCTGGACGCGATCCGGTCCTTCGCCCCGGTGCACCTGGACACCGAGGTCGACATGAGCCGCATCGTGGCCGACCGGGCACGGGCGCGCGACGACGGGCGGCGGCAGTCGGTCGTCAGTCACGTCGTGGTCGCCGTGGGCCGGGTGCTGGCCAAGCATCCGGAGGCCAACGCCGCCATCCAGGGCCGGCTGCGGGCCCGGGTGGCGCGTTACCCGTTCGTCCACGCCAAGGTGACCCTGGACGGCACCCTCCACGGCGTACGCGTGGTGCTGGCCACGGTGGTGCCGAACGCGCACGAGGCGACCGTCGAGACCGTGCAGGAGCACCTGGACCGGGTACGCGCGGCCGATCCGGAGCACGGGCCGCAGTTCGCCGGCATCCGGCGGGTGCACCGGGCCGCCCTGCCCGTGGCGTACGCCCGGTTCCGGCGTGCGGTGGGGAACCTGGCGATCCGCCCGCTGCTCACCGGAACGGTGGCGGTGACCTCGCTGGGGCACCGCGACGTCGACGGCTTCCACTCCGTCGGTGGCACCACGGTGACGATCGGGGTGGGCCGGATCGTGCAGCGGCCCGTGGTGCGCGACGGCCGGGTGGTGGTCGCCCCGGTGCTGCGGTTGAGCCTGACCTTCGACCATCGGGTCATCGACGGGGCCGAGGCGGCCGACGTGTTGACCGACCTCAAGCAGGAACTGGAGACCGGGGCATGAGCAACGACGTCGCCGAGCTGAAGCAGTACGTGCTGGCGCACGCCAGCGCGCAGCACCTGGCCGCGGACGAGATCCTGGCCCGCGTCGCCACCGACGGGGAGGGACCCGGTTCGTGGAGCGCCGAGTGGGTGCGCGCGGGCGAGACGTACGAGCGGGACGGGAACCTGCTCGCCGCCGCCACCCACTACAACCTGGCCCGGTTCCCGTTCGTCGACGGGCCGGCGCGGGCCGAGGCGCTGCGCCGGTGCGTGGCGGTGTTCGACCGGTGGCGACGCGGGGTGCCGGGGATCGAACGGCTGGAGCTGGAGCTGCCCGGCGGCCGGGTCCGCGCCTGGGCCGCCGGGCTGTCCCGCACCGAACGCCGACCCGTGTTGATCATGACCGGGGGGATCGTCAGCATCAAGGAGCAGTGGGCGCCGGTCCTGCCCGAGCTGGCCCGCTACGGCTTCGCCGGGGTGGTCGCCGAACTGCCCGGCGTCGGCGAGAACGAGCTGCGCTACGAGGCGTCCAGCACCGCGTTGTTCGGGGCCATGCTCGATGCCGTCGCCGACCGGGCGGACACCACCCGGGCGTACGCGCTGGCGTTGAGCTTCAGCGGGCACCTGGCGCTGCGGGCGCTGCCGACCGAACCCCGGCTGCGCGGGATCGTCGGCGCGGGCGCTCCCGTGTCGGCGTTCTTCACCGACAAGGAGTGGCAGGCGTCGGTGCCCCGGCTCACCGTGGACACCCTGGCCCACCTGACCCGGACCACCCCGGAGACGGTGTTCGACCACGTACGCGACTGGGCGCTGACCCCGGACGAACTGGCCGCCGTCGAGGTGCCGGTGGCGTACGTGGCGAGCCGGCGGGACGAGATCATCCCGCCCGCCGATCCGGAGCTGCTCCGGCGGCACCTGCGGGACCTGCGGCTGATCACTCACGACGACGTGCACGGCGCACCGTCGCACTTCGCGCACACCCGGCTGTGGACCCTGTCGCAGGTGCTGCACATCAGCGCCGCCGACCGGGCACACGTCGACGCGGTGGACCAGGCGCTCGCCCAGGTCACCGGGGGTCGGGCATGAGCGCCGTCGAGGAGCCGGTCGCCGTCGTCGGCCTGTCCTGCCGGTTGCCCGGCGCAGGCGACCCGGAGGCGTTCTGGGCCCTGCTGCGCGACGGGACGGACGCGGTCACCGCGCCGCCCCCTGACCGCCGCGTCCCCGGGCACCGGGTCCGGCGGGGTGGTTTCGTCGACGCCGTCGACCTGTTCGACCCCGAGTTCTTCGGCATCTCGGCGCGGGAGGCCGCGGCGATGGACCCACAGCAGCGGCTGGTGCTGGAGCTGAGCTGGGAGGCCCTGGAGAACGCCCGGATCGTGCCCGCCGCCCTGGCGGGCAGCCGTACCGGGGTGTTCGTCGGCGCGATCGGCGACGACTACGCCACCCTGCTGCACCAGCGCGGGCCCGACGCCGTCGGCCCGCACACCGTCACCGGCCTGAACCGGGGGATCATCGCCAACCGTGTCTCGTACACCCTGGGGCTGCGTGGCCCCAGCGTCACGGTCGACTCGGCCCAGTCGTCCGCCCTGGTGGCCGTGCACCTCGCCGCCGAGAGCGTCCGCCGGGGCGAGAGCGAGGTCGCCGTCGCGGGCGGCGTGAACCTGAACCTCGCCCCCGAGAGCACCATCGGCGCGGAACGCTTCGGCGCGCTGTCGCCCGACGGCCGCTGCCACACCTTCGACGCGCGGGCCAACGGGTACGTCCGTGGTGAGGGCGGCGGGTTGGTCGTCCTCAAGCCGTTGTCGCGGGCGCTGGCCGACGGTGACCGGGTGCACGCCGTCCTGCTGGGCAGCGCGATCAACAACGACGGCGCCACCGACGGGCTGACCGTGCCGAGCCCGCAGGGCCAGGAGGAGGTGCTGCGGCTGGCCCACCAGCGGGCCGGGACCACCCCGGAGCAGGTGGACTACGTCGAACTGCACGGCACCGGCACCGTCGTGGGCGACCCGATCGAGGCGACCGCCCTCGGTGCCGCGCTGGGCCGGCACCGGTCGACCCCGCTGCTGGTCGGCTCGGCCAAGACCAACGTCGGGCACCTGGAGGGCGCGGCGGGCATCGTCGGGTTCCTCAAGGCGGTGCTGTGCGTCCGGCACCGGACGCTGCCGGCCAGCCTGCACTTCGCCACCCCGAACCCGCGCATCGCGCTGGACGAACTGAACCTGCGGGTGGTCACCGAGGCACGGACGCTGGACCACCCCCTGGTCGTCGGGGTCAGCTCGTTCGGCATGGGCGGCACCAACGCGCACGCCGTGCTGACCGAGGCGCCGACCCGCCCGCCGACCCCTGCCGCGCCGACGCCCGGCCCGCTGGCCTGGGTGGTGTCCGGGCGTACGCCGCAGGCGCTGCGGGCCCAGGCCGAGCGGCTCACCCGGCTCGACGCCGACCCCGCCGACACGGCCTTCGCCCTGGCCACCACCCGCACGGCGTTCGTCCACCGGGCGGCGGTCGTCGGGCGGACGCGGGACGAGCTGCGCGCCGGCATGACCGCGCTGGCCCGGGGGCTGCCCCACCCGGGCACCGTGGTCGGCACCCCGACCGGCGGCCTGGCCTTCGTCTTCACCGGCCAAGGCAGCCAGCGGCCGGGGATGGGCCGGCAGCTCGCCGCCCGGTTCCCGGTGTTCGCGCGGGCCTTCGCCGAGGTGGCCGACGCGCTCGCCCCACACCTGAGCCGGCCGCTGGACGAGGTGCTCGACGACGCCGAGGCGCTGGAACGGACCGAGTTCACCCAACCCGCGCTGTTCGCGCTGGAGGTGGCGCTGTTCCGGCTGCTGGCCCACTGGGGGCTGCGCCCGGACGCGGTCGCCGGGCACTCCGTCGGGGAGATCGCCGCCGCGCACGTCGCCGGGGTGCTCGACCTGGCGGACGCGGCACGGCTTGTCGCGGCCCGGGGACGGCTGATGCAGGCGCTGCCGGCGGGCGGCGCGATGCTGGCGGTGGCGGCCACCGAGGACGAGGTACGCCCGCTGCTGCGGCCGGGCGCGGACCTGGCCGCGGTCAACGCGCCGCGGGCGGTGGTCGTCGCCGGTGACGCCGACGCCGTGGCCGAGATCGAGCAGACGGCACGCCGGTGGGGCCGGCGTACCACCCGGCTGCGGGTCAGCCACGCCTTCCACTCCGCCCGGATGGACCCGATGCTGGCGGAGTTCACCGAGGTCGTGTCCGGTCTGCGCCTGCACGCCCCGCAGGTTCCGCTGCTCTCCGCGCTGGCCGAACCCGACGTCACCGACCACCGGCACTGGGTGCGGCACGTGCGGGACACGGTCCGCTTCGCCGACGCGGTGAGCGCCCTGCGCGAGCGGGGGATCGGCACCGTCGTCGAGGTGGGGCCGGACGCGGTGCTCACCGCGCTGGTACGGGACAGCGCCGAGGTCACCGCCGTGGCCACGCTCCGCCACGACCGCCCCGAACCCGACACGGCCGTCACCGCCCTGGCGACCGCCTTCACCGCCGGCGTCGAGCCGGACTGGACCGCGTTCCTCGGTGCCCGGGACGTCGTCGACCTGCCCACCTACGCCTTCCAGCGGGAGCGTTACTGGCTCGACCGGGAACCCGCCCCCCGCCGGGAGGTCACCCCGGCGGGCGGCCAGCTGGCCGACGTGACCGACGACGACCTGCTCGACCTGGTGCGGACCACGGTCGCGGTGGTCGTCGGCCACGTCGGCCCCGACGCGGTGGACCCGGACCGGACGTTCCGCGACCTCGGTCTGGACTCGCTCACCGGGGTGGAGCTGCGCGACCGGCTCGCCCAGACGACCGGGGTGGCGCTCTCCCCCGGCCTGGTCTACGACTATCCCACCCCGGCCGCCGTGGTGGCGTACCTGCGGACCCTCGCCGACGGTGTCGACACGGCCACCGAGGAGACCACCCGCTTCGTCGACGAGCCGGTCGCCATCGTCGGGATGGCCTGCCGGTACCCCGGCGGGGTCAGCTCGCCCGACGACCTGTGGCAGTTGGTACGCGACGAGCGGGACGCCATCGGCCCCTTCCCGACCGACCGGGGCTGGGACCTCGCCGCCCTCTACCACCCGGAGCCCGGCACACCGGGGCGCACCTACGTCCGCGAGGGGGGATTCCTCGCCGACGCCGCCGAGTTCGACCCCGCCTTCTTCGGCATCGGCCCCCGCGAGGCGGCGGCGATGGACCCGCAGCAGCGGCTGTTGCTGCGTACCGCGTGGGAGGCCGTCGAGAACGGCCGACTGAGCCCGGACGCGCTGCGCGGCACCAGGACCGGCGTGTTCGTCGGCGTGGTCGCCAACGACTACGGCCCCCGGCTGCACGAACCCGTGGCGGGTGCCGAGGGTTACCTGCTCACCGGCACCACGGCGAGCGTCGCCTCCGGCCGCGTCGCCTACACGCTGGGGCTGACCGGTCCGGCGGTGACCGTCGACACCGCCTGCTCGTCGTCGCTGGTCGCCCTGCACCTGGCCGCGCAGGCGCTACGGCAGGGCGAGTGCACGATGGCCCTCGCCGGTGGCGCGACGGTGCTGGCCACCCCGGGGATGTTCCTGGAGTTCAGTCGCCAGCGCGGGCTCGCCGCCGACGCCCGGTGCAAGGCGTTCGCCGCCGACGCCGACGGCACCGCCTGGGCCGAGGGGGTCGGCGTCGTCCTGCTGGAGCGGTTGTCCGACGCGCGCCGCAACGGCCACCGGGTGCTGGCCGTGCTCCGCGGCTCGGCGATCAACCAGGACGGCGCGTCCAACGGCCTGACCGCCCCAAACGGTCCCGCGCAGGAGCGGGTGATCCGCCAGGCGCTGGCCGGGGCCGGGTTGAGCGCGGCGGACGTCGACGCGGTCGAGGCGCACGGCACCGGCACCGCGCTGGGCGACCCGATCGAGGCCCGGGCCCTGCTGGCCACCTACGGCCAGGACCGGGAGCCGCCGTTGCTGCTGGGGTCGGTGAAGTCCAACATCGGCCACGCCCAAGCCGCCGCCGGCATCGCCGGTGTGATCAAGATGGTCCAGGCGATGCGCCACGGGACCCTGCCGCGCACCCTGCACGTGACCGCGCCGACGCCACACGTCGACTGGGACGCCGGCCGGATCGACCTGGTCACCGCGGCCCGGCCCTGGCCCGACACCGACCGGCCCCGACGGGCGGCGGTCTCCTCGTTCGGCATCAGCGGCACCAACGCCCACGTCATCCTCGAACAGGGCGACCCGGAGCCGGTGGCCGAGGTGCGGTCGACGTCGGGCACACCGGCGGCCTGGCTGTTGTCCGGCGCGGACCCGGATCTGGTGGCCGAGCAGGCCGGTCGGCTGCGCCGGTTCGTGCTGGCGCACCCGACGCTGGACCCGGCGGACGTGGCGCTGTCGCTGGCGACCACCCGCGCACATCTGGAGTACCGGGCGGCCGTGGTCGGTGCCGACCGGGAGGAACTGCTGGCCGGCCTGGCCGACCTGGAGTCGGGGCGACGGCGTGCGGTGGCGATCAGGCCGGGCAAGGTGGCGTTCCTGTTCGCCGGACAGGGCACCCAACGCCACCACATGGGCAAAACCCTCTACGACACC
>NZ_MZMV01000062.1 GCF_002210435.1 Micromonospora wenchangensis
CCCAGCCCGGTGTCCGTCAGCCGGCCGGTGCCGGTGTCACCCACGCTTCGTCCCAGCCCGGTGTCGGCCAGGCGGCCGGTGCCGGTGTCGCCGATGCCCCGGGGGGAGCCGCCGAGCGCCCCTGCGCCCGTGTCCCCGAGCGGACCGGAGTCGCCGACGCCGGCCTCCCGGGCGGCCCGTCGACCCACCCGGTCGGTGGGGAGTTCGCCGGAGACCTCCGGATCGTCCCGGCGCAGCCGGGTCGGCCGGTATCCGGCGGAGTCGCCCCCGCCGTCACCCAACGGGTCGGCCGCGTCGAAGCGCCCCGGATCGAGGCGGTTCGCGTCCGCGTACCGGCCCTCCTCGGCAGCCCGCTGGTCGGGCGTGCGCAGTTCGTCGTAGCGGCGCACCCCGCTCGCCGTCCGCCAGTCCGGGTCGTCGTACGCGCGGTCCCGGCCGGCCGGGTACCAGCGCGACTCCTGATCTTCGGGGTAGCTCCGTCGTGCGTCCACGTCCGGCACCGTATGCGACCGACCCGTCCGACGCCATTCGCAGGTCGGACCGCTCGACAGGACCGATCGGGTCGATCATCCCCGGTGGCCGACCCGACCCCGAGCAGGGCATATCCGGGTGTCCGTAGCACGTCGGGGCCTTGATCGTCCGGTCGTCCACAGGCCGCCGGGTTGTCCACAGCCGGGGCCACGGGGGTCGCGTTCCGCCCGCCCCCACCCGGACCCTGACGGGCATGACCAACCGGAACCAGGCGATCGGCGCGTACGGCGAGCGGTGCGCCGTACGCCATCTGATCGGGGCCGGGCTCCGCCCGGTGGCCCGCAACTGGCGCTGTCGGGCGGGCGAGATCGACGTCATCGCCTGGGACGGCCCGGTCCTCGCCTTCTGCGAGGTGAAGACCCGCCGGGGTGACGCCTACGGCAGTCCCGCCGAGGCGGTCGTCCCGGCCAAGGCCCGACGGTTGCGCGGGCTCGCCGTGCGCTGGTTGGCCGAGACCGGGACCACCGCCGACGAGATCCGGTTCGACGTCCTGGCGGTCCGGCTGCCGCCGGCCGGTCCGGCCCGGGTCGAGCATCTCAAGGGGGCCTTCTGATGGCCGGCGGGCGGCAGGACGAGGACCGCCGGGCCGGCTGGCGGGTCCGGGCGGGGGTGGCGCGGTGAGCTACGCCAAGGTGCTCGGGGTGGGCCTGGTCGGCGTCACCGGCCACCTGGTCGAGGTCGAGGCGGACCTCTCCCCCGGGCTGCCGGCGGTGGTCATCTCCGGGCTGCCGGACACCGCCCTGCACGAGGCGCGGGACCGGGTCCGCGCTGCCGTGGTCAACTCGGGGCAGCGCTGGCCCAACCGCCGGATCACCCTCAACCTGCTGCCCGCCACGCTGCCCAAGTACGGCTCGGCGTTCGACCTGGCCATCGCGGTCGCCCTGCTCGGTGCCGCCGGTGAACTGCCGCTGCTGCCGGTGGAGGGGGTGGTGGTGCTCGGCGAGTTGGGGCTCGACGGGACGGTCCGGCCGGTGCGTGGCGTACTGCCGATGGTCACCGCCGCCGTGCGCGCCGGGCTGGACCGGGTGGTCGTACCGGTGGGGAACGCAGCCGAGGCGGCGGTGATCCCCGGGGTACGGGTCCGTGCCGTCGACACCCTGCACCGGCTGGTGGCCTTCATCCGGGACGGGACGCCCCTGCTCGAACCACCGCCACCCGTCCCCGCCGAGGCGGCGGCCGGGCCGGATCTCGCCGACGTCGCCGGGCAGGGCCTGGGCCGACGCGCGGTGGAGGTGGCGGCGGCCGGCGGACACCACCTCTCCCTGCTGGGGCCACCCGGTGCCGGCAAGACGATGCTCGCCGAACGGTTGCCGTCGATCCTGCCGGCGCTCGACGACGCCGCCGCGCTGGAGGTGACCGCGCTGCACTCGATCGCCGGCACCCTGCCGCCGGACGGGCGGCTGCTGCGCCGTCCACCGTTCCAGGCACCACACCACTCGGCCACCGTGGCGTCCCTCGTCGGCGGCGGCTCGGGACTGGCCCGGCCGGGGGCGGTGTCGCTGGCGCACCGGGGGGTGCTCTTCCTCGACGAGGCCGCCGAGTTCAGCAAGGCCGCTCTGGAGGCGTTGCGCCAACCGCTGGAGAGCGGGCAGGTGCACCTGACCCGGGCCCGGGGCGGCACCCGCTACCCGGCCCGGGTCCAGTTGGTGCTGGCCGCCAATCCCTGCCCGTGCGCCCGGCCCGGGGGCGACACGCTCTGCGAGTGCAGCCCGCTGGCCCGCCGGCGGTACCTCGGCCGGCTCTCCGGTCCCCTGCTCGACCGGATCGACGTCCAGGTCAGGGTGCTGCCGGTGCGGGCGGCGGAGCTGATGGGCACCGACCCGGACGGGGAGCCGTCGGCGGTGGTCGCCGCCCGGGTGGCGGCGGCGCGCGGGGCTGCCGCCGAACGGTGGGCCGCGGTCGGGCACCGGCTCAACGCGGAGGTGCCCGGCCCGCTGCTGCGCCGCTCGCCGTGGCGGCTCGCCACCCGGGCCACCGCCGAGTTACGCGGTCGGCTCGACCGGGGTTCGCTCTCCGCCCGGGGCTTCGACCGGATCATCCGGCTCGCCTGGACGATCGCCGACCTCGACGGCCGGGACCGGCCCGACCAGGAGGACGTCCGGGAGGCCACCGGCCTCAGAACGGGGGAGGAAGCGTGACCAGCACGGAGGACCTGCACGCCCGGGTGGCGCTCACCTGGCTGGCCGAGCCGGGCACCCGGTCGGTGTACCGCCTGGTGGGCCGGCTGGGTGCGGCGGCCACCCTGGAACTGCTGCTCGACGGCGGTGCCCCCGACGACACGTTGCGGGCGACGGTGGCGGCCCGGCTGGACGCCGGTGACCCCAGGGCGGTGGCCGCCGGGGCGGTGGCGCTCGCCGACCGGCTCGGCGCGCGGATCGTCTGCCCCGCCGACGACGAGTGGCCGGCCCCGCTGGGTGACCTGGAACGGCTCGAACTGCCCGGGGCGAGCCGGAGGGTCGACCGGGAGACCGCCCCACCGCTGTGCCTGTGGGTACGCGGCGGGTGGCCGCTGGCCGAGGTGTTGGACCGCTCGGTCGCGGTGGTCGGCGCACGGGCCGCCACCGGGTACGGCGTACACGTCGCCACCGAACTCGGGTACGGCCTGGCCGACCGGGAGTGGACGGTGGTCTCCGGTGGCGCGTTCGGCATCGACGCCGCCGCCCACCGGGGCGCGTTGAACGCCGGTGGGGTGACGGTGGCGGTGCTGGCCTGCGGGGTGGACCGTCCCTACCCGATGGGCAACTCCGCGCTCTTCGACCGGATCGCCGAGACCGGCCTGCTGGTCAGCGAATGGCTGCCGGGAGCGGAGCCGCTGCGTCCCCGTTTCCTGATCCGCAACCGGGTGATCGCCGCCGGCACCCGGGGCAGCGTGCTGGTCGAGGCGGCGGCCCGCAGCGGCGCGGCCCAGACCATGCACCGCGCGATCGCCCTCCGCCGCCCCTCGATGGTGGTGCCCGGCCCGGTCACCTCGGCACTCTCCGTCGGCGCACACGAGTTGCTGCGGGAGTACGACCGCACCCGACTTGTCACCGGGCTCGCGCACGTGCTGGAGGAGGTGGGCCGGATCGGGGCCGACCTGGCGCCGCCCGCCCGGGGCGCGGCCCGTCCGACCGACGTCCTCGACGACGAGGCGACCATGCTGCGCGAGTCGATGCCCCGGCGCGGCACGATCGGCGCGGACGCGCTCGCCGCCCGGGCCGGTGTGCCGGTCCGGACGGCGTTGCGCAAACTCGCCCTGCTGGAGGAACTGGGTCTGGTGGCCCGCCGCGACGACGGCTACGCCCTCGCCCGGTCCCCGTCGCGCTGAGGTGGAGGAGGCCACCCGAAGGGGCGACCCCCGGTGGAGGGTTCGGATGCAATGATCGCTGCCGTGTCGATTCCTCGTCGTTCCGTCCTCGGTCTCGGGTTCGCCGCCGCCCTCGGGCTGACCGGCTGCGCAAAGAATCCACCCGCCGGGCCGACCGGTTCCTGGGCCACCCCCGCCCCCGGTGACGGCCCGCCGGGCGGCCAGGGCGCGGCGGCGGCCGGCCGACCGGGGGCCGCCGCCCGGGGTGCCGCCCCGACCGCGACCAGAAAGCCGCGCACGCTCACCGTGGCGCTCCAGCGCTACCTCCAGCCCACCACCGAGAACCCGAAGCACCCGACGTACGCCGGGGCGGTGGTGCTGGCGACGACCGACGGTGAACCGACCGACCACCTGGCGGTCGGTGAGGCACTGCGCTACGACGCCGGGCCCGTGCTGCTGCCCGCGGCGAAGCGGGTCGCCATGCGTCCCGACTCGATCTTCGACCTGGCCTCGCTCACCAAGGTCTACACCGCCATCCTCACCCTGCAGCAGGTCGACAGCGGGCGGATCGACCTGGACGCCCCGGTGGTGCGGTACCTGCCCGAGTTCACCGGCACCGGCAAGTCCGCCGTCACCGTGGCGATGCTGCTGGCCCACACCAGCGGCCTGCCGGTCGGGGCGAAGGTGACCGGCTACTCGACGATGGCGCAGCGGTGGCAGGCGGTGCTGGCCACGCCGCTGGTCAGCGGTGCCACCCCGGGCACGGTGTTCCGCTACTCCAGCGTCGGTCTGATGGTGGCCGGGAAGATCGTCGAGAAGGTCACCGGGCTCACCCTCGACCGGGCCCTGAAGACCAACCTGACCACGCCGTTGGGGCTGCGTTACACCGGGTTCAACCCCAACACCTGGCTCAGTTCGACCGACCGGGCCAACCGCCTGGTCGCCACCGACGCCCGGTCCTCTCGGGGGCTGCTGCGGGGCGTGGTGCACGACGACGTCGCCAACCACCTCGGCGGCATCGCCGGTCACGCCGGCATCTTCGCTCCCGCCGAGGAGGTGGCGGTCATCGGGCAACTGCTGCTCGACGGCGGCAGCTACGGCGGGAAGCGGATCCTCGCCGAGAGCACGGTGACCCGGATGCTGCGCAACGCCAACACCGGGTTGCCCGCCGTCGACCCGGACCGGCCGGGCCGCACCTCCGACCACGGCCTCGGTGTGGTGCTCAACCAGCCCTGGTTCATGGGCAGGCTCGCCCGGCCCACCACCTTCGGGCACACCGGGTTCACCGGCACGTCGTTCCTGGTGCAACCCGACCGTCGCCGGGTGCTGGTGCTGCTGACCAACCGCGCCCATCCGAACTGGAGCTGGGCCGACCCGGACCCGGCCCGGGTCGCCGTGGCCAACACGTTCGCCTGACCCGCTCCCGCCGCCGGCTGGACCACAACCGGCCCGGCGGGTCGCCCGGTCGGCGGTGTCCCCACGGCCGGCGTCCGTAAGCTGGGCCGGTGAACCCGGACGAGTGGTCGGTCGCAGGTCGACGACCGTCGACCCCCGGCAGTCGCCGCCGGGCGACCTCGGCGGTGGCAGGGCGATGAGTAGTCGCGGGCCGGGTACCCGGGCCACCCGTCAGGCGCTGCCGCCGGCCATGCGGGACGCGGTCGACGGATTCGCCGTGCACCTGGCGCAGGTACGCAACCGCTCCGCGCACACCGTCCGGGCGTACGTCGCCGACCTGGTCTCGCTGCTCGACCATGCGGTCCGGATGGGTTGCACCGCCCCCGCCGAGCTGGATCTGGGCGTGTTGCGCAGTTGGCTGGCGAAGCAGCGGACCACCGGCGCGGCATCCAGCTCGTCGGCTCGACGGGCCGCCGCAGCGCGTACCTTCAGCGGCTGGGCCCACCGGTCCGGCCTCCTGGCGACGGACGTGGCCGCCCCGCTGGCCACCCCGAAGACGCGTCGGGAGCTACCTGTGGTGCTCCGCGCCGACCAGGTCGCCACCCTCGTGGAGGCCCCGGGCCGGGACCGGCCCACCACGCCCGGTGACGACGGGCCTCCCGCCGGGCCACGCGACGCTCCCTCCACCGGGGCACCGTCCGCCCCGACCACCGGCGGGGCTTCCCCGCGGGTGGGCCCGGCGGACGAGGCGGTCCTGTCGCGTGACCGGGCGCTGCTCGAACTGCTCTACGCCACCGGCGCGCGGATCAGCGAGGTGTGCGGTCTGGACACCACGGACGTCGACCGGGAACGTCGGGTGGTCCGGGTCCTCGGCAAGGGCAACCGGGAACGGACGGTCCCGTACGGGCTGCCGGCGCAGCGGGCGGTCGACAGGTGGTTGGCGGTCGGCCGACCCGAACTGGCGGGCACGGACTCCGGACGGGCCCTGTTCCTGGGTGCCCGGGGCGGGCGGCTCCACCCGACGACGGCCCGGCGGATCGTCGCCGGGTACGCGCGGGCCGCCGGGCTACCGCCGACCAGCCCGCACGGGCTGCGGCACTCGGCGGCAACCCACCTGTTGGACGGCGGGGCCGACCTACGGACGGTGCAGGAACTGCTCGGGCACTCGTCCCTGGCGAGCACCCAGATCTACACCCACGTGTCGGTGGAACGGCTCCGCGCCGCCTACCGGCAGGCCCACCCCCGGGCCTGACCGCAGCCGGGGCCGAAGCCAGCCCGGGAGCCGGGTCGCCCCCCAAGTGACCGGTGACGATCGGTCCGGCCGCTCTGCGACATGCGGGCTACGATCGCCCGATGAGCGTCCCGACGCCGCCCGAGCCGATTCCCGGGGCCCGACTGCTCTTCACCCTCGATCCCTCGGTCAGTTACCTCAACCACGGGGCGTTCGGTGCGGTACCGCTCAGCGTGCAGCGCACCCAGCAGCGGCTGCGTGACGAGATGGAAGCCAACCCGCAGCGTTTCTTCGGCATGGCGCTGATCGACCGGCTCGCCCACACCCGACGGCACCTGGCCGCCTTCCTCGGTGCCGATCCGGAGGGCACCGCCCTGGTCGGCAACACCACGACGGGGGTGGCCGTGGTCCTCCAGTCACTCGGCCTGCGCCCCGACGACGAGGTGCTCGGCACCGACCACGGGTACGGCGCGGTGAACTACTCCGTCGCCCGGGAGTGCCGCCGGACAGGCGCGACCACCCGTAGCCTGCACCTGCCCCGGTCGGCCACCGACGCGCAGATCGTGGAGATCGTCCGGGCCGGCCTGCGCCCGGGGCGTACCCGGTTGCTGCTGGTCGACCAGCTCACCTCGGCCACCGCCCGGGTGCTGCCGGTCGCCGCGCTGGTGGCGGTGGCCCGGGAACACGGCATTGCGGTGCTGGTGGACGCGGCACACGTGCCCGGGATGCTGCCGGTGCAGGTCGACGCGATCGGGGCCGACTTCTGGGTGGGCAACCTGCACAAGTGGGGGTTCGCCCCGCGCGGCACCGCCGTGCTGGTCGTCGCCCCGTCGTGGCGGACGCGGATCGAGCCGTTGGTGGTGTCCTGGCAGCAGGCCGAGGGTTTTCCGGGCAACGTCGAGTGGCAGGCCACCCTCGACTACACGAGTTGGTTGAGCGCCCCGGCCGGTCTCTACGCGCTGCGCAGCCTCGGCGTCGAGCGGGTCCGGGCGCACAATGCCGCACTGGCGGCGTACGGGCAGCGGGTGGTCGGAGACGCGCTCGGGGTGCCCCCGGCCGATCTGCCCGACCCGGGCGGGCCTGGGGTGGCGATGCGGATCGTGCCGTTGCCTGCGGGCGTCGCCGGCAGCCTGGAGGAGGCCGCTGCCCTGCGGGGCCGGATCGCCGAACGCCTCGCCACCGAGGTGGCGGTGATGGCCTGGCACGGGCGGGGTTGGCTGCGGCTGTGCGGCCAGGTCTACAACACCCCCGACGAGTACGAGCGGCTGGCGGCCCGGCTGCCGGCGTTGCTGGCCGGGCGGGGCTGAACCGAGGCCGTCGGAGCGCCGACCGCACCGGCAGGGTGCGGCGTCGTCCCGCCGGGCGACCCCGTCCGGCCCCGCACCCCATCGTCGACCACCGCCGGTGCCTGTCGTCAGGTCGGCGGCGTCGGGAGCACCGCCGGTGGCCGGACGGCGGCCCGCGGCGGCGTCGGAGGCCGGGCGGAAGCCGGCCTCGACGGTGGCACCAGGTCCGACGGCGAGGCTGAGGTCGGCCGTCACCGGGAGCAGGCGGACCCGGCCGAGCCCGAGCAGGGCCAGCGGGTCGAGGTACTCCGGGCCGCGTCGGGCCCCCCAGTGCAGGCAGCCGCCGGCCGGTGCCGCCGCCGCAGGGCAGCCCGGATGACCGGCCAGCAGCACGCCCAGCGGGGCGCCGGCCGCCAGCACGTCACCGGTGTGCACCCGGGGACGCACCGGCTCGTAGGTAGTCCGCAGCCCCTCCGGGTGGCCGACGGTGACCACCGGTCGGCCGGCGACCATGCCGGCGAAGAGCACCGTGCCGGCCCCGGCGGCCCGGACGGTGGCACCGGGCGTGGCGGCGAGGTCCACGCCCCGGTGGCCGGCGAGCCAGGGCAGTGGGGGTGGGTCGAACCGGCGTACCGGTCGGGGCGGGCCGTCGAGCGGCCACCGGAACGCCGGTGCGGGCGCGGCCCGGACCGGGGCGGATCGTGGCGGGGTCGGCCGGCCGGGGAGCCAGTGCGGGCCGAACACGAGCACGGCGACCCCGAGGGCCGTCACCTGCCGTAGTCCTGTGCGCATCACCGCAGCATGCCGGGGTCGCCCGCGTGGTGCCGCGCACCTGGTGTCCGCTGTGGATGACCGGACGGGCTGTGGAAAACGCCCGTCGGGCCGGTGGATCTGTTATGCCGGCGACCGCCGGGGCGGAACGACGACGGTGCCGGCCGACCAGTCTAGGCTGGCGGAATCGCAGTGCGGCGCGGACCGGGAGGCCACCGATGACCACCATGGACGACGTTAGCCGACCCTCGCGGGTCGCCGGCCCGGACGAGGCGATCAGCCAGGAGGAACTCCGGTTGGCCGCCCGCAACCACGGCATACCGCTCGAAGCGTTGCGCTACGACGTCACCCCGGCCGGCCTGCACTACCTGCTCATCCACTACGACATCCCGGACCTCGACCCGGCGGCCCACACGCTGACCGTGGACGGGGCGGTGGGTCGACCGCTCCGGCTCGGCCTGGCCGAACTGCGCGAACGCCCCCGGGTGACCCACCGGGTGACGCTTGAGTGCGCCGGCAACGGCCGGGCGCTGCTGCACCCCCGCCCGGTCAGCCAGCCATGGCTGGTGGAGGCGGTGGGCAACGCCGAGTGGACCGGCACCCCGCTGGCGCCGCTGCTGCGCGAGGCCGGGATCGCGCCCGACGCGGTGGACGTGGTGTTCACCGGCGCCGACCACGGCGTGGAGCGTGGGGTGGAGCAGGACTACCAGCGGGCCCTGCCGCTCGACGACGCGCTGCGCGACGAGGTGCTGCTGGCGTACGCGATGAACGGCGCTCCCCTGCTGCCCCAGCACGGCGCGCCGCTGCGGCTGATCGTCCCCGGCTGGTACGGCATGGCGCACGTCAAGTGGCTGCGCACGATCAGCGTGCTGACCCGGGAGTTCGACGGCTACCAGAACGCGGTGGCCTACCGGCTGCGGCGCGACGCCGACGACCCGGGGGTGCCGGTGACCCGGATCGAGCCCCGGGCGCTGGTCCGGCCGCCGGGTTTCCCGGACTTCATGTCCCGGGCCCGGGTGTTGCGGCCGGGGCCGTGCACGGTGGACGGTCGCGCCTGGTCGGGGCACGGGCCGGTGGTGGCGGTGGAGGTGACCACCGACGGTGGGGCGAGCTGGTCGCCGGCCACCCTGGACCCGCCGGCCGGCGGCGGGTGGTCGTGGCGACGCTGGCGGTACGAGTGGACGCCGCAGCCCGGCCGCTACGCGCTGGGGGCGCGGGCGACCGACGCGTCGGGGCGTACCCAGCCGGTGGAGCAGCCGTGGAACCGGGGTGGGTTCGCCAACAACCTCGTCCAGCGGGTGGACGTGCTCGTCGTCGCGGAGTGAGGCGGCCCGGCATCGGCGGTGGGCGGCCGACGCGGGGCGGGGGTCAGCTCCCGAAGCCCGAGTCGGCGGGCAGCGAGATGTCGGGCTTCTCCAGCTCCTCGACGTTGACGTCCTTGAACGTCATCACCCGGACGTTCTTGACGAAGCGGGCGGGACGGTACATGTCCCAGACCCAGGCGTCGTGCATCTCGACCTCGAAGTAGACCTCGCCGTCGGAGTTGCGCACGTGCAGGTCCACCTGGTTGGCCAGGTAGAAGCGGCGTTCCGTCTCCACCACGTAGGAGAACTGACGGACAATGTCGCGGTACTCCCGGTAGAGCTGCAGCTCCATCTCGGTCTCGTACTTTTCGAGATCTTCCGCGCTCATCGCACTCCGCCTTCCATGACCACATCTTCCCCCACCGGTGCCGGAGGCCGCGGCTGCTCGCCCAACGCCACGCCGACGGTACCCCCTGTCCGGCCCGAACGCTCCATCGGCTCGGGAGCGGCTGCGCCGAGCGGCCGGCGGGCCCGGGGCGGGGTCCCCTCCCGGCCCGCGACGGCGGCCACGTTGACGTACGAGAACCGGTGCTCCACGCAGGGCCCCCGCTCGCGCAGCGCCTCGGTGTGCTCGGCCGTGATGTACCCCTTGTGCTCGGCGAAACCGTACCCCGGGTGGCGTCCGTCCAGCTCCACCATGATCCGGTCCCGGGTGACCTTGGCCAGTACGCTGGCCGCCGCCACGCAGGCCGCGACCCGGTCGCCCTTCCAGACCGCCAGCCCCGGCACGTCCAGCCCGTCCACCCGGAAGCCGTCGGTGAGCACGTACTCCGGGCGGGTGGTCAGCGAGGCCAGGGCCCGCCGCATCGCGGCGAGGTTGCACACGTGCAGCCCCCGGGCGTCGACCTCCTCGGCCGGGATGATCACCACCGCGTACGCCAGCGCGCGGGCGACGACCTCGGCGTACACCCGTTCCCGGCTGGCCGGGGTGAGCAGCTTGGAGTCGGCGAGTCCCTCGATCTCGCCGCGTCGTCCCTCGGGCAGCACCGCGGCGGCGGCCACCAGCGGGCCGGCGCAGGCGCCCCGGCCCGCCTCGTCCGCGCCGGCGACGTGCCGGAATCCGCGCCGTTGCAGGGCCCGTTCCAGCGCGTAGAGCCCACCGTCGCGGCGCACCACCGTGCGCGGCGGGGTCAGCACGACGGCTCCGACGCGGGGGCCGCCGCCAGCACCTGGGTGAGCAGGTCCGCCAGGTCGGCGGGATAGCACCGCTCGGCGGTGTCGGCCAGTTCGGCCGCCGACCACCAGCGGTGCCCGGTGACGCTGGCCCGCTCGATCGCGTCGAAGCCGGCCGTGTCCACGTCCCAGGTGGGCACCCGGACCACGAAGAACTCCTGTTCCTGGCGGTACCACACGCCGTCGAAGGGAAACTCGATCGTCTCGGTGCGGACCGACCCGCCCAGTTCGGCAGGCGTCAGCCGCAGCCCGGTCTCCTCGGCCAACTCCCGGGCGGCACCGACCGCCGGGGACTCCCCCGGTGTGAGCCCACCGCCGGGGGTGAACCAGTACCGGTGACCCGGGCGGGCCGGGTCGGTGCCCGCGAACAGGAGCACCCGGCCGGACGCGTCGACGAGCAGCACGCGGGCCGCACGTCGGGGGTGGAAGACGGTCACCGCATCAGCCTGCCAGACGGTGCCGGCGGTCGGCCACGCCCGGGGCGGGCGCGGCCGGTCAGGGGTTGGGAATCCCGTCGAACGACTTCGGCACGGTGAGCCAGGTGGCCCGGTCGAACGGCCAGAAGACGGTGAAGGCCCGGCCCACGACCTCACCCTCGGGGATGGTGGCGCTGTCGATGTTGCGGCCGGACTGCTGCCAGTGCTCCAGGGAGTCCCCGGAGGCCGAGCGGTGGTCCCCCATCACCCAGAGCCGTCCCGCCGGGACGGTGATGTCGAACTCCTGGTCGGCGGGCTTGTCCTGCTGGCCGTTGGCGGAGTAGATGTACGGCTCGTCGAGGGACTTGCCGTTGATCGTCAGCCGGTCCTGCGCGTCGCAGCAGACCACGTGGTCACCGCCGACCCCGATCACCCGCTTGATGAAGTCCTCACCGTCGGGGTTGCCGCTCCACTCGGTAGGTGCCTTGAACACCACCACCTCGCCCCGGTGCGGTGAGCGGAAGTCGTAGACCAGTTTGTTGACCAGCACCCGATCGTCGATCTTGAGGGTGTTCTCCATGGACGGCGACGGGATGAAGAAGGTCTGCAGCACGAATGCGCGGACCAGCACCGCCACCAGGATCGCGACGCCCAGGAGAATGGGCAGCTCCTTCCAGAAGGAGCTGCGCGGCTTTTCGGTCTGCTCGTCAATCACGGGTGGAGCCTACGTCGCCGGAGCCGAACGGGCCGCCCGGAACGCCGGAGGTGTTCGCGCCACCCGGCCCGTCGCCACCGTTCCCGTCGTCGGAACCGGCCCCGGCCGTCGGGTCGGGCGGGGTCGGGCAACCCCGTCCGTCGCCCGGACCGGGTGACGGCGGCGAGCAGCGCGGCGACCGGGACGAGCAGGACCACGTCGCCGGTCGGGGTCGGCCGCACCGGGGCCGGGGCGGTGTTCGCGGCGGCGGAGTCGGACAGCTTGGCGAAGGTGGCCGGCACCGGCAACGACGCCCACCGCGACGACGGCCACACCACCATGAACGCCCGGCCGACGACGTTGTCGATCGGCACCGGGCCCTGGCAGCGGGCGTCCTGGGAGACCAGCCGGTGGTCACCCATCACGAAGATCTGCCCCGGGGGTACGACCACCTCGTCGAACCGGCGGGACCGGCACTCCTTCGGGTTCGGCGGGACGTCCAGCGGGGAGTCGCGCACCACGTACGGCTCGTCGAGCGGAATGCCGTTGACCATGACCCGACCCTGGTCGTCACAGCACTTGACCCGGTCGCCGGGCAGCCCGATCACCCGCTTGATGAAGTCCTTCTCGCCGGGGCGGCTCACCCCGACCAGGTCGCCGAGGGTGCGTCCGATCTTGCCGGCGGCGCCGGCGGGCGGCACGGGATTCTCCTGGGCGACCCACTTGTCGGTGCCCCGGAACACCACGACCTCGCCGCGCAGCGGGTCACGCATGTCGTAGACGACCTTGTTGACCAGGACCCGGTCACCGATGAGGAGGGTGTCCTCCATCGAGCTGGACGGGATGAAGAAGGCCTGGAGCAGGAAGGTGCGGATCAGCACCGCGAGGCAGAAGGCCACGATCAACAGCAGTGGCAGCTCCTGCCAGAGGGGCATCTGCCGCCGGGCGGGGCGGGCCCGCCGACGCCACGGGTCCGCTGTGCCGTTCGAGTCAAGCACCTGCACCACGCCACTCCCCGGTCCGCAGAAACGACACTACCGCCCGGGAGCCTCGTCGAGGCCCCACGGGCGGCAGGGACGATCGGAGCGCCGCGATCTGTCGTCGCGACGCCACCCGCCGGTCTGCGCCCGTACCGATCAGCGTAATGCGCTCTGGTCGATACGACATCCGCGCAGGTCAGGCGGCGTGGCGAACGGCGATCAGCTGGGCTGCTTCTCGCGCTTCTCCTTGATCTTGGCCTTCTTGCCGCGCAGCTCGCGCAGGTAGTAGAGCTTGGCCCGGCGCACGTCACCACGGGTCACGACCTCGATCCGGTCGATACCCGGGCCGTTGAGCGGGTACGTCCGCTCCACACCCACACCGAAGCTGACCTTGCGGACCGTGAAGGTCTCGCGCAGACCGTCACCCTGGCGGCGGATGACGACGCCCTGGAAGATCTGGACCCGGGACCGGTTGCCCTCGACGACCCGCGCGTGCACCTTGACGGTGTCACCGGCCCGGAAGTCGGGGATGTCGGTACGCTTCGACTGGGCGTCAAGGGCGTCCAGGATGTTCATCGCTGCGTCCTCGTGATGCTCACGGCGCACCGTCACTCGGTGCGCGGATGGGTGATTCTGATCCCCGGGTGGTTGCCGGCGGACCGACCCCGGTCGGGAATCCTCGCAGCCGCCCACGGCGTGAACGGATGCGGCAACCCCTCTACTTTGCCACATCCCCCGGGGGCAGGGGGAACCCACCCCGCTCCAGCGCGGCCACGTCCCGTTTGTCCAGGATCTCCGGGGACAGCGCGGCGATCATGTCGGGCCGACGGCGGGCCGTCCGGGTCAACGCCTCGTCGCGCCGCCAGCGGGCGATCCGCCCGTGGTCGCCCGAGCGGAGCACGTCGGGCACCTCGTGCCCCCGCCAGCTCGCCGGCTTGGTGTACATCGGGGCTTCCAGCAGGCCGTGGGCGTGCGACTCGTCGTCAAGCGAACCGGCGTTGCCGAGCACCCCCGGCAGCAGCCGGGTGACCGCCTCCAGGATCACCAGCACCGCGACCTCGCCGCCGAAGAGCACGTAGTCGCCGAGCGAGACCTCGGTGACCTTCAGCCGGGTCGCCGCGTGGTCGAGCACCCGCTGGTCGATGCCCTCGTACCGGCCGCAGGCGAAGAGCAGGTGCGACTCGGCGGCCAGCTCGTGCGCCAGCGCCTGGGTGAACGGCGCTCCGGCCGGGGAGGGCACCAGCAGCCGGGGCAGGGTCAGGCCGTCCGGGGCCAGCTCGTCGGGGGCCAGCGCGTCCAGCGCCTCACCCCACGGCTCGGGCCGCATCACCATGCCCGGCCCGCCGCCGTACGGCGTGTCGTCGACCGTACGGTGCACGTCGTGGGTCCAGTCCCGCAGGTCGTGGACGGCCAGCCGGAGCAGGCCCTGCTCCCGGGCCCGCCCGATCAGGGACAGGTCGAGCGGGGCGAAGTACTCCGGGAAGATCGACACGATGTCGACGCGCATGTGGGTGGCTTCCGGCTAGAGGTCGAGCAGACCGGCCGGCGGGTCGACGACGACGCGTCCGCCGGCGAGATCGACCTCCGGGACGATCGCCTTGACGAACGGGATCAGCGCGCTGCCCCCCTGCGGACGGCGCAGGACGAGCAGGTCGGAGGCGGGCGCGTGGTCGATCTTCGCCACCTCGCCGAGGTGTTCCCCGGCCGGGGTGACCACGGCCAGGCCGACCAGCTGGTGGTCGTGGAACTCCTCCGGGTCCTCCGGCGGGGCGACGGAGGCGCTGTCCACCCCGAGCAGGGTGCCGCGTAGCGCCTCGGCGGTCTCCCGGTCGAGGACCCCCTCGAAGGCCACCAGCATCCGCCCCTGGTGCCAGCGGGCCGACTCGATGGTCAGCTCGGCGGGGACCTCGTAGGCCACGCCGGGAGCGACGGCCTCGACCGGCTCGGCCGCGCCCCGGCGCGGTGCCGCCACCCGGGGCGTCGCCCCCGGCTCGGTGCACAGCACCGCGCCGGGGGCGAACCGCGCTTCGGGCTCGTCGGTCCGCACCTCCACGGTGACCTCACCGCGGATGCCGTGCGGTTTGCCGATCCTGCCGACGATGAGCAGCATCAGTACGAGTCGACGATGTCGACGCGTACCCCGCGTCCACCGATGGAGCCGATCACCTGACGCAGTGCCTTGGCGGTCCGCCCGGACCGCCCGATCACCGTGCCGAGATCCTCCGGGTGCACGCGGACTTCCAGCCGCTTGCCCCGACGGGAGTCGACCATGCGGACGCGCACGTCGTCCGGGTGGTCGACGATCCCCTTGACCAGGTGCTCCAGGGCGGGACGCAGCGGCATGTCAGGCCTGCTCACCGGCGTCGGCAGCAGCAGCCGGGGCCTCGGCCGGAGCCTCGGTCTTCGGCGCCTCGGTCTCGGCCGGAGCCTCCGCCTTGGCGGCCTTGCGGGCCGGCTTGGCCGGGGTCTCCGGGGCCAGGCCCGCGGCGGCCTTCGCCTCGGCCTCGTACGCCGCCTTGCGGTCGGCGCGCTCGGCGGCGACCTTGAGCGGCGGCGGGGCCGGCAGGCCCTTGAACTTCTGCCAGTCGCCGGTCAGCTCCAGCAGACGCTGGACGGCCTCGCTCGGCTGCGCGCCGACCGAGAGCCAGTACTGGACCCGCTCCGACTTGACCTCGATGATCGAGGGGTCTTCCTTCGGCTGGTAGACGCCCACGAACTCGATCGCGCGACCGTCACGCTTGGTGCGCGAGTCCGCGACGACGATGCGGTACTGCGGGTTGCGGATCTTGCCCATCCGCAGGAGCCGGATCTTTACGGCCACAGTTGTTTCGCTCCTGTTGCGATTTCACCGACCCGGCTACGGGCGGTGCACGGGTGAGCGTCGACCGGCACAGTGGGGTTGGGCCGGAGACTGCTCGATGGACTGGCGACGCGCCCGGGTTAGAGGGCGCCGAACGCGCGCCGGATACCAGCGAACCATTCTGCCAGATCACCCGGCGAACACTCACATCGGCCCACCCCACCGGCCGGCCGGGCAGCCGGACCGGGAGTGAGCCACGACACACTCACCGTACGGGGGGCCGGTCCCAGCCGGGCGGCAGCCCGGTCGGCGGCGTCCAGTCGGCCGGCGGGACGAAGTCGCACCAGGTGCCGTCGAACGGGAACTTCCCCGCCTCGGCGAGGGCGATCACCCGCTCCCCCTCCGCCCGCACGGCCCGCTCGTCGGTCACCCAGTAGTGGTCGGGGAAGGCGAGCCGCTCGGTGAACTCGTCCTCGTCCTTCCACTGCCAGCTGAGGTCGGGGCGGACCACCACGTCCAGGTCCTGGTCGACCACGTCCACCCCGGCCAGCGCACCGTCGTCCCACCGGACGCCGGGCTCCTCCAGGTTGACGTACCAGGTGGCGAACCGGTCCCGGTCGTCGCGGAAGAACCAGACCGAGTGGGCCGCTCCGGTGGGCAGGAACTCCAGCAGCGGCGGGCCGTTCCACCGACCCAGGGCCAGCCGGTACGACGAGGTGATCCACTCGGTGAACGGCACCGCCCGCATCCCCAGGCCCGCCTCGGTGACCTCGTGCGCCACCGGCGTGTCCCGGGCCACCCAGAGCAGCAGACCCCGGTCGTCGTCGAGCACCACCCGGGCCGGCCGGACCCAGCCGATCCGGCCGTGCCGCACGTTCCGGTGCACGATCAGCTGACCCGGTTCGAAACGCACCACACCTCCACAGCTCTGCACGGACTTGCGGGGCACCGGCCCCGGCGGTTCCCGGACCCCGGCCACGCCCACCGGTCGGGAGCCGGGCCTGCCGGCGACGCGCGGTAGGCACCGCCGGCCGGGACGGTCCGGCCGCCCCGGGGCGGCGGACCCGGGTCCGTCGTGGGGCGGCTCAGTAGGCGCGGGCCAGGATGGCGGTCAGGTCCGGCTCGTCCTCGTCGTCCGGCACGGAGCCGTCGGCCCGCAGCAGGCAGCGGACGGTGACGCCCTGGCCGTTGGCCTCGGCCTCGCCCGCGACACCGACGGCCGACCACGGCACCATGGCCCAGCCGGTGGCCGCCGCCTCGATCGCCTCGGCGAGGGTGGACACCTCGACGGTGCGGGACCGCCGGTGCGCGAGCGCCTCGTCGTGCAGGGCCTGCTGGTCGGCCTCCAGGGCGGCCAGGACCGCGCCGACCACGTCGGCGACCGGGGTGGGGGCCTTCGAGCCGTCCGTCCGGCGGACCACGACCGCGTTGCCGGCGGCCAGGTCGCGGGGGCCGACCTCGACGCGTACCGGATAGCCGCGCAGCTCGGCGTCGACGGCCCGGCGGCCGAACGCGGTGTCGGTGCGGTCGTCGAGCGCGACCCGGACCCCGGCGTCGCGCAGCGCGTCGCGCAGCTTGGCCGCCGCCTCGCCGACGCCCTCGCCGTCCTTGACGATCATGACGTACGCCTGGACGGGGGCCAGCCTCGGCGGCACCCGCAGCCCGTTGTCGTCACCGTGCGCCATGATCAGCCCGCCGAGCATCCGGGTGGAGGTGCCCCAGGAGGTCGTCCAGGCGTGCTCCCGACCGCCCTCGGCCGAGGAGTAGCTGATGTCGAACGCCTTGGCGAAGTTCTGCCCCAGCTCGTGACTGGTGCCGAGCTGGAGCGCCTTGCCGTCGCCCATCATGCCTTCGCAGGTGTAGGTGGCGGTCGCCCCGGCGAACCGCTCCCGGGCGGTCTTCAGCCCGACCACCACCGGGATGCCGAGCACGTTGACCATCAGGTCCTCGTACGCCTCGTGCAGGATCTTGCGGGCGTAGGCGCGGGCGTCCTCCCGGGTGGCGTGCGCGGTGTGCCCCTCCTGCCAGAGGAACTCGCTGGTGCGCAGGAAGACCCGGGGGCGCAGCTCCCAGCGGACCACGTTCGCCCACTGGTTGAGCAGCAGCGGCAGGTCCCGGTACGAGTCGATCCACTTGGCCATGAACTCGCCGATCACCGTCTCGCTGGTGGGGCGCACCACCACCGGCTCGGCGAGCTGCTTGCCGCCACCGTGGGTGACCACCGCCAGCTCCGGCGAGAAGCCCTCGACGTGCTCGGCCTCACGCTTGAGGTAGCTCTCCGGGATGAACAGCGGGAAGTACGCGTTCTCCGCGCCGGCCGCCTTGATCCGGGCGTCCATCTCGGCCTGCATCCGCTCCCAGATGGCGTAGCCGGCCGGTCGGATGACCATGGTCCCCCGGACCGGGCCGTTGTCGGCCAGCTTCGCCTTGGCGATCAGGTCCTGGTACCAGCGGGGAAAGTCCTCCGCACGGGGAGTGAGCACGCGAGCCATGACCGCACATCCTATGCGCCCCGCCCGGCGTCGACGTCATCGGGCGCGCTGCCGCGCCCCGCGCCGCCCGACCGGGGTCAGCGGACCACCCGGCCGCGCAGGACGATCCGGCTGGGCGCCCGGACCACCCGCAGGTCGCGGCGCGGATCCTCGGGGTAGACGACCAGGTCCGCGAGGCCGCCCTCGACCAGGCCGGGGAAGCCGAGCCACTGCCGGGCCCGCCAGGAGGCGGCGGCGAGGACGTCCACGGCGGGCATGCCGGCCTGCTCGTGCAGCAGCAGCATCTCCTCGGCGGCCAGCCCGTGGTCGATGCCGCCGCCCGCGTCGGTGCCCACGTAGATCGGCACCCCGGCCTCGTGGGCGGCGCGCACCACCTCGGGGAAGTGGTCGCGCAGGGCGAGCATGTGGTCGGCGTAGCCGGGGAACTTGGGGCGGGCCGCGGCGGCGATGCCCCCGAAGGTCCGGATGTTGATCATCGTGGGGACCAGCGCGGTGCCCTGCCGGGCCATCAGGTCGATCAGGTCGGGGCTCAACCCGGTGCCGTGCTCCACCGAGTCCACCCCGGCCTTCACCATGATCTCCACGGCCGACTCGCTGAACGTGTGCACCGCCGCGCGGACCCCGGCGGCGTGCGCGGCGGCCACGGCGGCGGCCATCGTGTCGGCGTCCCAGGCCGGCGCGAGGTCGCCGACGCCCCGGTCGATCCAGTCGCCGACCAGCTTCACCCAGCCGTTGCCGGCGGCGGCCTGCGCGGTGACCGCCGCGGTCACCTCCGCCGCGCCGACCTCCAGCCCGATGTCGCGCAGGTAGCGCTTCGGCGGGGCGACGTGCCGCCCGGCGCGGGCCAGCCGCGGCAGGTCCGGTTCGTCGTCGAGTTCGGGGTACGGGTACGGCGAGCCGGCGTCGCGCAGCGCGAGCACCCCCGTGTCCCGGTCGGTACGGGCCAACGTGCGGGCCTGGTCGAGGGAGGTGACCGGGGTGCCGCCCCGGGCGATGCCGAGGTGGCAGTGGGCGTCGACCAGACCGGGCAGCACGAACCCGGAGTCGGCGACCGTCTCGGCGTCGGGCACCGGGTCGAAGGTGACCCGGTCGCCGTCGAGCCAGACGTCCCGGACCTCGTCGTCGGGCAGGAGCACACCGCGCACATGCAGAGCCATGCGCACAGTCCTACCCGATCACCGCCCGTCGGGGGCGAGCAGGTCGTTCTTCCGGGCGGTCAGTGCCGGCAGGTCGACCGAGACCTTCCACGGCTGCTCGGTGACGAACAGGTCCTCGGTGTGGGTGAGCTGCTCGTAGTCGCGGCCGCCGGGACCGAGTGCGTACTCGGTCAGCGTGATCCGGTCCTGGAGCGGGTCGACCACCCAGTACGAGCGGACCCCGGCGTGCGCGTACACCTTCGCCTTGTCGTACATGTCGCGGAAGGTGGAGGTGGGTGACACCACCTCCACGGCCAGCAGGGCGTCCTCGACGGGGACGGGCGACCGGCCGGCGTGCCGGCGGTGGATCGCCACCACGTCGGGCCGGGGCTCGTTGCGGCGGTCGACCCGCATCGACAGGTCGAAACTCACGAGGTGATCCGACGGGCAGTTGACGCGGAGCATGAGCAGCAGCTCGACGCACAGCTCTTGATGCAGGGCAGTGGGGGACGGCACGATCAACCTTCCGTTGATCAGTTCGTACGGAAGGTCCTTCGGCAGGTCGCCGAGGTCGTCGACCGTCCACTCGTGCCGTTCGGGCAGGATCGGGGCCGCGGTCATGACATCTCCTTCCAGGGGGCGGAACCACCCTAAGCGCCCACCCCGTCGCCCACCGTAACCGACACGCGTCAGCGGGGCCGGTTGTCGCCCCTGCCGAGCTTGTTGAAGTCGATCTTCGGAAGCTTGAAGCCCGGCGGCAGCCCCTGGCCGCCCGCCAGGTCGTTCGGGTCCATCCCCGGCGGGAGCTGCGGCATGCCACCGGGGAAGCCGCCCGGCAGCCCGGCGCCCGCGCCGCTGCGCGGCCGGTTGCCACCCTTGGTGCCCTTGCGCTTGTTCTTCGGGGACTTGGTGGCCTTGCGCCGGCCCCCACCGGGCAGGCCCATCATGCCGCCCATCTGCTTCATCATCTTCTGCGCGTCGGCGAAGCGGTTGAGCAGCTGGTTGACGTCCATCACGGTGACCCCGGAGCCACCGGCGATGCGGGCCCGCCGGGAGCCGTTGATGATCTTCGGGTTGGTCCGCTCGGCCGGGGTCATCGACCTGATGATCGCGGTGACCCGGTCGAAGTGCTTGTCGTCCAGCTCGGCGAGCTGGTCCTTCATCTGCCCCATACCGGGCATCATGGCCAGCACGTTGGCGATCGGGCCCATCCGCCGGACCGCGATGAGCTGGTCGAGGAAGTCCTCCAGGGTGAACTGCTCGCCGCCCATCAGCTTGGCGGTCATCTTCTCCTTCTGATCGGTGTCGAAGGCCTGCTCGGCCTGCTCGATCAGAGTGAGGACGTCGCCCATGCCGAGGATCCGGCTGGCCATCCGGTCGGGGTGGAAGACGTCGAAGTCCTCCAGCTTCTCGCCGGTGGAGGCGAACAGGATCGGCTGGCCGGTGACCTCCCGCACCGACAGCGCCGCGCCACCCCGGGCGTCGCCGTCGAGCTTGGACAGGACGACACCGGTGATGCCCACGCCGTCGCGGAACGCCTCGGCGGTGCGGACCGCGTCCTGGCCGACCATCGCGTCGATGACGAAGATGACCTCGTCGGGGTCGACCGCGTCCCGGATGTCGGCGGCCTGCTGCATCATCTCGGCGTCGATGCCGAGCCGGCCGGCGGTGTCGACGATGACGATGTCCCGGGCGGCCCGCTTCGCGTGCTCGATCGAGGCGCGGGCCACCTGCACCGGGTCGCCGGTGCCGTTGCCGGGCTCCGGGGCGTACACCTCGACGCCGGCGCGGCCACCGAGCACCTGGAGCTGCCCGACGGCGTTGGGACGCTGGAGGTCGGCGGCGACCAGCAGCGGCTGGTGCCCCTGGGCCTTGAGCCAGCGGGCCAGCTTGCCGGCGAGGGTGGTCTTACCGGAGCCCTGGAGGCCGGCCAGCATGATCACGGTCGGTGGCTGCTTGGCGAACTGGAGCCGCCGACCCTCGCCGCCGAGCACGCTGATCAGCTCTTCGTTGACGATCTTGACGATCTGCTGGGCCGGGTTGAGCGCCTGGGAGACCTCCGCGCTGCGGGCCCGCTCCTTGACGTTCGCGATGAAGCCCTTCACCACCGGCAGCGCGACGTCCGCCTCCAGCAACGCCAGGCGGATCTCGCGGGCGGTGGCGTCGATGTCGGCGTCGGTGAGCCGGCCCTTGCCGCGGAGCTTGGTGAAGATTCCGGACAGGCGGTCACTCAAGGTGTCAAACACGCGAACATCCCGTATGTCGTCATCGGCGGGCACAGGTGCGGCCGGGCCGGCTGTCCAGCCCACCGTTAGGGTAGCCCGCCGGCCGCACGCCCGCTCCGGCCCCGCGCCCCGCACCCCGGCGGCCGGCCGCCCACGACGCGCCGCCCGTTCCGGTGGACGCCGGGCACCGGCGGGTCCGCTGGCACCACGCCGGGGTGGTACCCGGCGGGCACCGCCCACGACCGGGCGGTCCTACACGGCGGCGAGCACGGCGGCCTCGACGCGGTCCCGCTGCTCGTCCGAGGGCCAGCCACCGACCAGGTAGAACGCGTCGACCACGTCACCGCCGAGGGTGGAGATCCGGGCGGCGCGCACCTGCGCCCCGGCCTCGTCCAGCGCGCAGGTGACCCGGTAGAGCAGACCGGCCGCGTCGGCGGCGCGCAGCTCCAGCAGGACCGCGTCGGTGGCCGCCTCCCGGTGCCAGACGACCCGGGGGGCCGCTCCCCCGCTGCGGGCGGCCAGGGCCCGGCCGCGCAGCCGTTGGGTCACCGAGACGTCGCCGGTGACCGCGCGCCGCAGGTCGGCGCTGAGCGCGATCGGGTCCGGGGCCAGCCCGTAGCGCGGCTGCACCCGGCACTCGACCAGGGCCCGGCCGTCGATCGTGGCGGCGTCCGCCGAGATCACCTCCAGCCGGTGCAGGGCCAGGCAACCGGCGACCGTGGCGAGCAGCCCCCGCCGGTCGGCCGCGGCCACCGCCACCCGATCCTCGGTCAGGTGTACGACCGGCAGCGGCCCGGCGACCAGCGCCGGGTCCGGGGCCGGCGGGGCGGGCACCACGCCGGTGTCCAGGGTGGTCCGTACCCGGGCGACCAGCTCGGCGATCAGCCGCCCCTTCCAGCCGGACCAGGCGGCCGGTCCGGTGGCGGCGGCGTCGGCCAGCACCAGGGCGTGCAGCAGCTCCAGCGTGGTGGTGTCGCCGACCCGCTCGGCCACCCCGGCGATCGTCTTCGGGTCGGACAGGTCGCGGCGGGTCGCCACGTCGGGCAGGAGCAGGTGCAGCCGGACCAGCGTGCCGATCAGCGCCGCCTCCTCGGCGGGCAGGCCGATCCGGGTGGCCACCGCCTCGGCCAGCGGCGCGCCGACGGTCGAGTGGTCGCCGTCCAGCCCCTTGCCGATGTCGTGCAGGAACGCGCCGATCAGCAGCAGGTCGGGACGCTCGACGTCGCGGGTGTGCCGGCTCGCCTCGTACGCGGCCTGCACCAGGTGGCGGTCGAGCGTGAACCGGTGCACCGGGTTGTGCTGGGGCAGGCTGCGCAGCCGGGTCCACTCGGGCAGCCAGCCGTCGATCAGGCCGTACCGGTCGCAGGTCTCCCAGGCGGGCACCAGGCCGGGACCGGCGCCGAGCAGGGTGATGAACGCGGCCCGGGCGGCCGACGGCCAGGGCGCGGGCAGCGGCGGGCAGTACGCGGCCAGCCACTCGCAGGTGGCCCGCGCGATCGGCAGCCGGTGGGTGGCCGCCGCGGCGGCGATCCGCAGCGACAGGCTCGGGTCGGGGCGGGCCCCGATGGCGGTACGGGCGAGCACCAGCTCCCCGTCGTGCTCGACCACGTCCCGGGCGACCGGACGGCGCAGCGGGCGGCCGTCGGTGCCCCGGCGACGGCCGGAGCGGAGCCGGTCGGCGGCCCGCCAGGCGTCGTCGAGGGCGTGGCTGACGGTGCGCGCGTCGCCGGCCACCCGGCGCAGCAGGGCGTCACCGTCGCCGGAGTCCGCCCGCGTCCCGGCGTCGGCGGCCTCGGTCGACGACTGGCGCAGGCCGAGCAGCGCGGCGACCCCGGCGCGTTCCTGGGCGACCAGCCGGTCGACCCGGCGGCCCACCTGCTGGTGCAGGGCGTCGCGGGTGTCCAGCAGCCGCAGGTGGGCGGCGCGGACGGCGGGACGCAGCGCGTCGGTGATCCCGGCGGTGGCGATGGCCCGCAGGATGCCCACGTCGCGCAGCCCGCCGGCGGCCTCCTTCAGGTCGCCTTCGAGCAGGAAGGCCAGCTCGCCGTGGGTACGCCAGCGCACCTCGGTGATCTCCCGCAGGGCGGGTAGCTGGCGGACGGCGGTCCGCCGCCAGTGGTCGGTGGCGGTCCGGGTGAGGGTGTCGGCGAGCGCCCGGTCACCGGCGACGAACCGGGCGTCGAGCAGGGCCAGGGCGACCTTGACGTCGTCCTGGGCCACCGACAGCGCCTCGGCGAGGGTACGCACGGAGTGGTCGAGCCGGACCCCGGCGTCCCAGATCGGGTACCACAGCGCGGCGGCCAGCTCGTCCACCCCGGGCACCCCGGCGTGCAGCAGCACGAGGTCGAGGTCCCCGTACGGGGCGCACTGCCGACGGCCGAGGCCGCCGACGGCGATCAGGGCGATGCCCTCCCGGGCCGGCAGCAGGCCGTGCAGCCAGGCGTCGAACGCCCCGGCCCGGGCGAGCCGGGCCGGTTCGCCGATGCCCGCGGGAACCCCGACGACCCCGTCGACCAGGAGGTCCGTCCCTGCGTCGGTGCTGTCGTCCGACGCGTTCCTCCTGGTCGACGAGGTCATCTACAGGTCCTCCTACAGGGCGTCGAGGCCGCGCTCGCCGGTGCGCACCCGGACGACCTCTTCCACGCCGGTCACCCAGACCTTGCCGTCACCGATCTTGCCGGTCCGGGCGGCGGCCACGATCGCGTCGACGACCTTGTCGACGTCCATCTCGTCGGTGAGCACCTCGACCCGGATCTTGGGCAGGAACTCGACCGTGTACTCGGCACCCCGGTAGACCTCGGTGTGCCCCTTCTGACGCCCGTACCCCTGGACCTCGCTGACGGTCAGGCCGGCCACGCCGAGGGCGTGCAGGGCCTCCTTCACCGCGTCCAGTTGGTACGGCTTGATGACCGCGGTCACCAGCTTCATGTCCAAGCCCTCCATTCTCCGAACGTTAACCGGCGACCTTCTCGTCCACCGGCGCGGCGGCCGGTTCGGGGGCCTCCGGGGAGGCCGGCTTCGCGCCGCCCGGGGTGATCCCGGCCATCGCGAACGCCCCGCCACCGGCACCGCCGGTGCTCGGGGAGAGGTCGTAACCGCTCTCCGCGTGCTCGCTGATGTCGATGCCCTCGACCTCGTCGTCGGCCTTGACCCGGAAGCCGAGGGTCTTGTCGATGACGAAGGCGAGCACCCAGGCGACACCGAACGACCAGGCGGTCACGATCAGGCCGGCGAGGGCCTGGCGGCCGAACTGGGTCACGCCGCCGCCGTAGAACAGGCCGTCGGAGGCGCCGACCACGTCGCTGATCGCGGCGTTGACCGAGTTGGTGGCGAACAGGCCGAGCCACAGCGACCCGATCCAGCCGCCGACGAAGTGCACGCCGACCACGTCAAGCGAGTCGTCGTAGCCGAGCTTGTACTTCAGGCTGATGGCCAGGGCGCAGACCACACCGGCGACGATGCCGAGCAGGACCGCGGCCCAGGGGGCGATGAACCCGCAGGCCGGGGTGATGGCGACCAGACCGGCGACGGCACCGGACGAGGCACCGACCATGGTCGGCTTCTTGTCCTTGATCCACTCCACCGCGATCCAGCCGAGCACCGCCGCGGCGGTGGCGAGCTGGGTGTTGATGAAGGCCAGCCCGGCGACCGAGTCGACGGTCAGCTCCGACCCGGCGTTGAAGCCGAACCAGCCGAACCACAGCAGGCCGGCGCCGAGCGCGACCAGCGGGATGTTGTGCGGCTTCATGCCCTCACGCGGCCAGCCGAGCCGCTTGCCGAGCACCAGGGCGACGGCGAGGGCCGCCGCACCGGCGTTGATGTGCACCGCGGTACCACCGGCGAAGTCGAGCGCGTGGATCTTGGCGCCGATGATGCCGCCGCCCCACACCCAGTGGGCGACGGGGAAGTAGACCAGGGTGGCCCAGCCGAAGGCGAAGAGCAGCCAGCCGCCGAACTTGGCCCGGTCGGAGATCGCGCCGCTGATCAGCGCGACGGTGATCACCGCGAAGACCATCTGGAACGCCATGAACACGTACAGCGGGACGCCGATGCCGCTGGGGTTCTCCGCCGTGGCGCCCCACAGGTCGGTCTCGGCGAGGAAGGTCTTGGTGCCGAGGTACGCACCGGGGTCGCCCCAGAAACCGTTGACGTCGGTCCCGAAAGCAATGCTGAAACCGTAGAACCACCACAGAACAGAGATGAGCCCGATGGCGGAGAAGCTCATCATCATCATGTTGAGCACGCCCTTGGCCCGGTTGAGGCCGCCGTAGAACAGCGCCAGTCCGGGGGTCATGAGCAGCACGAGAGCGGTCGAAACCAGCAGCCAAACGGTGTTGCCGCCGTCGATCGTCGGTGCTTCAGGCACGCTGGCCTCCTAAAGGTGAAGTTCCCTCCTTCGCGGCTTCCGGGGCAGCGTCGCCCGTACGCCGGTTGCGCGGAAGCTTGGCCGGCTGCTGTTTCCTGGACCGACACCCCTCGATTTCAGACACGTGACGGGTTGTTTCCGGCGTGTGAAGAACCCCGATCACGAAAACTCGGATACGAAAGAGTGGCCGTTCGGCAACGAACGGCCACTCTTTCCCCGTTGCGGTCGGTCGGAGGGGTGTTGCGGGGCACCGCACCCGCGGCGGGGCCGCACTCAGCGCAGGGCGTACTCCAGGGTGTGCCGTTCGTAGTCGAGCAGGCGCAGGTCGCGCATCGGGCGACGGAGGTGACCCTTGTGCACGATCCGGACGAACGCCGGCTCCCCCGCCGCCGCCATCCGCCGGATGCCCTCCACGTGGTCGACGATCCGCTTGCGGATGGTCCGGATCAGCCGGTGCCGGTCCCGGGGGATCAGCCCGTACGCGTCGGCGAACAGCCGCAGCCGGCGGGGCCGGTCCGGGTGCTTCCAGCCGAGCGTGATCGAGTCCCGGTCGGCGAAGATCGGCACCCAGGTCCAGGCCGCGTAGGCCACGTCGTAGATCCGCGCGCCGGGCGAGGCGAGGTCGAAGTCGATCAGGCCGAGGGTGCCGTCGGGCCGCCAGATCACGTTGTGCGGGGCGGCGTCGTGGTGGCAGATCACCTCGGTGTCCGGCGGCGGCGGCCCGAACGAGCGCCAGACCGCGCCGGGCGGCGGGGCGAACCCGTACTGGGCGTCGTGGAACATCCGCAGCATGGTGGCCACCGTCACCAGCGCCTCGTCGGTGACCCAGTGCGGGGCCAGCGGGTACTCCCCGCACTCCCCTTCGAGGTAGGACAGCACCTCCCGGTTGCGCTCGTCCATGCCCAGTGCCCGGGGCGCGCCGGTGAACCCGACGTACTCCAGGTGGCGCAGCAGGGCGTGCACCGAGGGCGTCCACGGGCCGGCGTTGCGCCGGACGGTGTCGCCGACCCGGACGACGGTGCTCACGTTCCCGCCGTGCAGCGGGATCTCCTGCGAGGTCACGTACGGTCTCCCCAGGCCCGGCGCCGCATGGCGGGGGTCACGCCACCCGGCGTACGCGCGATCGTCGTTGCTCACCGCGAGGTTACGCGTCCCGGGCGAGCGGCTCGGTGCCGAGCAGCGCGTCGACGAACTGCGCCGGGTCGAACGGGGCCAGGTCGTCCGCGCCCTCGCCGAGACCGACCAGCTTGACCGGGATGCCGAGCTTGCGCTGGACGGCGATCACGATGCCGCCCTTGGCCGTCCCGTCGAGCTTGGTCAGCACCACACCCGTCACGTTCACCACCTCGGTGAACACCCGGGCCTGTTCCAGCCCGTTCTGCCCGGTGGTGGCGTCCAGGATCAGCAGGGTCTCGTCGATCGGGCCGTGCTTCTCCACCACCCGCTTGACCTTGCCCAGCTCGTCCATCAGGCCGATCTTGTTCTGCAACCGGCCGGCGGTGTCGATGAGCACCGTGTCGGTGCCGGCGTCGATGCCCCGGCGGACCGCGTCGAAGGCCACGCTGGCCGGGTCGGCGCCCTCCGCGCCCCGGACCGTCTCGGCGCCCACCCGGCCGCCCCAGGTCTCCAGCTGGTCGGCGGCGGCGGCCCGGAAGGTGTCGGCCGCGCCGAGGGTGACCGAGCGCCCGTCGGCGACCAGCACCCGGGCGATCTTGCCGCAGGTGGTGGTCTTGCCGGCGCCGTTGACCCCGACCACCAGCAGCACCGCCGGCACGCCGTCGCGGCCGGTGGTGCGCAGCGACCGGTCCAGGCCCGGGTCGAGCGCGTTGACCAGCTCGGCGGCGAGCAGGTCGCGCAGCTCACCGGCGGAGCGGGTGCCGAGCACCCGGGTCCGCTCGCGGAGCCGGTCGACGATGTCCCGGGTGGCGTCGATGCCGACGTCGGCGGTGATCAGGCTGTCCTCGATCTCCTCCCAGGCGTCCTCGTCGAGGTGGTCGCGGGCGAGCAGGCCGAGCAGGCCCTTGCCGAAGGCGTTCTGCGAGCGGGCCAGGCGGGACCGCAGCCGGACCAGCCGGCCGGCGGTCGGCTCGGGGACCTCCAGCGGCGGGGCCGTCGCCACCGGCGGCTCGACCAGGACACCGGTGGACAGGTCGGACTCGGCCGCCTCGACGGGTGGCCCGGCCAGGTCCTCCTCGGCCCGGGTGTCGACCTCGGTCTGCGGCAGCGGGGGTTCGGCACGCCGACGCAGCCGGGGCACGACCAGGCCGAGGCCGCCGAGGATCAGCACGCCGAGCAGGGCCAGTGCGACGAGGAGGTAGTCCGTCATGCCGAAATCCTGTCAGATGCCGACGACCGCGTCCCACTCACGCCCTCCAGACCCGGGCGAGCTGCGGGTACGCTCGCCGCTGCCGGGGGTGACCCACCCGCCCACGGGGTAGCAGAGATGAACCGTCTTCTCCTCGGAGGTGCCACCCATGCCCGAGCCACGTCTGCTCATCGGCCCGTTGCTGCGCCGGGTCGTCGGCACCCGGGCGACGGTGTGGGTGGAGACCAGCGGGCCCGCGGTGGTCACCGTCCGCACGGCCGACGGCGCCACCGGCTCCGCGCCGACCTTCTCCGCGTACGACCACCACTACGCGCTGGTGGTGGTGGAGGGGCTCACCCCGGACCACGCCACCACCTACGAGGTGCTGGTCGACGACGAGCTGGTCTGGCCGGTGGCCCGCGACGGCTTTCCGCCCAGCGTGATCCGGACCAGGGCGGCCGACGACCGGGACCAGCCGGTCAGCCTGATCTTCGGGTCGTGCCGGGAGACCACCCAGCACAACACCACCCGCAAGCTGCCCCCGGACGCGCTGGACGCGTACGCCCGGCGGCTGATGGCCGCGCCCGACCCGGACGACCTGCCCGACCTGCTGGTGCTGCTCGGTGACCAGGTCTACGCCGACGTCACCTCGCCCACGGTCCGGCGGCTGCTCAAGCGGCGTCGGCGGCGGCCGAAGGACGCCCCGGCCGACCAGGTGGTCAGCTTCGACGAGTACACCAAGCTCTACCTGGAGTCGTGGCGCGACCCGGAGATCCGCTGGCTGCTCTCCACCGTGCCCAGCGTGATGATCTTCGACGACCACGAGGTGATCGACGACTGGAACACCTCGAAGTCGTGGCGGGCCGACATGCGCCGGCAGGCCTGGTGGGCCGAGCGGATCCGCAGCGGGCTGGCCTCCTACTGGGTCTACCAGCACCTGGGCAACCTGGCCCCGGACGAGATCGCCGCCGACCCGCTCTACGCCAAGGTGGTCGCCGCCGAGGACGCCACCACCGTGCTGCGCGAGTTCGGCGAGCGGGTCGACAAGGAGGCCGACGAGGCGCACGACACCGAGCGCTGGCGGGCCGTGCAGTACCAGTGGAGCTACGCGCTGGACCTGGGCCGGACCCGGCTGGTCATGCTGGACAACAGGTGCAGCCGGGTGCTCGAACCGGGCGGCCGGTCGATGCTGCCGGCCGGCGAGTGGTCCTGGTTCCTGGACCGGGCCCACGGGGTGTACGACCACCTGCTGGTCGGCGCGTCGCTGCCCTGGCTGCTGCCGCCGGGCATCCACCACGTGGAGGCGTGGAACGAGAAGCTTGCCGACTCCGGCCGGCCGTGGGTCGCCGGGCTGGCCGAGAAGCTGCGCCGGGCGCTGGACCTGGAGCACTGGGCCGCGTTCCGCCGCTCGTTCGACGCGCTCGGGGCACTGTTCGTGCGGCTGGGCAGCGGTGCCCCGGGCGCCACCGGGGACCGGGTCGGCGCGGGGCCCGCGTACCCGGCGCCGGCGTCGATCAGCGTGCTCTCCGGCGACGTGCACCACTCGTACGTGGCCCGCGCCCGGTTCGACGACCCGGCGGTACGCACCCCGGTGCACCAGCTCACCTGCTCCCCGATCCACAACCAGGTGCCGGCGGCGATGCGCCCGCTGATGAAGCTGGGCTGGAGCGCGGGGCCGGCGGCGGCCACCCGGGCCCTGGCCCGCTCCGCCGGGGTACGCCGGCCGACGGTCCGCTGGAAGAAGCTCGCCGGCCCGTACTTCGGCAACGCGGTGAGCACCCTGCGCCACGACGGGCGGGAGGCGGTGGTGCTGATCGAGGGCACCACCAGCGACGGGCACCTGCGTGAGGTGGCCCGGCAGCGACTCTCCTCGGCGAAGTGACCCGCGCCACGTACCCTCGTGCCGTGGACGATCATCTGCCGGAGACGCTGCGCGTGCTGGAGCACGAACTGACCGCGCTGCTGCGCCGGGGCCGGGCGCTGTCCTGGGAGATCGCCCGGGAGGTGCATCCCAACCTGGAGCCCAACGCGTACGGCCTGCTGTTGTGGTTGCGCCGGTCCGGTTCGACCCGGTTGACCGACCTGGCCGTGCAGCTCGGTATCGGCAAGGGCACGCTGAGCCGGCAGATCCAGGGGCTGGAGGCGTTGGGCCTGGTGCGCCGCGACCCGGACCCGGCCGACCGGCGGGCGGCGCAGCTACGGCTGACCGAGGAGGGCACCCGGCGCTTCGACGCGGCCCGGTCGGCCCGGATGGACCAGATCAACAGATCGATGGAGACCTGGCCGAAGCGGGACGTCGAGGAGTTCGCCCGCCTGATGCACCGGTTCAACGAGACCTTCTGAACCCGGTCGTGCCCCGGGGACGGGGGAATAGAGCCGCGTCACGTCCGGTTGTTGCTTGAGGCAACGAAGCTTACGGTTGCCCGAGGCACCCTTTCACCACCAGCGGAGGCAGCGACGATGACCCAGGCGACAGCGCCCAGCCGGGCGACCGGCGTCGAGATGACCCACCGGCAGATCCTGGAGGCCCTCTCCGGACTGCTGCTGGGCATGTTCGTCGCGATCCTCTCCTCCACGGTCGTCTCCAACGCGCTGCCGCGGATCATCACCGAACTCAGGGGCGGCCAGTCCGCCTACACCTGGGTGGTCACCTCGACCCTGCTGGCGACCACCGCGACCACCCCGATCTGGGGCAAGCTCGCCGACCTGACCAGCAAGAAGATCCTGGTCCAGCTCTCCCTGGCCATCTTCGTGCTGGGCTCCGTGCTGGCCGGGCTGTCCCAGTCCACCGAACAGCTCATCGCCTGCCGGGTGCTCCAGGGCGTCGGGGCCGGCGGCCTCACCGCCCTGGCCCAGGTGATCATGGCGACGATGATCGCGCCCCGCGAGCGCGGCCGGTACAGCGGCTACCTCGGCGCGGTGATGGCCCTCGGCACCATCGGCGGCCCGCTGATCGGCGGCGTCATCGTCGACACCTCCTGGCTCGGCTGGCGCTGGTGCTTCTACGTCGGCGTGCCGTTCGCCATCGCCGCCCTGGTGGTGCTCCAGAAGACCCTGCACCTGCCGGTCGTCAGGCGGCAGGTGAAGATCGACTGGTGGGGCGCCACCCTGATCACCGCCGCCGTGTCGCTGCTGCTGATCTGGGTCACCCTGGCCGGCGACAGGTACGACTGGCTGTCCTGGCAGACCGCCGTCATGGTCACCGGCGCGGTCGTGCTCGGCGTGCTCGCCGTCCGGGTGGAGAACCGGGCCAGCGAGCCGATGATCCCGCCGCGGCTGTTCCGCAACCGCACCATCACCCTCGCCGTCGTGGCCAGCATCGCCGTCGGCGTCGGGATGTTCGGCGCCTCCGTCTTCCTCGGCCAGTACTTCCAGATCAGCCGGGGCGAGAGCCCGACCATGTCCGGCCTGATGACCATGCCGATGATCCTCGGCCTGCTGGTCTCCTCTGTCGTCGTCGGCCGGATCATCACCAGGACCGGCCGTTGGAAGCGCTACCTGGTCGCCGGTTCCGCCCTGCTCACCGCCGGCTTCGCGCTGATGGGCACGATCCGCTACGACACCCCGTACTGGCACCTCGCGATCTACATGGCGCTGATCGGCCTCGGGCTCGGCATGACCATGCAGAACCTCGTCCTCGCCGTGCAGAACACCGTCAGCACCCACGAACTCGGCGCGGCCAGCTCGGTGGTGGCGTTCTTCCGCAGCCTCGGCGGCGCGGTCGGCGTGTCCGTGCTCGGCGCGGTCCTCGGCCACCGGGTCAAGGACTACATCGCCGACGGCCTCACCGCGCTGGGCATCCCGGCCACCGGCTCGGGCAGCGGCGGCGTCCTGCCGAACGTGCACACCCTGCCCGGCCCGATCCGGGTCGTGGTGGAGAGCGCCTACGGCCACGGTGCCGGCGACATCTTCCTGGCCGCCGCCCCGTTCGGGCTGATCGCCCTGATCGCGGTGATCTTCATCAAGGAGATCCCGTTGCGCCGGCACACCGGTGACGCCGTCACCGACACCGTCGTGCAGGAGTCCGCCGTCGCGGCGGGCGGCGGGGCGGCGGTGGTCCGCACCGGGACCGACCGGTGAGCGTCCCCGTCGAGCGTGAGCAGTACGGCCCGCAGGCCCGCCCGCAACAGTTCGAGCGGGGCACCGACGGGCCCCGGGTGGTGCTGGTCGGCGTCGACGGCAGCCGCACCTCGCTGCGGGCCGCCTCGTACGCGGCGGGGCTGGCCCGCCGGCAGCGCGCCGGGCTGGTGGTGGTCTTCGTCAGCGCCCCGGCCGGCTACGTCTCCCTCATGCCGGGGGTGGTGGCCGGTGCCGTCCAGCAGACCCACGACGAACTCGCCGACGAGCTGCGGCAGGAGTGCCGCCGGGGCGCGGAGGAGTTGGGGCTGCCGGTCACGTTCCTGTGTCGGCGTGGGGACGCGTACACCGAGCTGCGGGCGGCGGCCGACGAGTCCCGGGCGGACCTGGTGGTGGTCGGCTCCTCCGAGCAGGCGGGGCACCGGCTGGTCGGTTCCGTCGCCACCCGACTGGTCCGCACCGGCCGCTGGCCGGTCCTCGTCGTCCCCTGACCGGGCGGGATCCCGGGGAATGTCGGACCGGTCGGCGAGGATGCCGGCATGACCTGGCGAGCACCGGAGATCACCCGGACCCCGGAACTTCCCCTCGGCGACGAACGGCCCATGCTGGAGAGCTGGCTCGAATACCACCGGCAGACCCTGCTGCTCAAGTGCGCCGGGCTGACGGCCGAGCAGTTGCGCACCCCGAGCGTGCAGCCGTCCGGGCTGACCCTGCTCGGCCTGGTCCGGCATCTCGGCGAGGTGGAGTCCTGGTGGTTCCGGGAGAACTTCGCCGGGCAGCAGGTCGACTACCCGTACGGTTCCGTGGACGACCCGCGCGCCGACCTCGACGTCAGCCACGCCGACGCCGAGGCCGACCTCGCCACCTACCACGAGCAGGTCGAGCTGGCCCGGGCCGCCACCGTCGGCCGCTCGCTCGACGAGACGTTCACCGAGGTCGGCCCCCAGCAGCGGACCTTCAGCCTGCGCTGGGTCTACCTGCACCTGATCGAGGAGTACGCCCGGCACAACGGCCACGCCGACCTGATCCGGGAACGCCTCGACGGCGTCACCGGCGAGTGACCCCGTCGCCGGTCGGCGCGGCCCCGGCCGGCGTCAGTGGGCCAACGCCGCCCGCAGGTAGCGCAGCCCCTCCGGCCCGCTCCACCGGTACGCCGACAGCCCGGCCGCCCGCGCCCCGCGGATCGCCCAGTCCTCGTCGTCGACGAAGAGCACCCGGGCGGGCGGGGTCTCCAGGGCGGCGCAGGCGGCCTGGAAGTACTCCTTCGCCGGCTTGTGCACCCCGACGACCGAGGAGTTGACCACCACGTCCAGCTCGCCGACCAGGCCCAGCTCGGCGAGGTCGGTGTCGAGCAGGTCGGTGGCGTTGGTGCCGAGCCCGACCCGGACGCCGCCCGCCCGTGCCTCGCGGACGAACGCCAGCACGTCGGCGTCGACCTCGCCCCGGTAGCGCTGCCACTGCTCCACCGCCGCGCGGGCCCGCTGCGGCCCGACCGAGTCGCTCAGCGCGTCGGCCACACTGGACATCCAGTCGGCGTGGCTGACCTGCCCGGTCAGCACCGGTTGCAGCCGCCCCCAGTGCATGGCGATCTCACCGAGCACCCCGGCGGCGAGGCCGTACTCCCGTTCGACGCCGGCCGCCACCGCCGGGTCCCAGTGCCGCAGCACGCCGTCGAAGTCGAGCAGGAGCGCCGTCGGCCGTTCCCGTGCCACTACTGATTCTCCTCGTGTCCGTCGGACCGCTCGGCGTCGGTCCGGTTGAGCCGTTGGCTGATCACCTGGGTGACCCCGCTGCGCATGGTCACGCCGTAGAGCGCGTCGGCGATCTCCATCGTCCGCTTCTGGTGGGTGATGACGATCAACTGGCTCTTCTCCCGCAACTGGGCCAGCAGGGTGATCAGGCGGCCCAGGTTGACGTCGTCGAGGGCCGCCTCCACCTCGTCCATGATGTAGAACGGGCTGGGCCGGGCCCGGAAGATCGCCACCAGCATCGCCACGGCGGTCAGCGACCGCTCGCCGCCGGAGAGCAGCGACAGCCGTTTGATCTTCTTGCCGGGCGGCCGGGCCTCCACCTCCACGCCTGTGGTGAGCAGGTCGTCCGGCTCGGTGAGGATCAACCGGCCCTCACCACCGGGGAACAGCACCGTGAAGACCTGCTCGAACTCGCGGGCCGTGTCGGCGAACGCGCTGGCGAAGACCTCCAGGATGCGCTCGTCGACGTCCTTGACCACGGTGAGCAGGTCACGTCGGGTGGCCTTGAGGTCCTCCAGCTGCTCGGAGAGGAACTTGAACCGCTCCTCCAGGGCGGCGAACTCCTCCAGCGCGAGCGGGTTGACCTTGCCGAGCAGGGCCAGTTCCCGTTCCGCCTTGGCGGCCCGTTTCTCCTGCACCGGCCGCTCGTAACGGACCGGCTCGGGCACCGGCAGGCCGTCGCGTTCGGCCGCCGCCACGTCCACCGGGGTCGGCGGGACGGGCTGGGTCGGGCCGTACTCGGCGACCAGGGTCTCCACGTCCAGGCCGAAGTCCTCGGCGGCCTTCGCCTCCAACTGCTCGATGCGCAGCCGCTGCTCGGCGCGGGCCACCTCGTCCCGGTGCACCTGGCTGGTCAACCGCTCCAGCTCCGCGCCGAGCCGCTTCGCCGCGCCGCGTACCTCCTGGAGTTCGGCCTCCCGGGCGGCGCGTTCCCGGGCGACCGCGTCGCGGTGCTCCTCGGCCCGCGCGATGGAGGTGCCGAGCCGGGTCAGCGCCTCGCGGGCGCCGCCGACCACGGCGCGGGCGATCGCCGCGCCCCGGGTCCGGGCCGCCCGCCGCGCCGCCGCCCGCTCCCGGGCCGCCCGCTCGGCGGTGGCCTGCCGGGCCAGCGAGTCGGCCCGGCCGGCGATCGAGGCGACCCGTTCCTCGGCGGTACGCACCGCGAGGCGGACCTCCATCTCGTTCTGCCGGGCCCGGGGCACCATCGCGGCGAGCTGGTCCCGTTCCTCGGTGGAGGGTTCCGCGTCGATCGGGGTGTCCTCGGCGAGCCGCAGCCGTTCCGCCAGCTCGGCGAGGGCCGCCAGGTCACGTTCCCGGGCCGCCTCGGCGCGGGACCGGCTCTCGCCGAGCCGGTCGGTCTCCGCCTTCGCCGACCGGGCCGCCGCACCCAGCTCGGCCAGCCGACGGGCGGCGGCGTTGCGGTGGCTCTCCGCCTCCCGCTTGGCGGCGGCGGCGTGCTGCACCGCCTCCTTCGCGGCGGCCACCTCGGTGCGGGCGTCGACGAGCTGTTCGCGCAGCTCGGCGGCCGTCCGCTCGGCGGTGTGCCGGTTGGTGCGGGCCTCCTCCACGGCCGCCTGCACCTCGATGAAGCTGGCCGCCTTGGCCGACCCGCCGGCCGCCGCGTACGCCCCGACCACGTCGCCGTCCGGGGTAACCGCGCGCAGCTCCGGGTTGCCGGCGACCAGCTCGGCGGCGGCGGCGAGGTCGTCGACCAGCGCCACGTCGCGCAACGCCCGGTGCACGGCGGGACGCAGCTCGGGGGCGCACTCCACCAGGTCGGGCGCCCACCGGGCGGTCTCCGGCAGCCGGGGGCGCAGCGCGTCGACGGGGCCGGTCATGCCGGGGCCGGCGGGGCTGCCGACCAGCAGGCCGGCCCGGCCGGCGTCGGAGATCTTCAACAGCCGCATCGCCTCGACGGCCTCGTCGACCCCGGTGACCGCGACCGCGTCGGCCAGCCCGCCGAGCGCGGCGGCGAGCGCCGCCTCGTGGCCGGCGGCGACGGTGAGCAACCCGGCCAGGCTGCCCAGCAGGCCGGGCACCTCGTCGGCGCGGGCGAGCAGCGCGCCCGCGCCGTCCTTGCGGCGCAGCCCCAGGGCGAGCGCCTCCTCGCGGGCCTTCCAGGTCGCGGCGTCCTTCTCGGCGGCCCGCTCGGTGTCGGCCAGCGCCCGGACGGTGGCCTGCGCCCGCTCGTGGGCGGCCACCGCCTCGGCGTGCCGGTCGTCGAGTTCGGCGTTGTCCCGGTCGGCCTCGGTGGACTGTTCGGCGACCGCGTCCAGCTCGGCCTGGGCCTGGTCGGCGCGGGCCAGGGCGTCGGCGTGGGCGGCGGCGAGCCGCTCGATCTCCTCACCGGCGCTGGTGGTCCGCGCCTGCGCCGAGTTCACCTGCCCGGTCAGCCGGGCCAGCCCCTCCCGCCGGTCGGCGATCGCCTTGGCGGCGGCGACCAGTTCCCGTTCGGCGGCGGCGAGCTGGCGTTCCAGCTCCTGCCGGTGCTCGACGGCCTCGGCGAGCCGGATCTGGTCGTCGGTGAGCGCCGCGCGCAGCTCCTCCTCCTGCTCGCGGACCCGCTGCGACTCGGCCTCCAACTGGTCGGGGTCGCGGCCGGGGCGCTCGTCGTCGCCGGTGGCGCTGAGGTGACGCAGCCGTTCCCGGGCCACCTGCTCCACGGAGCGGAACCGTTCGGAGAGCGCGGAGAGCTTGTACCAGGTGTCCTGGGCGGCGGCGAGCAGCGGCGCGTCCTCGGCGAGCGCGGCCTCCAACTCGCCGAGGCGGCCCTGGACCTCGACGTGTTCGCCCTCGATCTGTTCGCGCCGCTGGCGCAGCGCCGTCTCGTCGGCGATCTCCTTGTCCAGGGTGGCCCGCAGGGTGTGCAGGTCGTCGGCGAGCAGCCGGAGCCGGGCGTCGCGCAGGTTGGCCTGGATGGCGGCGGCCCGGCGGGCCACCTCGGCCTGCCGGCCCAGCGGCTTGAGCTGACGGCGCAGTTCGGCGGTGAGGTCGGTCAGCCGGTTCAGGTTCGTCTGCATCGCGTCGAGCTTCCGCAGCGCCTTCTCCTTGCGCTTGCGGTGCTTGAGGACGCCGGCCGCCTCCTCGATGAACGAGCGGCGGTCCTCCGGCTTGGCGTGCAGCATGCCGTCCAGCCGGCCCTGGCCGACGATGATGTGCATCTCCCGGCCGATGCCGGAGTCGCTGAGCAGCTCCTGGATGTCGAGTAGCCGGCAGGAGTCGCCGTTGATCTCGTACTCGCTCTCGCCGGAGCGGAACATCCGGCGGGTGATGGAGACCTCGGTGTACTCGATCGGCAGCGCGCCGTCGGTGTTGTCGATGGTGAGGGTGACCTCGGCCCGGCCCAGCGGCGCCCGGCCGGCGGTGCCGGCGAAGATGACGTCCTCCATCTTGCCGCCGCGCAGCGCCTTGGCGCCCTGCTCGCCCAGCACCCAGGCGATCGCGTCGACGACGTTGGACTTGCCGGAGCCGTTCGGGCCGACCACGCAGGTGATCCCGGGCTCCAGCTTCAGCGTCGTGGCGGAGGCGAAGGACTTGAACCCCTTCACCGTCAGACTCTTGAGATGCACCTGTCCGATCCTCGTCCGGTGGCCACCGCAGGCGTCGCGGGCTGCGCGGACCTGGTGAACCCGCAGACTAACCCGTGGGTACGCGGCAACCGGCACGCGACCCGCCCCGGGGGCCGCCGGCCGGGCCCCGGGCGGGGGTGGAATTGAACGGGGTGTGCCACGCCACATCGGTTCACAAGATCGTGAATTGGTGAACGGGGAAATGTGTGGCGAACAGCACTGCGCGCCGGCACGAAAGTGTCGGCGCGCTTTTTCGCGGTGGTGCTGTTCAGTTTTCTGCGTTCCCGAGGATCAGGTGAGCGCCGGCTCGGCCAGCCGGAGGAGGTCGTCCACCTCCGCCGCAGCCGCCGCGAGCCGATCGTTGTCGGCGCGCAGGCGCGTGATCTCGAACTCCAGGGCCTGGACCCTGGAACGCAGTCGGGTGACCTCGTCGAGCAGACGCCGGTCGGGCGCTGCACCTACGTGGCCGTAGAGGGCCTTCGCCATGCTGACTCCTTGATATGCGCTGCCGGAAAAGCCGGCCAACGCGCGCCCATTTCGTGTTCGCGACTACTACCAGGCCATCGAAATCCGGGCGTGGCTGGGCGCGACTGGCGACACCTACATATTGAGCGATAACCCCTCGTTCGTCAAGTTCTCGCAGGCCGTAGATCATCTCCACGTCTGCCCTGTGCACTTGCCGAGGGGGCCGCAAGGCTCGGACACTCTCTGTCCGGACTCCTTGACTCTACGCCTCCGCGGCCGGGTACGGTGGCCCTGGACGATCATCCCGCCTTAACTCTTCCTTAGCCACATTGCCGCTGTTCCGTGGCCGCCGTAGCGTCACCCCGGCCCGCAAGCGACCCGTGGAGGCGACAGGCGTGTACGGCTGGACCGACCCGAACGACCCGGACGCCGCGTACCGACGGCCGCAGCCGTCGACGGACGACCCGGCCTGGCTGACCGACCGCCCCGCCCCCCGCTCGGCGTACCTCTTCGGCGACGACCCGGCCGTGGACGCACCGGCACAGCCCGGCCCCGGCGGGACGGACGCCGCGACCGGGTCCGCCCCGGGCCCCACCGCCGACCGGTGGACCGACACGCCACCCGGCCAGCACCCGACCGGGCCGTGGCAGGGTGAACAGACCGACCGGCAGGACGCACCGACCGGCCGGTGGGACACCGGGCCCGCCGGGCAGTGGCCCGCCGCCGAGCAGGCCGACGCGTGGCGGGACGACCGGGCCGCCGCCCGCCAGGAAGACGCGTGGCCGGACGACCGGACCGCCGCCCGGCCGGACGACTGGGCCGAGCGGTGGTCGGACGACCGGGACGAACCGGCCGGGACGTGGC
>NZ_MZMV01000063.1 GCF_002210435.1 Micromonospora wenchangensis
GGGGCGTGCGCGGCGACCATCCGCAGCCAGTGCTCCGGCGGCTGCCCCGGCCCGCGCGACGCCGGGGCCGGCCCGGCCCACCGTGCGGCGGGGTCGGTGACCGGCGTGGCCGGGTCGGCCGGGGCGGGGGCCACCGCGTCGGCGGCGGCCCGCAGCCGGGTGGCCAGCCAGTCACGCGGTCGTGGACGCCGCGGCACTGCCGTCCTCCAACTCCAGCCCCTCGTACGCGAGGGTCAGCGCCACGATGGCGATCTCCTGGGACAGGGTGTGCAGGTGCGCGCCGCGCCAGCGCATCGGCCACGCGTTGATCAGGTTCCAGCGCAGCACCTCGGCGGTGCCGGCGGCGTCCAGCAGCACCACCGACACGTTGCGGCGGCTCACCGCCCCGGTCGCCGCGCCGTGCACCCAGTCCCACAGCTCGCGCGACGGGGTGAGCCCGAAGTGCAGGGTCACCGGCGCGTAGTCGACCTGCCCCGGGACCGACCGCACCCGGTCGTTGCCGGCCTCCCGGTAGGACAGTCGGCCGATCGTCATCTCCAGGCCACTGACCTCGGTGAAGTGCCCGTTGGTGATGCCGTTGATGAGCAGCTTGAAGTGGTACGCCCGGTACGGGTCGACCGGGGCGCCCGGTTGCGGGGTGGCCGGGGTCGGCATGTCAGCCTCCGATGGTCTCGGTGTCGGTGCCGCCGGCCCACTGGCTCAGCTTGAACACCACGAACTCCGCCGGCTTCACCACCGCGATGCCGATGTGCGCGACCACCATCCCGGCGTCGCGGACGTCGACCGGGTTGGTCTCCTCGTCGCACTTGACGAAGAACGCCTCCTCGGGGGTGCGCCCGAGCAGCGCCCCGTCGCGCCACACCCGGGTGAGGAACGCGCCGATGTCGCGGCGGATGGAGCGCCACAGCGAGTAGTCGTTGGGCTCGAACACCATCCACCGGGTGCCGCCCGCGATGGCCTGCTCGATGGAGATCGACAACCTGCGGACGTTGAGGTAGCGCCACTCGCTGGCCTCGGCGGCCAGGGTGCGGGCCCCCCACACCCGGATGCCCTCCCCGGCGAAGTACCTGATGACGTTGACCCCCTTGGGGTTGAGCACGTCGTGTTCCGAGCGGGTGACCAGGTACTCCAGGTCGACCGCGCCGCGTACCGGCTCGTTGGCGGGGGCCTTGTGCACGCCGCGCAGCGCGTCGGTACGGGCCCAGATGCCGGCCATGTGACCGCTCGGCGGGGTGAGCACCAGCTCGCCGGTGAGCGGGTCGCGTACCCGCAGCCAGGGGAAGTAGTAGGTGCCGTAGTCGCACTGCCGGGCCCGGTGGGCGGTGCCGGCGTCGGTGTCGGTGTCGGCCGGGGTGGTCGCCGCGTCGGCGGGCTTGCCGTCACCCGGTTTCCCGTCACCTGGTTTCCCGTCGCCGGCCCTGCCGGGGCGCGCGGGGGTGGCCACCCGGGTCAGGGTCGAGATGTCCTCGATGCCGGGCGGCGGGTCGCAGATCGCCACCATGGTGCGTAGCCGCTCGGCCATGCTCAGCAGCGCCTCGTGCGACACCGGGTCGTGGAAGCCGGGCGCGGCGAGGATGGCCACCTCGTCGATCGCCTCCACCAGTTGCAGCCCGGTGCGCCGCTGCCCGGTGCCGGTGAGCTGCCCGTCGGCGCCGACGTTGACCACCCAGCAGCGGCTGCCGCCGTTGTCGAGGAAGCCGAAGACCGCCCGGGCCAGCGGGGTGCTCTCCAGGTCGTCGCCGTCGGCGTACAGCCGCAGGAACTCCGACCAGCTGTTGACGGCCAGCGCCCGGTCGACGTGGGCGGTGCGGTTCGGCGCGACCCCGACGAACGCGGCGACGGCCATCCCGACCGGCCCGATGGGTCGGGCGGCGCCGGGCACCTCCTCGACGTAGATGCCGGGGGAGAAGTAGTGGGGCATCGGTCCTCCTGTACGGCCGGTCCCGGCTCAGCGGGCCGGGGGTTCGCAGACGATGACGATGTCCGCGTCGGCCGGGTCGACCTCGGCGGTGAGGGTGCGGCCCCGGCCGACCAGGCGCAGCCGGACCGGCTGGTCGGGGTGGTCCGGGTCGTGCGGGACACCGGCGAGCCGGAACCGTCCGCCCGCGTCGGTGTGGGTGGCGTACGGGGTGCCGACCAGTTCCACCCGCAGCGCCGCCAGGGGTTGCCGCTGCGGGCCGACCACCCGGCCGACGAGGTCACGCAGGTCCAACCGGTGCAGCCGCAGCGGGTGCAGCACCGGCGGCGCGACCGGCGGCGTGGACCTCACCTGGGCCAGCACGTCGACCAGCAGCGCCGGCCGGGGGGCGACGCCGAGCGTCACCCACAGCGCCGGGTCACCGGCCTCCAGCACCAGTTCCGGTTCGCCGGCCGTGGCGGCGGCGGTCAGTACCCGGTCCAGCCCGGCCAGCGCGGCCGGGCCGGCGGCGGCGACCAGGTAACGGATCGTGAACCGGTACGGCGTGGGCGTCCCGGTGCCCCGGGTCTGCCGGGCCGGCCGCAGGGCCAGCGGCCACAGGGTCAGTCCGACGCCCCCGTCGGCGGGCGGGCCGACCGGGACGTCCTCGCCGGCCGCCCCGGCCAGCCAGGCGGCCAGTTCGGCGGTGGCCGCCTCGACCGGCCCCGGCCCGTCGCCGGTCATCGCGGCGGCGTCCCCTGGATGCGGTACGCGATGGCCTCGTTCCACACGTGCGGGTAGACGCCGATCTCGAAGTAGCGGGTGAACCGGTTGATCGGGGCGTTGGCGTGGTCGTGCCAGAGCAGCCACACCGGGGCGATGGTGAACAGCACGTAGTTGAGCGCCACCAGCGGCAGGTAGAGCGGCCCGAGCAGCCGCGCCTGGAGGATGTGCACGTCCTCGTGGCGTTGGATGCCGGGGCCGGCACCGGCGCAGACCGTGCCGATGGTGGTGGCGTAGCGCGGGGACACCCCCTCGACCAGGCTGACCCGGCAGCTGTGCTGCGAGGTGCGCCGGTCCAGCGAGTGGCCGACGACCAGGTGCAGGGCGAGGTAGAGCGCCCCGGCGGCGGTGTTCGGCAGGCTCCAGGTGTGGTCGACGACGAACAGGGCCACCCCCCGGGCGTCCGGGCCGTACACCCGGGCGGCGGCGACCGACCAGCCGAACGGGACGCCGACGAGCAGGCCGACGACCGCGCCGACCAGCAGCCCCACCGGGCCACCGGCGCTCACCCCGAGCGCTGCCCCGCACAGGACGTGGACGGCGGCGCTGACGATTCCGTAGACCATGACGCGCCTCCTCAGACCCAGGAGCGGACGAAGCGGGGCTCCCGCCCCTGGGCGAGCTGGCCGGGGGTGGCCCGGGTGGGCTGCCGGTTGCCGGACGGTAGCTGGTTGACGCCCAGCGCGGCGGAGAAGATGACCAGCCCGTTGAAGAACGCGATCAGCCACTTCTCGCCGCCCGCGTCGGTGGCGAACGCCGCGGTGGCGTACGACAGGAGCAGCGCCACGCCCAGGGCGATCCACTTGCGGGCCTTGTCGTTGTCCGGGCCGAGCAGGCCACCGATGACGTTGGCGGTGAGCAGGGTGGCGGCGCTGGCACCGGCCACGGTGCCGAGGGCGGCCCAGGTGAAGAGATCGTTCACGGCGATCCCCCTTCGGATGGTGCGGGACGGGCGGGGGCGGCCGGGGCGGCGGCGGTGCCGCCCCGACGGCGCAGCAGGACGGCGGTGACCCCGCCGGCCAGCAGGAGCAGGACCAGGACCGCCACGGACACCGGCAGCCACGGGAAGCCGCCCGGGTCGTCGGTGCCGCTCGCGGCGGCGGGGCTGGCCGACGGGGTGGGGCGCGGCGGCGCCTCGGCGACCGCCCGCAGCTCGGCCGGTTTGGGCTCGCTGGCGACGACCTTCCAGGTGACCGAGCGCCCGGTGAGCGTGCCGTTGGAATCGATCACCCGGCCGGGAAAGGTCACCGAGATCTCGAACGACATGAGTTGCAGGAACCGCTGCTGGTTCTGGGGATCCTGTTCGGCCACCTTCCCGCCGTATTTCTTGGGGTCGAGCGGCAGGCTGAACCGGTAGAGATCACCGTCGCGGACGAGCTTCACGCTCTCGCTGGTGAAGCTTTTCAGCGGGGTGTGCCGATAAGTGATCTGCGCGCCGTAGAAGCGCTCGTCCTCGTAGACGGTCTCCTCGCCGGCGGGCAGGGCGGGGATGTTCTCCCGCAGTTCGGCGTAGGCGACCGCGAGGTTCTTGTTGCGGCTGCTGAGCACCGACTTCTCCGCGGTGAGCAGGAGCTGCCCGTCGACGGTGTCGTCGGCGTTGACGGTCAGCCCCAGGTTGAGCTGCATGCATCCGGCCAGCAGGGTCAGCAGGACCAGGCACACCGTGAGCCGTACCGCCCTGCCGCGTCCGCGTCCGGTATTCATGGGCACATTGTGTGTGATCCACTTCACACCGGGCAGTCGGCGATCGGTCAGATGGCTGTCTCCGATCTTACCGATCCGCTTATCGGTCCGGCCGCCACGAATTGGTTGGCCGGTCGATATCCTGAAGGGTCGGTGTCCATTACCGGCCATTGTGGATGATCGCCGGTCCCCTATTTCCGTACCCGCTAGATCTGCGTTAAATCTCGGCGGCGACGGGTGCTGAACACGCCGGCCGCAGCCTGGGGACATGCATGCCGACACCGAACAGGCAAGCCCGACCGAACGCAGCCGCCACGACCCACGACGGCCCGCTGCCAGTCCCGCCCGACCCCGCGCCGCCGACGGCCGCACCCCCACCCCGGGTGCGGCACCGGGCATCCTCGCCACCGGTGCCTGCCTGCCCGAGCAGGTGGTGACCAACGCGTCGCTGGCCGCGGCGCTCGGCGTCACGGCCGACTGGATCGTCGACCGGACGGGGGTCCACGAACGACGGGCCGCCGCGCCCGGCGAGGCCACCTCCGACCTGGCCACCCACGCCGCCCGGCAGGCCCTCGACCGGGCCGGCGTCGACGCCGCCGACGTCGGCCTGATCATCCTGGGCACCTCGACCCCGGACCTGCCGCTGCCCGCCACCGCCTGCCGGGTGCAGGCCAACCTCGGCGCGTGGGGCGCGTACGCGATGGACCTGGACGCCGTCTGCACCGGCTTCGTCTACGCCCTGGACGTCGCCCACAAGATCATGCGGTGCGACCCGGCCATCAGGTACGCCGTGGTGATCGGCGCGGACACCTACTCGCGCATCCTCGACTACACCGACCGGCGCACCTCGGTGCTCTTCGGTGACGGCGCGGGCGCGGTGGTGCTGGGCCGCTCGGCCGACGCCGCCGGCATCGCCTACACCCGGCTGGGCAGCGACGGCCGGCAGCACGACCTGGTCCGGATCCCCGCCGGCGGCAGCCGCGCCCCGGCCAGCACCGCCACCGTCGCCCACGGCGGGCACCACTTCACGATGGACGGTCGGGCGGTACGCGCGTTCGCCGAACGCAAGCTGCCGGAACTCGTCGCCGACGCCACCGCCGCCTGCGGGCTGACCGTCGCCGACCTCGACCTGCTCGTCCCGCACCAGGCCAACGTGCGGCTGCTGCGTGAGGTGACCAAGGAGCTGGGCTTCGTCGCCGACCAGGTGGCGATCAGCGGCACCCACTACGGCAACACCGGCGCCGCGTCCGTGCCGGTCACCCTCGACGCGGCGATCGACGCCGGCCGGGTCCGCCCCGGGGCCCGGGTCCTGCTCGCCGCCTTCGGCGGGGGGATGACCTGGGGAAGCGCCCTGATCACCTGGCCCGGCGGCACGGCCGGCCAGCCGACCCACGAGGAGCCACCGGCATGAGCGTCTTGTCCGACTACGCCAAGCGCACCCCCGGCTCGAAGGAACACTTCGCCCGGGTCGGCGCGATGATCCCGGCCGGCGCGACCCGCAGCCTCAACTCCTGGCCGCCGTACCCGGTCTACCTGGACCGGGGGGCCGGCGGCACGGTCTGGGACGTCGACGGCAACGCCTACCGCGACTTCCTGGCCAACTACACCGCCCTGCCGCTGGGTTACGCCGACCCGGACGTCACCGCCGCCATCCGGGAGCAGTTGCCGCACGGCACCTCGCACTCGTTCTCCCGGGCCCTGGAGGCCGAGCTGGCGGAGCTGGTGGTGGCGCGGGTGCCGAGCCTGGAGCGGGTCCGGTTCACCGGCTCCGGCACCGAGGCGGTGATGTTCGCGCTGCGCCTGGCGCGGGCCCACACCGGCCGCCCGCTGGTCGCCAAGGCCGAGGGTGGCTACCACGGGACCACCGACGACGTCATGATCAGCGTACGGCCACCGGCCGACCTCGCCGGTGACGTCCGGTCGCCCGCCTCCGTGCCGGAGATGCGCGGCATCCCCGCCTCCCGCACCCGGGAGACCCTGGTGGTGCCGTTCAACGACGTCGCCGCGTCGCAGGAGATCCTGCGCGCCCACGCCGACCGGCTGGCGGCGCTGGTGCTCGAACCGGTGCTCGGCGTCGGCGGGATGATCCCGGCCACCGCCGAGTACCTGACCGCGATGCGGGCCACCTGCGACGAACTGGGCATCCTGCTGGTCTTCGACGAGGTGATCACGCTGCGGCTGGCGTACGGCGGCGCGCAGCAGGCGTACGGCGTCACCCCCGACCTGACCACCATGGGCAAGATCATCGGTGGTGGGCTGCCGATCGGCGCGTACGGCGGCCGGGCCGACATCATGGGGTTGCTCGAACCCCGGGGCGGCACCGACGTCTACGACTCCCGCTCCGGCGGGCCGGCGCTCTACCAGGGCGGCACGTTCACCGGCAACGCCCTTAGCCTCGCCGCCGGCATCGTCACCCTCGGCAAGCTCGACGCGGCCACCATCGACGCGCTCAACCGCACCGGCGACCTGCTGCGCCGGGAGTTGACCGGGGTGTTCGCCGCCGCGGCGGTCGACGCCGTCGTCACCGGCGTCGGGTCGCTGTTCAACATCCACGTCGGCCCGCGCCGGGTCGAGGTGTTCCGCGACGTCCGCGCCGTCGACGCCGCCCGCCAGCACGCCTTCTTCCTGGGCCTGCTCAACCACGGCGTGATCGTCGCCCCCCGGGGCATGGGTTGCGTCACCACCTGCACCACCGGAGACGACGTCGCGGCCTTCACCGCCGCCGTCCGGCTCACCCTGCACGACATCACCGAGGCCGGCTGAGAGGGCACGACGATGCAGATCACCTGGACCGGGGAGCAACACGCACGCCGGGAACGGTTCCGCCGGTTCGCCGCGACGACAGTCGCCCCCGGCACCGCCGAACGCGACCGTGCCGGCGTCTTCGACACCAAGTCCTGGCAGGCGCTGGCCGACGAGGGGTTCTGGACCGCCCACCTGCCCCGCGAGCACGGCGGCGACGGGGGCACCCTGTGGGACTTCCTGGCCGGGCTGGAAGGGCTCGCCCAGGGCGCGGACGACTCCGGTTTCGTGCTGTCCGCCGTCGCCCACGCCGGCCTGCTGCACGTGCTGTGCGAACACGGCACCCCCGAACAGCGCCGCCGGCTGCTCCCGGCGCTGGCCGGCGGCGCGGTGGGCGCCACCGCCGCCACCGAACCGGCCGGTGGCTCCCACGTCGCCGCCGTCGGCACCCGGGCCCGCGTGCACGGCGTCGACGACTGGCGGCTCACCGGGCACAAGGCACACATCACCAACGCGCCCGTCGCCGACCACCTGCTGATCGTCGGCCGGCTCGACGGCATCGGCACCCGGGACATCACCCTGTTCGTGCTGGACCGCGACCGGCCCGGCGTCGACACCGGCATCGCCGAGGACCTGCTCGGCCAGCGCACCAGCCCCACCGGACCGATCATCCTGGACGGGGTGCCGGTCGGCCCGGCCGACGTGGTCGGGCCACCCGGCGACGGGCTCGCCACCCTCTACTCGTTCCTGGCCTTCGACCGTCTCATGTACGGCGTCGTGGTCGCCGCCCAACTGGAGGCGCTGCTCCCCGTGGTGCTGCGCCGCTGCGCCGAACGCCGGGCGTTCGGCGTCCCCATCGGCGAGCACGAGTTCATCCAGGACAAGGTCGTCGGCATCCGCATCACCATCGAGTCGGCCCGGCACCTCGCCTACGCCGCCGCCGACGCGCTGGTCCGGGGCGACGACTCCTACAGTGCGCTCGCCTCCTGCGCCAAGCTGGCCGCCTCCGAGGGCGCGGTCCGGTCCACCGTCGAACTGGTCCAGATCTTCGGGCACGCCGGCTACGACCGTACCGGCGGCATCGAGCGGCACCTGCGCGACGCCGTCGCCATCCGGATCGCCGGCGGCACCACCGAGATGCAGAAGAAGAACATCTACAAGGACGTGGTACGCCGCTACGCCGCCCCGGTCGACACACCGGCGGTGCCGGCGTGACGGCCCCGACGGGTTCCGGCCGGGTGACCGCACCCGCCGCCGGGTCCGTTCCGGCCGGTGCGGCCTCGTCCGTTCCGCTCGATGCTGCCGGGCCTGCTCCGGCCGGTGCTGCCGGCGGGGCGGGCGCTGCCGCTGCGGGGCAGGGGCGTCGGGTCGAGGGGGAGCGGACCCGGGTGGTCCGCGAGGACGACTGCGCCACCCGGTGGGGCAACGATGGCCTGATGGTCCTGTCCACCCCGGCCATGCTGGGCCTGATGGAACAGACCTGTGTGGAGGTGCTCGCCCCGGTGCTGGCGGCCGGCGAGATGACCGTCGGCGTCGGCGTGACGCTGACCCACGCGGCGGTGGCCGGGTGCGGCGAGCCGGTTGCCTACCGGGTCGCCCTCACCGTCGTGGGCCGTGACGTCGACGTCGACTTCACCGTGGTCGGTCCGACCGGGACGGTGCTCGGTCACGGCTCCCACCGGCGGCGGGTCGTCGACCGGGCCGCCTTCCTCCGCCGACTACCACCCCCCACCGGCTAGCCACCAGCCCCCACCCGAGCTCCGGCCCGCGCCTTCGTGCGGTGATCAAGAGGTTTGCGTCACCGGTCGCGGCATTTCCTGACGCAAACCTCTTGATCACGCGGGCGGGAGCGGGCCGGGAGCGGGCGGGGTGGGTGGGGGTGGGAGCGGGGGTGGGGGTGGGGGTGGGTGGGGTACCGAGCGTGTCGGTGGTGACTACTGTTCGTCCCCGGTGGACGGGGCTGCGGAAGGGCGGGTCGGGTGGCGACGTCGCAGGTGGACCTCTCGGGGCGGGCCGGCACGCCCCTGCGGGCGATCCTGCGGTCGCCCGGGTGGGTGGGCTGGGCGGTCGCCACCTTCGGGGCCCGGCTGCCGGTGGCGATGGCCCCGCTGGCACTGGTCTTCGCCGGCCGGGCGCTCAGCGACGGCTACCTGCTCAGCGGCCTGCTGGTCGGCGCGCACACCATCGGTGAGGCGGTCGCGGCACCGGCCGCCGGGGCGCTGATCGACAGGTGGAACCCGCGTCGCGTCCTGGCCGGGTGCCTGGCCGCCGAGGCGCTGCTCTTCCTGGCCGCCGCCGTGGTGGTCGGCACCGGTGGCGGCACGGTGCTGCTGGTCGTCCTCGTCGCGTTGGCCGGTGCGGTGCCGGCCGGCGCACCGGGCGGCCTGCGGTCGATGCTCACCCACCTGGTCGACGCGGCCGTGCTGCCCCGGGCGCTGTCCCTGGACACGGTGCTCAACCAGGTCTGCTGGGGGCTCGGACCGGTGCTGGTCGGGGTGACGGTCGCCGCCGTCTCGCCCGCCGCCGGCGTGGGCCTGACCGCGCTGCCGGCCGCGGTCGCCGCCGCGGCGGCCCTGCGCCTGCCCGACCCGACGTCGGCCCGGCCCGCCGCCGGGCGCAGCCGGGTGCTGCCGGTGCTGCGCCTGCTGGCCCGCTCCCTGGCGTTGACCGCCGCGCTGCGGGTGCTGCTCGGGGTGCTGACGGTGGCGGCGGTGCCGCTGTTCACCGGCAGTGGGCAGGCGTCGCTCGCCGGGCTGGCTCTCGCCGCGTACGCGGTCGGGACCGGCCTCGGCAGCGTCCTGTACAGCCTGCGGAGCTGGCCGGGCGGCCACCAGCGGCAGGCCGACGTAGCCCTGCTGGTGCTCGGCCTGGTGGTCGCGCTGGCGGTGGTCGCGCGACCGTACGCCGTCGCGCTGCTGACCCTGTACGCCGTCGCCGGCCTCTTCGAGGGGCCGACCGTGCTGGCCCGGTCGCTGCACCTGGAACGGGTCCTGCCGGCCGACCGCCGGGCCACCGGCTTCTCCCTCCAGTACGCGGCGATCGGCTGGGGGTTCGCCGTGGGCAGCATGCTGCTGGCGCCCCTGTTGACCCGCTGGGGCGCGGCCACGGTGGTCACCGGGGCGGGGCTGGCGGTGGCGGCGTTCGCCCTCGCGGCGGCCCTGCTACCGTCGCGCCCCGACCGGGTCCGGTGAACCGTCACCGGTACGCCGCCCCGGACCATCCGGCCGCGGCGGACCGGCGGGCGTCGGACGGCTCGCTGAGCGCCGGGTCGCCGTCGAGCACCTGCCGGTGCAGCCGCTGCAACGCCGGCCCCGGTTCGATGCCCACGCCCTCGGCAAGCGTCTGACGGAGGTCGCGGTACACCGCGAGGGCGTCGGCCCGGCGGCCGACCTGGCACAGCGCCCGCATCTGCATGTCGCGCAGCCGTTCCCGCTCGGGGTGGAGGGTGACCAGCGCGGCCAGCTCCTCGACGGCCTCGTCGTACCAGCCGAGGCGCAGGTAGGCGTCGGCGCGCATCTCGATGGCGAGCAGCCGCCGCTCACCGAGCCGTCGGCTCTCGGCCAGGATCGAGGGGGACGGGTCGACGTCGGCGAGCGGGTCCCCCCGCCAGCCGGCCAGCGCCTCCGACAGGGACCTGACCGCGTCGTCGAGCCGGCCCGCCGCGAAGGCGGCGCGACCCCGTACCACGTTGGCGTCGAAGAGGTGGCTGTCGACGTCGCCGCGTGCCAACCGCAGTTTGTAGCCACCCGGGCCGGTGATGATGGCCCGCCCCACCGACGGGGGCAGACTGCGCCGGAGGCGGAAGACGTACTGCCGGATCAGATTGCCGGCCGAGGCGGGTGGTTCGTCCGGCCACACCTCCCTGGCCAGGCGTTCCACCGGGATGAGCACATTTCCGTTGACCGTCAGGACCGCCATCAGATTGCGTTGCTTGGGAGCATTGATGCAGTAGTTCTGCCCGGGAAGTATCACATATGTTCCGAGTATGCCGAACTTCACGAATCCCCCACGATGCGCGTGCCCCCGTACCGTCAGTCCCCATAATTAATTGAAGCCAGTCGATCAATAATGACGGTGCCGCGCCATCTCCGTTCGGCTGTGCCGCTGCGGTAAGGAGCACATCTCGCTTGTGGCCGTGACGAAAGCGGTGTGAGATCAGCGGGTGGGACGTCGGGCCCGGACGGGGACACACCGGGCCGGGGAACACGGGCCACACCAGGAAAGCCGGGCCGGGAAGGCCACACCAGGGGGAGAGGGCCGCGCGCCGTGAACACCGCCGCCGAGAACCGAGCCGTCCCGCCCCCGGTGGTCATGGCCGCCCGTACCGGGGTCGCGGTGGTGTTCGCCCTCAACGGCCTCGCCGTCGCGACCTGGTTCTCCCGGGTCCCGGCGGTCCGCGACGCGCTCGGCCTCAGCGCCGGCCGGCTCGGACTGCTGCTGCTGGCCATGTCCGGGGGTGCGGTGCTGGCGCTGACCACCGCCGGCCTGGTGACCCAGCGGCTCGGCCCGGCCCGTACCGTCGTCGCCTCGACCGTGCTGGTGGCGGTCGGTCTGGCCGGGGTGGGCGTCGCCACCCCGCTCGGCTCGCTGCCCGGCGTCGCGGTCGGCCTGTTCGCCCTCGGCTACGGCTCCGGCACCTGCGACGTGGGCATGAACGTCGAGGGCGCGGCGGTGGAGAAACGCCTCGGCCGCACCATCCTGCCCCGCTTCCACGCCGCCTGGAGCCTCGGCTCGGTGGCCGGCGCCGGGCTCGGCGCGGGCGCGGCCCGGCTCGACGTGCCGATCACCGTGCACCTGACGGTGCTGGCGGCGGTGGTGCTCGGCGGCACCCTGCTCGGGGCGCGGAACTTCCTGCCCACCCCGGCCGCCTCGACCGCCGACGGGGCCGCGTCGACCCGCCGGGGTGAACTGCTCGCCGCCTGGCGGGAGCCGCGCACCCTGCTCATCGGCGCGCTGGTGCTGGTGATGGCGTTCACCGAGGGCAGCGCCAACGACTGGCTCGCGGTCGCCTTCGTCGACGGCTACGGGGTCAGCGAGGCCGCCGGTGCCGCCGTCTTCGGGGTCTTCGTCGCCGGCATGACCATCGGCAGGACCGTCGGCACCGTGGCCATCGACCGTTGGGGCCGGGTGCCGGTGCTGATCGGCACGATCCTACTGGCCGCCGCCGGCTCCCTGCTGGCGGTGCTGGCCGGCTCCGGGCCGCTCGCCGTCGTCGGCGTGGTCCTCTGGGGGCTCGGCGCGTCGCTCGGCTTCCCGGTCGGGATGAGCGCCGCCGCCGACGACGAGGAACGCGCCCCCGCCCGGGTCAGCGTCGTCGCGGTGCTCGGCTACACGTCGTTCCTGGCCAGCCCGCCGCTGCTCGGCCTGCTCGGCGACCACGTCGGCATCCTGCACGCCCTGTTGGTGGTGCCGGTGCTGCTGATCCCCACCCTGGCGCTGGTGCCGGCGACCCGGCCGCCGGCGAGAACCACGCCGCAGACACCCGCCGGCCCGGTACAGAAAAACTAACAGTCGTCGGCCCCGGCCGGTATCGGGTGCGCGGCCGTTACGCCGGGCCGCCGGCGCTGGCTAGGGTCGCCGGATGCCAACCGAGATCACCGCCGCAGCGGCGGGCCGCTGGACCCTGGGCGACCGCACCGTGCACCGGATGGGCTTCGGCTCGATGCGGATCACCGCCCACCCCGACCGGGAGCGGGCGCTGCGCGTGCTGCGCCGGGCCGTCGAGCTGGGGGTCGACCACATCGACACCGCCGCCTTCTACGTCTCGCCGGGCGGCACCCTCAAGGTCGGCACCGGCCCCGCCCGGTACGCCACCGAGCTGATCCGCGCCGCCCTCGCCCCGTACCCGGAGGGGCTGGTCGTCGCCACCAAGGTCGGCTTCCGGGCCGACCCGGCCACCGGTGTGCACGAGGAGGCCGGCCCGGCGCAGTTGCGCGCCCAGGTGGAGGAGAACCTGCGCCGGCTCGGCCGCGACCACCTCGACCTGGTCAACCTGCGGATCGTCAAGCGCCCCGCACCGGACTCCGTGGCGGAACGCTTCGGCGCGCTGGCCGAGCTGCGCGACGCCGGCCTGATCCGGCACCTGGGCCTGTCCAACGTCCGCCTCGACCACCTCGACGAGGCGCAGCGCATCGCCCCGGTGGTCTGCGTGCAGAACAACTACGCCCTGGACAACCGTGGCGACCAGGACGCCATGGTCCGCGAGTGCGGTGCCCGGGGTATCGCCTACGTGCCGTTCTTCTCCCTGACCGGCGGCAACCGCGAAGGTGGGGCCCGCACCGACCACGGTGCGGCGGTACGCGCCGTCGCCCGTGCCCACGACGCCACCCCGCAACAGGTACGCCTCGCCTGGACGCTGCACCAGGGCCCGCACGTGCTGACCATCCCCGGCACCGGCGACCCGGCCCACCTGGCCGAGAACGTCGCCGCCGGGGTGCTGCGGCTCACCCCCGACGAACTGGCCGCCCTCGACCGGGCGTGAACGGGCCGCTCAGCCGGCTGTCACCGGGTTCGCAGCGCCCTTACAGGTGGGGGTGCTCCACTGGAGGGACGCCGAGGAGAGGAACGGGCAGATGGGCTGGTTCAGCCGACGGACCCGGGCTGACGAGGGCATCCCGACCAAGCTCGACCGGGAGGCCACCCGGGACGACCTGACCGCGTTGGCGGACTTCGTCGCCGCCCACCGGGGGGTGGAGTTCTATCTCGAACCCGAGACGACCGCCACCGACACCACGGTGGTGGCGATCGCGCACGACGGGGAGTGGATCCGCCGCCGCACCGGCTCCCCGCGTACGGCGGCGAAGCTGGCCCACCGGCACGCGGTACCCCTCTACGAGGCGGCGAAGACCGGTTACCCGGAGCGGATGCGGGCCTGGAACCGGGCCCACCCCGAGCGTCGCCTCCGCTGACTGTGACCCGCTGACCCGCTGGCCGTGTGTGCGGCGGCGCGGGGCGGGGTGGGGCCCGTGGGGTGTGGCCACGTGGCGGGTGGGGGCGCGGGCCGGCCCGGGGCTGCGGGGCAGGGGTCTGGGGTATGTCGTCGTGGGCCCTTTCGAGCTGATGACGGTGACGGATCGGCCCCGCCGGGTGGGACGACCCTTACCGCCGGGTCGGGAGTGACCGCCCGCCGGGGCGCATCGCGTGCGGCCCGGGAATGGCCTGTGGCACCGGGGTGGTCTGTGGTACCAGGGTTGTGTGCGGCACCGGGTCGGGGCCGCCCCGGTGCCGGGTGGGTGGCCGGCGCAGCCCGACCCGCCCACCGTCCGGTCAGGTCGGAGGACCGTGCCGGCCCGAGTCGTTGACGTCATCAGCTCGACAGCGTGCGAGAGAAGTATCCCGACCTTCCGGGAACGGGCAGACCGGGAACGGGCAGACCGGGAAGGCGCCGCCCGGGACCCAGCACCCGGATCAGCTCCGCGCCGCCCGGCTTCCCGCCGGTCGGTGGGTGGACGGTGGCCCATCCCCCGGGCGGACGGCAGGCTCCCCCGGCGGATGCGCAGGTGCGTCGCACGGGCACTGCGGGCCGGCCGCCGGGAGGGGGCCGGGCCCATCCTGGGCTGCGGGGAGCGGGCGGTCGCCGGCCCCGCCACGGGGGTCGATCGGTGCCGTCGCGGGGCCGGTGGCCGCCGTTGACCTCGGGGTGAGGAGTGTGGCAGCATTCGCGGCCTGACGGCAGTGAAGGAAGTCGGTGTGATTCCGACGCGGTCCCGCCACTGTCACCGGGGAGCGATCCCCCCTCGTGGGTCACGACCGTGCGTGCACGGTTGGAAGGCCGGGGGTGAGCGTCGATCCGGGAGCCAGGATACTTCGGCCGTCGGAGAACCCCAGGGCGTGGACACCCGAGGAGGACCCGATGACGCACCGCGTCACTGCCGACCCGATCACGGTCGGTGATTCCCGCATCACCGTCGAGCCCGCGCCGCCGCGTGCCCCCACCCCTCCCACCGTCGCCGGCCGTCGCCGGGGCGGTCGGCCTGCCACGTACCGCTGACGGCCGGTCCGGGGTGCCCCGCCGCAGGCGGGGTGCGTCGTACCTCCGCCGCCGCTGACCGGCGTCCCTCCCGCCCCGCTCGGCCCGGCCCTGTGGTCGAGCCGGACGTCACTCTCCGGAGCCGCACGTGCGCATCCTGCTGTTGTCCACCGCCGACACCGATCTGCTCGCCGCCCGCGCCAGCGCCGCCGACTACCGCCTCGCCAACCCGACCCGGGTCGACGTGGCCGCCGTGCCGGCCCTGCTCGACGAGGTCGACCTGGCCGTCGTACGGCTGCTCGGCGGGCGGCAGGCGTGGCCGGACGGTCTCGCGGCGGTGCTCGGCTCCGGCGTGCCCACGATCGTGCTCGGCGGCGAGGCGGTGCCCGACGCGGAGCTGATGGCGGCCTCCACGGTGGCCTCCGGGGTCGCCACCGAAGCACTGTCCTACCTGGTGGAGGGGGGCGCGGAGAACCTCGCCCAGCTCGCCCGGTTCCTCTCCGACACGGTCCTGCTCACCGGTGAGGGCTTCGACCCTCCCACCCCCACCCCGCCGTACGGCATCCTCGACCACCGCCGCCCGGTCGACCAGGCTGATCCGGCGGCCGGACCGGCCGGGCCACAGGACGGCGGCGGGCGGCCCACGGTGGGGATCGTGTTCTACCGGGCGCACGCGCTGGCCGGCAACACCGGATTCGTGCGGACCCTGGCCGACGCGGTCGACGCGGCCGGCGGTGAGCCGCTGCCGATCTTCTGCGGTTCGCTGCGCGGGCTCACCCCCGGCGACGGGCCGCTGGACCTCTTCGCCCGCTGCGACGCGCTCGTCGTCACCGTCCTCGCCGCCGGGGGGACGGTCGCCGCCGACGCCTCCGGCGGGGGCGACGAGGACGCCTGGGACGTCGGCGCGCTCGCCGCCCTCGACGTGCCGGTGATCCAGGCGCTCTGCCTGACCAGCACCCGGGAGCAGTGGGCGGCAAGCGACGCCGGGCTGTCCCCGCTGGACGCGGCCATGCAGGTGGCCATCCCCGAGTTCGACGGCCGGATCGTCACCGTGCCGTTCTCGTTCAAACGGATCGACGCCGACGGGCTGTCGGTCTACGCCGCCGACGCCGAGCGGGCCGCCCGGGTCGCCGGGATCGCCGTCCGGCAGGCCCGGCTGCGGCACCTGCCCAACGCCGGCAAGCGGGTGGCGATCGTGCTCAGCTCCTACCCGACGAAGCACTCCCGGGTCGGCAACGCCGTCGGCCTGGACACCCCCGCCTCGGCGGTCCGGCTGCTCGCCGCCCTCGCCGCCGACGGGTACCACCTCGGCGACGCGCCACCACCCACCGACGGGGACGCGCTGATCCACGCGCTGATCGCCGCCGGTGGCCACGACGTCGAGTGGCTCACCCCGGAACAGTTGGCCGCCGCCGAGGCCCGGGTGCCGGGGGAGACCTACCGGCGCTGGTTCGACCAGGTGCCGGTCGACCTGCGGGACCGGATGCGGGAACACTGGGGTGAGCCACCCGGCCAGCTCTACACCGACGACGGGGACATCGTCCTGGCCGGGCTGCGGTTCGGCAACGTCACCCTGCTGATCCAGCCGCCGCGCGGCTTCGGCGAGAACCCGATCGCCATCTACCACGACCCCGACCTGCCGCCCAGCCACCACTACCTGGCCGCGTACCGGTGGCTGGCCGCGCCGGTCGACGACGGCGGCTTCGGCGCCGACGCGGTGGTGCACCTCGGCAAGCACGGCACCCTGGAGTGGCTGCCCGGCAAGGGCCTCGGCCTGGCCGCCGACTGCGCCCCCGACGCCGTCCTCGGTGACCTGCCGCTGGTCTACCCGTTCATCGTCAACGACCCCGGCGAGGGCACCCAGGCCAAGCGGCGGGCGCACGCCGTCGTGGTCGACCACCTGGTGCCCCCGATGGCCCGCGCCGAGACCTACGGCGAGCTGGCGAAACTCGAACAACTGCTGGACGAGTACGCCACCGTGCAGGCCCTCGACCCGGCGAAGGTGCCGGTGGTCCGGGGGCAGATCTGGGAGCTGGTGCGCGCCGCCGAACTCCACCACGACCTGCACACCGAGGCGATGCCCGCCGCCGACGACTTCGACGACTTCGTGCTGCACCTCGACGGCTACCTGTGCGAGGTCAAGGACGTGCAGATCCGCGACGGGCTGCACGTCCTGGCCGGGGTGCCCACCGGTGAGGCCCGGGTCAACCTCGTCCTGGCCGTGCTGCGCGCCCCGCAGGTGTGGGGCGGCAGCCGGGCCCTGCCCGGCCTGCGGCAGGCTCTCGCCGCCGGCTACGGCCTCGACGAGCAGGCGCTGCTCGCCGAGCCCGGGGCCCGGGTGGCGCTGCCGGCGGCGCTGACCGACGTCGTCGACGGGCCGGCGGTCACCGCCGCCGACGCGGTGGACCTGATCGAGGCGCTGGCCCGACGGCTCGTCCTCGGCATGGAGACCCTCGGCTGGCACGCCGACCGGGCCGACCCGGTGGTCACGGAGGTGACCGGCCGGTCCTGCCCCGACGCCGCCGAGGTGCTGCGGTTCGCCGCCCGCGAGGTGGTGCCCCGGCTGGACCGCACCACCGACGAGATCACCCACACCCTCGGCGCGCTCGCCGGCCGGTTCGTGCCGCCCGGACCGTCCGGGTCGCCCACCCGGGGCCTGGTCAACGTGCTGCCCACCGGCCGCAACTTCTACTCCGTCGACCCGAAGGCGATCCCCAGCCGCAACGCCTGGGACGTCGGGGTGGCGCTGGCCGACTCGCTGCTCGCCCGCTACCTCGCCGACACCGGGGAGTACCCGCGGTCGGTCGGGCTGACCGTGTGGGGCACCAGCGCCATGCGTACCCAGGGCGACGACATCGCCGAGGTGCTGGCCCTGCTCGGCTGCCGGCCGGTGTGGGACGACCGGTCGCGGCGGGTCACCGGCGTCGAGGTGGTGCCGGTGGCGGAACTGGGCCGGCCCCGGGTCGACGTCACGGTCCGCATCTCCGGCTTCTTCCGGGACGCGTTCCCGCACGTCGTCGCCCTCCTCGACGACGCGGTACGGCTCGTCGCCGCCCTCGACGAGCCGGCCGGGGACAACTACCTGCGTGCGCACGTGGCCGCCGACCTCGCCACGCACGGCGACGAGCGGCGGGCCACCGCCCGGATCTTCGGGTCCAAGCCCGGGGCGTACGGGGCGGGGCTGCTGCCGCTGATCGACGCCCGGAACTGGCGCACCGACGCCGACCTGGCCGAGGTGTACGCCGTGTGGGGCGGCTACGCCTACGGTCGGGGTCTGGACGGGCGGGAGGCGCGGGCCGACATGGAACGTTCCTTCGCCCGGATCGCGGTGGCGGCGAAGAACCAGGACACCCGCGAGCACGACATCGTCGACTCCGACGACTACTTCCAGTACCACGGCGGGATGGTGGCGATGGTGCGTCACCTGACCGGGGCCGCGCCGGCCGCGTACGTGGGCGACTCGGCGATGCCGCACGACGTGCGTACCCGCACCCTCGGCGAGGAGACCCGGCGGGTGTTCCGGGCCCGGGTGGTCAACCCGAAGTGGATCGCGGCGATGCGCCGACACGGCTACAAGGGCGCGTTCGAGCTGGCCGCCACCGTGGACTACCTGTTCGGCTACGACGCCACCGCCGGGGTCGTCGACGACTGGATGTACGAGCGCCTCGCCGAGGCGTACCTGTTCGACGGGCAGACCCGCGAGTTCCTGGAGCGGTCCAACCCGTGGGCGCTGCGCGGCATCACCGAACGGCTCCTGGAGGCCGCCGAACGTGGCCTGTGGGCGGCTCCCGACCCCACCACCCTGGACCGCCTCCGGGAGACGTACCTGGCCACCGAGGGCGACCTGGAGGAGCGACAGTGACACCCCCGACCACAGTGGGCGGCTACCCCTTCTCGGCCGTGCTCGGGATGGACGACATGCGGCTGGCGCTGCTGCTCAACGCGGTCAGCCCGGCGATCGGCGGGGTGCTGGTGCGGGGCGAGAAGGGCACCGCCAAGTCCACCGCCGTGCGGGCCCTGGCCGCCCTGCTCCCGCCGGTGGACCGGGTCGCCGGGTGCCGGTTCGGCTGTGACCCGGCAGCCCCGGACCCGACCTGCCCGGACGGCCCGCACCCGGCCGCCGGGCCGGTGGAGCGTCGGCCGGCCCGGCTGGTGGAGCTGCCGGTCGGCGCCGCCGAGGACCGGGTGGTCGGCTCGCTGGACCTGGAGAAGGCCCTCGCCGAGGGGGTACGCGCCTTCGAGCCGGGCCTGCTCGCCGCCGCCCACCGGGGGGTGCTCTACGTCGACGAGGTGAACCTGCTCCACGACCACCTGGTCGACCTGCTCCTGGACGCCGCCGCGATGGGCCGCTGCCACGTCGAACGGGAGGGTGTCTCGGTCAGTCACGCCGCCCGGTTCCTGCTGGTGGGCACGATGAACCCGGAGGAGGGTGAGCTGCGCCCGCAGTTGCTCGACCGGTTCGGGCTCACCGTCGAGGTGGCCGCCAGCCGCGATCCGGTGGTCCGGGTGGAGGTGGTGCGCCGTCGGCTCGCCGCCGACGCGGACCCGGCCGGGTTCGCCGCCCGGTGGGCCGCCGCCGACGCCGAGGTGGCCGCCCGGGTGGCCGCCGCCCGGGACCGGCTCGACCGGGTGCTGCTGCCCGACGGCGCGTTGCGGCAGATCGCCGAGGTCTGCGCCGCGTTCGACGTGGACGGGATGCGTGCCGACATCGTCACCGCCCGGACCGCCGTCGCGCACGCCGCCTGGCAGGGCCGGGACCGGGTGACCGCCGACGACGTCCGGGTCGCCGCCCGGCTGGCCCTGCCGCACCGCCGTCGCCGCGACCCGTTCGACACCCCGGGCCTGGACGAGAAGCGCCTCGACGAGGCGTTGCAGCGGGCCCGCGACGAGCACCCCGACGACGATCCGCCGGACACCGGCCCGAGCGGTCCGGGTGACCCCGGCGGCCCCGACGGCGGCGGACCGGGTGGCCCCTCGGCGGGCGGCCCCGGCGGCGGGTCCGGTCCACAGCCACCGGACGGTGGCCCACCCGATGCCGCCGGTGGGCCGCAGGACGCCGGTGGGTCGCCCGACCACGACCCGCCCGCCCGGACCGGCCCGACCTCCCCGCCGGCCGTGGACGACAGGTGGCCGGACCGCGCCGCCGCCGGCGGACCGGACGCCGGCGACCGGTCGGGACGCCCCGACGACGGGTCGGCCGACCACGCCGGTGCCCGTCCCGGACGGCCCGGCCAGGGCGGCACCGCGAACCCGGGTGACCCGGCGGGCGTCGGCTCGGTGGCCGTACCGCAGCGGGGGTTGACGGCCCGGTTGTTCACCGCGCCGGGGGTCGGCGACGGGGTGCCCGGCCGGCGGTCGCGGGCCCGGACCGGGCGCGGGCGGACCACCGGGGCCCGGGTGCCCGCCGGCCGGCCGACCGCGGTGCACCTGCCGGCGACCCTGCGCGCCGCCGCCCCGCACCAGGCCCGGCGGGGACGGTGCGACGGCCGGCTGCTGCTGCGCCCCGACGACCTGCGGGAGGCGGTCCGGGAGGGCCGCGAGGGCAACCTGGTGCTGTTCGTCGTCGACGCCAGCGGGTCGATGGGCGCGCGGCAGCGGATGTCGGCGGTCAAGGGCGCGGTGCTGGCCCTGCTCACCGACGCCTACCAGCGGCGGGACACGGTGGCGGTGGTCGCCTTCCGGGGTGCCGGCGCGCAGGTGCTGCTGCCGGCCACCTCCTCGGTGCTGGCCGCGTCGGCGCGGCTGGCCGAGTTGCCCACCGGCGGGCGTACCCCGCTGGCGGAGGGGTTGCTCGCCGCCGCCGACCTGCTGCGGGTGCAGCGGCTTCGGGACCCGCGACGGCGTCCGCTGGTGCTGGTCGTCACCGACGGCCGGGCCACCGCCGGGCACCGGCCGCTGGAGCGGTCGGCACGCGCGGCGGCCGTGCTCGCCGCCACCGGCGCGCCCTGCGTCGTGGTGGACTGTGAGTCCGGCCCGGTGCGGCTGCACCTGGCCCACCGGCTGGCCGGTCAGCTCGGCGCGGCCCACCACCGCCTGGACACGGTCACCGCCGACCCGCTGGCCGGGCTCGCCACCGTCGGAGCGAATCGGAGCGTGCGCTGATGCCGCAGGGGAAACCGGAACACGTGCCCGCCGACGGGTTGACCACCCGGCAGCGGCGGCACCGCCCGTTGACCATCGTGCACACCGGGCAGATGAAGGGGAAGTCGACGGCGGCGTTCGGGCTGGCGCTGCGGGCCTGGACGGCCGGGCTGCCGATCGGGGTGTTCCAGTTCGTCAAGAGCGCCAAGTGGCGGGTGGGCGAGGAGAACGCCTTCCGGGCCCTGGGGCAGGTGCACGCCGACACCGGGCAGGGCGCGCCGGTCGCCTGGCACAAGATGGGCGAGGGCTGGTCGTGGATCCAGCGCGGCGGCGACGGCGACCACGCCGCCGACGCCCTGGAGGGCTGGCGGCAGATCCAGCGTGACCTGGCCGCCCAACGCTACGGCCTGTACGTCCTCGACGAGTTCACCTACCCGATGAAGTGGGGCTGGGTGGACGTCGACGAGGTGGTCGACACCCTCACCCACCGGCCCGGCTTCCAGCACGTGGTGATCACCGGCCGGGACGCCGACCCGCGACTGGTCGCCGCGGCCGACCTGGTCGCCGAACTGACCAAGGTCAAGCACCCGATGGACGCCGGCCAGAAGGGCCAGAAGGGCATCGAGTGGTGACCGGACCGACCCGCCGCACCGACCAGCGCCGCCCGCCGGGCAACGCGCCGGCCGGTCACCCGGGCGGCACCGCGCCGGGCGTGCCGCCGTCCGGCGCGCCGACCGGTCCGTGGGCGCTGCCCCGGCTGGTGGTCGCCGCCCCGGCCAGCGGGCACGGCAAGACCACGGTCGCCACCGGACTGCTCGCCGCGCTGCGCCGCCGGGGCCTCACGGTCAGCCCGCACAAGGTCGGCCCCGACTACATCGACCCCGGCTACCACGCGCTCGCCGCCGGCCGTCCCGGCCGCAACCTCGACCCGTGGCTGGTCGGGGAAGAGCTGATCGCCCCGCTGCTGCGGCACGGCGCGAGCGTCCCCACGCCCGCCGACGTCGCCGTGGTGGAGGGGGTGATGGGGCTGCACGACGGCGCGGTCGGCCGGGGCGGCTACGCGTCCACCGCGCACGTCGCCACGCTGCTCGACGCGCCGGTGCTGCTGGTCCTGGACACCACCGCGCAGGGCCGGTCGGCCGCCGCGCTGGTGCTCGGCATGCGCGCCTTCGACCCGGCGGTACGGGTCGGCGGGGTGATCCTCAACCGGGTCGGCTCGCCCCGGCACGAGACCCTGCTGCGCGACGCGCTCGCCGAGGTGGGCGTACCGGTGCTGGGGGCGGTGACCCGGGCCGTCGAGGTGGCCGCGCCGGCCCGCCACCTGGGGCTGGTGCCGGTCGCCGAACGGGCGCCGGAGTCACTGGCCGTCGTCGACGCGCTCGCCGGGCTGGTCGAGGCCACCGTCGACCTCGACGCCGTGCTCGACCTGGCGCGCAGCGCCCCGCCGCTGACCGTGGACGGCTGGGACCCGGGCGTCGCCGTCGGGGGACCGGCCGGCGGGGACCGACCGGTCGTCGCGGTCGCCGCCGGTGCCGCCTTCACCTTCTCGTACGCCGAGACGGCCGAACTGCTCACCGCCGCCGGCGCGACCGTGGCCCCGTTCGACCCGCTGGCCGACCCGGCGCTGCCCGCCGGCACCCGGGCCGTGGTCATCGGCGGTGGCTTCCCCGAGGTGCACGTCGAGGCGTTGAGCGACAACACCGGGCTCCGCGCCGAGCTGGCCGGCTTTACCGGGCCGGTGGTCGCCGAGTGCGCCGGGCTGCTCTACCTCGGCCGTTCCCTGGACGGGGTGCCGATGTGCGGGCGGCTCGACCACCACGCCCGGATGACCGGCCGGCTCACCCTCGGCTACCGCGACGCGGTCGCCACCACCGACTCCCCGGTCCACGCCGCCGGTGAGCGGGTACGCGGCCACGAGTTCCACCGCACCGTCACCGACCCCGGGCACGGCGACCGGCCCGCCTGGCGGTGGGACGGCACCGACCACGGTTTCGTCGCCGGGCGGGTGCACGCCTCCTACCTGCACACCCACTGGGCGGGCCACCCCCGCACCGCCCGCCGCCTGGTCGAGGCGGCGGCCCGGTGACCGGCACCGGTGCGGACGACCCGCGAGACTCCGGAGTCGACCCGGGCCGGGCCGCGCCGACGGACCCCGCCACGCTGACCGGGGTGGGGGTCGGGCCGGGGGACCCGGAACTGCTCACCCTCAGGGCGGTGCGGGTGCTGGCCGAGGCCGACCTGGTGGTCGTACCGGTGCTGGACCGGCTGGCGGCGGACCCGGCGACGCCGGCCGGCCGGGCCGAGACGACAGTCCGCGCGCACGTGCCGGCGGACCGGCTGCGCCGGCTGCCGTTCGCCCTGGAGGACCGGGGCGGGGTGACCGCGCGCCGGGAGGCCGCCTGGGACGCCGCCGCCCGTGCCGTCGTCGACGCGTTCGACGCCGGGGCCCGCTCGGTCGCGTTCGCCACCATCGGCGACCCCAACGTCTACTCCACCTTCACCTACCTGGCCGACGGGGTCCGCGCGCTGCGGCCGACGGTACGGCTGCGCACCGTGCCCGGCGTCACCGCCATGCAGGAGCTGGCCGCCCGCAGCGGCGTCCCGCTGTGCCAGGGGCGGGAGCCGCTGACCCTGCTGCCGGCCACCGCCGGCCCGACGCCGGTCGCCGACGCCCTCGCCGGGCCCGGCACCGTGGTGGTCTACAAGGGCTGGCGGCGGCACCGGGAACTCGTCGACGAGCTGCGCCGGCACGACCGGCTCGACGACGCGGTCCTCGGCTGCGGCCTCGGCCTGCCCGACGAACGGATCGGGCCGGTCGGCCCGGACGACGAGCTGCCCTACCTGTCGACGCTGCTGGTCCCGGCCCGCCGGGACCGGCGGGGAGGAAAACTGTGACGTCCACCGGAAAGGTGTGGTTCGTGGGGGCCGGTCCCGGCGCCGCCGATTTGCTCACCCTGCGTGCCGCCCGGGTGATCGCCGACGCCGACGTGGTGATCTGGGCGGCCAGCCTGGTGCACGCGGACGTGCTGGCCCACGCCCGGCCCGACGCCGAGATCGTCGACTCGTCGCAGCTGCCCATCGAGGGGGTGCTGCCGCTGTACCGGCGGGCCGCCGCCGACGGGCTCACCGTGGCCCGGATCCACTCCGGCGACCCGGCGCTGTGGGGTGCCGTGCAGGAGCAGCTCGACCTGTGCCGGGCCCTCGACCTGGCCGTGGAGATCGTCCCCGGGGTGTCCTCGTTCACCGCAGTCGCCGCCATCGTCGGCCGGGAACTGACCATCCCCGAGGTGGCCCAGTCGGTGATCCTCACCCGGCTGGAGGGCGGCAAGACGCCGATGCCGGCGGGGGAGCGGGTCCGCGACTTCGCCCGGCACGGCACCACCATGGCGCTGTTCCTGTCCGCCGCCCGCGCCGGGCAGGCCCAGACCGAACTGCTCGCCGGCGGCTACCCGGCCGACACCCCGGTCGTGGTGGCCTACCAGGCGACCTGGCCGGACGAACTGGTGGTGCGGTGCGCCCTCGGCGACCTGGCGGCCACCGTCAAGGAACACCGGTTGTGGAAGCACACGCTGTTCCTGGTCGGGCCGGCGCTGGCCGCCACCGGCACCCGGTCGCACCTCTACCACCCCGGGCACTTCCACACCTTCCGCCGGGCCGAGCCGGCCGCCCGCGCCGAGCTGCGCCGGTCCCGGGCCGCCGTGGAGGACGCCACACCGTGACGTACGCCGAGCCGCCGCTGCGCGAGCCGGACCTGCCGCGTACCGCGAAGGTCCGGCCGGTGGCGTTGCGTACCGGCTGGACCACCGGCGCGTGCGCGACGGCGGCGGCGAAGGCGGCGGTGACCGCCCTGCTCACCGGCGTACCCGCCGAGGAGGTGGAGATCGGGCTGCCCGCCGGCCGGCGGGTGACCTTCCCGGTGGCCCGCTGCGACCTGACGCCGTCGCCCGAGCCGCGGGCGGAGGCGGTGGTGGTCAAGGACGCCGGGGACGACCCGGACGTCACCCACGGCGCGCACCTCACCGCCACCGTCGGTTGGCGGCCCCGGCCCGGCCTGGAACTCGCCGGTGGGGACGGCGTCGGCACCGTCACCCGCCCCGGGCTCGGCCTCGCCGTCGGCGGGCCGGCCATCAACGACACCCCCCGCCGGATGATCGGCCAGGCCGTCGCCGAGGTGGTCGACCTGACCGAGGTGGGCGTCCGGGTGGTGATCAGCGTGCCGGGTGGTGAGGTGATGGCCCGCAAGACCACCAACCGACGCCTCGGCATCGTCGGCGGCATCTCGATCCTCGGTACCACCGGCGTCGTCCGGCCGTTCTCCACCGCCTCCTGGCGGGCCAGTGTGGTGCAGGCGGTGCACGTGATGGCCGCCCAGGGGCAGCGGACCGTGGTGCTGTGCACCGGCGGGCGCACCGAACGGGCCGCCCGCGCGCTGCTGCCGGAGCTGCCCGAGGTGTGTTTCGTCGAGGTCGGCGACTTCACCGGCGCGGCCGTCACCGCCGCCGTGGGCGACGCGATGACCGGGGTGGTCTTCGTCGGGATGGCCGGCAAGCTGGCCAAACTCGCCGCCGGCATCCTGATGACCCACTACACCCGGTCGAAGGTGGACCTGTCGCTGCTCGGCGCGGTCACCGCCGAGGCCGGTGGCGACGCCGACCTGGTGGCGGCGGTGCTGGCGGCGAACACCGGCCGGCACGCCTACGAGCTGTGGGAGGCCGCCGGGCTGCTGCGCCCCGCCGGTGACCTGCTCTGCGACCGGGTCCGCCAGGTGCTGCGCCGCTTCGCCGGGCCGACGCTCACCGTCGACGTGGCGATGGTCGACTTCACCGGCGACCACCTGGTCGCCTCCTCCGGCCGGTGGCCGGCGTGACGCGCCCGCAGCCGCTTCCCGGCCCGGCCCCGGTCGTCGGGGTGCCGGAGCCGGTCGCGGTGCTGGGGATGGACGCGGCCGGCCGGCCACTGCCGCCGCCGGCGCTCGCCGCTCTGGCCGGGGCCGGGCTGGTCGTCGGGGCGGCCCGGCACCTGGCCGCCGTGCCGGTGCCGGCCGGCGTCGACACCGTCACCCTCGGGGCGCTCGCCCCGGCGGTGACGCGGCTCGCCGCCGCGCACGCCGCCGGGGTCCCGGCCGTGGTGCTGGCCAGCGGCGACCCCGGCCTGTTCGGCGTGGTACGCCGGCTGCGCGCCGCCGCGCTGCCGGTCCGGGTGCTGCCGGCGGTGTCCAGCGTGGCCGCCGCGTTCGCCCGCGCCGGGCTCGACTGGGACGGCGCGGTGGTGGTCACCGCCCACGGCCGGGAGTTGGGCCCAGCGCTGAATGCCTGCCGGGCGCTGCCCGCCGTCGCGGTGCTGACCGCGCCGGACGCCGGGGCGGCCGAGATCGGGGCCGGGCTGGCCGGCTGGTCCCGCCGTCTGCTGGTGGCCGAGCACCTCGGGACCCCCGCCGAGCGGGTCACCTGGGTCAGCCCCGAACAGGCGGCCGGCCACCGCTGGGCCGACCCGCACGTCCTGCTCAGCCTCGCCGGTGCGGCCGACGACGCCGGGGCGACGCCCGCCGGTCCGGGCGGTGCGGCCGGGCCGGTGCGCGGCGACAACCAGCCGGCCGCCGCGCCCGCCGCCGGCTGGGCGCTGCCCGAGTCCGCGTACCGGCACCGGGACTCGATGATCACGAAGGCCGAGGTGCGGGCGCTGGCCGTCGCCCGGCTGCGGCCCCGGCTCGGTCGACTGGTCTGGGACGTCGGCGCGGGCAGCGGCTCGGTAGGCATCGAGTGTGCGCTGCTCGGCGCGGCGGTGATCGCCGTGGAACGGGATCCCACCGCACCGGTCGCCGGCAACGCCGCCCGGCACGGCGTCGACGTCCGGGTGGTGACCGGTGACGCGCCGGCGGTCCTGGCCGGACTGCCCGATCCGGATGCCGTCTTCGTCGGCGGTGGCGGGACCGACGTGCTGACCGCCGTCGCCGACCGCCGCCCCGACCGGGTGGTGGTCACCCTCGCCGCCCTGGACCGGGTGGCCCCGGCCGTGCACCTGCTGCGCGCCGCCGGCTACACGGTGACCGGCAGCCAGCTCGCCGCCGCCCGCCTCGCCGACCTGCCCGGCGGGTCCGTCCGCCTCGCGGCCACCAACCCGGTGGTCGTCCTCACCGGGGAGCGCCCGTGACCAGCACCGCACCACACCGGCACCGGGACACCCCCGGCACCGGCCCGCACCGGGTCGGGCTCGTCGCGGCCACCGCCGCCGGCCGCCGGCACGCCCGTACCCTGGCCGCCGCCTGGCCGCACGCCCGGCTGGTCGAGGCCGACGGGGTCGCCGACGCCCTGCGGACCGCCTGGACGACGTGCGACGCGGTGGTGGCGTTCCTGGCCACCGGCGCGGTGGTGCGGGTGCTGGCGCCGCTGCTCGGCGACAAGCGCACCGATCCGGCGGTGGTGGTGGTCGACGAGGCCGCCCGGCACGCCGTGGCCCTGCTCGGCGGGCACTCCGGGGGCGCGAACACGCTCGCCGCCGAGGTGGCCGCGCTGCTCGACGCCCGGCCGGTGGTCACCACCGCCACCGACGCGGTCGACCTGCCCGGCCTGGACACCCTCGGTTGGCCGGTCGAGGGTGCGGTGGCCGCGGTGTCCCGGGCGATCCTCGACGGCGAACCGGTCCGGCTGGTCGCCGACGCGGTGTGGCCGTTGCCCGCCCTGCCGCCCAACGTCCACCCCGGACCGCCCACCGGGGAACACCCGCAGGACGGGTACCGGGTGCTGGTGACCGACCGGGTGGTGCCGGTCGACGACCGGACCGTCGTGCTGCGACCCCCGTCCCTGGTCGCCGGGGTCGGGTCCAGCCGGGGGGTGCCCGCCGCCGAGGTCGACGCGCTGCTGCACCGGGCGCTCGCCGACGCCGGGTTGAGCCCGGCCAGCCTGCGCTGCCTGGCCAGCGTCGACGTGAAGGCCGACGAGGAGGGCATCCGGGCCACCGCCGACACGCTCGGCGTACCGCTGCGGACCTGGCCGGCGGCGGAGCTTTCGGCGGTGGACGTGCCGCACCCCAGCGAGGTGGTCCGGGCCGCCGTCGGCACGCCCAGCGTCGCCGAGGCGGCGGCGTTGCGCGACGGCGGCACCCTGCTGGTGCCCAAGACCGCCTCGGCGATGGCCACCGTCGCGGTCGCCCGGCACGCCCCGCGCGGCCGGCTGGCGATCGTCGGCCTGGGCCCCGGCGCGGCCGACCTGCGTACCCCGCGCGCCGTGGCCGAGTTGCGCCGGGCCGCCGTGGTCGTCGGCCTCGACCAGTACGTCGACCAGGTCCGTGACCTGCTGCGACCGGGCACCCGGGTGCTGGCCAGCGGGCTCGGCGCGGAGGAGGAACGGGCCCGCAGCGCCGTCGCCGAGGCCACCGCCGGGCACGCCGTCGCGCTCGTCGGCTCCGGCGACGCCGGGGTGTACGCGATGGCCAGCCCCGCCCTGGAGTACGCCGACGAGCGGATCGACGTGGTCGGGGTGCCCGGGGTGACCGCCGCGCTGGCCGCCGCCGCGCTGCTCGGCGCGCCGATCGGCCACGACCACGTCTACCTGAGCCTGTCCGACCTGCACACCCCCTGGCCGGTGATCGAACGGCGGGTCGCCGCCGCCGCCGAGGCGGACCTGGTGGCACTGCTGTACAACCCGCGCAGCCGGGCCCGGGACTGGCAGCTCGGCGCGGTGCTGGCGACGTTCGCCGCGCACCGCCCGCCGCAGACCCCGGTCGGGGTGGTCCGCAACGCCAGCCGCCCCGACGAGCGGGTCCACCTGGCCACCCTGGCCACCTTCGACCCGACCGTGGTCGACATGTACGGGCTGGTGGTGGTGGGCAGTTCGCAGACCCGGCTGGTCGGCGGGCGGATGGTCACCCCCCGGGGCTACCGGTGGCGCGGATGACCCCCGGCGGGCCGGTGCCCGCCCCGGCCGGGGTGCCGCCGCCGGCCGGCGCGCCGGTGACGATCGATGCCTGCCAGGGCTGCGGGGCCTGCCTGCTGACCTGCCCCACCCACGCGATCCGCCCGGTGCCCGGCGGGCTGACCGTCCGGGCCGACCGCTGCACCGGCTGCCTGGAGTGTCTGGAGATCTGCCCGGTGGACGCGATCCGGGTCACCACCGACCGTCGAGGAGCACCATGACCAGCATCCACCCGGCCCGCCGCCGGCCCACCCGGGGAGGCGGGCGGTGAGCCGGGTCGTCCACCCCATCGAGCGGGAGTCGTACCGGATCCTGCGGGAACGGGTCGACCTGGGCGGTCTGCCGCCGCTGACCCGGGCGGTCGTCGAGCGGGTGGTGCACGCCAGCGCCGACCTCGACTACGTCACCGACCTGGTCTGCGGCGAGGCGGCGCTGGCCGGCGGGCTGGCCGCGCTGCGCGCCGGGGCGCCGATCGTCACCGACGTGGCGATGGTGGCCGCCGGGATCACCGGTGCCGGGCGGGAGATCGTCTGCCCGGTCGCCGAACCGGCCGCCGCCGCGCTGGCCCGGCAGACCGGCCTGACCCGGTCGGCGGCGGCGGTGCGGATCGCCCTCGACCGGGTCGGCCCGGGGGCGGTCTGGGTGGTCGGCTGCGCGCCGACGGCCCTGGTCGAACTGATCGGCGTGGCCGCCGATCCGGCGCTGGTGGTCGGGTTGCCGGTGGGCTTCGTCGGGGCCGCCGAGTCCAAGGCGGCGTTGCGGGCCAGCGGCCTGCCGGCCGTGTCCAACATCGGCGAGAAGGGTGGCTCGGCGGTCGCCGCCGCCGCCCTCAACGCCCTGCTCTACCTGGAGGAAACATGACCGCACTGGTCATCGTCGGGCACGGCACGCGCAGCGCGGCCGGGGTCGACCAGTTCGCCGCGCTCGTCGACCGGGTGCGGGACCGGGCGGGGGCCGCCGTCGGCGACGTCGAGGGCGGGTTCATCGAGCTGTCCCGGCCGCCGCTGACCGATGCGGTGACCGCGCTAGTGACGCGGGGGCACCGGGCGCTCGTCGCGTTGCCGCTGGTGCTCACGGCCGCCGGTCACGGCAAGGGCGACATCCCGGCCGCGATGGCCCGCGAGCAGGAACGCCACGCCGGCCTGACCTACCGGTACGGGCGGCCGCTCGGCCCGCACCCGCTGCTGCACACCGTGCTGGAGCAGCGGATCGACGCGGCGCTGGCCGGGGCCGACCGGGCCGGCACCTGGGTGGCGCTGATCGGGCGGGGTGCCACCGACCCGGACGCCAACGCCGAGGTGGCGAAGGTGGCCCGGCTGCTCTGGGAGGGGCGCGGCTACGCCGGCGTCGAACCGGGGTTCATCTCGCTGGCCGAGCCCTCCGTGCCGGCGGTGCTCGACCGGTTGCGCCGGCTCGGTGCCCGCCGGATCGTGGTCGCCCCGTACTTCCTGTTCGCCGGGGTGCTGCCGGACCGGATCGTGGCCCAGTCGCAGGCGTTCGCCGCCGACCATCCCGACCTGGACGTCCGGGTCGCCGACCTGATCGGCGACTGCGACGCCCTGGCCGACCTGGTGCTGGAACGGTACGCCGAGGCGCTGCGCGGGGACATCCGGATGAACTGCGACACCTGCGCCTACCGGGTGCTGATGCCGGGCTTCGCCGACAAGGTGGGCCGCCCGCAGACCCCGCACGACCACCCCGACGACCCGGTCGACGGCCACGGCCACCACCACCACGGCCACCAGCACGGGCACGACCATCAGCACGGCCCCGGCCACCACCACCACGCGCACGGTCCGGGGCAGGCGGCGACCCCGGTCGGCTGAGGGGGTCGGCGGTCAGCCGGCCAGCGCGCGGGCCAGGGCGAAGCCGAGCGTGGCCGCGCCCAGCCCGGCGACCACGCTGACCAGCACGTTGACCAGCGCGGGCCGACGGTCGCCGGCCCGCGCCAGCCGGACCGTCTCGTAGCCGAAGGTGGACCAGGTGGTCAGCGCGCCGCAGAAGCCGGTGCCGACCAGCGCGGTCACCGCCGGCCCGGCGGGCACCCCGGCCACCACGCCGAGCAGCAGCGACCCGGCGACGTTGACGGTCAGCGTCCCCCACGGGAACCGGGAGCCGTGCCGGGCCTGCACGGCCCGGTCGGTGAGGTAGCGCAGCGGTGCGCCCAGCGCCGCGCCGAGCGCGATCAGCAGCACGCTCACCGGGCCTCCCGCCGGCCGGGCCGCTCCACCGCCGGGCCGGGCCGGCCGGGCCCGCGTCCACCCCGGTCGGCCCCCGGCCGGCGGCGGTCGGCACGGTCCAGCAGCCGGCCGGCCAGGGCGTCACCGGCGGCGACGGCCGCGAGCCCACCGACCAGGGTGGCGGCCAGGTAGGCCAGCGCCGTCCCGGCGGCCCCGGCGGCCAGCGCCCGGTGGACGTCCAACGCGTAGGCGGAGAAGGTGGTGAACCCGCCGAGCACGCCCACCCCGAGCAGCGGCCGGACCAGCGGGCCGGCCCGTCGTCGGCCGAGCACCGCCATCAGCGCCCCGATCAGCAGGCACCCGGTGACGTTGACCGTGAAGGTGGACCAGGGGAAGCCGGTCGGGGTGTGTGGCAGGGCGGCCTGCACCCCGGCGCGGGCGAGCGCCCCGAGCGCCCCACCGGCGGCGACCACGCCCAGCACGGCGGCCGGGTGCGCGGCCAGTTCGCCCCGGTCGGCCGGGACCCGCAGGTCGACGTCGGGATCGACGCGCCGCGACGACGGTGACGTCATCGGGACCTCCCCACCAGTATCGCCGAGCACTGGCAGGGACCGTCGGCGCGTCCGCGCGGTTCTCCCGGTCGGGCCGGGACGGCGGGCCCCACCGCCGACTCGCCCGTGAGCATAGCCCGGCCGGCCCGGGTGCCGTGGCCGGTGCCCGCCGACGGCGTACGGTCGGCGGGACGGCCCGGTGCCGGTCGTCGCGCCACGACCGTCAGGAGGAGCAGTGCCGGACCGTAGCCCGTACCTCCGCGGAGCGGACCTCGCCGGGCGGACCGACGGCGCTGCGGTGCCGCCGGCCCGGACCGCGGCCCACGACATGTTCGACGCCGACGTGGCGTCCCGGGGGCTCGGCATCGAGCTGGTGCACGCGGCCGGCGGTACGGCGGTGGCCCGGATGCGGGTTACCGCCGCGATGGTCAACGGTCACCGGATCGGCCACGGCGGGTTCGTCTTCCTGCTCGCCGACACCGCCTTCGCGCTGGCCTGCAACACGTACGGCCCAGCCACCGTCGCGGCCGGCGGCGAGATCAGCTTCCTGCGCCCGGTCCGCGAGGGCGACCTGCTGACCGCGTCCGCCACCGAACGCGTCAGGTACGGCCGCAGCGGCATCTACGACGTCACCGTCACCCGCGACGGCGAGGTGGTGGCCGAGTTCCGGGACGCAGCCGCACCCTCACCCGCCCCGCCGACGACTGACCCCGGCCCGGGTTTCGACAGGCGTCGGACGGGAAACAGAGCCGGTACGGGAGCGGTCCGCTGTGCACCCTCCACCCGCGACGGTCGTCGATTGCACTGATTTCCGGGCTTTCACACCACTTTGATCGGGTTTTTTTGACATCGCCCCGCCCGGCGGAGAAGACTCGCCATTCTGATCTGCCAGGCGACGAAGGGTGACCGAGTCCATGACCAGATCGAAGATCGTCGCGGCGGCGCTCGTCGTCGCCCTGACCGCGCTGGCCGGGTGCAGCGCCGGAGAGAGCGTCGACGTCGACGGCGGGTCCACCGCCGGCGGATCGACAGGCGGCACGCTCACCGCCGCCATCGGCGGCGAACCCGACCAGCTCGACCCGCACAAGACGTCGGCCTACTACAGCTTCCAGGTGCTGGAGAACGTCTACGACACCCTGGTCGAGCCGGACGCCGACCTGAAGATGGGGCCCGCGCTGGCCACGAAGTGGACCACCAGCAGCGACCAGCTCACCTGGACGTTCACCCTCCGCGAGGGGGCCCGCTTCTCCGACGGCTCGCCGCTGACCGCACAGGACGTCGTCTACTCCTACCGGCGGATCATCGACGAGAAGCTGAACGCGGCGTACAAGTTCGCCACCGTCAAGACGGTGACCGCGCCCGACCCGGCCACGGTGGTGGTCACGCTGACCGCGCCCACCCCCAACCTGCTGGCCAACCTCGGCGGTTTCAAGGGCGTCGCGATCGTCCAGAAGGCCAACGTGGAGTCGGGCGCGATCAAGACCCGGCCGATGGGCAGCGGCCCGTTCACCGTCGCCTCCTACACCTCCGGCGACACCATCAAACTGACCCGCAACGACGCCTACTGGGGGCCGAAACCGAAGCTCGACGGGGTCACCTTCACCTTCGTCAAGGACCCGACGGTGGCCCTGCAGAACCTGCGCGGCGGCGAGGCGCAGTGGACCGACAACCTGCCACCCCAGCAGGTGCCGACCCTCAAGGAGGACGGCGCGGTGACCGTCGCCACCACCCCCTCCACCGACTACTGGTACCTCGCCCTCAACGAGGCACGCAAGCCGTACGACGACGTGAACGTGCGCCGCGCCGTCGCGTTCGCCCTGGACCGGGAGGCGATCACCAAGGCCGCCAAGTTCGGCCAGGCCACCGCCAACCAGACCGCCATCCCCAAGGGCAGCTCCTGGTACTACGAGTACGCGCCGTACCGGCACGACCCGGACCAGGCCCGGCAACTGCTCGGCGGGGCCGGCGTCAGCAGCCGCACCATGGACCTGATGGTCACCAGCGAGTACCCGGAGACGGTCACCGCCGCCCAGGTGATCGCCGCCCAGTTGAAGGACGTCGGGATCACCGTGAAGATCCGTACCCTGGACTTCGCCCAGTGGCTCGACGAGCAGGGCAAGGGGAACTTCGACGCCTTCCTGCTCGGCTGGCTGGGCAACATCGACCCGGACGAGTTCTACTACGCCCAGCACCGCACCGGCGGCACGTTCAACTTCCACAAGTACAGCAACCCCACCGTCGACACCCTGCTCGACCAGGCGCGCACCCAGACCGACGAGGCCGCCCGCAAGCAGACGTACGAGCGGGCCGCGAAGCAGATCGTCGACGACGCCAGCTACATCTACCTCTACAACCCGGACGTGGTGCAGGGCTGGTCCCGCAAGGTCACCGGCTACCAGGTCCGCTCCGACCGGGCGATCCGGTTCCGCGACGTCGCCCTGAACCGCTGAGGGGGCGAGGTGGGACGCTTCGTCCTGCGGCGGCTGCTCCAGTCGGTCGTCGTCCTGCTCGGGGTGACCCTGGTGGTCTTCCTGCTGCTGCAACTGGTCCCCGGCGACCCGGTGCGGGTCTCCCTCGGCACCCGCTTCGACCAGCAGACCTACGACGCGCTGCGGGAACGCTCCGGGCTGGACCGCCCGCTGGTCGTGCAGTACCTCAGCTACGTCGGCAACGCGCTCACCGGTGACCTCGGGGTGAGCTTCCGCAGCGGCCAGCCGGTCACCACGATCGTGCTGGAACGGCTGCCCGCCACCCTGTCCCTGGCGGTGACCGCCGTGCTGCTCGCCCTGCTCGTCGCCTTCCCGCTCGGGGTGCTCTCCGCGGTGCGCAGCGGCTCGCTCGTCGACCACGCCGCCCGGGTGTTCAGCCAGTTCGGCGTGTCCGTCCCCGACTTCTGGATGGGCATCATGGGCATCCTGCTCTTCGCCGGGGTGCTCGGCTGGCTGCCCCCGTCGGGGTACGTGGCGCTCACCGACGACCCGGTGGGCTGGGCGTCGCACGTCGCGTTGCCCGCCGCCGCCGTCGGCCTGGTCACCGCCTCCATCCTCACCCGGTTCATCCGCTCCTCGGTGCTGGAGGTGCTCGCCGAGGACTACGTCCGCACCGCCGAGGCCAAGGGGCTGCGCCCCCGGGTGGTGGTCGTGCGGCACGTGCTGCGCAACGCGCTGATCCCGGTGGTCACCGTCGTCGGGGTGCAGTTGGCCAGCCTCGTCGGCGGGGTGATCGTGATCGAGGTGCTGTTCGCCTGGCCGGGCGTCGGCCGGCTCACCTACGACGCCGTCCAGGCCCGCGACTACCCGGTGCTGCAGGGCGCGGTGCTCTTCGTGGCCACCCTGTTCCTGCTGATGAACCTGCTGGTGGACGTCCTCTACGCCCGCCTCGACGCGAGGATCACGCTGCGATGAGCGCCGGGGACCGGACACCGCCCCCCGCCGCCCCGCCGGTCGACCCGGTAGACGACCGCCCGTCGGCGTCGGCCGGCGGGGCGGGCACCCTGCGCCGTGCGCTGACCGCGCTGTGGCACGACCCGCCGGCCGTCGCCGGCACGCTGGTCCTGCTGGTCCTGCTGGTCGTCGGGCTGGCCGGGCAGTGGCTCGCGCCGGCCGGGACCAACGACGTGGACGTCGACCAGATGCTGCGTCCACCCAGCGGCGCGCACCCGTTCGGCACCGACGAACTGGGCCGCGACGTGCTCAGCCGGGTGCTGGTGGCGGCCCGGGTGTCGTTGCAGGTGGGCCTGGTCAGCGTCGGCATCGCCCTGGCCGTCGGGGTCACCGTCGGTCTGCTCGCCGGCTGGTACGGCGGCTGGACGGACAACGTCCTGATGCGCGGCATGGACGTGCTGTTCGCGTTCCCGGTGCTGCTGCTCGCCGTGGCGATCGTCGCGGTCCTCGGCCCGGGGCTGGTCACCGCGACGACCGCCATCGGGGTGGTCTACACCCCGATCTTCGCCCGGGTGACCCGGGCCGGCGTGCTCGCCGTACGGGAGCAGGTCTTCGTCCGGGCCGCCGTCTCCATCGGCACCTCCGACCTGCGCATCCTGCGCCGGCACGTGCTGCCCAACATCGCCGCCCCGCTGATCGTGCAGACCTCCCTGTCGTTGGCCTTCGCGATCCTGTCCGAGGCGGCGCTGTCCTTCCTCGGGCTGGGCGTGCAGCCCCCCGCGCCGGCCTGGGGCCGGATGCTCTACGACGGGCGCGGTTTCGTCACCGACGCCTGGTGGCTGGGGTTCTTCCCCGGCGCGGCGATCTTCCTGACCGTGCTCGCGTTCAACCTGGTCGGTGACGCCCTGCGCGACGTGCTCGACCCCCGTCAGCTCACCGTCAGCGAAGCCCGCAGGAGCACCCGATGAGCGGAGCCGCCGTACCGTCGCCCCGGGTCGCCGGGGACACGCCGGTGCTGGAGATCAGCGACCTGACGGTCACCCTCGGCACCCGCAACGGCCCGGCCCGCGCGGTCGCCGGGGTCGACTGGTCGGTGGCCCCCGGCGAGACCCTCGCCCTGGTCGGGGAGTCCGGCAGCGGCAAGAGCATGACGGTGCTCGCCGCCACCGGGCTGGCCCCGCGCTCCGCCACCGTCACCGGTCGGGTCCGGCTGCTGGGCCGGGACCTGACCGACATGTCCGGGTCGGACCGTCGCCGGTGGCGGGGCCGGCACGTCGGCTTCGTCTTCCAGGACCCGATGACCACCCTCAACCCGGTGCTGACCGTCGGCCGGCAGGTCGCCGAGGCGTGCGAGGAACACCTCGGGATGAGCCGGCGGCAGGCCCGCTCCCGCGCCGTCGAGCTGCTCGACCTGGTCGGCATCCCGGCACCCGGGCGTCGGGTGGACGCCCACCCGCACGAGTTCTCCGGCGGGATGCGGCAACGGGTCGTCATCGCGATGGCCCTGGCCTGCGAACCGGCCCTGCTCATCGCCGACGAGCCGACCACCGCGCTGGACGTCACCACCCAGGCGCAGATCGTCGAACTCGTCGCCGACCTGCGCCGCCGGCTCGGCACCGCGGTCGTCTGGATCACCCACGACCTCGGCGTGGTGGCCGGGATCGCCGACACCGTCGCGGTGATGTACGGGGGACGGATCGTCGAGCAGGGCCCGGTCGACGCGGTCTTCGTCGCGCCGGGGCACCCGTACACCCGGGCCCTGCTGGCGGCCCGGCCCCGGCCCGGCGCGGCGGGGGAGGAGCTGGCGGCGATCCCCGGCGCGCCGCCCAGCCCGCTCGACCTGCCGCCCGGGTGCGCGTTCTGGCCCCGCTGCCCGGTACGCGGGGACGCCCGCTGCGCCCACGAGTTGCCGCCGCTGGTCCCGCTCACCCCCGCCCACCGGGTCCGCACCTTCTACCCCGCCGCCGCTGCCGGGTCCCGGGACGACGCGGCCGGGCGACCCGCTGCCGGGAGCCGGCCCGCCGGTGACGACCCGGCCCCGTCCACCCCGGAGGACCGATGAGTACGGGAACCGTCGCCGAACTCGACGACCTCACGGTCTGGTTCCCCAGCCCCGGTGGCCCACCGGTGCGGGCGGTGGACGGGGTGTCGCTGACCGTACGGTCGGGGGAGACCCTGGGCCTGGTGGGGGAGTCCGGCAGCGGCAAGTCCACCACCGGCCTGGCGCTGCTGCGGCTGGTGGCCCCGACCGGCGGCCGGATCGTCGTCGGCGGGCAGGACGTCACCGGCTGGTCGCGTCGCCGGCTGCGTGGGCTGCGCCGCCGGGTGGCCATGGTGTTCCAGGATCCGCAGGCGTCGCTGGACCCGCGTCGCACCGCCGGCGCGAGCATCGCCGAACCGCTGGTCGTGCACCGGCTGGCCCGCTCGGCCGAGGCCCGCCGGCACCGGGTCGCCGAGCTGCTCGACCTGGTGGGCCTGCGTCCGGAGACGGCCGGCCGGCACCCGCACGAGCTGTCCGGCGGTCAACGTCAGCGGGTCGGCATCGCCCGCGCGTTGGCCGGGGAACCCGACCTGATCGTCCTCGACGAGCCGATCGCGTCGCTCGACCTGAGCGTGCAGGCGCAGATCATGAACCTGCTGCGCCGGCTGCAACGGGACCTCGGGCTCACCTACCTGTTCATCGCGCACGACCTGGCCGCCGTGGAGCATCTCAGCGACCGGATCGCGGTGATGTACCTGGGGCGGATCGTGGAGACCGGCACCCCGGCGCAGCTCTGGCGGGAACCGGCGCACCCCTACACGGCGGCGCTGCTGTCGGCGGTCCCGGTGGCCGACCCCCGGGTGGAGCGGGAGCGGCGGCGGATCATCCTCACCGGTGACCTGCCCAGTCCGACCGATCCGCCGAGCGGCTGCCGGTTCCGTACCCGCTGCCCGCAGGCCCGTCCCGCCTGCGCCGAGACCGACCCGCCGCCGATCGAGGTGGGCCCCGGCCACCGGGCCGCGTGCCTGTTCGCCGGGGAGGCGGTCCGCGCCATGCGCGCCGACCCGCCCGCCCCGGTCACCGACGGGCCCCGGTAGGGCGGCGGGTCAGGCGGCGCGCGCCGGTAACGGTACGGCGGGACGCGGCAACCCCTCCCCGCGTCGTCGTCGGCCGGTCGCCGGTCGCCGGGCAGCGGGGACACCAGCCGGCCGGGACGGCAGCGGCACGACGACGGCCGGTCGCCTGGCGGTCCGGCCGGGCCGGTCCGCCAGCGCCGACGGACGTCCGGTCGCAGCCGCCGCCCACCCGGGCCGCCCGCCGTCGGTGTCGCCGGACGCCCGGCGTGGCTCGTGGGGCCGGGCGGCCGCGGGGAGGACCGCTGGCTGCCGAAATCCCCGGTCGGGTACTCCGTCACCCGTGGGCAGGCTGCGCAGCAGGGGTCCGACCATCCCGGCAGCGGCGGCCGGCCGACCCGACCCGGGCCACTGGCCGGCGGACCCCGCGCGGTGGGCCGCTCCGCCCCGACCGGCGGCCCCGGCGCGGTGGACCGGTTCCGCCGCCCGGGTGACCCCGGTCAGCCGACCCGGTGCGGCCCGGTGCACGGGTGCCACCCGCCCCGACACCCCGGCCCGGTGGGGCACCCCGAGCGGGCGAAGGGACCCGGCCCGCTCGGTCACGCCGGCCGGCCGGTCGGCCCCGGCCCGCGCGGCGGCGGCCCCGGCGAAACCGGCGGCCCCG
>NZ_MZMV01000064.1 GCF_002210435.1 Micromonospora wenchangensis
CCGACCACCCCACCCCCGACCACCCCGCCGGCCGGCGGGAACCTGGCCCTGGGCCGGCCGGCCACCGCCACCAGCGTCAACCAGTCCTACGCGGCCGGCAACGCGGTCGACGGCAACGCGGGCAGCTACTGGGAGAGCGCCAACAACGCGTTCCCGCAGTCGCTGACCGTCGACCTCGGGGCGGCGCGCACCGTCGACCGGGTGGTGCTCAAGCTCCCCGCCGGCTGGGAGCGCCGCACGCAGACGCTGTCCGTGCTCGGCTCCACCGACGGCTCCTCCTACGGCACGCTCGCCGCGTCGGCGGGCCGCGTGTTCGACCCGGCGGCCGGCAACAGCGTCTCGATCGCGCTGCCGTCCGGCACCCGCCGGTACGTCCGGGTCACCGTCACCGGCAACACCGGCTGGCCGGCCGCCCAACTCGCCGAACTGGAGGTGTACGGCGGCGGCGTCACCACCCCGCCGCCCACCACGACGCCACCCGCCACCACGCCGCCCCCGACCACCGCTCCGCCGACCGGCAACCTGGCCGCCGGCCGGCCGGTCGCGGAGACCAGCCATGCCGACGTCTACGGTGCCGGCAACACCGTCGACGGCAACCCGAACACCTACTGGGAGAGCGCCAACAACGCCTTCCCCCAGTCGGTGACCGTCGACCTGGGCAGCGCCCGACCGGTCGCCCGGGTGGTGCTCAAGCTGCCGCCGTCGACGGCCTGGCAGACCCGTACCCAGACGGTGACGGTGCTCGGCTCCACCGACGGCTCGTCGTTCACCACCCTCAGGGCGGCGGCCGGCTACCCGTTCGACCCGTCGTCCGGCAACAGCGTGTCGATCGCGCTGCCCGCCGGTGACCGCCGCTTCGTGCGGCTGACGTTCACCGGCAACACCGGCTGGCCGGCCGGCCAGCTCTCCGAGTTCGAGGTCTACGCCTCCTGACCCGGCGCGGCGGGGACCCGCCCGGGTCCCCGCCGCACCACACCCCCCACCCCCGTCAACGCCTCTCCACCTCCCCCGGAAGAAGGTGTCCGTCCACCATGTCCAGACTCCGTACCAGAATCGTCGCGGTGCTCGCCGCGGTCGGCCTGGCCGTCACCGCGGCGCCCGCCCCACCCGCCCTGGCCGCCGGCGGCCCGAACCTCGCCGCCGGCCGCACCGCCACCGCCAGCAGCGTCAACGGGCCCTACGTCGCCGCCAACCTCACCGACGGCAACCAGGGCAGCTACTGGGAGAGCAGCGGCGCGCTGCCCCAGTGGGCCCAGGTCGACCTCGGCACCAGCCGCGCCGTCGACCAGGTCGTGCTCAAGCTCCCCGCCGCCTGGGAGGCCCGCACCCAGACGCTGTCCGTGCAGGCCAGCGCCGACGGCAGCGGCTTCACCACTGTCGTCACGTCCGCCGCCCGCTCGTTCGGCCCGGCCGCCGGCAACACGGTGACGCTCGGCTTCAGCGCCACCAACGCCCGCTACCTGCGCGTCGTCGTCACCGCGAACACCGGCTGGGCCGCCGCCCAACTCGCCGAGCTGGAGGTCTACGGCACCGCCAACTCCTCGACCAACCTGGCACTCGGCAAGACGATGACCGAGAGCGGCCACTCCGACGTGTACGCCGCCGGCAACGCCAACGACGGCAACGCGGGCACCTACTGGGAGAGCCCGAACAACGCGTTCCCGCAGTGGATCCAGGCCGACCTGGGTGCCACCACCAGCGTCAACCGGCTGGTGCTGCGGCTGCCCACCGGCTGGGGCGCGCGCACCCAGACGCTGACCGTGCAGGGCAGCACCACCGGCTCCACGTTCGGCACGCTCGTCGCGTCCGCGTCGTACGCGTTCGACCCGGCCGGCGGCAACACGGTCACCGTCACCGTGCCCACCGCGTCCACCCGCTACCTGCGGCTGCTGTTCACCGCGAACAACGCCTGGCCCGCCGGACAGCTCGCCGAGCTGGAGATCTACGGCGCGGCGACCGGAGACACCCAGGCGCCCAGCGCGCCCGGCAACCTGGCGTTCACCGAGCCGGCCACCGACCAGGTCCGGCTGACCTGGACCGCGTCCACCGACAACGTCGGCGTCACCGGCTACGACATCTACGCGGGCGGCGTGCTGCGCACCAGCGTCGGCGGCACCACGCTCACCTACACCGACACCCAGCCCGCCGGCAGCACCGTGTCGTACTACGTGCGGGCCCGCGACGCCGCCGGCAACGTGTCCGCCAACAGCAACACGGTCACCCGCACCGGCAACACCGGCGACACCACCGCGCCGACCGCGCCCGGCAACCTCGCCTACACCCAGCCGGCGAGCGGCCAGATCCGGTTGACCTGGACCGCGTCCACCGACAACGTCGGCGTCACCGGCTACGAGGTGTGGGCCAACGGCACGCTGCGCACCACCGTCGGCGGCTCCACGCTGACCTACACCGACGGCCAGCCGGACAGCGCCACCGTCTCCTACCAGGTGCGCGCCCGCGACGCCGCCGGCAACGTGTCCGCCAACAGCAACACGGTCACCCGCACCGGCAGCACCACCGGCGGCACCAACCTGGCCGTCGGCAAGCCGGCCACCGCGTCGTCGGTGGTGCACGTGTTCAACGCCGCCAACGCGGTCGACAACGACGTCACCACCTACTGGGAGGGCGCGCCGGGCGCGTACCCGGGCACGCTGACCGTCGCGCTGGGCGCGAACGCCAGCATCAGCGCGGTCGTGGTGAAGCTCAACCCGGACCCGGCGTGGGGTGCGCGCACCCAGACGTTCCAGGTGCTCGGGCGGGAGCAGTCCGCCTCCGGGTTCACCAGCCTGGTCGGCTCCGCGACGTACTCGTTCAACCCGAACACCGGCAACACCGTGACCGTCCCCGTCTCGGCGACCGCCGCGGACGTCCGGTTGCAGTTCACCGCGAACTCCGGCTCGTCCAACGGGCAGGTCGCGGAACTCCAGGTCATCGGCGTGCCGGCGGCCAACCCGGACCTCACCGTCACCGCCCTGACCGCCTCGCCCACCGCGCCTGTCGAGACCGACGCGATCACCCTGGCCGCCACCGTGCGCAACGCCGGCACCGCCGCGTCCGCCGCCACCACCGTCACCCTCTACCTGGGTACGACGAAGGTCGGCACCGCCGCCGTCGGCGCGCTCGCGGCCGGCGCGTCCACCACCGTCTCGGCGAGCATCGGCGTTCGCGACGCCGGCAGCTACCAGCTCACCGCCAAGGTCGACGAGGCGAACACGGTGATCGAGCAGAACGAGGCGAACAACTCCTACACCAACCCGACCGCGTTGACGGTCAGTCCGGTGGCCAGCTCCGACCTGGTGGCCTCGGCCGTGACCTGGTCGCCGGGCACGCCGGCCGCCGGCGGCACGGTCAGCTTCGCGGTGACGCTGCGCAACCAGGGCACGATCGCGTCGGCGAGCGGCACGCACGGCATCACGCTCACCGTGCTCACCGACGCAGGCTCCGTGGTCCGCACGCTGACCGGCGCGTACTCCGGCACGATCGCCGCCGGGGCCACCGCTGGCCCGGTGTCGCTCGGCACCTGGACCGCCGCCAACGGCCGCCACACCGTGCGGGTGGTGCTCGCCGACGACGCCAACGAGTTGCCGGTGAAGCGGCAGAACAACTCCAGCGACCGGCCGCTGTTCGTCGGCCGGGGCGCGAACCTGGGCTACGACGCGTACGAGGCCGAGGACGGCTCGGTCGGCGGCGGCGCGCAGGTGATCGGCCCGAACCGCACCATCGGCGACCTGGCCGGCGAGGCGTCCGGCCGGCGGGCGGTCACCCTCAACACCACCGGCGCGTACGTCGAGTGGACCACCAGGTCGGCCGCGAACGCCCTGGTCACCCGCTTCTCCATCCCGGACGCGCCGGGCGGCGGCGGGATCGACGCGACGCTCAACGTCTACGTCAACGGGGTGCTGCACAAGCCGATCAGCCTCACCTCGAAGCACATCTGGCTCTACGGCGCGGAGGCCGCCCCCAGCGACTCGCCAGGCGCGGGCGCGCCCCGGCACCTCTACGACGAGGCGAACGTGCTGCTCGACTCCACCGTCGCGGCGGGCAGCCGGATCCGGCTCCAGAAGGACCCGGCGAACGCCACCACGTACGCGATCGACTTCGTCAACACCGAGCTGGTGTCGCCGCGCGCCAACCCGGACCCGACCCGGTACAAGGTGCCCACCGGCTTCAGCCACGCCGACGTGCAGAACGCGCTGGACGCGGTGCGGATGGACACCACCGGCACCCTGGTCGGCGTCTACCTGCCCGCCGGCACCTACGAGACCGCGCAGAAGCTCCAGGTGTACGGCAAGGCGGTGAAGGTCGTCGGCGCGGGCATGTGGTACACCCGCTTCCAGACGCCGACGAACCAGCAGAACACCGACGCCGGGTTCCGGGTCGAGTCCTCGGCCAGCGGGTCGACCTTCGCCCACCTGGCGTTCTTCGGCAACTACACCAACCGGATCGACGGACCCGGCAAGGTGTGGGGCGAGCTGAAGGACGTCGACGACCTGACGTTGGACAGCGTCTGGGTGGAGCACACCGTCTGCGCGTACTGGGGGGTGAGCGTGGACGGGCTGACCATCCGGGACAGCCGGTTCCGCAACACCTTCGCCGACGGGGTGAACATGACCAACGGCAGCACCGACGCGCTGGTCACCAACACGGAGGGCCGCTCCAACGGCGACGACGCGTTCGCGTTGTTCTCCGCCACCGACTCCGGCGGCTCCGGCGGCAACCACGGCAACGTGTTCGAGAACCTGACCGCCACGCTGACCTGGCGGGCCGCCGGCATCGCCGTGTACGGCGGCTACGACAACACCTTCCGCAACCTCTACCTCGCCGACCAGTTGACGTACTCGGGCATCACCATCAGCTCGCTGGACTTCGGCTACCCGTTCGTCGGGTTCGGGGCGAGCCCACCCACCCGGTTCGAGAACGTCTCCCTGATCCGCTCCGGCGGGCACTTCTGGGGCGGTCAGACGTTCCCGGCGATGTGGTTGTTCTCCGCGTCCAAGGAGTTCCGGGGCATCCGGGTCAGCGCCGTGGACATCGTCGACCCGACGTACTCGGGGATCATGTTCCAGACCAAGTACACGGGCGGCCAGCCGGAGAACCCGATCACCGACACGGTGCTCACCGACGTGTCGATCTCCGGGGCCCGGCGCAGTGGTGACGCGTTCGACGCGAAGTCCGGCTTCGGCATCTGGGTCAACGAGATGCCCGAGGCGGGGCAGGGCCCGGCGGTCGGCTCGGCGACGTTCACCAACCTGCGACTGAGTGACAACCACCAGGACGTCCGCAACACGACGAGCACCTTCACCATCGTCCGAAACTGATCCACCGATCAGCCGACGCCGCGGCGTCGGGTCGACCGGGCCGGGCGGCCTGCGCGGAGGCCACCCGGCCCGGGTGGCCTCCGCGCCGCCGCGACTCAGTCGTCGGCGGCCGGTCCCGTCCCGCGCCACCCGACCACCGTCGCGTCGTCGGTGGCGACCCCGTGCCGGGCCTCGGCCTCCCGGACCCGCCTGATGATCCCGCCCGGCCCCTCGGCGTCGAGCAGACGCAGCAGGCCCGCCCAGTCGGTGAGCCCGAAGGTGTCCACGAGCCGGCTCGCCCCGTTGCTCAGCAACGCCGCCACCGTCACCCCGACCGCCGGACAGTCGCCGGTGACCGCCTCGTCGACCACCCCCGGGTCGTCCTTGGCCACCCAGAAACCGCCCGGGGCGTTGCGGTGCCCCCGCAACTCGGCCAGCAACCGCCGGTGCTCCCCGCTGCCCTCGGCCACGCCCACCAACCGCCGCTCGAAGGAGCGGGCGATCACCGGCTCGCGGGGGTCGTGGGCGACGAGCGGCCCGCCGGCCACCCGGCCGACGACCGCCACCGCGTCCCCGAGGACCAGGTGCTCGACCAGCCCACCGGCGCACCGCAGCACCGCCACGGCCGCGTACGGGCTGCTCGGGTGGGTGACGTCGCAGGTGCCCCGGTGCGCGTCGGTGACCTGCCCGATGCCCTCGGCCAGCACCGCCCGCAGGCTCCCGCCCGTCGACAGCCCGCCCAGCAGCGCGCCGCCGAGCCGCCGGGCGTACCAGGCCACGCCGTGCCGGCAGACCTCGCCGGCCCCGGGGACGCCGCCCGCGCCGTCGACCAGCACCAGGCCGGCACCGCCCCGGCGAAATCCTCGTTGGCCCGCCCGGGGTGCCCCGCGTCGGTCGCCAGCACCACCCGCACCCGCCGATCATCACACGGCCGGGGCCGGCCGGGTTTCACCCGGTGACGCCGCAGTCGACGAGGATCTTCACCTCGCCACCGGCGGCGAGCGCCCGGAACGCCTCGGCCACCTCGGGCAACGGCACGACCCGGGTGATCAGCCGCCCGGCGGGCACCAGCCCGGCGTGCACCAACCGGACGGCCTCGGTGTAGTCCTCCCGCTCGTACACCCGCACCCCGATCAGCTCCAGTTCGCGCCAGAAGACGCGGTGCAGGTCAACCTCCCGGGGGGTGGGGTGGATCGCCACGACGACCAGCCGACCGCGTGCGGCGAGCAGGTCGGTCGCGGTGCGGACCCCGGCGGCGGACCCGGACACCTCGAAGGCCACGGCCGCCCCGGCCCCGCCGGTCGTCTCGTGCACGTGCCGGGCGACGTCGACCGTCGCCGGGTCGACGGTACGCAGCCCGAGTTCGGTGGCGAGGGCCCGGCGGCGCGGGTCGAGTTCCAGCACCGTCACCTCGGCCCCGGTGACCTGCGCGACCGTCCCGATGAGCAGGCCGACCGGCCCGGCGCCGACGACCACCGCGTGTTCCCCGGCGGTCAGCCGGGACCGACGTACGTCGTGCACGGCGACGGCGGTCGGCTCGATCAGCGCGGCGTGGGTCAGCGGCAGGTCTGCCGGCAGCGGCACCACGATCCGCGCGGGCACCGTCCAGGAGCGCTGCATCGCGCCGGGGGAGTCGATGCCGACGAAGGTGAGCCGGTGGCAGATGTGGCTGTTGCCGGCCCGGCAGGCGGGGCAGTCGCCGCACCAGTCCAGCGGCATCACGGTCACCGGGTCGCCCACCCGGTGCCCCCGCACCCCGGGGCCGACCTCGGCGATGCGTCCGGACATCTCGTGGCCGATCACCGCCGGCACCCGGACCCGCTGGTCCATCGCGCCGTGCGCCACGTGCAGGTCGGTGCCGCAGATCCCGGTGTACGCGACGTCGATGCGCACCTGACCGGGGCCGGGCGGCACGACGGCGGTCCGCTCGACGACGAAGGTGTGGTCCCCGACGTAGTGCGCGCTGTGGTTCACGACTCCTCCTCGGACAGGTGCCAGACCTCCCGCATCGGTGCCCACCAGTGCCCCGAGCCGGGTTCGGCGACCGACTCCTGGCACGGGTCGGTCAGCGTCCACCACTGCCGCGTCCGGGGGTCGTCGGCGATGCGCCGCTGGTCGGCGTCGTGGTCCTCGCCGACGTACTCGTAGTAGCCGAAGAGCAGGTCGCCGTGCAGGAAGATGCTGTAGTTGCGGATGTTCGCCGCCCGCAGCGTCCGTTCGACGTCGGGCCAGACGGCGGCGTGCAGGCGCAGATAGGTCTCGCGGTGCTCCGGTCGCAGCCGGATCAACCAGCCGTAGCGCTGCACGTCACGCCCCTTTCGGTGCGGGTGGTGGCCGCCGGTCCACGGCGGGACGACCGCCGTCGGCGAAAACATCGGATGTCTCTATATTGGTGGGGGTCGCCGTCGGCCGCCTCAGCCGCAGCGGTCGGGACGACGCGCGACCGGCCGGCCGGAGGGGGACGTGATGGCACTGACCGACGACGCGATCGCCAAGATCCGAAGCATGGTCCAGAGTGGTGAGCTGCCGCCGGGTGCCCGGCTGCCCCCCGAACCGCAGCTCGCCGAGCAGATGGGCCTGTCGCGCAGCGGGGTCCGGGAGGCGGTCAAGGTCCTCGAGTCGGCCCGGGTGCTCGACGTACGCCGGGGCGACGGGACGTACGTCACCAGCCTCGCCCCCCGGCTGCTGCTGGAGGGGCTGGGGGTCGCGGTGGAGCTGCTGCGCGACGACACGCTGCTGGAGGTCATGGAGGTGCGGCGGCTGCTGGAACCGATGGCCACCGGGCTGGCGGCGCTGCGGATGACCGAGGCCCAGCTCGACGACCTCGGCGGCATCCTGGAGGAGATGCGGGCGGCGGCCGACGACGCCGAGAAGCTGATCCGGTTCGACACGGCGTTCCACCACACCGTCGTCGCCACCACCGGCAACGAGACCCTCACCTCGCTGCTGGACGGGTTGTCCAGCCGTACCCTGCGGGCCCGGGTGTGGCGCGGGCTGATCGAGGGCAACGCGGCGCACACCACCATCGACGAACACCACGCGATCTACCGCGCGTTGCGCTCGCGTGACCAACTGCTCGCCCAGGCGAGCGCGTTGATGCACGTCAACACCTCCGAGGCGTGGCTGCGCACGGTGCTGGCCGCCACGGCGGGGACCGCCTGACCCGCCCGGCGTCACGCGGGCCCCGCCGGGTGGGCCGCGCCGACCCGGTCCGCCAGGCCGTAGGTGCGTACGGCGGTGCCGGCGAGGATCTCCCGGTGTTCCCGCTCCGACAGCGGCGGCAACGCCGCCGTCAACGCCCGCAGCACCCCGGGATAGTCCGACCGGAGCAGGCAGACCGGCCAGTCCGAGCCGAACATCAGCCGCTGTGCGCCGAACTCGGCGACGGCCACCGCGACGAACGGCCGCAGGTCCTCAGGTGTCCACGTCGGGGCGGCCTCGGTGACCAGGCCGGACAGCTTCGCGGTGACGTTGGGGTTGGCGGCGAGGGCGGCCAGCGGACCGCGCCAGCTCCGCAGGCCCGCGTCGCCCTCGTCGATGCGGGGCTTGCCCAGGTGGTCCAGGACGAACCGCAACCCCGGCACCGCGCGGGCCGCCCGCGCCGCCGCCGGTAGCTGGTCGGCGCGGATCACCAGGTCGAACGCGAGCCCGGCGTCGGCGAGCGCGGCGAGCCCGCGACGCACGTCGGGCCGGTCCAGGTAGTCCGGGTCCGGCTCGCCCTGCACCTGCGAGCGGACCCCGGCCAGGTATCCGCCGCCGCGCAGCCGGCGGTAGCGGGCCACGGTGGCGGGCACGTCGTCGGCGGCGACGTCGAGCCAGGCCACCACCGCCAGGATCGGCGCGGTGTCGGCGGCGTGGCCGAGGAACTCGGCGGCCTCGTCGGGGTGGCAGCGCCCGCCCTCGACCAGCACGGTGCCGGTGACCCCGGCGGCGGCGAGTTCGGCGGTCAGGTCCGCCGGGGTGAACGGCCGCCGGATGGCCGCCAGTTCGGGGGCGTCCAGCCAGGTGTACCCGCGTTCGGGCCGCCACAGGTGGTGGTGCGCGTCGATGATCACGGCGTCGCCGGGCCCGGGGTCGCCGCGGCGTCGGCCCACTGCGGGCCGTCCGGGAACCGGTACGCGGAAAGGGACTCCGGCCGGATCTGCCCGCTCATGCCCGGGGCGGTGGGGGCCAGGTAGCGCCCGCCGGTGACCCGCACCGGGTCGACGAAGTGGTCGTGCAGGTGGTCGACGTACTCGATGGCCCGGTCCTCGGTGCTGCCGCTGACCGCGACGAAGTCGAACATCGCCAGGTGCTGCACCAGTTCGCACAGCCCCACCCCACCGGCGTGCGGGCAGACCGGCACCCCGAACCGCGCGGCGAGCAGCAGGATCGCCAGGTTCTCGTTGACCCCGGCGACCCGGCAGGCGTCGATCTGCACCACGTCGACGGCGTCGGCCTGGAGCAGCTGCTTGAACACCACCGCGTTGTGCACGTGCTCGCCGGTGGCCACCCGGATCGGGCTGAGCGCCTTGCGGACGGCGGCGTGCCCGAGAACGTCGTCCGGCGACGTCGGCTCCTCGATCCAGTACGGGTCGAACGCGGCCAGCTCCCGCATCCACCCGATCGCCTCGGGCACCCCCCAGATCTGGTTGGCGTCGACCGCGAGGCGGACCTGCGGCCCGACGGCCTGCCGGGCGATGCCCATCCGGCGTACGTCGTCGGCCAGGTCGCCGCCGACCTTGAGTTTGATCAGCCGGTAGCCGTCGCGGACGGCCTCCGCGCAGAGCCGGGCCAGCTTCTCGTCGTCGTAGCCCAACCACCCGGGCGTGGTGGTGTACGCGGGGTAGCCCTCGGCCCGCAGCCGCCGTTCCCGCTCGGCCCGGCCGTCGGTGGCCCGCCGCAACAGGGTCAGCGCCTCGTCCTCGGTGAGGGCGTCGCGCAGGTAGCGGAAGTCGACCTGGGCGACGATCTGTTCCGGGGTGAGGTCGGCCAGCAGCTTCCACAGTGGCTTGCCGGCCCGCCGGGCGGCGAGGTCCCACACCGCGTTGACCAGGCCACCGGCGGCCATGTGCACGACCCCCTTGGCCGGGCCGAGCCAGCGGATCTGGCTGTCGCCGACGAGCCGTCGCGCCAGCGCCCCGGGGTCGGCGGTCAGCTCGTCGACGGGCTGGCCGACGACCATCGCGGCCAGCGACCGGACGGCGGCGACCTGGATCTCGGTGCCGCGTCCCACGGTGAAGACCAGCCCGTGCCCCTCGGCGCCCGCCGACGTCCGCAGGACGACGTAGGCGGCCGAGTAGTCGGGGAACGGGTTCATCGCGTCCGACCCGTCGCGGTGCACGGAGGTGGGGAAGCGGACGTCGATCGTGTCCACCGCGGTGATGCGCTCAGTCAACGGAACTCCTGGTTGAGGGGATCGGGGGCGTCGGCGGCCCGCCTCGTGGGCGGGTCGCGCGGGGTCCGGCCGGCGGGCCGTTCAGGTCTGCGCCTTGCCGCCGGTGATGCGGGAGACCACCAGGGCGACCAGGATGACCGCGCCGTTGAGGAAGTTCGTCCACTGCGCGGGCACCCCGGCCAGGGTCAACACGTTGATGATCATGAAGAGCAGCAGGACGCCGGTGAACGCGCCGAAGACGCTGCCCCGGCCGCCGTTGAGGCTGACCCCGCCGATCACCGCCGCCGCGAACACCTGGAAGATCGCGCCGTCGCCCTGGGCCGCCGGCACGGCCGCCAGCCGGCCGCTGATGAGCAGACCGGCCAGGGCGGCGAGCACGCTGGCCACGACCAGCGCGACCCACAGCACCCGGTCGGTGCGGATGCCGGCGGCGCGGGCCGCGTCGGCGTTGCCGCCGATGGCGTACAGGGCGCGGCCGGTGCGGGTGTGGCCGAGCACCACGATCCCGGCGGCGAACAGCAGCAGCGACACCCAGATCGAGGCCGGCACCCCGAGCCAGCTCGTCGAGCCGAGGTACGTCATCGACCCGGGCAGCGCGAAGAACGTCTGCCCGCCGGAGATGCCGGTGAGTAGGCCCCGCAGGATGATCAGCATGCCCAGCGTCACGATGAAGCCGTTGAGGCCGAACCGGACGATGAGCAGCCCGTTGAACGCCCCGACCAGCGCCCCGACCAGCAGCACCACCGGCACCGCCCAGGCGTCCGGGAGCAGGCCGAGCCCCAGACCGCGGGTCAGCTCCGGGTCGACGACCAGCCAGGCGGCGATGCCCGGGGCGAGCCCGAAGGTGGACTCCAACGACAGGTCCATCTTGCCGGTGATCAGCACGATGGTCTGGGCCAGCACCAGGATCGCGATCTCCGACATGCTCTGCAGCACGTTGAGGACGTTGTCGGTGCTGAGGAAGACCGGACTGATGATCCACCCGACGATCGCCACCGCGACGATCGCCGGCACCAGCGCCAGGTCCCGCAGCCGGGCGACGGCCAGGTGCCGCGACGACGGGCGGGTCGGCGGGGGCGCCGACGCCGGCACCGTGCCGGTGGACAGCGTGTCAGACATGGTGGAGGTCCACCCCTTCCATGGCGGCTACCAGATCGTTGTCGCTCCAGCCGTGGGCCATCTCGGCGACCACCCGGCCCTGGAACATCACCAGCACCCGGTCGCAGATGCGCAGGTCGTCCAGCTCGTCGGAGACCACCAGCACGGCGGTGCCCCGGCGGCGGACGTCCTCGACGACGCCGAGCAGGGTCTGCTTGGACCGCACGTCGACCCCGGCGGTGGGTGTGACCAGCACCAGCAGCCGCGGATCGTTGGCCAACGCCCGACCCATCACGACCTTCTGCTGGTTGCCGCCGGACAGGTCGGCCACCGGCGTCTGCGGCCCGGCCGCCTTGATCGTCAGCGCGGCGATGGTATCCCGGGCCAGGGCGTCCCGGCGGGCCCGGGAGATGAGCCCGTAGCGCCCGATCCGCTGCGGCACCGTCATCGTGACGTTCTCCGCGATCGACAGCCCCGGCACCAGGCCCTCCCGGTGCCGGTCCTGCGGCACCAGCCCCACCCCGGCGGCGAGGGCGTCGGGCACGCTGCCCGGCCGCAGCACCCGGCCGGCGAGGGTGACCGACCCGGCCACCGGCCGGGCCAGACCGACGACGGCCTCGGCGACCTCGACCTTGCCGCTGCCGCCACCCCCGGCGATGCCCACCACCTCGCCCGCCCGGACCCGCATCGACAGCCGGGCCCCGGACGCGGTGACCAGGTCCCGCACCGACAGCAGCACCGGCGCGTCGGACGCCGGTGGCCGGTGGTCGGCCTCCGGCATGGTCACGTCCTCCCCGGTCATCGCGGCGACCAGCGCCTGCCGGCTCAACCCGGCGACCGGGGCGGTGAGGATGTGCCGGGCGTCGCGGAAGACCGTCACCCGGTCGCACAGGTCGTAGATCTCCTGGAGGTGGTGGCTGATGAACAGGAACGTCACCCCCTGCCCGCGCAGGTCCCGGATGCGGGTGAACAGGCGGTCGATGCCGGCGGCGTCGAGCTGGGCGGTCGGTTCGTCGAGGACGATGAACCGGGCGCCGAAGGACAACGCGCGGGCGATCTCCACGAACTGCCGCTGCTCGACCGAGAGCGTCGCGGCCGGCTGCCGGACGTCGACGTCGACCGACCACTGTGCCAGCAGGTGTTGCGCCTCCCGCCGCAGGCTCGACCAGCGGATCAGGCCGGCGCGGGAGCGGGCGTGCCGGTTGAGGAACAGGTTCTCCGCAACGGTGAGGGTGGGGATGATCGTCGACTTCTGGTAGACGCAGGCCACCCGCTGCCGCCAGGCGTCCCGGTCGGCCAGCGGCGGCGCCGGACGGCCGTCGAAGGCGACCGCCCCGCCGTCGGCGGCCTGCAACCCGGTAAGGATGCCGACCAACGTCGACTTGCCGGCGCCGTTGCGGCCCACCAGGGCGTGCGTCTCGCCGCGCCGGACCATGATGCCCGCCCCGGACAGGGCGAGCGTGGAGCCGAAGCGTTTGGTGATGTCGACCGCCTCGACGACCGGCCGGTCGGCGTCGCCGGGGTGGTACGGGGCGGCGGTCATCCCTGCCGGCCCCACAGCGAGGGGTCGTCGTACTTCACCGTGGGCTGCCCGGCGACCGGCGCGCCGTCCAGGGTCACCAGGGGCGCCGGGAGTTGGTCCTCCAGCAGGCCGTCGCGCACCTGGATGATGGTGCTGCCGTGGTCGGTGGGTCCGGGCTGGTACGTCTTGCCCTCGATCGCCGCCTTGGCGTACTCCAGCCCGTAGCGGGCGTACAGGTCGGCGGGTTGGCTGACGGTGGCGTCGATCAGGCCGTCGCCGATGTTCTTCAGCTCCTCGGGGATGCCGTCGTTGGACACCACGAAGACGTGCTTCGGGTCGGTCGGCGGCACCTGCAGGCCACGCTGCTTGAGGATCTGCAGGGTGCCCGACAGCGCGAACGACGACTGCATGTAGACGCCCCGGATGTCCGGGTCGGAGGCGAAGCGGGTCTGCAACTTCGACGCCGCGACGTCGGCCTTCCAGTCGGTCGCCTCCCCGAACACCTTGATGCCGGGGAACTCCTTGGCCATGCACTCGCTGAACGCCTCGGTGCGGTCCCGGCCGTTGATGGAGTCCAGGCCGCCCTGGAGCATGACGACCTTGCCCCGGCCGCCGAGCCTGGTGCCCAGGAACTGGCAGGCCTTGGTGCCGTACGCCCGGTTGTCGGCGCGGACCACCATGAACACCTTGCCGGTGTCGGGCCGGGTGTCGATGGTGACCACCGGGATCTTGCGGCTCTCCAGTTGGGCCAGGGTGGGGGCGATCGCGGCGGTGTCCTGCGGGGCCATCACCACCCCCTTGACGCCCTGGCTCATGAAGGTCTGGGCGTTCGAGATGAGGTTCGCGATGTCGTTCTGCGAGTTGGTGGTCTTGAGGTCGATCCCCAACTCCCCGGCGGACTGCGGCACGTACCTGATGTAGGAGTTCCAGAAGTCGGTGTCCGAGCGGGGGTAGTCGACCCCGATGAGCGGCTTGCCGCCGCCCGCGCCGGTCCCGGCGTCCCGGTCACCGCAGCCGGCGGTGAGGGCGACCGTCGCGCCGAGCAGCACCGTCAGCCCCGCGCTCACCAGACGTCCGTGGTTCATCGTGTTCGCTCCGTTTCTGCGGGAGTGCTCCGGCGGGTACGGCCGTCGCGCGGGGCGGCGGCCGTTCGCTCGGACCAGGCGTGCTGGAACCCTGCTGCCGCCGCGTGGGGTGACGGGACACGGAAGACCCCTCCCTGGCGGGGAGGTTGGGTGGTGCCGACATGCACGGTCAAGACATCAGACGTTAGAGTTTCCATTGTGTAACGTCAATGCCCTGCCGGCGACTCCCGCGAGCGGTATGGGGTGGCCGCTCGGCGGGGGCGGCACCCGTGGCGGGCCGTCAGACGTCCTACCAATGCCGCGCCCGGTCGCGCGGTCCCGTCCGGGCGTCATGTCGCAGGTGGCGGCGGGTCCGCGTACCGATGAACGTTAACATCGAAACTCGTAGTTCTCTTCGCGTCGGGTCACCCGCGCCGGTCGGCCCGCGCGCCGGCCCGCAGCCGGCCCGCGCCCCGCCCGCCGTGGCCCCTCCCGAACCGATCGAACGCGCGCCGGCGCATAGCGGTCCCGCCCCGGACCGCCGCCGCGCCACGGATCTAAGAGATTTCCCATCTGCATTGGCCAGCATCGATTCCGATCGCCGCGCAGGGCGGCCGGTCAGAACAGGAGCGGCCCATGTCCGTACGACAGACCACCGACGACACCGCCAGCCACCCGGTCGACGCCCTCCCCACCGGGCCGGCCGGCTGGCGGTCAGCCCTGCTGGACCACCTCCCACCGCGCGACCGGCGGCTGTTCCACAGGTTCGGCCAGGGCCCCCGGGTGCCCGCCCCCGACCTGCGCATCCACCAGGCGTTCGCCAGGTGGGCCGCCACCACCCCGGAGGCCGTCGCCGCCGAGCACCTCGGGGAGAGGATCGGCTACCGCGAACTGGACCGCCAGGCCAACCGGCTCGCCGCCCACCTCGTCGCCCTCGGCGTGCGCACCGGCGACACCGTGGGCGTGTTCACCAGCCGGTCCCTGCCGATGCTGGTCGGCATCCTGGCCACCCTCAAGGCCGGGGCGGCCTACGTCCCGCAGGACGTCCGGATCACCCCCGCCCCCCAGCTGCGCCAGGTCGCCCACACGGCCCGCTGCCGGGTGCTGCTGACCACGTCGGCGACCCTGGACGCGGTGCCGGCCCCGCCCGGTGTGCCCCGGCTCGCGGTCGACCGGCTGATGGCCGAGCCGCTGCCACCCGGCGGGCACCTGACCGCCCCCGTCCCGGACCGCCCGGTACGCCCCGACGACGGCTGCTACGTGCTGTTCACCTCCGGCACCACGGGCACCCCCAACGGTGTCACCGTCACCCACGGCAACGTCGCCAACATCCTGCTCACCAGCCCCGGTGACCTGGGGATACGGCCCGGACGGACGGTCGCCCAACTGCTCAACGTCGCCTTCGACATGGCCGCCTGGGAGATCCTCGGCTGCCTCGCCAACGGCGGCACCCTGCTGGTGCGCGACCGGGACCTCACCGCCACCGCCGCCCGCGCCGACGTGCTGGTCGCCACCCCCTCGGTGCTCGCCCGGATCGACCCGGACCGGTGCGCCGGGGTACGGGTGGTCGCGGTGGCGGGGGAGCCCTGCCCGCGTCCGCTGGCCGACCGGTGGGCCGCCGGCCGGGTCTTCTACAACTGCTGCGGGCCGACCGAGACCACCATCGTCAACACCATGCACCGGCACCGGCCGGGTGCGCCGCTGACCATCGGCCGGCCGACCCCGAACAACACGGTGTACGTCCTCGACGACGACGGACGGCCCTGCCGCATCGGCGAGGTCGGCGAGATGTGGGCCGGGGGCGACTGCGTCTCCGCCGGCTACCTGGACAACGACGCGCTCAACACCGAGCGGTACGCCCCGGACCCGTTCCTCGGCGGCGGGCGGCTGATGTTCCGTACCCGCGACCGGGGCCGCTGGCGCGCGGACGGGGAACTGGAGCATCTCGGCCGCACCGACGACCAGGTGAAGGTCCGGGGGTTCCGGGTGGAGCTGGACGCGGTCTCCACCGTGCTGGAGACGGTGCCGGGCTGCCGGCGCGCGGTCACCCTCCGGGTGACCGACCGGGACCTGGTCTCCTTCGTGGCCCCCGCGGAGCTGGACCCGCAGCGGTGCCGGGAGACGGTGGCCGCCGCGCTGCCCTACTACTGCGTGCCGGCGGCCGTGCACCCGCTGCCGGAGCTGCCGATGACCGGCCGGGGCAAGGTCGACCGGGACGCGCTGCTGAGGCTCGCCCTCGACCTGCGGTGGCAGTGGGCCCACGTCGAGGAGGCGGCGGCGTGACCAGCACCGGTCTGCGACCCGCGGCGACACCACCGTGCACCGGCATGGCGGACGTCCCCGACGACACGCTTCCCCCGCCGGTGTCGACGCTGCGCCGGGTCCTGGCCCACCCCCGGTTCATGCACCACCACCGGCTCGTCGCGGCGGTGCTCGCCGCGAACGCCGCCCTGCTGGCGTACGGGCTGACCGCCGGCTGGTGGCGCGGCCCCGGCGCCCCCGACGCGTTGGGCGCAGCCGCGCTGGCGAACGTCGCGCTGGCCGTGCTGATCCGCCAGCAGTACGTGATCAACCTGCTGTTCTGGCTGGCCACCCGGGCACCCGTCCGGTGGCCGCTGCGGCTGCGGGCCACGTTGGGCAAGGTCTACCACTTCGGTGGGCTGCACGTCGGCGCGGCGCTGGCCGGCACCGCCTGGTTCCTCGCCCAACTCGGCGCGCTGACCGTGCGCGGCGGCCCGGCGGGGGCGCTGGTCACCGGGTACGCGGCGGCCGCAGTGCTGCTGGCCGTCGTCGGCACCGCGCTGCCACCGGTGCGGTCCCGCCGGCACGACCTGTTCGAGCGCACCCACCGCCTCGGTGGCTGGGCGGCCCTGCTGCTGCTCTGGGCACAGGCCGGTTTCCTGGCCGGCGGGCCGGCCGCGCTGGCCACCTCCGCGCCGGGCTGGGTGCTCGCGGTGCTGACCGTCAGCATCGCCCTGCCCTGGCTGCGGCTGCGTCGGGTGCCGGTGGTGGTGCAGCGTCCGTCGTCGCACGTGGCGCTGGTCCACTTCGACCACGGGGTGACGCCGTTCCCCGGCTCGTCCACCGCGGTCAGCCGCAGCCCGCTGTGGGAGTGGCACTCCTTCGCCAACGTGCCGGCACCCGGCCGCAGCGGGTTCCGGCTGACCGTCAGCCGGGCCGGCGACTGGACCGGGCGGTTCGTCGACGACCCGCCGCGCCGGCTCTGGGTGAAGGGGATCAGCACCGCCGGGGTGGCCAACATCGAGACCCTGTTCCGCCGGGTGCTGTACGTGGCGACCGGCAGCGGGATCGGCCCGGTGCTGCCGCACCTGTTGGCCGGGCAGGTGCCGGCGCACCTGGTCTGGGTGGCCCGCCGGCACCGGGAGACCTTCGGCGACGACCTGGTCGACGAGATCCTCGCCCACCAGCCCGACGCGCTGCTGTGGGACACCGCCCGCGACGGCAAGCCGGACATGCTGCGGCTGGCCTGGCAGGCGTGCCGCCGGTACGACGTCGAGGCGGTCATCTGCATCTCGAACCGCCCACTGACCTGGCAGGTGGTGCGGGGCATGGAGGAACGCGGGGTGCCCGCGTACGGCGCGATCTGGGATTCCTGAGGAGAGGGAGGCGACGATGAGGATCACCGTGGAGAAGGACGACCGGGTGGTCACGGTGCGGCTGTGCCGGCCCGAGGTGCGCAACGCGCTGGACACGGCGCTGCTGACCGAGCTGGTCGAGACGCTGCGCCCGCTGGACCGCGACCCGGGGGTGGGCTGTTTCGTGCTCACCGGCTCCGACGAGGTCTTCGCGGCCGGGGCGGACATCCGGGAGATGGCCGGGAAGTCCTTCCTGGACGTGGCGCTGGACGACCACTTCGCGGGCTGGGACGCGTTCGCCGCGCTGCGGACCCCGAAGATCGCGGCGGTGGCCGGCTACGCCCTGGGCGGCGGCTGCGAGCTGGCGATGATGTGCGACCTGGTCTTCGCGGCGGACAACGCCCGGTTCGGGCAGCCGGAGCTGCGGCTGGGGGTGATGCCCGGCATCGGCGGCACCCAGCGGCTGACCCGGCTGGTCGGTCCGGCGCGGGCGATGGACCTGGTGCTCACCGGCCGGCAGCTCGACGCGGCGGAGGCGCACCGGTACGGCCTGGTGTCCCGGGTGGTGCCGACGGAGCGGCTGCTGGCCGAGGCGAAGGCCGCGGCGGCGGTGGTGGCCGGGTATCCGAAGCTCGCGACGATGCTGGCCCGGGAGGCGGTCCGGCAGGCCGAGGAGGTCGGCGTGCACGCCGGGGTGCTGTTCGAACGGCGGGCCTTCCACGCCCTGTTCGCCACCGAGGACCAGCGCGAGGGGATGGCCGCCTTCCTGGAGAAGCGCCCGGCCCGGTTCCTGGGCCGCTGAGCCACCGCGCCGCCCGGGGCCCGTCGGGTCCCGGGCGGCCGGCTCACAGCGCGCCGATCTGGTAGCCGAGGCCGTGCACGGTGCGCACCACCCGGTCGCCGAGCTTGCGGCGCAGGTAGTGCACGTACGTGTCGACCACCGCCTCGGTGCGGTCCGCGCCGAACACCCGCCCCCGGAGCTGGCTGCGGCTGTGCACCATCCGGGGTTGGCTGGCGAGCAGCCGGATCAGCTCGAACTCCCGGCCGCTGAGCGTCACCTCCCGCCCGTCGGGCAGCCGCACCCCGCGCTGGGCCAGGTCGAGCTGCCCGGCCCCGATGGGGATCAGCTCCGCCCCGTCGAAGCGGCGGCGGGTCAGCGCCCGGACCCGGGCCATCAGCTCGGTCACCTCGAACGGTTTGGGCAGGTAGTCGTCGGCACCCGCGTCGAGGCCCCGGATGCGTTCGTCGAGGTCGCCGAGCGCGCTGAGCATCAGCACCCGGGCGGCGACGGAGCGCCGCCGCAGCCGGACGAGCAGGTCGACCCCGTCGATCGCCGGCAGCCGCCGGTCCAACATGATCACCTGGTAGGGGCCGCGCAGCGCCAGGTGCAGGCCCCGCTGACCGTCGCGGGCCAGGTCGATCCGGTACCCCGCCCGGTGGAACAGCTCGACCAGCATGTCGGCCAGTTCCGCGTCGTCCTCGACGAGGAGCAACGGGCCGTGCGCCGGGGGTGACGGGTCGGTCATCCGTTCATGGTCGCACCGAAACGGCAGAAGGTTGACCGGTGGAATTTCTCGCCGGTCAGAATCTGCTGGTCGCGCGTTCCCCGCCCGCCCGGTCCCGGCCCGCCCACCAGCAGAGGGGCCACCGGCCGCCGGCCGGCTCGCCGTCCGTCGACGGGCCACCGGCCCGCCCCCCGCCGGACACCGGCAGCCGTACGGTGAAGGTGGCGCCCGCCCCGGGCCGGCCGGTGGCGCTGATCGTGCCGCCGTGCGCGGTGACCACCTCGCGGACCAGCGCCAACCCGAGCCCGGCCCGGCGGTCCCCGGCGTCGGGGCCCCGGTGGAACCGGTCGAAGATCCGGCCGGCGTGCCGGGGGTCGAAACCCCGACCGGAGTCGCTGACCAGCAGCTCGACCCGGTCCGCGCCGGCCGGGCGCAACCGCACCTGCACCCGCCCGCCGGCCGGGGTGTGGTGCAGGGCGTTCGCCAGCAGTTCCGCCACCACCCGGTGCAGCGCGGGCCCGACGCCGCGCACCGGCACCGGGTGGTCCGCGCCGGTCACCCCGAGCGTCACCCCGAGGGCGGCGGCGCGTGGCGCGTCGGCCCCGATCGCCTCGACGACCAGCGCGGCCAGGTCGACCGTGGCCGGCGGCCCGGTCATCGCCGCCGGATCGGCCAGCCGGGCCGACAGGAGCAACTCGTCGACGATCTCCCCGAGCCGTCGGGTGGTTCGCAGCAGCCGGTCCAGATCCTGCCGGTCCGCGTCGTGCGCCGCGCCGGTGGTGCGCTGGGCCAGCAACTGGGCCGCCGTGTGCACCCGGGTGATCGGGGCCCGCAGCTCGTGGCTCGCGTCGGCGACGAAGCGGCGTTGCCGGTCGAGCGCCTCGGTCAACGGCAGCACCGACCGGCGGCGCAGCCGCAGGTCGGTCGCGGTCGCCGCGACCAGGACGGCCAGTGCGGCGGTCGACACCGCCCACAGCAGGTAACGCCGTTCGGCGAGCTGGAAGCGGGCGTCGAAGACCACCTGGACGACCTCGCCGTCGCGCCACTGGGTCCGCACGTGGTAGACGGTGCCGTTGCGGGCGACCTGCTCGACCTGGGGCCGGCCGGTGCGGGCCACCGTGTGGATCGCCCGGTGTTCCGGGAAACCGGCCGGCGGCGCGCCACCGTGCCCGGTGTCGCTCGCGCCGCCGAAGATCCAGGTGCAGCCGGACGGGTCGGCCGGGCGGCCGTGCACCATCGCCCAGTCCAGCTCGTGGCGGATCCTGGCCTGCTGGACGTGCGCCAGGGCGGCGTAGCCGACCCCGCCGGCCAGCGCCAGCAGGGCGACGACCAGCAGCCCGACGGCCAGCCCGGTACGCGGCCGGGCATGGGTCGCCGGCCACATCCGGCCGGTCAGCGGCACCGCGCCGCCACCGGGTGCCCGCGGACGCGACCTCGTCCGCCTGCCCGGCCACCCACCCGCATCCATCGAAGATGACACATCACGCACCGGATCGGAAGGGATCACCGCCGCCTCCCGGATGCCGGGCCGGCCCGGCATCCCTCCGAGCCGGGACGCGGAGAGTGAACGTTAACAACCAGCGGGGAAGGTTGACCCGGCAACGGGTCGCGCCCGCTGGTGGCGAGCTGGCCGGGTGCCCGGGCGCGACCCTTGAGCCACCCGAAACCCTCTGGTAACATCGCCGGATCTGAATGGAGCCCCTGCCGGTCCGTTCGCCCCCACCAAAACGATCATGCACCTGTTCGACCCGCGCCGATCGATGTGAGCGTTCACACTCGCCGGTCGGCTCCGTTTCGACCACGGAGCGTGGCTCGGTCACACCACCTCAGGCCCCCGGCGACCACGTCACCGGGGGCCGCCGCGCAGGGGCCACCCGTCCTTGAGAAGGAGCACCCCCATGCACCTCCCGGCTGAGCATCCCGGCCCGGCTCCCCGCCGTCCCGGCCGTCGGCGCTGGCTGCTGTCGGCGGCCACCGCGCTCGTGACCGCCCTGAGCGGCGGTGCCGTCGTCGCGGTCACCGCGACGGAGGCCGCCGCGGCCACGATCGACACCGGCGCGTCGTACGTGCTGGTCAACCGCAACAGCGGCAAGGCCCTCGACGTCTACAACCTGGCCACCAACGACGGGGCCCGGATCACCCAGTGGACCCGCAACGACGGCAGCCAGCAGCAGTGGCAGTTCGTCGACTCCGGCGGCGGCTACTACCGGCTGAAGTCGAAGCTGTCCGGCAAGGTGCTCGACGTCTACAACTGGTCGACCGCCGACGGCGGGTCGATCGTGCAGTGGACCGACAACAACGCGGCCAACCAGCAGTTCAGCATCCAGGACATCGACGGCTACATCCAGCTGATCAACCGCAACAGCGGCAAGGCCGTCGAGGTGCAGGGCGCGTCCACCGCCGACGGCGGCAACATCGTGCAGTACGCCGACTGGAACGGCACCAACCAGCAGTGGCAGCTCGTCAAGGTCGGTGGCACCACCACCCCGCCGCCCACCACCCCGCCGCCGAGCGGCAACTGCACACTGCCGTCGACGTACCGGTGGTCGTCGACGGGTCCGTTGGCCACCCCGAAGTCGGGCTGGGTGTCGCTGAAGGACTTCACGGTCGCCCCGTACAACGGCAGGCAGCTCGTCTACGCCACCACGCACGACTTCGGCACCTCGTGGGGGTCGATGAACTTCGGCCTGTTCACGAACTGGTCGGAGATGGCCTCGGCGTCGCAGAACACCATGAGCCAGGGCACCGTCGCGCCGTCGCTGTTCTACTTCGCGCCGAAGAACATCTGGGTGCTCGCCTACCAGTGGGGCGGCGCGGCGTTCTCCTACCGTACGTCGACCGACCCGACCAACCCGAACGGGTGGGGCCCGGCCCAGACGATGTTCACCGGCAGCATCTCCGGCTCCGGCACCGGCCCGATCGACCAGACGCTGATCGCCGACAGCCAGAACATGTACCTGTTCTTCGCCGGCGACAACGGCAAGATCTACCGGGCCAGCATGCCGATCGGGAACTTCCCCGGCAACTTCGGCTCCAGCTACACGACCATCATGAGCGACACCTCGGAGAACCTGTTCGAGGCGCCGCAGGTCTACAAGGTCGCGGGCCAGAACCAGTACCTGATGATCGTCGAGGCCAGGACCAGCTCCTGGGAGCGCTACTTCCGCTCGTTCACGGCGACCAGCCTGAACGGCACCTGGACGCCGAACGCGGCGACCTACAACAACCCGTTCGCGGGCAAGGTCAACAGCGGTGCCACCTGGACCAACGACATCAGCCACGGCGAGCTGCTGCGCACCAGCGCCGACCAGACCATGACCATCGACCCGTGCAACCTGCAACTGCTCTACCAGGGCCGTTCGCCCAGCTCCGACGGCGTGGACTACGGCCTGCTGCCCTACCGGCCGGGTCTGCTCACCCGGCAGCGCTGAGAACTGCCGCCGGACCTCGGAGGTTCCCGAGGTCCGCCGGTGGCCCGGGATGGACCGGGCCGTCGGACCACCTGAACGGCACGTGCACCACCGATCGGCAGGGCCCGCACCTCGGGCCCTGCCGATCACCGTCTCCACCCCGAGGCCCGGGGGCGGGGCAGTACCGACCTGCCGGCCGGAACCGTCAGGTGACGTCCCGACCGGCGGTTCCGTCCGTCGGCCGCCCGGAGGCGAACGGGTTCCTCCGCGCGGCGGCGGTCCGGCATTCCGCTGATGAGCGCGCTGGCCGGAACCCCGACGGCCCGCCTGCCACCCAGTGTGGCGGGGTGGCGACACGACCGGAGAGGGCCGGCTCCGACATCCGGAGCCGGCCCTCCCGGCCTACCGCCGCCGCGGCGGCGGTACGTGCGTCACACCTGGGTGAACCGCCACTGCTGGTTGCTGGCGCTGTGGCAGGTCCACTGCAACAGCCGCGCGCCGTCGGTGGTGGAAGCACCGTTGACGTCCAGGCAGAGCCCGCTCTGCACGTTGCGCACCGTGTAGACCCCGGCGGTCGTGGTCGCCGTCGCGGTGAACTTCTGCGCGTTGCCGTTGTTGCAGGTGGCCTGCTGGAGGAACGCACCCGCCGTGGTGGAACCGCCGATCACCTCGGCGCACTTGTTGCTGTGCACCGCCTTGAGGTAGACCGCCCCGTTACCGGCGTCCACTGCCTGCCACTTCTGGTTGTTGCCGCCGGTGGCCGCCCACTGGGTGAGCTGCGCGCCGTCGGCGGTGGAGACGCCGCTGACGTCCATCAGCTTGCCGCTGTGCAGCGCGGTGAGCGTCCAGGTCTTCCCCGCCACGCCGGTTCCGGTTCCGGTGCCGGGCTGGCCGACCCCGTTGCCGCCGAAGGTGTGCGAGTCGAGGTCGAACCAGTTGTTCGAGCTGCCCTTGAACACCAGGTAGAGCGGGTGCGTCCCGGACAACGCGGCCACGTTCACCGGCGCGGTGGACTGGTAGTTGTCCCAGCCGCCCGTGCTCGGCACCGCCGTGGTGGCCAGCAGCGTGCCGGTCGGCGAGTCGGCCCGCAGCTCGATCGTGCCGCCACCGGACGGCGACGACAGCCGGTAGCTGACCGTCGAGATGCCCGTCAGGCTCATCGGGGTGAACGCGATCCAGTCGTTGTTGGAGATGTCACCGACCCGCTTGGTGCTCTCCGCGGCGGCCTGGTCGACCACCCGGATGCCGGACTGGCTGCTGAAGTACTCGGCCTGCTTGTGCTTGGGTTGCAGGATCGCCTGCGCGGTGCCGGTCAGCGGGGACGCGCCGCCGGGGCCGCCGCTGTCGGTGTAGCGGGCGTTGAGCACGTAGAACAGGTTCGCGCCGTCGGGGTGCCCGCCGAGCAGGTCGGTGGAGATGGTGCCCGAGCAGCCCGGGTACTCGGTGGTCTCGTGGGCGTGGTCGTCGTGGCCCAGCGCCGGGTTGACGACCACCTTCGTGCAGTCGACCGTGCCGCCGTCCGGATCGGTGACGCTGATCTGGTACGACACCTTGTCCCCGAAGGTGAGCATGCCGCCGTTGGCCGGGGTGGTGATGGTGACCACCGGCGCGGAGTTGCCGACGGTGATCTGGACGTTGGCGAAGCCCGTCTTGCCGGTGTTGTCGGTGACCTTCAACTGCGCCGTGTAGTTGCCGTTGCTGGTGTAGACGTGCGACGGGTTGGCCGCCGTCGAGGTGGTGCCGTCCCCGAACGTCCACTGGTAGCTCAGCGTGTTGCCCGGGTCCGGGTCGGCCGTGCCGGCGCTGCTGAACTGGACGGTGAGCGGGGCCAGGCCGCTGGTGGGCGTCCCGACGGCCTTGGCGATCGGCGACCGGCCGCCCTGGATGTAGTCGATCCGGTAGAGCCCGGAGTCGCTGTTGCCGCCACCGAAGTTGGTGCCCCACTCCAGCACGTAGAGCGAGCCGTCCCTGCCGAACTCCAGGTCCATCGGCTTGTTGAACCGTCCGCCGGGCAGGAACGCGTTGGTGCGGGTCACCGCCGTCGCGGAGTCGAAGTGCACCTCCTTGAGGTAGCTGCGGGACCACTCGTAGAAGAAGTGCACGCCGTCGTAGTAGGGCGGGAACTTGGTGGCCGACGGGTTCGCCGGGTCGTAGCGGTAGACCGGGCCGCCCATCGGGCCGGAGCCGCCGGAGCCCAGCTCCGGGAAGTTGGACGAGGTGCCGTAGCCGTACCACATGTTGGGGGCGACGACCGGCTTCAGACTGGTCAGGCCGGTGTTGTTGGGGGAGTTGTTGACCGGGGCGTTGCAGTTGAACTTGGCGCCGACCACGCCGGTGTCCGGGTTGTACGGCGCGTAGGGCTGGTTGTCGCCGTGGCAGAACGGCCACCCGTAGTTGCCGGGCGACTTGATCACGTTGAGTTCGACCAGGCCCTCGGGGCCGCGGTTGGTGGTGGGCGGGTTGCGGTCCGGCCCGTAGTCGGCCAGGTAGACCCAGCCGTTGGCCGGGTCGATCGAGAACCGGAACGGGTTGCGGAAGCCCATCGCGTAGATCTCCGGCCGGGTCTGCGCCGTACCCTGGGGGTAGAGGTTGCCGGTCGGGACGGTGTAGCCGCCGCTGTCCGACGGGCGGATGCGCAGCAGCTTGCCCCGCAGGTCGTTGGTGTTGCCGGCGCTACGGGCGGCGTCGAGGTTGGACTTGCCGGAGCGCCAGTCCAGCGGCGCGTAGCCCTGCCAGTTGGGGTCGAGGTTCGGCGGGGTGTCGTCACCGGTGCCGATGTAGAGGTTGCCGTCCGGGCCGAAGTCGATGTAGCCGCCGGTGTGGCCGGGCTCGGGGAACGTGCGGTCCCGGTACGCCGGGATGTCGATGATCCGGGCCTCGGTGGAGAGGTTGAGGGTGTCCCCGGACAGCGTGTAACGGGAGACGCGGTTGACGTCGGTGCTGCTGCTCGCCGGCGAGTGGTAGAGGTACACGTAGCCGTTGGTGGCGAAGTTCGGGTCGATCGCCATGCCGGTGAGACCGTCCTCGCCGCCGGTGTAGACGCTCAGGGTGGCGGCGGTCACGGTGCTGTTGGTGGTCGGCTTGAAGATCTTGACCTGGCCGCCGCGCTGGACGTACATCACCCGGCCGTCGGGCAGCACGTTCAGCGCCATCGGGTCGACCGTGTTGTCGTCCAGGGTGCGCTTCTCGAAGTTGCCCCAGACGGTGCCGCCGCAGTCGCCGGGCAGGTTACCGGCGGCCCACTTCACGCCGCCGAGGACGTGGTTGCGGAAGTTCGTCTCGCTGTAGGAGTCGATCGCGTGGCCCATCGCGGTGGCCCACACCCGCCCGCCGGCGGCGGTGCGGCACCAGGAGATCGGGTGGTCCGGGCCCATCGCCCGGGACCCCGGGTTGTACGTCCGCTCGTCGGCGGTCACCAGCACGTGCACGTTGCCGCGCGGGTTGCTGTCGAAGTTGTACCACTCCTCGCTGCGGTTCCACCGGTCCGGCAGGCCCGTCGTGGACGGGTGCTGCTTGTCGGCGACGATGGCGGTGCCGGGCAGCACGCCGGGGGAGTGCTCGGGCATGTGGGCGCCGCCGTTGAGGGTCTGGTCCCACCAGGGGTACTCGCCCTCGATGCCCATGTCCAGGGCGTTGTGGATGCCGACGATGCCCTTGCCGCTGGCGAGGTAACCCTCCACGGCCTGCCGCTGGGCGGCCGAGGTCCAGACCATGCCGGAGGTCTGGAACATGATGATCACGTCGAAGGTGGCGAGGTTGGCCGCGGTGAAGACGCTGGAGTCCTCGGTCTGCACCAGCTCGAAGTTGTTCGCCGCCGCCTGCTGCTGGAACATGCTGATCCCGGCGGGGATCGAGTCGTGCCGGTAGCCCACCGTCTTGGTGAACAACAGGGCGCGGAAGGCCGGGGCCGCCGACGCGGGTGGTGCGAGGCCGAGTGACAGTAACAGCCCGGTGATCATGCCGATGAGCAACGTGGTGCGACGCATGCCGTCTCCTAGGTGTCGGCGGGAACTTCCGGTGGCGACCACGGTCCGTCCGCGCGTCCGGTGGACGCCGGGACGCGCGGCGGGCACGGGCGTGCTGCCCGGGGTCGGCGTGCCGTCCGCCGCAACGGCCGTCCGCCCCGCATTGCGTCACTGAGAGTGACGTCGGTGATGTGCTCGCCCGGTGGGCCGCGAGGCCAGGATGGGTCAGTCATCGATGACTGTCAATGGATGGGTTAAGGTTCGATGTTTCGACGATCCGGCTGCGGGCGCGCGTCGACCCTCGACCCGGTGTCGACGCCGCTCGGGTGCCCGGACCGGCGGCGCGCGAAGATCGAGGATTGTGGACAGGCATCGAAACATCTATCTTCATACGTGTGATGTTTCGTCGATGTCAAGGAAAGTTTGCTCCTTGGCGACGTAAGCGCTCACGAGGGACAGCGAAAGTTCACCGTCCGGCAGCTCGACCGTGCCGGACACGGAACACCAACCACGCCAATGACTACTTTCTGTGAGGGTTTCCGGGATGCCCGATCCGCCGGTGCCGTTGCTGACCCTCCGGGGCATCGGCAAGTCCTTCCTCGGGGTACGCGTGCTCGACGGGGTCGACCTCGACGTCGCACCGGGCGAGGTGCACGCCGTCGTCGGTGAGAACGGGGCCGGCAAGTCCACCCTCATGAAGATCGTCTCCGGCGGGCACGCCCCGGACGCCGGCACCGTCGAGGTCGCCGGTGCGCGCCAGGCATTCCGGGGCCCCCGCGACGCACAACGGGCCGGGATCGGCATCATCCACCAGGAGTTCAACCTGCTGCCGGAGCGCACCGTCGCCGAGAACGTCCACCTCGGACACGAACCGGTCCGCCGCGGGCTGGTCGACCGGCGGGCGATGCGGGAGCGTACCCGGGAACTGCTCGCCTCGATCGGGGAGACCGAGCTGGCCGCCGACACCCGGGTGGGGCGGCTCGGCGTCGCGCAGCAGCAGGTCGTCGAGATCGCCAAGGCACTCGCCCTGGACGCCCGGCTGCTCATCATGGACGAACCCACCGCGGCGCTGGCCGACCACGAGGTCGAGCTGCTCTACGGGCTGGTCCGCCGGCTCCAGCAGCGGGGCATCGGCCTGCTGTACGTCTCGCACCGGCTCACCGAGGTCTTCGACCTGTCCGACCGGATCACGGTCCTCAAGGACGGTCGCCGGGTCACCACCGTGGCCACCGCCGACACCTGCACCGACGATCTCGTCCGGCACATGGTGGGCCGGGAGTTGTCCAGCTACTACCCCGACCGGGCCGGTCCCGACGAACCCGGCCCGGTGCGCCTGACCGTCCGGGGCGCGGGCAACCGGAAGCTGCGCGCCGTCGACCTGGACCTGCGGGCCGGCGAGGTACTCGGCGTCGGCGGGTTGCAGGGCTCCGGACGCTCGGCGCTGGCCCGTGCGCTGTTCGGCGTCTCCCCGTTCACCACCGGCGACGTGACGCTCGACGGCCGGCCGGTGCGGCTGCGCTCGCCACGTACCGCGATGCGGGCCGGCATCGCCTACGTCACCGAGGACCGCAAGGGGGAGGGGATCGTGCCCCGGCAGTCGGTGCTCGACAACGCGCTGCTCGCCGGCCGGGCCGTCTTCCCGGCCCGGTCCGGGCACGCCGCCCGCGCCCGCCGGGTCCGCGACCTGCTCGCCGCCGTCGAGGTCCGCGCCGCCGGCGACGACCAGGAGATCCGTTTCCTGTCCGGCGGCAACCAGCAGAAGGTCGTGCTGGCCCGCTGGCTGGCGCTGGACCCCCGGGTGCTGCTGTTCGACGAGCCGACCCGGGGCATCGACGTGGGGGCGAAGTCGGCCATCCACGACCTCGTCCGCCGGCTGGCCCGCGACGGCGCGGCGGTGCTGATGATCTCGTCGGACCTGCCCGAGCTGCTGGGGATGAGCGACCGGATCGTCGTCATGCGCGACGGCCGGATCGCCGGCGAACTCCCCGCCGGCGCCACGGAGGAGGACGTCGTCGCCCTCGCCGTCGGCCACACCCCGCAGTCGCGAACGGAGATTGACCGGTGAGCGCGAGGAGTGAGCCGGGTTTGCGAGCCCCGCAGTCGCGAACGGAGATCGACCAGTGAGCGCCCTGTCGTTGCTGCCGGCCCGACGTCCCGTACCGGGGGTGTTCGTGGCGCTGGCCCTGACCCTGGCGGTCGGCTGGCTGGTCGTCCTGGTCGACGGCGGGCAGCTGTTCAACCAGGCCACGACGGTGAGCCTGCTGCACGTCGCGGCCGGTCTCGGGCTCGTCGCCGTCGGCCAGACGCTGGTCATCCTCGGCGGGTCGCTTGACCTCTCGGTGGCGTACGTGATCAGCCTGAGCACCCTGGTCGCGGCCGAGACGATGAACGGCAGCGACGGCGCGCTGCTGCCGGCGGTCGGCCTGGCGCTCGCGGTCAGCGCCGGGGTCGGGCTGCTCAACGGGCTGCTCGTGACCCGGTTCCGGGTCAACGCGTTCATCGCCACCCTCGGCGTCGGGCTGCTGCTCAAGGGGTACCTCGACAGCAACTACGACGGACCGGCCGGGGCCACCTCGCCCGCGCTGGTGCAGTCGCTCGGCTACCAGCGGGTCGGCCCGGTGCCGTTGTCGTTCCTGCTGCTGCTGGCGTTGACCGGGGCGACCTGGTTCGCGTTGTCGCGGACCCGCTTCGGCCACCACCTGGTCGCCGTCGGCGGTGATCCGGAGGTGGCCCGGCTCTCCGGGGTCCGCAACGACCGGGTCCTCGTCACCGCGCACGTGCTGTGCTCGCTGTGTGCCGGGCTCGCCGGGATCTACCTGGCCAGCCGGCTCGGCTCGGGTGCGCCCCGGGTGGGCACCGAGGGCCTCTACGACCTGGAGTCGATCGCCGCGGTGGTGATCGGCGGGACCGCACTCGCCGGTGGGCGGGGCGGGGTCGTCGGCACGGTCGGCGGGGTGCTGCTGCTCGCCAGCATCGACGCGATCTTCAACCAGCTCGAGGTGGACGCCTTCTTCAAGCAGGTGATCCGGGGTGTGGTCATCATCGCCGCGGTCGCCGTCTACGCCCGTCGGGCCCTGCGGAAGGGGGCGTGGTGACCATGCCGACCGTCGCGCGTCGTGCGCTGTCCCCGATCCGCCTGCGGGTACGCCCCGGCGGGGTGCTGCCGATCCTGGCCCTCCTCGCGGTGCTGCTGGTGCTCGTCGGCCTCCGGCAGCCCGACTTCCTCGACCCGCCGTCGCTGATGTCCTTCCTCGGCCGGTCGGCACCGGTCATCCTGCTCGCCGCCGGCCAGTACTTCGTGATCGTCTCCGGTGAGTTCGACCTGTCGGTGGGTTCGCTGGTCACCGCGCAGGTGGTGGTGGCGGCCCGGCTGATCGACAGCGACCCGGCCCGCACCTGGCCGGTGGTGCTGCTCCTGCTCGTCTTCGGCGCGCTGGTCGGGCTGGTCAACGGGCTGGTCACGACGCGGCTGCGGGTGCCGTCGTTCATCACCACCCTCGGGATGTTCCTGATCCTGGTCGGCGCGGTCTACCTGTGGTCGGACGGCGCCCCGAAGGGCGGGCTCTCCGAGGAGTTCCGCCGGTTCGGCCGGCGGGCGAGCGAGGACGTGCCGCTGCTCGGCCGGGTGCCGTACGCGCTGCTGGTGCTGGTGGTCGTCGCGGCGCTCGCGGTGCTGCTGATGCGCTCCGACTTCGGCCGGACCCTGGTCGCCGTCGGCGACAACCCGCGCACCGCGCAGCTGAGCGGGGTACGCGTCTGGCGTACCCGGACGGTCGCCTTCGTCCTCAGCGGGCTCGCGGCGGCCGTGGCGGCGATCCTGCTCGGCGGCTACAGCGGGGTGTCGTTCCAGGCCGGGGCGGGCCTGGAGTTCGGGGCGATCACCGCGGTGGTGCTCGGTGGCGTCGCGCTGGGCGGGGGTCGCGGCTCGGTCGTCGGCGCGATGCTGGGCGCGCTCACCCTCGAACTGCTCTTCGCGCTGATGAACTTCTACGGCGTCTCCGGCGCCCTCAGGTCCACCGTCCAGGGCGCGATCATCCTGCTCGCCGTGGCGGTTTCGGCTACCCGTTCGTCGTCTCGATAAGGGGAAACATAGTGCGACGTTGCCTGGCGGCGCTGGCCGCCGTCACCCTGCTGTCCCTGACCGCCTGCGCCACCGACGAACCGGGCGGGGGGCCGGCGGGCGGTTCCACCTCGGCCGCCGGCTCGGGCACCGGGGAGCAGTCGAAGTTCTTCGTGCAGGCCGACTACGACGCCGAGTTGGCGCTGCTCGACGCGACCCCGACCGGCCCGGCGGACAAGCCGTGGGAGCAGATGCTCAACCCGACCATGGTGGACACCAGCAAGTTCAGGAAGGCCGGTCCGCACAAGCTGTGCTTCTCCAACGCGGCGTTGAACAACCCGTGGCGGCAGGTCGGGTTCAAGACCATGCAGGCCGAGGTGGCCGCGCAGGGCAGCCGGATCAGCGAGTTCGTGCACGTCGACGCCGAGGGCAAGGACCAGAAGCAGATCGCCGACATCAACGACCTGCTCGGCAAGGGCTGCGACGCGCTGATCGTCTCGCCGAACACCACCGCCACGCTCACCCCGGCGGTCGAGGCGGCCTGCAAGGCGGGGCTGCCGGTGGTCGTCTTCGACCGTGGGGTCAGCACGAAGTGCCCGGTGACGTTCGTCAACCCGATCGGCGGCTACGGCTTCGGCCACGTCGGGGCCGAGTTCGTCAGCCAGCGGATGAAGCCGGGCGGCAAGGTCCTCGCCCTGCGCATCCTGCCCGGGGTCGACGTGCTGGAGACCCGCTGGTCGGCGGCGAAGGTGGCGTTCGACAAGGCGAAGGTCGACGTGGTGGGGGTGGAGTTCACCGACGGCGACCCGGCCAAGACCAAGAAGATCGTCGACGACTACCTCCAGCGGTACGGCACCATCGACGGCGTCTGGATGGATGCCGGCGCGGTCGCCGTCGCGGCGGTCGAGGCGTTCCAGGACGCGGGCAAGCCGGTGCCGCCGATCAACGGCGAGGACCAGCTCGACTTCCTGAAGGTCTGGAAGGACAAGGGCCTCACCGCGATCGCGCCGACGTACCCGACGTACCAGTGGCGTACGCCGGTCATCGCCGCCCTGCGCATCCTCGACGGGCAGCAGGTGGCCAACCCGTGGAAGCTGCCCCAGCCGACCATCACCCAGGACAACCTGGACCGGTATCTCGACCCGGGCATGCCGCCGCTGCACTACGCGATGTGCGGCTGCACCGACCTGCCCGGTTACCCGCAGCGCTGGAAGTAGGCCCGGTGTACGCCTTCGGCGTGAACCCCTGGGTGTGGGCGTCGCCCGTCGACGACGAGGCCCTCGCCGCGCTGGTGCCGCGGATCGCGTCGTTCGGCTTCGACGCGGTGGAGCTGCCGATCGAGCAGCCGGGCGACTGGGACCCGGCCCGGACCCGGGACCTGCTGGCCGCGCACGGTCTGGTCGCGGCGGCGGTCTGTGCGGTCACCCCGCCGGGGCGGGAACTGGTCGACGCCGCCCCGGCGGTGGTGGAGTCGACTGTCGACTACCTGCGGGGGTGCGTGGCGAGCGCGGCGGCCGTCGGTGCGCCCTGCGTGGGCGGCCCGGTGTACGCCTCGGTCGGGCGTACCTGGCGGATGTCGGCGGCGGCGCGGGCGGCCTGCCACGCGGACTTCCGGCGGGCCCTGGCGCCGGTGGCCGAGCAGGCCGGTGGGTGCGGCGTGAGCATCGGGGTGGAGGCGCTGAACCGGTACGAGACGAGCGTGGTCAACACCGTCGCGCAGACGATCGAGCTGATCGACGGGTTGCCGCCGAGCGTCGGCATCATGATCGACACGTATCACATGAACATCGAGGAGTCCGATCCGTACGCGGCGCTCGCCGCCGCCGGCCCGTACATCAAGCACGTCCAGGTCAGTGGCACCCACCGGGGCGCTCCGGGGTCGGACCACTTCGACTGGCCGCGGTTCTTCGCGGTGCTGGGGGAAACCGGCTACCGGGGTGCGGTCTGCATCGAGTCGTTCACGGCGGAGAACGACACGATCGCCACCGCCGCGGCGATCTGGCGTCCGCTGGCACCCTCGCAGGACCGGCTCGCCACCGACGGCCTGCGGCACCTGCGGGCGGTCACGGCGGGCGTCCCCGCCGGGGGATAGGGCCTTCGGGGCGGTCCGTCGGGACGTCTCGTCGGGGTGGCCGGACCATCGGCCGGTCACCCCGACGTCCTGCCGGCGGCAGGAGTCTCGTCCTTGTCTTGACAAGGCCGGCGGAACCGCAGGACAGTCGTCATACGTATTGATCCTCAACGATTTATGGCGGGTGTGACATGCGAAAGTCGCTGACGGCTGTGGTCGCCGTCGTTGTCGCCATGGTGGGCGTGCTGGCAGCGGTCCTGCACGCCAGCGCGGCGAGCGCCGCAGCCGGGTGCCGGGTGAACTACGTCGTCACCAGCCAGTGGACCGGCGGCTTCAGCGCCGACGTCACGGTCACCAACCTCGGTGACCCGATCAGCGGCTGGACGCTGCGGTTCGGCTTCCCCGCGGTCGACCAGCGGATCGCGCAGACCTGGAGCGCCACCTGGGCCCAGTCGGGCCAGCAGGTCACCGCGACCAACCTCAGCTGGAACGCCAACCTGGGCACCAACGCCTCGACCACCATCGGCTTCGTCGGTTCCTGGTTCCTCAGCAACCCCACGCCGCCGTCGTTCACCCTCAACGGGGTGGCCTGCACCGGCGGGGTCGTGCCCAGCGTGACGCCGACCCGCACGACGCCGCCGCCGGTCGCCGACTACCCGGCGATCGTCACCTGGCTCAGCCCGGCCGCCGGGGCGGTCTACACCGCGCCGGGTCCCGTGCCGTTGGCGGCGACCGCGACCGTGGGCGGCGGCCACTACATCACCGGGGTGTCGTTCCGGGTGGACGGCGTCACGGTGGCCCAGGGGACGAGGTCCGCCGGCGACCGGTTCGACGCGTCGTGGACCCCGCCGGTCGGGGCCCCCGGCACCAGCACCACCTACGTGCTGAACGTCTCCGCCGGCACCGACCAGTCGCTGTCCGGGGGCGCCCCGCCCCGGCTGGTCACCGTGGTCACGCCCCCGACCAGCGGGGCCAACCAGCCCCCGGCGGTGGCGCTGAGTACCCCCGGCGGGCAGACCTACTTCCTCGAACCGACCACCGTCACGCTGGTCGCCGACGTCACCGACGCCGACGCCGGGGACGCGGTCGACCGGGTGGAGCTGTACCTCGGCGGGACCAGGCTGGCCGCGACGCCGACCCGCAGTGGACAGCGCTTCCAGTTCCAGCTCGACCTGGCGGCGGCCACGTCGTCGACGTTCACCGTCCGGGCGTACGACACCCACGGTGGCGTCGGCATCTCCAACCCGCTGACCTTCACCATCCGGTAGCCCGGCGGCGCTGTCCGCGCCGCCCACCCACCCGGACGCCGATGTCCTAGGATGCTTTAGGGGTGGTGCCCCGCGTCACCGGCGCGGGGCACGACCATGACCACGCGACCGCACGCGAGTAGGGGTTCCGGAACGGGGCCCGCCCACTACCATGGGTGCTGCGCCGGAAACGGCGCGGCGACGTTTCTGTTCTGGTTGCTCCTGTTTCGTGGGGTGGTGGTCGCGGTGGCGGTCGGTACGATTCTCAGCTTCGACGACGTGAAGGGGTACGGCTTCATCAGCCCGGAGGGCGGTGGTGAGGACGTCTTCGTGCACGCGAACGACTTCGGCGACCAGCGCCCGTCGGTCGCGCCCGGGATGCGGGTGGAGTTCGAGTCGGTGGAGGGCAACCGCGGGATCAAGGCGCTCTACGCGCGCCTGCTCAACCCCGGTGCCCCGGTCGCGTCCCGCCCGGCGGCGTCCGCCGCGCCGACCGTGACCCGGCTGCCGGTGACCGACCGGGGCGACGACGACGAGTGCGACGTCCTGACCGCCTTCACCTTCCGGTCCAACATCACCGACCTGCTGGTGGAGCAGGTGCCGACGCTCACCGGCGCCCAGATCAGCCAGATCCGGCAGCACCTCACGCAGTTCGCCCGTTCCCACGGGTGGATCGAGGACTGACCCCCGTCCGGTGCGGGCCCACCGGCGGTGGGCCCGCACCGGCGTCAGCCGGCGGCGTAGGCGTACCGCGAGGTCCGCTCGGCGAGCCAGAGCCACCGGCGTTGCACCTCGCCGCTGGTGGCCGCGACCATGCCGAGCGCGTCGGCGGACACGGCGCCCAGCGCCGCACCGGTCGCCGTCGGATCGTCGAGCAGCGCCGCGCCGTCGCGGAACGCCTCCGCCTCGGCCGCGCCGCCGAACCGGGGCGCGACCTCGTCGCGCCAGAAGTCGGCCCAGGCCAGCTCCGGGTTCCAGGAGAACCGGGCGTACGCCAGGTAGCTGATCTCGTTGGTCGGGTGGTAAGCCGACGGCTCGGCGAAGATGGTCAGCCCGCGCATCCCGGCCGCCCCGGACCGGCCAGCCATGTCGGCGTACATGTCGGGAACCCAGGAGTGGCGCTGCCGGTTCCACTGTGAACCGGCATGGGTGCGCAGCACGTTCGTGGTGTGCGGGAGCCGTTCGACGTGCGCGGCGGTCAACCGGTCCCGCTGGTCGTACCAGAAGGCCCGGTTCACGCAGTACTGGTAGGCGACGTCGTCGGGCAGGTCGGCCAGGGGCTTCTGGGCGTCGAGGTCGAAGATGTTGTCCCAGTACACCTCGACGAGGTGGCGCAGCGGCACCCCGGCCGGTCCGGGCCGCCGGGCCGTAGCCAGCAGCGTCGGGTACACCGACCGCATCGCCTCGTACGACCAGGAGGTGCGCTCGCCCCCGGTGCGGGTGGCACACCGGGCGCAGGCGCAACTGCCGTAGTCGCCGGTCTCGAAGTTGATCCCACCCACCGGCAGGGTGTCGAGCAGCCAGTCGATGGCGTCGCGGTGCCAGGCCAGGTTGTCCGGCTGGGACGGGCAGGCCGCCATCATGTACTCGCTGGCCGGGAAGTGCAGGTCACCGAACTCGTCGATGTCGAAGCCCACCTTCTTCGGCAGCTCGGCGGCGAGGTCGGGGCGCTGCCGCAGCCAGGTGGCCAGGTTGTAGCGGTGCCGGCCGTCGAAGTAGATCCCGCCGTAGGCGTTGACGCCGACCCCGGCGATGATCCGCACGCCCCGGGCGTTGGCGTACTCGCACAGGTCACGGGCCGCGGCGACGCCGCCGTGAGCGTCGCGCAGCAGACCGTACACGACGATGCCGCCGATGCGTTCCCGGGAGCAGAAGTCGACCAGGCGACGGTAGTCGGCGCCGAACGCGTCGGCGGACTTCGCGTACGGGTTGAGCGCGCCGATCTCCTGCTGACCGAGCTGACGGGTGTCCCAGTTGGTGGAGTGGTCCCAGGTCCACAGGGTGCGCAGCGGCAGCCCGGGGGTGCTCACCGTGCTGCCCACCGGCAGCCCGGCGGGGGTGGCGGCGGCGACCAGGGCGCGGGCGGCGTACACCAGGCCGACGAACGGGTCGCCGACCAGCCGGATCTCACCCTGTTCCGGCACGTCGACGCGGTGGCCGCCCTCGGGCAGCGCCGGGTCGGCGACGAACCGGACCGGCACGGCGTCGGCACCGCCCGCACCCCACGCCGCGCGGAGCAGGTCGGCGGCGAACGGGGCGTGCTCGGCCCCGAGCACCCGTACCCCGGAAAGCTGGCGGAACGACGACATCATGGCCTCCCGATGGTCGGAGCGGTGGCGGCCAGGTAGTCGACCACGTCGATCGCGGTCCACACCCCGTGCCGCCAGTAGGGGTCCTGTTCGAGACGGGCGCGGGCGGCGGGCGCGTCGGCGGCCCGCAGCACCAGCACCGAGGCGCGCAGGTCGGCGCGGGCCCCGACGACGAGGGCGGTGCCGTCGGCGAGCAGGTCGCGCATGTGCGCCAGGTGCGCGGCCCGGTGCGGTTCCCGCCGGAGCGCGGCGTCGGCGGCGAAGGTGGCGGTGACCAGGTAGGTCGGTGTGAAGCGCAGCTCCCCGGTGGCGGTGTGGCTCACGTGTCGGCTCCGATCGCGCCGAGCAGCCGCTGCATGGCGACCCGGTAGACGGTCTGCGGGCGGCCCGCGCCGGTGCTGACGTGCACCCCGACCTCCTCGGCGAAGCCGGCCGCGCGCAGCGCGTTGAGCAGCCGGCGAGCCGAGCGGGCCTCCACCCCGTAGGCGTCGGCCAGGCCCCGGGCGGTGATCTGGTCGGGGTCCATCTGGTGCAGCGCCTCCAGCAGCCGCCGGGTGGACAGCGGGCCGATCCGGAGCTGCTCGGAGACGCGCAGCATGCCCGGTCCCGTTTCGCGCAGCCGGGGACGCACGGCGGTCTGCCGGCTGGAGTGGACCTCCCCGTCGGGGAAGACCACGTGGGTGTCGCCGCTGTGCCGGCCCAGCGCCAGGGCCTTGCGGGCGTTGTCCTCGGCGGCGGCGATGGTGGTGCCGGCGCCGAAACCGACGGCGTGCTCGACGTCGACGCCGCGCAGGGTGAGCAGGGAGGCGTGCCCGTCGCGGTGCCGGGCCAGGGCGCTCTCCACGGTGCCCCGGGTGGTGGTGATCAGCATCGTCCGGTCGTCGACGGTGGCGAGCCGGCCGCGCATCCGTTCGGCGTGTTCCAGCAGCGCCTCGCGGACCCGTAGCCGCTGCCGTTCGGCCTGGTACGGGTCCTGCGCCCGCTGGGTGGGGACGCCCAGGTCGACCATCATCACCGCGATCTGGGTGGCCCGGGACTGGCGTACCTCGGCGGCGAGCCAGGCCCGGCGCAGCGCGTCGCGGACCGACGCCCGGGTGTGTTCGACGCGCCACACCGGCACCCCGCTGTCGGCGAGGTCCCGGTGCACCGCGCCGAGGCAGGTCAGGCACGCCTCGACCGCGCCCGAGGCGTACCGTTCCCGGTGGTAGGCGGTGATCTCGTCGAGGCCGGAGAAGAGCAGCCCGGACGAGTCGGCGATGGGCAGGATCTCGGTGGGCGGCTCGACCTCGATGTCGTGGTACGTCTCCCGGACGGTCTCCGCCTCGATGGTGTCGACGCTGACCCGGGGCAGCCGTCCGCCGGTGGCCAGCAGGATCCGCGACAGCGTGCGGTAGAGGTCGATGCCGGCGTGCCGGACGTAGTCGATCTCGGCGCGCAGTTCGCCGGTGGCCGTGGCGAAGGCGTACGGGATGCGCCCGGTGAACAGCAGCACCTGGCACATCTCGTCCAGCTCGCGGGCCAGGTCGGGGGCCTGCTCCGGCCGGGTGTACGCGCGGGTGGTGATCGCCTCCGCGCGGCCCTCCCCGGCCGCGACCTCCCGGACGAGCCGGATCGAGTCCTCCGGGCCGATGATGCCGATCACAATGCCTCCACGTGGTGTGCCGCTGCCCTGGTGGGTGGGGTGCTCAGCCGGTACAGACCGTGCCGGTGAGGCCGGCGCTCGCCGACGACGCCAGCAGGACCAGCGCCGAGGCGACGTCCTCGGGGCGGCCCAGCGCGGCCTCGACGGCGGCGATCCGCCCGCCGTCGGCGCCGTTGGCCCGTGCCTCGGACAGCGACCGCCGCATCAGTGGCGTGTCGATGTCGCCGGGGCAGAGCGTGTGCACCCGGATCCCCTGTGGACCGAGTTGGCGGGCCAGTGTGAGCGCCAGACCGTGCAACCCTCCCTTGCTCGCGCCGTAGGGTACCGAGCCGGAGCCGGTCTGCACGCCCGCCTTGGAGCCGACCAGCACGAGCACCCCGCCGTGGGGGAGCAGGTGCCGGGCGGCGTGCTTGGCGACCAGGAACGGCCCGGTGAGGTTGACGGCGATGACCTGGGCCCAGAGCGCGACCGGCACGTCCCGGACGTCGAGGCCCTGCCCGCGCATCACCCCGGCGACGTGCAGCACGGCGTCGATCCCGCCGAGGTCGGCGGCGGCGGCGTCGAGCGCCTCGGCGACCTCGGTCTCGACGGTGACGTCCACCCGGTGCGCGCAGGCCCGGCCGCCGGTGGCGCGGACCTGCCCGGCGGCGGTGTCCGCGCCGTCGGCGTCGGCGTCGAGCACGGCGACCGCCGCGCCGGCCGCCGCGGCGGCGGCGACGGTGG
>NZ_MZMV01000065.1 GCF_002210435.1 Micromonospora wenchangensis
CCCGGCGGGCGTCCACCCGGGACCGCCGGGCGGTCGCCCGTCCGGACCCGGTCCGCCCAGGGTGGTCGGGCGGGGAAGCGGGACCGTCGTGCGGCACCGGGGCGGACGGTACGCGGTGATCTACGATCCTGGATGGCGTCGACGAGGTGCCCGATCGTGGAGAGGCCGACGGATGAAGCTGATGCGGGTGGGCCCGGCCGGCGCGGAGCGGCCGGTGCTGTACGCCGACGGTCGGCACCACGACCTGTCCGCGCTCACCCCCGACATCGACGGCGCGTTCTTCGCCTCCGGTGGCCCCGACCGGGTCCGGGCGGCCCGCGACCTGCCGGAGCTGGACGTCACCGGGCTGCGGGTCGGCCCCCCGGTGGCCCGCCCCGGCGTGGTGCTCTGCGTCGGGCAGAACTACGCCGCGCACGCCGCCGAGTCAGGTGCCGCCCCGCCCGAGACCCCGATCGTCTTCTACAAGGCGCCCAACACCGTGGTCGGCCCGTACGACGACGTGCTGGTGCCCCGGGGCGCCACCGCGACCGACTGGGAGGTGGAGCTGGCCGTGGTCATCGGCCGGCGGGCCCGCTACCTGGAGTCGCCCGCGCAGAGCCTGGCCCACGTCGCCGGCTACCTGGTCGCCAACGACGTGTCCGAACGCGACTTCCAACTGCGCGACTCCGGTGGCCAGTGGTCCAAGGGGAAGTCCTGCGAGACGTTCCAGCCGCTCGGCCCGTGGCTGGTCACCCCGGACGAGATCCCCGACGTGCAGGACCTCGGGCTGCGTTCCTGGGTCAACGGCGAGCCCCGGCAGGACTCCCGCACCGCAGACATGATCTTCGACGTGGCGTACCTGATCTGGCACCTGTCGCAGTACACGGTCCTCGACCCGGGCGACGTGATCAACACCGGCACGCCCGAGGGGGTGGCCCTGTCCGGCCGGTTCCCCTACCTGCGCCCCGGTGACGTGGTGGAGGTCGAGGTCGACGGTCTGGGCCGGCAGCGGGTCACCATGGCGGCGGCCTGACCGGCGGGGGCGAACAGCCGGGTCGGCAATGGGCCGGCGGGGGCCGGGGGCCGCAGCCCCGGGTCAGCGGACCAGCCGCAGGCCGGACATGCCGCCGTCGACGGCCAGCGCGGTGCCGGTGGTCGCCCCGGAGACCGGGGACGCCAGGAACGCCACCGCCTGGGCGACCTCGTCGGCGGTGACCAGCCGGCCGGTGGGCTGCCGGGCGGCCAGCCGGCGCTTCTCCGTGGCCGGGTCCTGCGCTCCGGCGAGCAGCCGGGCCACCCACGGGGTGTCCACCGTTCCCGGCGCCACCGTGCACACCCGGATGCCGTCGCCCACCAGGTCGGCGGCCATCGCCAGGCTGAGCGCGTGCACCGCGCCCTTGGTGGCCGAGTAGACGGCCCGGTCGACCAGGCCCGCCGTCGCGGCGATCGAGGTGATGCTGACGATGGCGGCGCTGGTGGAGCGGCGCAGGTGCGGCAGGGCCGCCCGGCAGGCGCGGGCCACCCCGACGACGTTGACGTCCAGACACCTGTGCCACTCGGCGTCGTCGGCGGCCTCCACCGCACCCACCGCGCTGACCGCCGCGCAGTTCACCAGCACGTCGAGACCGCCCAGGGTCGCCGCGACCCGGTCCATGGTCTGCTCCAGCGGGGCGGTGACGTCGGCGGTGAGCCGCAGGTGCGCCCCGCCGGCACCGGGCTCGCGGTCGAGCACGGCGACCCGCGCCCCGCGTACGGCCAGCAGGTCGGCGACCGCCGCGCCGATGCCCGAGCCACCCCCGGTCACGGCGGCCACCAGGCCCTGGAAATCCGTCATCTCGGCACCTCGTCGACGGGCGGTGGAGGCCGGGGGACGCCCACCCGCGCCCGACGCCCACCGGGCCGGCACGCCGCGACGGCCGACGGGCCGCCGGCCCGCCCCGCCGGTGCGCAGGATGTCGCACCCCGCGCCGACTGCATAGATCATATAGAATCCGTCAATCACGTCCCGGCCGTGCGAGTGGGCTGCCAGGGGGCGTGGCGAGGGGGGCGTGGCGAGGGAGCAGGGCGAGGGGGCACGGTGCGTATCGCGTTGTTCGTCACCTGCCTCAACGACGCGTTCTTCCCCCGGGTCGGCATCGCCACCGTGACCCTGCTGGAGCGGCTCGGCCACACCGTCACCTTCCCCGCCGGGCAGAGCTGCTGCGGCCAGCTGCACGCCAACACCGGCCACCGGGCCCCGGCCCGGGACCTGGAACGACACACCGAGGCGGCGTTCGCCGGCCACGACGTCGTCGTCTCGCCGTCCGGCTCCTGCGTGGCCCACCTGCGGGCGCACACCCGGCTGCCGGTGCACGAGCTGTCCGAGCTGCTGGTGGACGTGCTCCGCGTGACCGACGTGGGGGCCCGGTTCCCGTACCGGGTCACCTACCACCCGACCTGCCACGGGCTGCGGATGCTGCGGTTGGGCGACCGGCCGCTGCGGCTGCTCGCCGCCGTGCGTGACCTGGAACTGCTGCCGCTGCCCGAGCCGGAGCAGTGCTGCGGCTTCGGCGGCACCTTCGCGCTGAAGAACGCCGCCGTCTCCGGGGCGATGCTCGCCGACAAGTGCGCGCACGCGGTCGCCACCGGCGCCGACTACCTGGCCGCCGCCGACAGCTCGTGCCTGGCCCACATCGGCGGTGGCCTGGCCCGCCGACCCGACGCCCCGCGACCCGTCCACTACGCCGAGATCCTCGCCGCCACCGGCCCCGGGGCGACCGGATGACGCCCCCGCCCGGCCGGCACCTGCCCATCGTGGCGGCCACCCCGTTCCCCCGGGCGGCGGCCGGCGCGCTGCGCGACACCCAGCTCCGGGCCACCCTGGGCCGGGCCACCCGCACCATCCGGGACAAGCGGGCCGCCGTGGTGGCCGAGGTGCCCGACTGGGAACGGCTGCGCGAGCGGGCCGCCCGGGTCAAGGAAGACGTCATCGACCGGCTGCCCGAGCTGGTGGACCAGTTCGCGCGGGCGGCCACCGCCGCCGGGGCGAGCGTGCACCACGCCGCGGACGCCGCCGCCGCCAACGCGCTGGTCACCGAGCTGGTCCGGGCGCGGGGCGTCGACCGGGTGGTGAAGGTCAAGTCGATGGCGACCCAGGAGATCGGCCTCAACGAGGCGCTCGCCGCGGCGGGTGTCACGGCGGTGGAGACCGACCTGGCCGAACTGATCGTGCAGCTCGCCGACGACACCCCGTCGCACATCCTGGTGCCGGCGATCCACTACCACCGGGGGCAGATCCGCGAGCTGTTCGCCCGCCGGATGCCCGGCTTCAGCGCCGACTCGGACGACCCGGCGGTGCTGGCCGGCGCCGCCCGGGAGTACCTGCGGCGGACGTTCCTGTCGGCCCGGGTCGCCGTCTGCGGGGCCAACTTCGCGGTGGCGGAGACCGGCTCCCTGGTGGTCGTCGAGTCCGAGGGCAACGGGCGGATGTGCCTGACCCTGCCGGACACCCTGATCGCCGTGGTCGGGGTCGAGAAGCTGCTGCCCCGGTTCACCGACCTCGGTGACTTCCTGCGGTTGCTGCCGCGCTCGTCGACCGGCGAACGGATGAACCCGTACACCTCGATCGTCACCGGGGTGACCCCAGGCGACGGGCCGCGCCGGCTGCACGTCGTGCTGCTGGACAACGGTCGCCGCCGGATCGCGGCGGACCCGGTGGGGCGGGCGGCGTTACGCTGCATCCGCTGCTCGGCCTGCCTGAACGTGTGCCCGGTGTACGAGCGGGTCGGCGGCCACGCCTACGGCTCGGTCTATCCCGGACCGATCGGCGCGATCCTGTCGCCCCAGCTCACCGGGCAGGACGCCGGCCACAACGCGACCCTGCCGTACGCCTCGACGCTCTGCGGAGCCTGCTACGACGTCTGCCCCGTCAAGATCGACATTCCGGCGATCCTGGTGCACCTGCGTCAGACGGGGCCGAAGCCGGCAGCCGAACGCGCGGCGATGGCGTGGCTCGCCTGGACGATGCGCGACCGCCGGCGGTGGCGGGCGGCGCTGCGCACGGCCCGCTCCGGCGGCCGGCCGCTGCGGGTGCTGACCCGGCGGCACGGCGGGCGGCTGCGCCGGGCACCGTGGCCGCTGTCGGCCTGGACGGCGCACCGCGACGCCCCGCTGCCGGCCGGGGAGTCCTTCCGCGACTGGTGGCGTCGGACCCATGACCGCTGAGCTGAGCGCGCTCTTCGCCGCCCGCGCCGGTGACTACCGCGCCGGGGTGCACCCCTGCACCCCGGCGGAGCTGCCCGACCTGCTCGCCACCCTGCTCGCCGGGGCCACCGCCGTGGTGCTGCCGGCCGGGACGCCGCCGCAGTGGACCGCCCGGCTGGGCCCGCCCACGCTGCCCGGTGACACGCTCACCGCCACCGAACTGGACGCGCCCGGCCTGGCCGTGCTCACCGGCTGCGCCCTCGCCGTCGCCGAGACCGGCACCCTGGTCCTCGACGGGGGCCCGGCGCAGGGCCGCCGGCTGCTCACCCTGGTCCCCGACCACCACGTCTGCGTGGTCCGGGCCGCGCAGATCGTGGCCGACGTGCCCGACCTGGTCCGCGCCCTGCCCGACCCGACCCGCCCCGTCACGATGATCTCCGGGCCCTCCGCGACCAGCGACATCGAGCTGAGCCGGGTGGAGGGCGTGCACGGCCCGCGCCGCCTCGACATCGTCTGCCTGCCACCGGCGTAGCCGGCCCACCCGTCGTTCCGGTCGGCGTGCGCGCCCCGGCTACCCTCGCCGCCGTGGACGCTGTGGAGATCGAAGCACCCGTGGTCGCCGTCACCGTGTATCCGGACCGGGCCCGGGTCACCCGCCGGGCGAGCATCCGGCTGGCCGCCGGTGAGCACCGGCTCCGGATCGCCCCGCTGCCGTTGCGGCTGCGCCGGGACTCGCTGCGAACCGGGGGCGGGGGCGCGGCCACCGTCCTCGGCGTGGAGGTGAGCACCTGGCGGCAGGCCCGCAGCACCGACGCCCAGGTCGACGCGCTCACCCGGCGGGCCCGGGAACTGGCCGACGAACTCGCCGAGATCGACGACGCCGCCGAGGTCGAAACGCAACGGCAACAGTTCCTCACCCGGCTGGCCAACCGGGCCGGCGGCACGTACGCCCGCACGTTGGCCGCCGGTGACGCCGCCCCGGCCGACGTGACGTCCTTCGCCGACGCGGTCGCCGCCCAGCTCACCGACTCCCACCGCCGCCGACGCGGGTTGGCCCGGCGACGCGCCGACCTGACGGAGGAACTGTCGGCCGTGCAGCGGCAGGTGGCCGACGCGGGCGGCAAACGGGCACCCGACCGGCTGGCCGCCGACGTGACGGTCGCCGTGGACGCCGAGGACACCACCGTGGACCTGGAGCTGACCTACCTGGTCGACGGGGCCCGCTGGCAGTCCTCGTACGACCTGCGGCTGGTCGGGGACGCCATGACGGTCACCTGGTCCGCCCTGGTCACCCAGGACACCGGCGAGGACTGGCCGGAGTGCGCGCTGCAGCTCTCCACCGCCCGCCCGGCGGCGGCCGCCGGCGTACCGGAGTTGTCGCCCTGGTACCTCGACCGGGTCCGGCCGGTGCCGGTGGCGCGGGCGGCGGCGAGCTTCGGTGCGCCGCCACCGCCCGCGCCCGGCGTGGCCCCGGCCGGCGGCGGTGGGGCGGCCCGTGCTGGTGAGCCGCGCCCGTTGGTGCGCGACAGCGTCGCCGAGGTCGAGCAGGGTGTCACCGCCGCGACCTACCGGCCGGCCCGCCCGGTGGCGGTGCCCGCCGACGGCAGCGCCTACCGGGCCGTCATCGCCGTGCTGGACCTGCCGGTCCGCCTCGACCACGTGACCGTGCCGCTGCGGGCCGCCGAGGCGCACCTGCGGGCGACGGTCCGCAACACCTCCACGCACACCCTGCTGCCCGGCCCGGCGGCGGTGTTCCACGACGCCGACTTCGTCGCCACCACCAAGCTGCCGACCTGGGCGCCCGGCGAGGAGACCGAGGTGGCGCTCGGGGTGGACGACCGGGTCCGGGTGGAACGCGAGCTGACCCGGCGCTCCGACACCCGGGCCGCGCTCGGCTCCACCCGGCGGCGGGACGTGGAGTACCGGATCAGCGTGGCCAACCACACCCCCCGGCCGGCGACGGTGGAGGTCCGCGACCAGCTACCGGTCTCCCGCGACGAGGCGGTGACCGTCCGGGAGGCCACCGTCGTCCCGCCGCCGGACGAGCGCACCGAGCTGGGCGAGCTGACCTGGCGGCTGCGGCTCGGGCCGGGGGAGGGCGGCGACATCACCCTCGGGTTCCGGGTCGAGCTCGGCAAGGGCGTCGAGCTGGCCGGCTGGCGGGAGTGACCGCCGTTCACCCGGCGGTGGTCACCGCCAGGCGGGCGACCGACGGGTGGGCGTCTCCCTCGGTGTCGTCGATCGCCACGGCCAACCCGCCGGTGGCCCCCGGCCCGGTGGGGGTGGACACCCGCAGGGCCGGGCCGCCGTCGACCCGGGCCACCGTCACGCCGTCGCGCACGGTGACCGTGACCCGGTGGGTGGCGGCCGGGTCCACGGCGGCCTCGGCGACCACCCGTCCGGCGCGCAGCACCGCCACCCGGCCGTGGGTCACCCGGACCGAGACGGTGGCGTCGCCGTTCACCCCGACCAGCAGGGTCACCGTGCCGCCGTCGGTGCGCAGACCGCGCACCGTGGCGTCGGCGGTGTAGCCGGTCCAGTCGGCGCTGGCGTACGCGAGCAGGGCGCCGTAGGCACGGCGTGGGCTGTCGGCGGGGAACCGGCCACCGGTCAGCGGGGACAGCTCGGTCATCGGCTCGCCGTGCTGGTCCCGCCAGTCCCAGGCGCGGGCGAACGGGTCGGCCACCACGGCGGGCAGGGCGGTGCGTTCGACGACCGCGCTGACCAGTTCGGCGGCGCTGGTCCGGGCGTACACCTCGGCCCGCTCGACCTGCCCGTCGGCCGCCGACCGGCGGCTGCTCGGTTGCGGGGCGAGCGACTTGTTGGTCAGCGCGGCGACGAACCGCGCGGCGATCAGGTCGCGGCTGAACGCGGCCGCCTCCGGGTCGGTCGTCGCGTCGCCGATCTCGGAGAACGGGTACGCGAACAACTGCGGGCGGGGCAGCCGGTGGGCGGTGAACGCGGCGAACATCGCGTCGAGGTCGGCGGTCAACCGCTGCCGGTAGGCGGCCAGGCTCTCCTGCGCGCCGGTGTCCGGCTCCCACCGCCTGTGGGTCAGCGGGGAGCCGAGCCGCCCCGGCGCGGTCTGCACCCGGGTGTGCAGGTCGTGCGTGTGCGCCTGGAAGTCCCACCGGCCGGAGCGGCTCATCCGGTCGATCTCCGCCCAGCTCAGGTAGTACGGCCGGTGGGTGCCCACCTGCCCGGTGATCAGGTAGGAGGCGGCCACCATCCGGTGCCGTTCCAGGATCGGGTCGGCGTACGACCACAGCCCCCGGGTGCCGTCGTCGAAGGTGAGATAGACCGACCGGGCGGGCACCTCGCCGCCGCGCAGGTAGTCGACGTACTGGGCCGAGGAGATCGTCCGGTAGCCGGCGGTGCGCAGCGCGGTGAGCTGGGCGTCGAACGCCTCCGGGGTGACCACGTAGTGCTCCCGGCCGGTCGGCTCGGTCGCCGCCGGGTCGTCGCCGTGCGGCCGGATGTCGTGGTACGCGACCACCACCGGCGCGGCCCGGTCCGGTAGCCGCCCGGCCGTCTCGGTGAAGCGGCGCAGGTCGGCCGGGTCGACCCGGGTGACCGGGGTGTCGTGCTGCCCGCTGACGTGGCGGCGCAGGTCGTCGAGGTACCAGGACACCCCGAACGGCGTCGCCACCACCAGCAGGGTGCCCAGCGACAGCAGCCCGCCGAGCGCGCGTGGCCAGAGCCGGCTCACCGGAGCACCCCGCCCCGGGTGAACACCACCGCGTAGAGCAGCACCAGCGCCCCCGCCCCGGCGAGGGTGAGCGCCACCCGGGCCAGCCGGGTCAGCAGCCGCCGCCCGGCGTTCACACCGTGCTCCGGGACCACACGCCGCGCCGGATTGTCCCCACCGACCAGGGCAGCAGCCAGGACAGCACGGTCGCGGAGAGCACGCTCATCAACGGCCGGTACGCCCAGCGCGGGTCGCCCGGGTTGTCCAGCCGGTAGGCCAGCCCCCACGCGGTGCCCTTGAGCAGCACCCCGCACAGGTAGAGCAGCGGCACCGCCCACCAGCCGCGCAACGGCGCCCACACCAGGTGGGAGAAGGCCATCGCCGGGGCCAGCGCCACCCACAGCGCGTGTCCGTAGTAGAGCGCGGCCGGGCCGGGCCCCCGCCGCCACATGAACGTGCCGGTGAAGAACAGGTTCCGCACGTAGCTCTTCTTCCAGCGGGTCTGCTGGCGCAGGAACGGCCGCAACCGGGCCGGCACGGTGGTCCACACCTTCGCCGAGCGGACGTAGCCGACCCGCCAGGCGCGCGGCGGATGGTCCTCGTCGCGGACGAACGGCGAGTCGGCGAAGCGCCGCTTGAGCCGGTCGCCGATCCAGCGCTGCCCCAGCACGTAGCCGGTGAGCTGCCGGTCGGTGGCGAACCGGAACTCGCCGCCGAGGAACCGGTCGGCCGCCCAGGCGGGCAGGTAGTTGAGCACCGCCTCCCGCCGGAACACCGCCAGCGGGCCGGAGACGCAGGTGACCGCCCCGAACGACGCCTCGGCCGCCTTGGAGACCCGGAACTGGCCCTCGTACCAGACGTCCTGCACCCGGCTGAGCAGCGACTCGTCGGGGTTGAGCGCGCGGGCGTGGCCGCTGACCGCGCCGAGGTCGCCTCGACGCAGCAGCGCCTCGACGCAACGTCCCACCGCGTCGGGGGCGAGCACGCAGTCGGAGTCGGTGAAGGCGAGCACCTCGCCGGTGGCGTGCCGGGCAGCGTGCACCAGGGCCCGCTTCTTGCCCACGTTGCGGGGCAGGTGCAGCACGGTGACCGGGAGTTCGGCGGCGAGCCGGTCGAGCACCTCGGCGGTGCCGTCGGTGGACCCGTCGTCGACCACGATCACCTGCAACGGGCGGTGCAAGCTGCCGGTCATCGACCTGACGCACGCCTCGATGCCGTCGGCCTCGTCCTTCACCGCCACCAGCAGGCTGACCGTCGGGGACGGCGGCAGCGGCGGGAACCCGGCGGCGTGCCGGTGCTGCGCCGGGGCCTCGGCGGGGTCGACGTAGCGGGCGTAGGCCAGGTAGAACACGGCGACGGTGGCGGTGAGCACGGCGAAGCCGTAGAACGCCAACAGCGGGGCGTACGGCAGCTTGGGCAACTGGCGGGCCAGCAGCACGATCAGCGGTAGCAGCGCGAACACGGTGAGCAGCCGGCGCAGGCCGCGCCGGACGGGGGCGGTCACCGGCATCTCAGACGACCTCCCGCCGGGGCAGCCCGGCCAGCCGGTAGGTGGCGTCGAGCACCATCGGCTGCCCGCGCAGCCACGCCTCGTCCAGGCCGGACTGGCGGGTGTGCACGACCACCAGGTCCCACTCCCGGGCGGCCGGGTCGGCGACCCGGTGCAGGGTCTGGCCGTCGGGGGTACGGACCCTGTCGACGAGGTCGTCGACGAAGCCGATCTCCGCGCCGGCCCGGACCAGCTCACCGATGATCTCCAGCGCCGGGGACTCCCGGACGTCGGCCACCCCGGGCTTGTAGGTGACCCCGGCGAGCAGCACCCGTGCGCCGAGCAGTGGGCGGCCGGCCCCGGCGAGCAGTTCCCGGATCCGGTCGACGACCCGCCGGGGGCGGGCGGCGATCCCCCGCATCGCGGTCTCGATCAGGGGTGCCTCGCGGCGCTGGCCACGGACCTGCCACAGCAGGTAGTGCGGGTCGCACGGGATGCAGTGCCCGCCCACCCCCGGGCCCGGCTGGAAGGCCATGAACCCGTACGGCTTGGTGTCCGCCCCGTCGATCACCTCGGTGACGTCCAGGTGCAGGTCCCGGCAGAGGTCGGCGAACTCGTTGGCCAGGGCGATGTTCACCGCCCGGAAGGTGTTCTCCAGCAGCTTGGTCATCTCGGCGGCCTCGGGGGAGCCGAGCCGGTGCACCAGCGGGGTGATCCGGGCCAGCGCGGCGGCGGCCCGCGCGGTGCACTCGCCGGTGGTGCCGCCGACCACCCGGGGGGTGAGTTCCTGGCGGTGCCTGTCGTTGCCGGGGTCGACCCGTTCCGGGGCGAACGCCACGAAGACCTCCTGCCCGACCCGCAGGCCCCGGGCGGCCAGCGGCGCGACCAGCAGCTCGCGGGTGGTGCCGACGTAGCTGGTGGAGGTGAGCACGATGGTCTGGCCGGGGCGGGCGTGGGCGACCACCGCCGCGCAGGCGGCCCGCAGCGCGGTGAGGTCGGGGGCGAGGTGCCGGTCCACCGGGGTGGGCACGCAGATCAGCACGGTGTCGGCGTCGGCGATCTCGGCGACCGCGGTGGTGAGGCGCAGCGCCGGGTCGGCGGCCCGCAGCGTCGCGCGGAGCCGCTCCCGGTCGTCGTCGAGCAGGTCGACCCGGTCGGCCCGGATGTCGTCGAGCCGGTCCGGGGAGATGTCCACCCCGGTCACCCGGGCGCCGCCGGCGACCAGGGCCAGGCTGGTCGGCAGGCCCACGTAGCCGAGGCCCACCACGGCGGTACGCGCCCCGGGGCCGCTGGCGGCGGCGACGGCCGGCTCCGGCGGGGCGACGGGGGAGGCGGGTGCGCTGGTCGGGACGTCGGCCCGGGCGGCGGGCAGGAGCTGCGACATGGTCGGTGGCCCTCACGGAAGGTGAACGGGGATGACCCCAGAGTGCCGATCCGGCCGCACCCTCGGCTGTCCGTCGAACAGCCGTCCGGGCGCAGAAAGGCTACGGTGCGTCACCGTCCGTTCGGTCAGTTTTCGGAGTCGTGGCAGCCCGGACGCGAGGTTGCCACCCCGATGTCCTGACTTGGAGTGGTCGCAGCCGCCCCAGCGGCCCCGCCGGTCACAGAGCTGTCGGCGGCGGGCCCGGAGTAAGAATCATCACTGGCGGTGAGCCGCCGACTGTGCTCCACCGCCCCACACCGGGCCGGGGTCGTACCCCGGGCGGGCGTCGCGTCCCCGGGGCGGCCCGCCGGTCGCCGGCGGACCCGGTCCGCGAAGCCTTGCCGGGCACGGGTGCGGCGCGGTGCTGCCGGACGGACGGCGGGCGTCGCCCGTCAGGCGGTTCCCGGTACACCCATCGATGGTCACCGACAGTGAGATGGTCGTGTCGCCGCCGGGCCGTCACCGGGTGGCGGGACGACCACCCGACTTTGTCGCCCGGGTGGGCTAGCCTCCGGTGTCTTCTTCCGTCGAGACGTGGGGTGTCCACATGGGATGGTCAGAGGTGTCGGGTGGCTACCAGGTCACTCTCCGCGACGGCGACGTCGTCGCCCGGAACGCCAAGGGGCGGGAACTGCGTTCCGTGCCGGCGTCCCTGCGCGACGATCCGACCGTGGTGGGGCTGCGGCAGCTCACCGAGTGGCTGACCCGGCACGAGACCCAGTGCCGCACCGACATCGAACGCTGGATGGTGCGGTCGCTGCCGGTGCCGGTCGCGGTCCTGACCGAGGTGTGGCCGGACGAGTCGTGGCGCGGCGCGCTCACCGACCTCGTCGTCGCGGTGCTCGACGACGACGGCCGGCGCGACCCCGACGGCGTGGGCCTGCTCCGCGAGGTGGGCGACGGCCAGGTCGGACTGGTCGACCTCGACGGCGACAGCGTCCGCCGCAGCGCCGACCGGGTCGTCATCCCCCACCCGGTCACCCTCGACGACCTCGACGACCTGCGGGAGTTCGCCGCCGAACTCCAGGTGCGACAGTCCGTCGACCAGCTGTTCCGGCAGACCTGGGTCCGGGGCGCGGAGGTCGACGCGACGGCGACCCGCTACGGCGGCTACGCCGGCGGCCGGTACGACCAGCTCCGTCACCTGACCGCCCGCGCGACGTCGCTCGGCTACCCGGTCCGCGGCGGCAACGCGGTCTGCCGGATCGTCGAGAACGGCGTCACCGTCGAGGCCCGCTCCTGGGTCGGCGCGGACGACCCGTACTACGAGACCGAGACCGGTGACCTCGTCTTCACCGACCGGCACGGCACCGCCCTGCCGCTGGGGGAGGTCGGCCCGGTGGCCTGGTCGGAGGGAACCCGGATGGCCGCCGCGCTGTACGCCGGCCGGGTCGTGGCAGCAGAGCAGGAGGAGGACCGGTGAGCATCGACGCGACGGACCTGTTGGAGGCGGGAGCGGTGCTGCCCGTCGGCACGGTGGTGGCCAAGGACGACACCACCGACACCCTGACCGCCCGCCGGTACACCCACCCCGTCCTCGCCGGACGGACCGTGGTCCGGCTGGTCAGCGACGCGCTGGGCGAGGCCGAGGACCTGTCCATGGAGTTCCTGGGCTTCGACCGGCCGCAGCGGGTGACCCCGGTCGGCGTGGTCCGCCAGCAGGCGCTCGGCTTCCCCGCCTGGGCGCTGGTCAACGACCCCGCCAACGGCCACCACGCGCTCGCCCTGGTCAAGGAGATCGAGCGGCTGGCCCGCACGGCACGGTCCCGGGTCGGCCCGGCCAAGGACGGCTTCAACGCCCTCGGCGAGCGGCTGGCCCGGTCGGTGCCGCACTTCCTGCCGACGTTCTACGAGGAGGCCGGCCGGGCGTTCCTCGCCGCCGACAGCGTCACCCACGCGGCGACCATGTTCGGCAAGGCCCGCGACGCCGAACGCGCCTACGCCCTGACCATCGACGAGGACCGCCAGCACGCCGTGTTCCTGGAGTTCGCGCTGGCCGGGGCGTTGACCGCGAAGGCGCTCTCCGGCCACGCCCGGGACCTGGCGGCCCGGCGTACGCCCGCCGACGCGTACGCGATGTTCCTGCGGCTGTGCGTGGAGCGCACCCTGGGCGGCCTGCCGCCGTACGCGGCGATGCACACCGACCTGCGTCGGCTGGCCCGCGCCGCCGGCCTCGACCCGGCCGCCGAGGACGAGCGGGTGCTCGGCGAGCTGCTGGCCGCGCCGGCCCTGCACCGGGCCCCCGAGGCGTTCTGGACCGCCTACCGGCAGCCGCTGGCCCGGCTCGCCACGGCCGACCCCGCGCTGCGCGGCCGGCTGCTCGGGCTCACCCCCCGCAACTGCGGCGACGACGTCTGGCTGGCGGTGCTGGAGGAGGCCGACGCCACCCGCGCGCTGACCGGGCCGGCAGGCGGTGTCCCCGCCGAGGCCGAGTCGCCCGACGGGCCCGCCGGCTGGCTGCGCCGCTTCGACGAGCACCGGGAACGCCGCTCGTGGCGGGTCCGCAAGCGGCACCCCGGGCTGCTGGCCCTGGTGGAGCGGATGGCGGGACGGCTCAAGGCCGACGGGGTGCCGGTCGCGCTCTGCCGCGACCACGACGCCGTGGACCTCGACCTGCTCGACACCTGCCTGGCGCTGGGGGTGCCCGTCGCGGACCCGGCCGGCGACGTCCGGCACCGGCTGGACAACTGGTTCTCCGACGACACCGGCGGCCGGCGTGACCTGGTCGCCGTCGCCGCCGACGCCCGGTTCCTGCCGGTGCTGGTCGAGGGCGTCGAACGGCGACTGCGCACCGGCCGGCGGGACCAGCACGACCCGACGCCCCGGGTACGGGAGATCGTCGCGGTGCCCGGCCTGCGGACCGCCCTGCGTAGCTGGCTGGACACCCTCGCCGACGCCGTCGGGCGACAGGGGTTGCCGACGCTCGACCAGCACCTCGACCGGGTCGGCACCGTCGCCTGCCCGACCGGCTTCGCCGTCAACCCCGACGCGGTACGCCGACTCGTCGACCACGACCTCGGCCCGGTCCTCGGCCGTACCCTGCGCTCCGGCCTGCTCGACGAGTACGGCTGGCCCGCCCTGGACGCCGCCGCCGAACGGCTCGCCGAGTCCACGGCGGACGTCCAGCTCACCGGCCAGTGGCCGAACCTGCTGCTGCTCACCGGCGACCTGGTGACGGTCATCGGGCCGGACGGGGTGGAGCAGGAACACCTGATGCGCATCCCGGCCGGGGAGAACCGCTACCGCTGGCGGCTGGTGCTGCGCCACGTCGACGGGCAACTGCTGGTCTGCTGGGACCGGGGCCGGGACCGGGCCGCCTACTGGAGCGGCACCCCGGACGACGTCTTCACCCTCGCCGACGACGCCTTCACCACCTACCCCCAGCTGTCGCTGCCGCTGCCCGGCGGCGGGCGCACCATGGGACGGCGTCCGCTGCGGGTCGGTGACCGGGCCGAGCGGACCGGCAGCCGGGTGATCAGCGACGGCGACACCTACTGGGTGCGCGCCGCCGACCACCCGCTGGGCTGGCGGGAGTACGACCCCGCGACGGGCGAGGCCGGCCGGTTCTCCCGGCCGACGTTCTTCGAGGACGGCACCGTCGACGGTCGACCCCTCGACGCCGGCACGTCCTGGCTGCGCCCCACCGAGTCCTCCGACAGCCCGCTGGGTCGCGCCGACGGGCTGGCCGGCTGGCGGGTCCGCCGCGCGGCGGACGGCGGCTGGTCCGGCGAGGCCGTGAACGGGTGGTCCTTCGCCCTGCCGGCGGGTGTCGCCGACGGCAGGCTCGCGGCGGCGGTGCGGTTCCCCGGCGCGGACACCACCTTCGGGCTGCTGCACGGGGGCCGGGGCGCCAACGGCGAGCTGCTGATCTGCGCCGAGGACGGCTTCCTGCTCGGGCGCTACCCGTCCGGCGGGGAGCGGTCCGCGTTCGCCGCCGGCAGCCGGCTGGTGCCACCGGCGGAGTACTGGCACTTCCTGCGGCCCCGCGACGAGGCCGGCTCGGCGGCGCTGCGCGGCGTCACCGACGCGCAGGCCGGCGCCCTGCTGGCCGAGGCGGCCGGGCTGGACGCCGCCCAGGTGCCTGCCCTGGTCGGCCGGCACCTGCCGCAGCTCACCGCGCCCGCCCTCGTCGCCGGGGTCGCCGGGCTCGTCACCCGCGCCGCCGAGCAGGTGGCGCGGCTGCGGACGCTGGCCGCCGTGCTCGACGGCGAGCAGGACAACGCCCTGCCGGCGCAGGAGGCCCCGGCCGGGTCGCCGGCGGTCGACCGGCTGCTCTCCGAGGGGCTCGCCGGGCTGATCCAGTACTGCTACGCCGCCGAGGACAGCTCGCTGCGGCTGATCGCCCGCGCGGGTGCCGCGCTCACCGGCCCCGACCCGACGGCTGACGCCCGGGGCCAGCTCGACGGTGACCTCGACTGGTTCGACCTGCTGGGGGTGCTGCCGGCCGCGATGTACCGGGCGGTGGCCCCGATCTGCCTGTCCGAGGTCCGCGAGGCGCTGCTGACGATGCTGGAGGTGTGCGCCCGCTCCGGGCTCCTCGCCCCGGGCAGCCGGCTGCGGCGGGCCACCCTGGTCGCCGACGCCCACCAGCCGGTCGACCAGGCCCGGGGGCAGGTGCTGACCGTGGGCGACCGGCGGCTGCTGGTGCTCGCCGTCGACACCGACGACCGGGAGGTCGACGTGCTCGACTGGACGCCGACCGGACGGTTCTCGGCGGTGCCCGGCTTCCGGATCACCGAGGAGGAGATCCTGCCGACCGGTGACGTCACGCCGCAGCGGATCGACGAGTTCGTCCGGCTCGCCCGGACCAACGAGCCGCTGGAGTGGCAGCCCGAGTGGGCCCGCACCCTGTCCGAGGCGGCGGGCATGAGCCACGCCGAGGCGGTGCTGCTGCTGGCGGGCCTGCCCCGGCTCGTATGGGAGCGGGCCCCCGCCGAACTGCTGACCCTGCTGGAACTGCCCGACCCGGCGGCCCCCGCCGCGGCGGCCCGGTTCTGGGGCACCGGCGGTCGCGGCCGGCAGGCCTTCGCCAACCTGCTCGGGCGACTGATCCCCGAGGACCCGGCGCGGCTGTGGGTCGACGGGCCCCGGCAGGACCTGATCGTCGAGGAGTGGGTGCGGCGGCACGGGCCACGGCGACCCGTGCCCGACGAGCTGATCGTCGGGGTGGACCGGGCCGAGGTGACCAGCCCGCTGCCGGCCTCGACGGTGCTCCACTGGGTCGCCAACGCGGCCACCGGCCGGTGGCTGGCCGGGCCCGACACCGGCATCGACGACGATGACGCGCTGATCGCGCTGACCAGGACGCTGCCGTGGCTGGCGTACCACCTGGCCGTCGACGACCCGATCCGGGCGGCGCTGCCGGTCGCCGCCGACCTGGCCCGGCAGCGGCTGGCGGACCCCGACTTCACCCTCTTCATCGGGCACGTCGACGACGCCAGGCTGTCGGCGTTCACCGCCGCGTTCGGCCTGCCGGTGACGACCGGCCCGGCCGGCACCGAGGTCGGCCCGGTGCTGATCCCACCGACCGACCGCTGGCACCGGGTCCGGCTGTACCCGTCCCGGCTGTCCGGAATGGACGATCCGGCGCTGGCCGTGCTGCGGGCCCGCCTCGACCACGTCAACGAGCAACTGCTCGCCGCCCTGCGGGCGCTGCTCGGCGGGCAGCTCACCGAGGTGGTGTCGCACGTCGTCCCCGCGATGGACGACGGCTTCGCGCAGGACCCGACCCGCTCCGCCGCCGACCTGGTCACCACGGTCGCCACCACGCTCGGGCTGGGCGTCGACGCCGCGGCGCTGTACCTGCAACTGCTCGCCCTGCCCGACCCGACCGACCGCAACGTGGCCCGGTGGACCGGCTGGAAGCCGGCCCGGCTCAAGGCCGCCCGCGCCGAGCTGGCCGCGACCGGGCACGTGGTGGCGGCGAAGCGGCCCCGGGCCGGGCGGTCGCTGTTCCTGCCCGGCGGCTGGTTGGCGCTCAAGGCGCCGCTGCTGCCGCTGGAACGGTGGAAGCTCCCGCTGCTGATCGGGGGCGAGGGCGGGGTGACCGCCCTGGGCATCGTCTCCCCGGTGGCCCCCCCGCCCCGGCTGTTCGCGCTCGCCTGGGCCCGGCTGTGCGACGGCGACGCACCCCGCTTCGACGATCTCGTTACGGAAAGGCGCCGATGACCACCACGACCACCCCGCCGGCCCGGCAGGTCCAGCCCGCCGAGCACGCCCACGCCGCCGAACTGGCGTTCCTCGCCGCGTACGACGACGGACCCCGGCCGCCGGGCTGGCGGTTGACCCCGCGCGCGGTCGTCACGTTCATCGTCGGCAGCGGCGGCGTCGCGCTGGAGCTGCCCCGGCAGGCCCGCCGCGACGACCTGCCCCGCACGCTGACCGTGACGGCGAAGTTCGTCGGGGAACGGGCGCTCGTCGAACGCTGCGTCGTCACCCTCGCCGGGGAGCGGGGCCTGCTGCTCGTCGGCGAACCGGGCACCGCGAAGTCGATGCTGTCGGAGCTGCTGTCCGCCGCGATCTGCGGCAGCAGCGAACTGGTCGTGCAGGGCACCGCCGGCACCACGGAGGACCAGCTCCGCTACGGCTGGAACTACGCGCTGCTGCTCGCGCACGGGCCGAGCGCCGCCGCGCTGGTGCCCTCGCCGATCCTGTCCGCGATGCGCACCGGCGCGGTGGCCCGGGTGGAGGAGATCACCCGCTGCCTGCCGGAGGTCCAGGACGCCCTGGTGTCCATCCTGTCCGACCGGCGGATCGCGGTGCCGGAGTTGTCCGGCACCGCCGACGCCACCGTCCCCGCCGCACCCGGGTTCACCCTGATCGCGACGGCCAACCTGCGCGACCGGGGGGTGTCGGAGATGTCGGCGGCGCTCAAGCGCCGGTTCAACTTCGAGACCGTCGGCCCGATCGGCGACCTGGCCCAGGAGATCGCCCTGGTGCAGCGGCAGGCCCGCGCCACGCTGGAGCGGGTGCACGCCCCGTTCGCCGTCGACGACGCCGTGCTGGAGGCGCTGGTCACCGCGTTCCGTGACCTGCGGGCCGGGCAGTCGGTCGAGGGCTGGGAGGTGGAGCGGCCGTCCACCGTGATGAGCACCGCCGAGGCGGTGGCGGTCGCGTCGTCGCTGGCGCTGGCGGCGGCCTACTTCCCCGGCGACCGGGACGTGGTGTCGCTGCTGCCCGGCCACCTGCTCGGCGTGGTCCGCAAGGACGACCCGGCCGACGGGGCCAAGCTGCTCGGCTACTGGGACGGCGCGGTCCGGCGGCGGGCCGAGGACGGCGCACGACTGTGGCGGCGGCTGTGGGAACTGCGCGATGTCCTCACCGACTGACCCCACCGTGCCCGCCGGGGGGCCGGCGGCGGTCGACCCCACGGTCGCGGTCGCCGCGCTGGCCGGGCACCGCCGGCCGTACCTGATCGGGGTACGGCACCACTCGCCCGCGCTGGCGGTGGCCCTGCCCCGGCTGCTGGCCGGATACCGGCCGGAGGTGCTGCTCCTGGAACTCCCGCCGGAGCTGGGGCGGTGGCTGCCGTGGCTCGCCGACCCGGCCACCACCGCCCCGGTGGCGCTGGCCGGGGTCCTCGGCGACGGCGGCGGGCCGGCGTTCTACCCGTTCGCCGACTTCTCCCCGGAGCTGGTCGCGGTGCGCTGGGCGGCCCGCAACGGGGTTCCGGTCGTACCGTGTGACCTGCCGCTGGCCGACCCGGCCTGGCGGCAGCGGGAGCCGGGTGCCGCCCCGCCGCCGGGCCTGTCGTTCGCCGACGCGCTGCGTGCCGCCGGCAGCGGGCGGGCCGACGAGGACCTGTGGGACCGCACGGTCGAGGCCCGCGCCCCGGGCGCCGACCCGGAGGCGGTACGCCGCGCGGCGCTCGCGGTCGGTTGGGCGCTGCGCGCCGACGCCGAACGCGGGCCCGGGGTGTCCCCCCTCGACCTGCGCCGCGAGGCCCGGATGCGGCACTGCCTGGCCGAGGCGGGGCAGCGGCGGGTCGCCGCCCTGGTCGGCGCGTTCCACGCCCCGGCGCTGCTGGTCAGTGAGGAGGCCCCAGCGCTGCTGACCGGGCGGGAGGACCCGCCCCCGGCCGACCCGGCCGGCACGCCGACGGTGGTGACCTCGCTGGTGCCGTACACGTTCGGGCTGCTGGACGCCCGGTCGGGCTATCCCGCCGGCATCCGCGACCCGCAGTGGCAGCAGTCGGTGCTCACCGCCGACGGCGACCCGGTCGCGGTCGAGTCGGCGACGACGGACGCCGTGGTGGCGGTCTGCGCGGCGATCCGCCGGGCCGGTCACCCGGCCGGCCCGGGGGAGGCCCGGGAGACCGTCCGGCTCGCGCTCGACCTGGCCCGGCTGCGCGGCCTGCCCGCGCCGGGCCGGGGCGAACTGGTCGAGGCGATCCAGAGCGTGCTGGCCCACGGCGAGGTGCTCGGCCGGGGCCGGGCGGTGGCGCACGCGATGGAACACGTGCTCGTCGGGGACCGGCGCGGCGTGCTGGCCCCCGGCACTCCCCGCTCCGGGCTGGCCCCGGCGGTCCGTGAGCTGCTGGCCGGGCTGCGGCTGCCCGGTGCCGGCGATCCGGCCCGGGAGCTGCGGCTGGACCCGCTGCGTTCCGCCCTGGACCGGCGGCGGGAGGTGACGCTGCACCGGCTCCTGGTCTGTGACGTCGCGTACGCCGAACAGGTCGGCGGCGCGGGCGTCGGCGGGGTGGACGCGGTCACCACCAGGTGGCGGGTGCAGTGGTCGCCCCGGACCGAGGCGACGATCGAGGTGGCCGGGCTGCGCGGGGTGACCCTCGGGCAGGCCGCCGAGGGCGCGCTGGTGGAGCGGCGACGGCGGGAACGCGCCGAGGACGGCCCGACCGTCGCCGCCGTGATCACCGGCCTGGCGGACGCCGCCCGGTGCGACCTGACCGGGCTGGCCGCCCGCCGGCTCGCCGAGGTGGCGGTCACCGTGCCGGCCGAGGGCACCCTCGGCGAGCTGGTCACCGCGTTGGCGCTGCTCGACCGGCTGCGGCTGGGCCACCTGCCGGGCGGTGCCGACCTGCCGCCGGACGAGCTGGCCCGGGTCGCCGAGGCGCTGGAGAGCGCGGCGGTCCGCCAGGTCGACGGGCTGGCCGGTGCCGAGGACGTGGCCGACGCCGAGGCGCTGGCCACGCTCGCCCAGCGGGCCGACGCCGCCGGTGCGGGGCTGCGCCTGGCCGACTGCCTGGCCCGGCTCGCCGCCCGGGGCACCCCGCTGATGGCGGCCGCCGCCGGGGCGGTCCGGGTGCTGCTGGGCCTGCGGGAACCCGCCGCCTTCGGCCGGCTCGTCGCGTCCTGGGTGGACACGGCGTCCACGCCCGCCGGGCGGCAGCAGCTCCAGGGCCACCTGACCGGGCTGCTGGTCGTCGCCGAACCGCTGCTGCGGGCCAACGGCGAGGTGTTCGACGGGCTCCTGGAGCGGGTCGAGACCCTGCCCGACGAGGAGTTCCTGACCCGGCTGCCGGCGCTGCGCGCCGGCTTCCACGTGGTCAGCCCGGCCGGCCGGGACCGGCTGCTGGAGGTGGTCCGGGGTCGGCTCGACGACGCCGGCCCGGACGCCGACGTCGCGGTGCTCGACGACCCGGACGCCCTGCTGGTCCGGCTACGGGCCGACGCGGCGGGCCGCCGGGCGCTCCTGGCGCAGGGCCTGCTCGCTGCCGGGCCGGCCGACCCGTCGCCGGAGACGCTGGCGGCTGCCGACGCGACCCGGCCGGCCATCCGGCGTGCCCCGGCCGGCGGGCTGTCGACAGTGGACCGGTGGCGGCTGGTGCTCGGGAGGGAGTCGACCCGGGTCGGGCCGCGCGCCCGTCGGTACGCCACCGCCCTCGACGAGCTGTACGGTGCCGGCCGGGGCGAGGGCGCGGCGGCCGAGGCGGCCGGTCGCGCCGGCCGGGAGGCGTCCTTCCCCGGCGTACGGGAGTGGGCGCAGGAACTGTCCGCCCTGTTCGGCCCCGGGGTACGCGAGGAGGTGCTGGCCCGCGCGGTGGAGGCTGGCCGGCTGGACGCGGCCACCGAGCTGGACCCGGCGGCCGTTCGTCCGTCGGTCGAGCTGCTCCGTGACGTGCTCACCCTCGCCGGTGGGCTGCCGGAGTCCACGGTGGCGCGGCTGCGCCCGCTGGTGGCCCGGATCGTGGCGGAGCTGACCCGGCAGTTGGCCGCCCGGCTGCGTCCGGCGCTGACCGGGTTGACCACCCCCCGGCCCACCTACCGGCCGGGCGGGCCGCTGGACCTGCCCCGGACGCTGCGGGCCAACCTGGCCACGGCCCGCCGTGACGGGCAGGGCGGGTTGCTGCTGGTGCCGGAGCGGCCGGTGTTCCGCACCCGGGCCCGCCGGGGGGTGGACTGGCGGCTGGTGCTCGTCGTCGACGTCTCCGGCTCGATGGAGGAGTCGGTGATCTGGTCGGCGCTCACCGCCGCCGTGCTGGCCGGCGTCCCGGCGCTCAGCACGCACTTCGTCGCCTTCTCCACCGAGGTGGTGGACCTGACCGAGCGGGTGGACGACCCGCTGGCGCTGCTGCTGGAGGTCAGCGTCGGCGGCGGTACGCACATCGCGGCCGGGCTGCGCTACGCCCGGTCCCTGGTCACCGTTCCGCAGCGGACGATGGTGGTGGTGATCAGCGACTTCGAGGAGGGGTACCCGATGGGTGGTCTGCTGGCCGAGACCCGGGCGTTGGTCGAGGCGGGCTGTCAGGTGCTGGGCTGCGCCAGCCTGGACGACGCCGGCCGGCCCCGGTACTCGGTGGCGGCGGCGGGCCAACTGGTCGCGGCGGGGATGCCGGTGGCCGCGTTGAGCCCGCTGGAGCTGGCCCGGTGGGTCGGGGAGCAGGTGCGGCGGTGACCGGCCTGCCGCCGGTGACCGCGCCGGTGCTCGCCGAGGCGCTGGACGCGCTGCCCGCCCGGCTGCGCCGCAAGGTCGACGACGCGGTCGTCCGGGCCGGCGGCTGGCCGGTCACCGGCACAGCCGACGGGGTGACGGTCCGGGTCGACGAGGCGACCACGGTGACCCTGGTGACGGTCGACGGGGTGGTGTGCCGGGCCGCCGACGCCCGGTGCAGTTGCCTGCTCGCGCCGAACTGCCTGCACCGGATGGCGGTGCTCGCCCTGGCCCCGGTGGACGACGGGGTACCGATGGACGGCGGGGTGCCGGTGGACGACGCGCCCCCGGTGGACGACGCGTCGCCGGCCGCCGGTCGGCCCGTCGCCCCGGCTGCTGTCGCCGACCCGCCCGTCGGGGTGGCCGGCGACGCGGTGGCGGACGCCGCCGGGTCGCCCCCCGCGCCCACCGGGCGGCAGCGGGCCGCCGCCGACGGGCTGTGGCGGGTGGGCGTGGCGGTGCTCGCGGCGGGGACCGTCGGCTGCGGGGTGGTGCTGCGGACCGCCCTGCTGCGGGCGGTGCACGAGGCCCGGGCCAACGGCCTGCACCGGGCGGCCGCGTCCGGCACCCGGGTCGCGGCGGGGCTGCGGGCCGCCCGGGAGGGCGAACCCCAGCACCGGCTGGCCGACCTGACCGACGACCTGCGGGAGTTGCTGGCCGTGTCCCGCCGGCTGCGCGGGGACGCGCCCGCCGGTGACCTGGGCGCGTTGCTGGGCACCGCCAGGCGGGCCTACGACCCGCAGGCCGGCCTGCGCCTGTACGGGCTGTGCACGGCCCCGGTGGTGGCCGATTCCGGGTACGCCGGGGTGGTCACCTACCTGGCCGACCGCGACTGTCGACTCTGGATGGTCGCCGATCTCGCCCCGGGGGACGTGGGCCGGGCCGCCGGTGCGGGCGACGCGACGGTGGCGGTGGGCGAGTCGGGGCTCAGCCACCGGCAGCTCACCCGGGCCGGGCTGGTGGTGTCCGGCGGCACCGCCTCGGAGTCGGGGCAGTTGGGTGCCGGCCGTGCGGTCCGGGCGGCGCGGGCCGCCGGGGTCGGCTGGGCCGACGAACCCCTCGCCGGGCTCTGGGCGCAGCCCCTGCCCGACCAGGTCCGGCGGGCCTTCGGCGCGGTGGCCCTGCCGCTGCCGGAGCGTCCCGCCGGTGCCGACCTGCTCTTCCTGACTGTCAGGGTGCTGGGCGGGCACGACCACACCGTCCTGGTCGGCACCGACGACGGGGCGGTCCTGACGCTGACCGTCGCCGACGAGCACACCGCCCTGCCGCACCGGGCCAACCTGCGCCTGCTCGGGCAGGCGGTGGGGGCGCGGCTGCGTCTGGTGGGCCGCCTCGATCCGACCCGCCGGGCGACCGTGCAGGCGCTCGCCGTGGGGCCGGTCGACGGCGACGGGCCGGGGCTCACCCTGCCGCAGAGCTGGGCGGGCCACGTCGACCTCGGCTACGACCGGCTGCACGCGAGCCAGCTCAGGGCGGGCGACGGCGCGGTGGTGGTGCCACCGCACGACCGCCTCCCGGATGCGGCCGTGCCGCGTCCCCGGCTCGGCGATCCCGCCCTGGGGCTGCTGCGCCGACAGGTGGAGCGGGTCGTCTCGGGTGGCCGGGCGATCCAGGCGTTGGCCGACCCGACGGAGCGGAGGCTGCGGCTGGCCCGCCTGGATCTCGGCGCGCACCTGCTCGCCGCGATGGGATCGGCGGCCCGGTCCCGGCCCCGGGACGCCTTCGGGCGGCTCACCGACGACGACGGGCAGGCGTTCGCCGAGTCGTGGCTGGCGGTGGCGGCCTACGAGGAGGCGGCGTCCCGGGCGTCGGCGGAGGCCTCCTGGCTGCCCTGACCCGTCCACACCCGGCCTGTCACACCCGGCCTGTCACACCTGGGCGGCGACCGGCGTCTACCTGTCGAGACCAGCCGACCAGGAGGCGACATGAGCAGCACCCGGGTTCCCAGGGCCGAGATCACCGGCCTCTACGGTGCCGTGTTGAAGAGGTTCAGCCGCAGGATGTTCGGCGACGTGCCCGAACCGCTCGAGGTGATGTGGCACCACCGGCCGGTGCTGCGGTTCGGCCTCGGCCTCGGCCAGCGGTCCCGCCGGTGGCACGCCTGCGACCGGCACCTCAAGTCGTACGCGCACATGGCGGTGGCCGCCACGATCGGCTGCGGCTTCTGCCTCGACCTGGGGTACTTCCAGGCGCACGACGACGGCCTCGACCTGACCAAGGCGCGCCAGGTGCCCCGCTGGCGCGAGTCGGACGTCTTCACCCCGGCGGAACGGGACGTGCTGGAGTATGCCGAGGCGATGACGCAGACCCCGCCGACGGTCACCGACGAGCTGTCCGCCCGGCTGCTGGCCCACCTGGGCGCGGCGGGCCTGGTCGAGCTGACCGCGTGGATCGCGCTGGCCAACCAGTACGCGCGGACCAACGTCGCGCTCGGCATCGAGGCCCAGGGCTTCGCCGCCGCGTGCGGTCTGCCGCCGCTGCCGCCCCGGGCCCGGCCGGACGGCGCGACGGTCTGACCGCCACCCCGCCCGCCGCCGCCCGGCCGGCCCGACCCGGTCCCGGTCAGCGGGTGTCGTCGGGCACGGCGGCGGTCAGCAGCGCGACCAGGTCGTCGAGGGTGTCCAGGGGACGGCCCGGACCGTTCAGCTCGACCTCGACGTCGTACTCCGACTCGATCGCGTCGACCATCCGCAGCAGACCGAGGGAGTCGACGCCGAGGGCCACCATCGAACCGCCGGTGAGCAGGTCGGTGGCCGCGACCTCGCCCCCGGTGGCCTCGCTGACCAGGTCGGCGAGCCGCCCCCGCAGGTCGGTGGTGTCGCTGGTGTCCATCAGCACTCCTTCACGGACGGCCGGACGATCTCGGCGATCTCGGCGATGGTGGGGGTGTCGAAGAAGGCGTCCAGGGGCACCTCGACGCCGAGCCGTTGCTGGATGCGGCCACTGATCCGGGTGATCGTGAGGGAGTGGCCACCCAGGTCGAACAGGTCCTCGTGCACGCCGATGTCGGGGATCCGCAGCACCTCCTGCCAGATCGTCCGCAACTGGGCCACCACCGGGTCGTCGTCGGCCGGGGGGACGGCCCCGACCGGCGTGCCGGGCGGTCCGGCGACCACGGTGGGGTCAGGCCGGTCGCCGGCCGTGCCGGCGACCGGCGTCGCGTCGCAGCCCGGCTGGGTCGGGTCGTCGCCCGGCTGGATCGGAGCGGTGGCCGGCGGTCGGGTGAGGTCGGTCGTGAGGTTCCGGGCGGCCAGGGCGGCCCGGTCGACCTTGCCGTTCGGGCTCGACGGCAGCCGGTCGAGCGGCACGAAGTCGGTCGGCAGCGCGGCCGGCGGCAGGCTCGCCGCCAGGTGCCGGCGCAGCCCGGCCGGCTCGACGACGGCACCGGCGCGGGGCACCAGGTAGGCGACGAGCCGGGGTTCCTCGGCGTCGGACCGCAGCACCGTCGCCGCGTCGGCCACGTCCGGATGGTCGAGCAGCCGGGCGTCGATCTCGCCCAGCTCGACCCGGTGCCCCCGGATCTTGACCTGGTCGTCGGTGCGGCCGAGGAAGTCCAGCCGCCCGTCCGGCAGCCACCGGCAGCGGTCACCGGTGCGGTAGAGCCGCTGTCCGGGCCGCCCGAACGGGTCCGGCACGAACACCTCGGCGGTCAGGTCGTCGCGCCCCCGGTAGCCGGCGGCCAGTCCGGCACCGGCCAGGTACAGCTCGCCCGGCACCCCGATCGGCGTCGGCTGTCCCGTGGCGTCCAGCAGGTACGCCCGCACGTTCGGCAGCGGCCGTCCGATGGTGACCTCGTCGGGGTCGGCGGGGATGTCGGCCATCGTGGCGTACACCGTCGCCTCGGTGGGGCCGTACCCGTTGACCAGGCGGGCGGTGCGGGCCCGCAACTCGCGGGCCAGGGCGGGCGGCAGGGCCTCGCCGCCGGTGACGGCGACCAGCGGGGCCGGCGCGACCCCGGGGGCGTCCGGTCCGGGCGTGCCGAGGCCGGCCTCCAGCAGCACCCGCCAGCCCGAGGGGGTGGCCTGGGCGTGGGTCACCCCGGCGGCGCGGACCAGCCGCAGCACGCCCGCGCCGTCCAACGGGCCGACCGTCGAGGCGACCACCACCCGGCCGCCGGTGACCAGCGGCAGGAATACCTCCACGGTGGAGATGTCGAACGACAGCGAGGTCAGGTGCAGCCACCGGTGCGCGGGGCCGCTGCCCAGCAGGTCCCGGACGCCCAGCAGCAGGTTGGTCAGCGCGCCGTGCCGTACCGCGACGCCCTTGGGCCGGCCGGTCGAGCCGGAGGTGTAGAGCAGGTAGGCCAGGTCGTCGGCGGCCGGTGACCCGGCGGGGTCGGCCGGCGTCGGCACCGGCCCGGCGAGCAGGTCGACCCCGTCGAGGGCGAGGGTGGGCCAGGGCAGCCCGCCCGCCGTCGGCGTCACCACCAGCGCGGGGTCGGCGTCGGCGAGGACGAGTTCCCGGCGGGCCGGCGGGTGCTGCGGGTCCACCGGCAGGTACGCCGCCCGGCAGCGCAGCACCGCCAGCAGGGTGACCACCGCCCGCCAGGACCGGTCCAGGGCGACCGCGACGAGCGAACCCGGCCCGACCCCACGCTGCCGCAGCAGCCCGGCCAGCCGGTCGGCGGCGGCGTCGAGCTGGGCGTAGCTGAGCGTCAGGTCGTCGTCGACCACGGCCGGCGCGTGCGGGTCGGCGGCGACCCGGGCGGCGAACAGGGCGGGCACGCTCGCCCCGGCGGGGTACGCCCGACCGGTGTCGTTCCACTGCCGGGTGACCCGGTCGAACTCGTCGGCGGGCAGCACCGGCAGCTCCGCCACCGGCCGGTCCGGGTCGGCGAGCGCGGCGGCGAGCAGGGTACGCAGGTGCGCCCCGATCCGGCGTACCGCGTCGGTCGGCACCGCCGCCGGGCTGTGCTGGAGGCTGACCGTGGGGCCGGTGGGGGCGTCCACGATCTGCACGTGCAGGGCGTTGCGGGCGGCACCGCCGAACAGCGTCCAGTCGACCTCTGCGGCGACCCCGGGGAAGGTCGGCTCGCCGCCGCGTCGCCGGTAGCCGACGCTGACCGGGGTGAGCGCCGGGGCGGGGCGCAGGCCGGGCACCGCGTGGGCCAGCGGCACGGCCCGGTGCCGGTACACCTCGCGCAGCCGGTCCCGGACGACGCGGGCGTGCGCGCGGAACGTGCCGTCGGCCGGCGTGACGCTGACCGGCAGTTCGTTGACGAACAGTCCGATCCGGTCGGCCTGGTCCGGGGTACGGGTGGACAGCGCCACCCCGATCGGCAGGTCCCGGTTGCCGTACCGCCCGAGCAGGGCGTGCAGCGCGGTGAACAGCAGCTCGAAGCGGGTGACCCCGAGCGACCGGGCCACCGGGTCGATGCCGTCGACCACGTCGGCGGGCAACGCCACCTCGACGGCGACGCCGGGCTCCGCGCCGGTGGGCAGCCGGCGCAGGCCGGGCAGCACCACGTCGCCGGGGCCGGACCAGTGCCGCGCCCAGAAGTCGCGGGCGGCGGGCAGGTCGGCGGCGATCCGCTGCTGTTCGGCCGCCGCGAGGCCGGCGTGGTCGGCTCCGGGCCACGGCTGTTCACCGGCCTGCCGGTGGACGTCGGCACGTCCCGGGGCGGGGTCGCGTGCCGGGTCGACGGACCGGGCGGCGGCGTACCCGGCGGCCAGGTCGGCGACCAGCACGTCCTTGGAGGTGCCGTCGAAGACCAGGTGGTGCGCGGTGACCAGCAGCAGGTGGTCGCCCGCTGCCCCGGTCAGCAGGGTGAACCGGGCCAGCGGGCCGGTCCGCAGGTCGTACGGTCGGGCGATCTCCTCGGCGACCCGCGCGTCGGTCAGCGCGCCGGAGGTGACCGCCGGGCGGGTGTCGGCCGGCGTCAACCGGGGGGTGCCGTCCTCGTCGGTGCCGACCCGGGCGGCCAGGACGGGGTGCCGGGCGACCGTCGCCGCGCACGCCGCGACGAGGGCCGCCCGGTCCAGCTCCGCGCCGAACCGGATGCCCAGCGCCATGTGGTACGCCGTGCCGGCGACCCCGGCCTGCTCGGTGAACCAGACGGCGTGCTGCGCGAAGGTCGCCTCGGCGGTGCCCACATGCTCTCCCATGGTCGTGCTGTCGGTGCGGGTGGTCAGTTGTCGAACAGGGCGGTGAGCTGCCGTTTGAGCACCTTGCCGCCCTCGTTGCGGGGCAGCCGCGTAAGCAGCAGCAGCCGGGCGGGCAGTTGGTGGTCGGCGAGCCGGTCGGCGAGGAAGCCGCGCAGCGCCGGCAGGGTCAGCCCGTCCGCGCCGGCCTGCGGCCGGGGCACGACGGCGGCGGCCACCGCCGACCCGAGCACCGGGTGCGGCACCCCCACCACGGCCACCTCGGCGACCAGCGGATGCTCGTGCAGCGCCGCCTCGACCTCGACGGTGGAGACCTTGAACGCGCCGGTCTTGATCACGTCCTGGTGCCGGTCGGTCAGGTAGAGGTAGCCGTCAGCGTCGATCCGGCCCACGTCGCCCATCCGCACCCACCCGTCGCGGAAGGTGGCCCGGTTCGCCGCGTCGTCGCGGTAGTAGGCGCGCGGGTGCGGGGCGCGCAGCCACACGTCGCCCGTCGTCCCGGCGGGCAGCGGCCGGCCGTCGGCGTCGGCGACCATGAGCTGCCCGCCGACCGGCCGGCCGACCGCGTCCGGCCGGGCCGGGTCGTAGATCATCGTGGTCTGTGCCGGGGCGGCCTCGGTCGAGGTGTAGTAGTTGACGATCGTGGCCTGCGGGAAGGCCGCTGCCAGCCGGGCCGCGACCGCCGGGGGCAGCGGCGCGGCGGTGGAGCCGATCAGCTGTACGCCGCTGGTGTCGCGGTCCCGCAGCGCGCCGGAGTCGAGCAGTTCGATGGCGATCGACGGGACCACGAACACCGTCCCGGTGCCGGGGGCGGCGACCAGCCGGGCGAACCGGACCGGGGTGAACCGGGGCAGGGTGAGCGCGGCGGCCTTCGCGGTCAACGCGTTGAGCAGCATCGTCTGCCCGGCGTTGGTGCCGATCGCGAAGGCGTGCAGGAACCGCTGGGAGTGGGCCAGCGCCAGCCGGCGCGGATGGTGCGGGGCGCCGGCGGTGAGGTTGGCGTGCCGGGCGGCCACGCCCTTGGGTCGGCCCGTGGTGCCCGAGGTGTAGAGGATCTGGGCGAGGTCGCCGGGGCGGGCGGCGGGCGGGTCGCCGTCGTCGGGCCCGTCGGCGCGCAGCTCGGCGTCGCCGAACACCGCCACGCCGGGTGGGGCGGGCGGGGCGGGGGTGTCGTCGCCGTGCACGACGGCGGTGGCCGCGCAGTGGGTCAGCGCGTAGCCGAGCTGCCCGGCGGCCAGCCGGTCGGACAGCGGCACCGCCACCCCGCCGGCCCACAGCACGCCGCAGTACGTCACCGCGTACCGGACCCAGTCGCGGGGGCCGAAGACCAGGCCGACCCGGTCGCCGGGGCGCAGCCCTCGACGGCGCAGCGCGGCGGCGACGGCCCGCGCCCCGGCGGACCACCCGGCGAAGGTCAGCGTGGCCACCTGGTGCACCTCGACCGCCACCCGGTCGGGGTGCAGCCCGGTACGCCAGTCGAGCAGCTCGGGCAGGGTACGCGGCGGTGGCGTCCCGGTGGGTGTCGTGGTCACCGCGGCCCTCCCGCCGTTGCGACGCCCACCGGGGTCCGGTCGGCGGGGTCGGTCGTCCGCGCCCGGCGTTCCTCCAGGCCGACCAGGTCGTCCGGGGGCGCGTCGGGCACCTCGTCGTCGAACCGGGCCAGGGTGGGGGTGGCCAGCGACACCAGCGCGGTCAGCGCGATGCACACCCCGAACAGCACGTAGAGCAGCCCGTGCCCCCGGCCCGGTCCGACCCCGAGCACCGCGCCGACGGTGCCGGCCAGCGCCCCGTCGGGCAGCAGCGTCGGCTCCACCACCCGGGCGGCGAACGGGGCGACGAGGCCCCAGCCCAGCGGCAGGGTGGACTGGGCGACCATCTGGTTGACCGCGAACACCCGGCCGTGCACCCGTGCCGGCACCTTGGTCTGGATGATCGTCTGGTAGACGCCGTTGACGATGCCCAGCGCCAGGTACATGCCGAACGCGCCGGCCCCGATGAGCAGCAGGTTGGGCCGCAACCCGGTCAGCACGGCGGCCACCGCGATGCCGAGGGTGCCCAGCAGCACCGCCCGCATCCGGCGGCGGCGGGGGCCACCCCACAGCAGCATCACCAGGCCACCGGTGGCCGCGCCGACCCCGCCGGTCAGCGCGACCCGGGACACGTCGGTGAGGTCGGCGAAGCCGAGCACCAGCGGGGAGAGCAGGAACAGCACCGGGAACAGGAAGAAGTTCAGTGCGGCGAAGAACGCCAGCATGGCGCGGAACTCCCGACGGCGCAGCGCGTAGCGCAGCCCGGCGACGATCTCGGTGCCGATGCCCTCGCGGCGTTGCATGGCCAGCGTGCGGGGGAACCGGACGACCGTCAGCACCCCCACCGCGAACAGGTACGACGCCACGTCGACGAGCAGGATGCCGCGCAGCCCGACGGTCTCCAGCAGGGCCACGGCGAGCAGCGGCACGGTGAACTGGGTGAGGCCGACGGCGGTCTGGGTGAGGCCGTTGGCGTGCCCGAGGAAGCGTTTGGGCACCAGTTGCGGCACCGCCGAGACGAACGCGAGCCGTTGGAAGGCCAGCGCCACCGACAGCCAGCCGACCAGCGGATAGAAGTGCCACACCTGCACCCGGTCGGTGAACACCAGCCCGGCGAGCACCGCGTTCGCGCCGCCGGCGGCGAGTCCGGCGGCCAGCAGCACCCGCCGCCGGCTGGTGCGGTCGATCAGCGCCCCGGCCAGCGGCGCGACCAGCAGGCCGGGTAGTAGGCCGAGCACGGCGAACAGGGCGAACCGGGCGAGCGACCCGGTCTGCGTGTAGATCCACAGTGGGATCGCGAAGGTGGTCAGCGCGGTGCCCAACCCGGAGACGACCTGACCGGCGGCGACCAGGCCGAACCGGCGCAGGCTCGGCGGCGGGTCGCCGCGGTCCCGGTCGCCGTCGGCCGTCGGGGCCTGGTCGGCGCGGGAGACGGCGGCGAGCCGCCAGGGCGGCGGCGTGGCCGGCGGCCCGGCCGGGACGGGCCGGGGTGGCGCGTCGAGCCGCCGGTGCACGCCGGTGACGATCTCGGCCAGTTCGGCGGCCCGGTACTTCAGGAAGTAGTGCCCGCCCTCGTCGATCACGGCGAGCGCGGTGCGGTCACTGAGGAAGTGCCACTCCCGGTACCGCTCCTCGTGGTAGTCGGTGCTGCGGTCCCGCTCGCCGACCACGGAGACGACCGGCGCGCGCAGCGGGGTGACCCGCTGGCGCATCAGCGCGGTGAAGTAGTCCTCGCTGACCCGGGCGTCGTGCCGCATCGCCCGGACCAGGAACCGCACCTCGTCGGCGGCGAGCGAGCCGACGGCGGTGCCCTGCGCCTGCAACCAGGTGCGGTAGATCCGGTCGCTGCGCAGCCGCTCGGCCAGCCGCAGCCGCAGCAGCGGCCCGAGCGGCCCGTCGGCGGGCCGGGCGAACGGGAACACCGCGCCCAGGTACACCGCGAGCAGGTCCCGTCCGGCGGCCTCCAGCCGGCGGGCGACCTCCACGGCCAGCGCCCCGCCGGGACCGCAGTGGCCGTACACGATCAGCGGGCCGGTGACCCGGCCCAGCACCTCCGCGACCACGCCGGCGGCGACGTCGGCGATCGGCGCGGGCTCGTCGGCGAGGCCGATGTCGTGCCCCGGTACGGCCACCGACAGCAGCCGGTACCCGGCCGGCAGCGCGTCGGCCAGCGGCTGGTAGACCACCGCGCTGCCCCCGCCGTACGGCACGCAGAGCAGGGTGGCGACCCGGTCGGCGGCGGGCACCGGCGGGGTCAGCTCGTGCAGCAGCCCGGCCCGGCCGGCGTCGGGCCCGGCGACCAGGTCTGCCAGCTCGCGTACGGTGCGGTGCCGGAACAGGTCCATCACGCTGACCGTCGGCGGGGGCCCGTCGACGACGGCGGGCAGTTCCCGGCGCAGCCGGGCCACCACCCGGGTGGCCAGCAGCGAGTGCCCGCCCAGGTCGAAGAAGTCGTCGGTGACACCGACCTCGGGCACCCCGAGCACCGCCCGCCACACGTCGGCCACCAGCGTCTCCACCGGCCCGACCGGGGGCACCCGCTCGCCGGTCGGGCCGTCGTCGCTCGGCTCGGGCAGGGCCCGCCGGTCCACCTTCCCGTGCTCCTGCAACGGCAGCCGGTCCAGCACCACCCAGCGGGTGGGCACCATGTGCTCGGGCAGCCGCCCGGCGAGCAGGCGACGCCAGCGCGCCGGGTCCGGGTCGTCCGCGTCCGGTTCCGGCTCCAGGTAGGCCACCAGCCGGTCGTCGCGCAGCAGCACCGCCGCCTGGCGTACCCCCGGGCAGTCCCGCAGGGCGGCCTCCACCTCGCCCAGCTCGACCCGGTAACCACGGATCTTCACCTGGTGGTCGCGCCGGCCGAGGAAGACCAGCTCCCCGTCGGCCCGCCAGCGGGCCAGGTCGCCGGTGCGGTACAGCCGGGCCCCCGGCGGCCCGTACGGGTCGGGCACGAACCGGTCGGCGGTCAGGCCGGGCCGCCGCAGGTAGCCCCGGGCGAGCCGGTCCCCGCCCAGGTACAGCTCGCCGGGCATACCGACCGGCACCTGGCGCATCCGTTCGTCGAGCACGTGCGCCGAGGCGTACGGCAGCGGCCGGCCGGTCGGCACCGGGCCGACCTCCGGCGTGTCGGCCGGCACCCGGTAGGTGGTCACGCCGACGGTGGCCTCGGTGGGCCCGTAGTGGTTGAACACCCGGGTCGGCCCGGCGGCGAGCGGGGCGATCCGCTCCAGGTCGGACGCCTCACCGCCGAGGATCAGCGCGCGGGCCGGCAGCAGGTCCTCCGGTGCGGTGTCGGCGGTCAGCGCCGCCAGGTGCGACGGGGTGATCTTCAGGTAGTCGATCCGTTCGTCGCGCAGCCGGGTGGCCAGTTCGGCCCCGGTGCCCCGGCGGGGGAGCAGGTGCACCGCGCCGCCGGTGGCCAGCGCCAGGTAGAACACGGTGACGGCGAAGTCGAACGACATCGACTGCAACAGCCCGTACCGGGCGGCCGGGGCGACCGCGAACCGGTCCGCCACCCCGTCGAGGTAGCGCAGCACCGGCCGGTGCGGCACGGCCACCCCCTTCGGGGTGCCGGTCGAGCCGGAGGTGTAGATGACGTAGGCCAGGTGCCCGCCGCCCACCCCGGTCGCCGGCCGGTCGTCCGGTTGGGCGTCGACCTCGGCGGTGATCTCGTCCAGGTAGGTCGCCGCCGTCCCGGCGGGCAGCCGGTCGCGCAGCCCGGTACCGGTCAGCAGCACGGTCGGTCGGGCGTCGGCGAGCATCAGCCCCAGCCGGGCGGCGGGCTGCTCCGGGTCCAGTGGCAGGTACGCGCCGCCGGCCCGCAGCACCCCGAGCAGGGTCACGGCCAGCTCGACCGACTGCTCCAGCAGCACCCCGACCAGGCGGTCCGGGCCCACCCCCCGGGCCCGCAGCCAGTGGGCGAGCCGGTTGGCCCGCCGGTCCAGTTCCCGGTAGCCGATCCGGTCGGTGCCGCAGACCACGGCCGGCGCGTCGGGGCTCGCGGCGACGTGCGGGTCGATCAGGTCGGCCAGGGTGACCGCCGCCCCGGTGACCCCGGCGTCGGACGGCGGCGGGCCGGCCCGGCCCCCGGCGAGGGCCAGCATCCGGTCCCGGCCGGTCGGGTCGAGCAGGTCCAGGTCGACCACGGGCCGGTCCGGTTCGGCGACGGCGGCGCGCAGCAGCGTCCGGAAGCTGTCGGCCAGCCCGGCGACGGTGGCGGCGTCGAACAGGTCGGTGTGGTAGACGAACATGCCGCGCAGCCCGTCGGCGCTCTCCCCGACGTACAGCGACAGGTCGAAGCGGGCGCTGGCCGCGTCGGTGCCGACCGGTTCGGCGTGCAGGCCGGCGGGCCACCGGTCGCCGCCCCGGGCGTAGTTCTGCAGGGTGAACAGCACCTGGAACACCGGGGCGCGGGCGACGTCCCGGGTGACGTTCAGCTCCTTGACCAGGCGTTCGAACGGGATCTCCTGGTGGGCCAGGGCGCGCACCACGGTGCCCCGGTTGCGGCGCAGCAGGGTCGCGAAGCCCGGCTCGGCGGCGGTCGCCGGGTCCGGGGAGAGGTCGGCGCGCAGGGCCAGGGTGTTGACGAACAGGCCGACGAGGTGTTCCAGCTCGGGCACCACCCGCCCGGCCACCGGGGAGCCGACGGCGAAGTCCCGCTGCCCGCTGTAGCGGAACAGCACGGCCTGCAGGCCGGTGAGCAGGGTCATGTAGAGGGTGGCCCGGTGGGCGCGGCCCAGCCGGCGCAGCCCGTCGGTGAGGTCGGCGTCGACGGTGAACCGGTGGGTCGCGCCCGCGTACGACTGCACGGCCGGTCGGGGCCGGTCGGTGGGCAGCTCCAGCGGCGGCACCCCGGCCAGCGCGCGGGTCCAGTGGGTGAACCCGTCGCCGGTCGGCGGCCCGTCGAGCCGGTCCCGCTGCCAGCCGGCGTAGTCGACGTACCCGGTGGTCGGCGGTGCGGGCGGGTCGCCGCCGTCGCGCAGCGCGGCGTAGCCGGTGGCGATCTCGCCGAGCAGCAGGTCCAGCGACCAGCCGTCGCTGACGATGTGGTGCATCGCCAGGTGCAGCAGGTGTTCGGTGTCGGCCAGCCGGACGACGAGCACCCGCAGCAGCGGCGCGACGGCCAGGTCGAACGGGGTGTGCACGGAGTCGGCGACGAGGGCGTGGGCGGCGTCGGTGTCCGGCGCGGCGGTGACGGTCACCGGCACCCGTACCTCGGGCAGCACCGTCACCACGGGCTCCCCGTCGGCGCTCTCGGTGAACCGCATCCGCAGGCTGTCGTGCCGGGCGGCGGTGCCGTCGAGGGCGGCGCGCAGCAGGTCGACGTCGAACGCCCCGCGCAGCCGCACCGTCGTGTGGACGACGTACGCGGCGGTGCCGGGGGAGAGTTGTTCGGTGAACCAGATCCGCTCCTGGGCGAATGACAGCCGGGGATTTCCGGCGGCCCGGGGGATGGCGGAATGCGGCGGGGCGGCCCGCGTCGGTACGTCAACGTTCGTCACGCGGCGCCTTACTCGAAACGGTGCGGGCAGTGGCCAGTAGTCTGCCCGGCGGGCCCGACCGTCGGATCGGCTGATCGGTCCACTATGGAAAGCACCTTCGAGCGATTCGGCGACGGTCGGCGCGTCGTACGGTCGGGAATGCGATTCGCTGACGTGGTGGTGCCCGCGCAATGGGCGTCGGAGACGCTGCTGTCCGCCGAGTTCTCCGGTGACGGGGCCGGACCGGCGCCGTTGACCTGGGCCCAGCAGGTGATGTGGCGGTCCCTCGCCCGGTACGGCTCCAACCACGTCTTCCTCAACCTGCGCCGCACCGTGCCGGTGTCCGCGCGGGCCGGGGCGGACCCCGCCGCCGTGGTCCGGGCGGTCGGCGCGCTGGTCGGCCGGCACGGCGCCCTGCGGACCCGGGTGCGGGTCGTCGACGACGTGCCCCGGCAGGAGACGGCGGCGGCCGGGGTGCTGCCGCTGCTGGTCAGCACGGGGGTCGACGACGGCTCGCAGGCCGCCCGACAGGTCGCCGGCCGGCTCGGCGACGTCGCGTTCGACCACGCCGCCGAGTGGCCGCTGCGGGTCGCGCTGGTGACCGTCGACGACCGGGTACGGCAGATCGTGGTGGTGTTCAGCCACTCCACCGTGGACGCGCACGCCGCCGAGGTGGTGCTGCGGGACCTGCGGCTGCTCGTGCTGCGCGGCGGCCTGCCCACCCCGGCCGGCCCGCAGTCGGTGGACGTGGCCCGCTGGCAGCACGGGGTCGACCAGGGCCGTTCGGCGCGGGCGGTCGGGCACTGGCTGCGGGAGTTCGACACGCTGCCACCGTCGCCGCTGCCCGCGCCCGGTCCGGGCCTCACGCCGCCGTGGCGACGCGGCGTGCTGGTCTCCGCGGCCGTCGACACGGCCACCCGGCTGATCGCCGCCCGGCACCGGGTCAGCGGTTCCGCGGTGCTGCTGGCCGGGGTGACGGCGATGGCCGCCGGCCATGGTCACCGGGAGCGCCTCGGCATTTTCCCGATGGCCCACAATCGGTTTCGGGCCACGTACGCGAATGCCGTCGCCAATCTCGGCCAGATCGGTTTCGGTGTGCTGGATTTGTCCGGTCGCCCCCATTTCGGCGAGCTGTTGTCCCGGGTGTGGCAGGTGTCCCTGGACGCGTTGCGGCACGCGTATTACGACCCGGTCGCGCTGCGGCTCGCATTCGAGCAACGGGGCGTGGACCCGGCGTCGGCGTTCCAGCCGTACCACTACTTCAACGACGTCCGGTTGCCGGTCGGCGGCGTCGACGGGCTGCCGGCGGTGACCCGGGAGGCGTTGCGGGCCGCCACGGCCGGCAGCACCTTCGCCTGGACGGCGGGGCTCGACCAGGCGGCCTGGCACCTGCTGACCCACGTGGTCGACGAGCCGGCCGGGGTGGGTGTCACGCTCACCGTCGACACCCGGCAGCTTCCGCTGGCGACCGTCGAACCGTTCCTGCGTGGCCTGGAGGACCTGCTGGTGCGGGCCGCCTTCGACGACGTCCCCTGGCCCTGGTCACCCGCCACCTCGACACCCGCCACCTCGACCGCCGCCGCCCCGCCGGCCGGGCGGACGGCCGCCGACGGGTCGACGTACGCCGAGTTCGCCGGGGGGCGGGCCGCGACCGCGCCGCTGACCTGGGGGCAGCGGGCGATGTGGCGGACGGTGGCGGAGTTCGAGGCCCCCGCCGCGTACCGGGTGCTCACCCTGCCCCACACCCTGGCGGTCTCGGCGCGGGCCGGGGTGGACGTGCCCCGGGCGGTGCGGGCGGTGGGTGCGCTGCTCGCCCGGCACGAGTCGTTGCGGACCCGGGTCCGCCCGTACGACGGGCAGCTGTGCCAGGAGGCGTCGGCGGCGGGGCGGCTGCCGGTCGGGGTGCACCCCGTACCCCGGCCGGTCGACGACCCGGACGGCGCGCGGGTCGCGGCGGAACTGGCCGCGCGACTGGCCGGGTCGCCGTTCGACCACGCCGCCGAGTATCCGCTGCGGGTCGCGCTGGTCACCGTCGCCGACACGGTACGGCAGGTCGTGCTGGTGTTCAGCCACTGCGCCGTCGACTTCCACGCGGCGGCCACCGTGCTGCGGGACCTGCGCCTGCTGCTGCTGCGGGGAGCGGTCGACGGCCCGCCGGGTCTCCAGTCGCTGGACGTCGCCGGGCAGGAGCGCACGGCACACCAGCGGCGGTCGCAGCGGGCGGTGGCGTACTGGCTGCGGCAGTTCCCGGGCCTGCCGATGACCCTGGCCGACCCGGTCGGGGCGGGCGCTGCGCCCCGCTACCGGCAGGGTTCGCTGGTCTCGGCGGCGGTGCTGCACGCGTCCCGGCTGGTCGCCGCCCGGTACGGCGTCAGCACCTCCACCGCCCTACTCGCCGCGACCGCCGCCGTGCTCGGCGGCGGCGCGGGGCAGGACGCCTGCGGCATCGTGGTGATGGCCAACAACCGGTTCCCACCCGGGTACGACCGGGCGGTCGCCACCCTCAACCAGATCGGGCTGTGCCGACTGGACCTGACCGGGCGACCCGACTTCGGCACCCTGCTGTCCCGGGCCGGGCGGGCGGGCCTGGACGCGTACCGGCACGCCTACTACGACCCGGTGGAGTTCGAGCGGGCGTTCACCGGGCGGGGCGACGACCACCGCAGCGTGCTGGCCCCGCTGTGCTACCTCAACGACACCCGGCTCGACCCCGAGGTGCGCCCGGGGGTGCCCGGCCCCGACGAGGCGGCCCTGCGGGCGATGGTGACACCGGACGCGGTGCGCTGGGTGGGGGAGCTGGACCGGTTCGCGTGGCGCTGCCGGGTGCAGGTGCGCGACGCCCCGGGCGCGGTGGAGCTGGCCGTCACCGCCGACACCCGCTACCTGCCTGTCGAACGGGCCGGGCGGCTGCTGACCGGCGTGGAGGCGCTGCTGGTCGAGGCCGCCTTCCACGAGGTGCCCTGGCCGTGGTCCACGGCGGGGTGAGGGTGTCCCTGAGGCCCGGCGGGACACCCTCACCCCTTCGGCCGGG
>NZ_MZMV01000066.1 GCF_002210435.1 Micromonospora wenchangensis
CCTCCCCCCACCACCCCGCCCCCGACCACGCCGCCGCCCACCACCCCGCCGCCCACCACCACGCCGCCGCCGGGCCAGTCCGGCGACTGCGCGGTGGGCTACACGATGAACTCCTGGAACGACGGGTTCACCGCCAGCATCCGCATCACCAACCGCGGCACGTCGGCGATCAACGGGTGGACCCTGGCGTTCACCCTGCCCACCGGGCAGACGCTCACCAACGGCTGGAACGCCACCTACACCGGCACCAGCGGCCAGGTCTCCGCCCGCAACGTCTCGTACAACGGGACGCTGGCGGCCGGGGAGTCCACCGACATCGGCTTCCAGGCCACCCACACCGGCAACACCGGCCGGCCCGCCTCCTTCACCCTCAACGGGGTCAACTGCGCCGTCTCCTGACGCGACCATCCCACCGGCCGGTGTGACCGCCTCCCCTCGGGGCCGCGGTCACGCCGGCCGGCCGCGTGCGCCGGTCCGCACGCCCGCCCGGTCGTCGTGTCCGACGGTTCCACTGGTCCACCCCGGCGACCGGCCCCGCCGGGGGCGGGTGCGTGACACCCCGGAGCGGCGGCGGTCACTCGTTGCTCCCGGTCGACTACTCCACAAGGTGCATCCCGTCAGGTGGGACGACATTGCAAGCCTACTAATCCTATCGGCAGGATAGGAAATCGAGAGGCTGGCGTTGTCGTGCTGGTCACTGGTCTGCCGGCGTCGAGGACGACGCGGCCCGCGTACCGAAGGATGGGATGTCGATGACCGTCACGCACCCCGCCGGCGTCGAGGAGGTCGTGCTCGGCGGCGGGCGGTCGCCCGCGCCGCCGGGCCGCCCACCCGCCACCGGCGTCGTCGCACGCCTCACCCGGCCCCTGCCCGCGCTGCTGCTCGTCGGCCTGCTCGCGGCCGGCTGGCAGCTCATGGCGCACACCTCCGGCAGCGCCCTGATCCCCGGCCTCGGTGCGGTCGCCCGCAACCTGGCCGACATCACCACCAGCGGCGCGCTGGCGGAGAACGTCCGGGTCACCCTCACCCGCGTCGTGCTCGGCTTCGCGGCGGCCTTCGTCGTCTCCGTCGCCGCCGGCATCGCGATGGGCCGCAGCGAATGGCTGCGCCGCTTCCTGGAGCCCGCCGTCCTCATCGGACTGGCCACCCCCGGCCTGGTCAAAGCCCTGCTGTGCGTCATCTGGTTCGGGGTGAGCCTGCTCAACCCCGTCCTCACCGTGGCACTCGCGGCAGCACCCGCACTGACCATCAACGTCGCGCAGGGCGTCCGGTCGGTCGACCCGGCGCTGAGCGAGATGGCCCACGTCTACCGGTTCGACGCGCTGACCCGACTGCGGTACGTGTGGCTGCCCGCCATCGTCCCCGACCTGTTCACCGGGGCACGCCTGGGCATCGCGATGGCCTGGAAGGTCATCGTGCTGGTGGAGATCTTCGGCCTCGCCGACGGCGTCGGCTACCAGCTCAACCTGGAGTTCTCCCAGCACAACGTGGCCGGCGTGCTCGCCTGGACCGTCGCCTTCGCCCTGGTCATGGCCGCCATCGAGTACGGGCTGCTGCAGACCCTGGAACGTCGCGCGGTGCGTTGGCGGCGGGTGGCCCTGCGATGAGCGTCCGGATCAGCCTCGACGGCGTCGACAAGGCGTTCACCAGCCGGCGCACCGGCGAACGGCAACAGATCTTCCGCGACTTCTCCCTCACCCTCGCCCCCGACGAACTGGTCGCCGTGGTCGGCGGCTCCGGCACCGGCAAGACCACCCTGATGCACCTGATCGCCGGCCTGGAACGCCCCGACGCGGGCACCGTCTCCACCGGCGGCGGACGACCCCGCCTCGGCATGGTGTTCCAGCAGCCCCGGCTGCTGGACTGGACCTCCGTCGAGACCAACGTGCGGCTCGCCGCCACGGCGGCCGGCGTCGACCCCGCCGAGGTCGCCCCGATCCTCGACGCCGTCGGCCTGACCGACTACGCCCGGTCGTACCCGTCGGTGCTCTCCGGCGGGCAACGCCAACGCGTCGCCGTGGCCCGCGCGTTCGTCGTCCGACCCGAGGTGCTGCTGCTCGACGAGCCGTTCAGCGCGCTGGACGAGCTGACCGCCCGCCGCCTGCGGCTGCTGCTGCAACAGCTCTGGCTGCGCACCCCGCGCACCGGCCTGCTGGTCACCCACAACGCGCTGGAGGCGGCGTTCCTCGCCGACCGGGTGGTGGTGCTCGGCGGACGCCCCGCCGAGGTGGTCGGGGAGTACCGCATCGACCGCCCCCGCCCCCGCAGCCCCGAGGACCCCGACCTGTTCGACGTGCACCGCCGCATCGTCGCCGCGCTCACCTGAACCCGCCCCACCCCTCGGCGCGGCCACCGGCCCGCCGCCCGCACCCCGCGAGCCGGGGCAACCCTGAACCACCCGGAAGGAACCTCCGTGTCCACGACACCCCTCACCCGACGCTCCCTGCTGCGCGCCGCCGGGCTTGTCGCCGGCAGTGCCGGCGCGGCCACCCTGCTCAGCGCCTGCGGCGTCGACGAGCCGGCCGCCGCCGGCACCCGCAGCGCCAAGGTGCAACCCCGCAGCCCCGGCACGGCGGGGGCGATCCGCGACTCCGTGGCCGAGCAGTTCGGCCTGGAGGCCAAGCACGGGCTCCACCTCGACCGCAAGGCCGGCGGCGGCCCCGGCGCGGGACAGGAACAGTTGCTCACCGGCGTGCTCGACATCTACGCCTTCGGCCCGCTGGGCGCGACCGAGGTCAACACCAGCGGCCACGACGTGGTCATCGTCGGGCCCTCCCTGTGGAACCACGGCCGCTGGATCGTCCCCGCCGACAGCCCCTACCAGAGCATCGCCGACCTGAAGGGCAGGAAGGTCGGCGTGCAGCCACCCAGCAGCGACACCTACCGGGCGGCGGCCCTCGCCGCGGCGGTCAACGGCATCCGCTTCGACCGCGAGTTCAAGCTGTTCACCGGGCAGCCCATCGCCAACCTCGCCCTGTACGAACGCGGCGACCTCGACGCGATCATCGCCATCGAACCCAACGCCACCCGCCTGGTCGGCTCCGGCAACCGGCAACTCGCCTCCGTCGACGAACTGTGGCGTAAGGGCACCGGCGAGCGCAGCCCGCTGTTCCTCAACGGCACCGCCGTACGCCGCGACTGGCTGGCCGCCAACCGGGAGACCGCGAGGGCGTACGTCGACTTCACCCTGGAGGCCTGGCGACTGATCAAGCAGGACCCCACCCTGATCGGGAGGTACCACGCCGACTACGGCGTCCCCGCCACCGAGAAGAAGGCCATCGAACTACTGCCGGAGCGGCTCGCCCCGGTCTACGCCGACGTGTGGGACGACACCGTCTTCGCCAACCTGGAGAAGCAGATCGACCTGGCCGTCGAGGTCGGCGTGCTGAAGAAGCGGGCCGCCAAGCCGGTGTACGAGAAGCTCTGAGCCGGCGATGTCCCTGCCCTGGCGCAGCCGCGCCGCCCTGCTGGTGTGCTGCGGGACGCTGTTCCTCGGCGTCCTCGACGGCGCGGCGTTGAACCTGGCCCTGCCGTCGGTGCACCGCGAACTGCGGCTGAGCACGACCGAGTTGCAGTGGGTGGCGACCAGCAACGCGCTGGTGCGGGCCAGCCTCACCCTGCTCTGCGGTGCGGTCGCCGACCGGTACGGGCGGCGGCGGACGTTCCGGGTCGGGCTGCTGGTGTTCGCTGCGGGGTCGGTGCTGTGCGGGGCCGCCCCGCACGCGCCCGCCCTGATCGCCGCCAGGGGCGTGCAGGGCGTCGGGGGAGCGTTGATGGCCCCGCCCGCCCTCGCCCTCATCGCCAACCTGTTCCCCGACGCGGTACGCCGCGGCCGGGCGCTGGGCACCTGGAGCGCGACGGCCGGGGTGTCGGCCGCCTGCGGACCCCTGGTCGGCGGGGTGCTGGTGCAGGCCGCCGGCTGGCGCAGCCTGTTCGCCGTGAGCGTCGGCGGCGCGGCGCTGCTGTACCTGGGCACCCGGCTGCTGCCGCCGGGCGTCGTCGACGGTCCACCCCGCCGCCTCGACGCGCTGGGCAACACGCTTGCCGCCCTGGTGCTGGTCGGCTTCACGTTCGCGCTGATCGACGGCCCGAGCCGGGGGTGGCTGACCGGCCCGGTCCTGGTCGCGCTGGCCGTGGCGGTGGGAGCCGCCGTCGGCTACCTGCCGGCGGCCCGCCGCCGCCCCGACCCGGTGCTCGACCCGCGCCACCTGGCGATCCCGGCGCTGCGCGGCGCGGTCGTCACCGCGGTCGTTGCCTACCTGACGCTGGGTGGGTTCACCTTCGTCAACACGTTCTACCTGCAACAGGTACGCGGGTTCAGCCCGCTGGCCACCGGACTGCTCACCCTGCCCACCACCCTCGGCACGCTGGTGCTCGCCAACGTCTCCGGCCGGATCGTCGGCCGGCGCGGCGGCCGGCTGCCCGCCACCGTCGGGCACCTGTCGTTCGTGGCGTCGATGACCCTGCTCGCCCTGACCGTCACCACCGACGCCGGCCTGGCCCCGCTGCTCGTCGGCTACCTCCTGCTCGGCGCCGGCATGGGCCTGGTCAACCCGCCGGCCACCAACACCGCCGTGAACAGCCTGCCCCGCGACCGGGCCGGGGTGGCCAGCGCCATCACCAGCGCCTCCCGCCAGATCGGCACCAACCTCGGCGTCGCCGTCCTCGGGGCGGTGGTGGTGTCGGTGCTGGCCCTGACCGGCCAGCCCACCAACGACGTCGCCCGGGTCGCCGCCGAGGCGCCCGACGACTTCACCACCGCCCTGCGCGTCGCGTACGGGCTCGTCGCGGCCACCGCCGCGTACTGCGCGTACGTGACGTGGCGTCTGTTCCGGCCGCCGTCCGGACCCACCCCGGGAGAGGAGGTGGTGGGCAACGAGGACCCGTCGACGGCAGCACCGACCGCCACACCCGCCCGATAACGCACAGCACGACACCAGCACAGAAGGGACCACCCCGGTGACACTCAAGAAGGTCAGGAGCGTCCGCAGCGGCGCCATCTTCACCCTGCCGTACCTCGTCGGCCTGGAGCACGGCTACTTCGCCGAAGAGGGCATCGACCTGGAACTGGTCGCCCCCGGCTCGTACGAGACGGTGCTCAAGCCGATCGAGGAACACGAACTGGTCAGCTCGTTCGGCGGCATCTCCAAGCCGTTCGAGAGCGGCGACGTCTCCCTCTACCGGGCCTGCGAGTGGGGGCAGATCCGCCGCTCCCACGACAGCGGACGCGGCGGCCAGATCATCGCCAAGCGGGCCTCGGTGGCCAGCCAGGCGATCTTCGTACGGCCCGACTCCGACATCAAGCACCCGCAGGGCCTGGCCAACCGGACCGTCGGCGTCAACTTCCACCACGGCTCGCACTACCTGGCCATCCAGTCCCTGGAGGGCTTCCTGGAGCAGGACGAGATCAAGGTGGTGCACGCCGGCGGGCCGGCCGAGCGGTTCCGCAAGCTGCGCGACGGCGAGATCGACGCGGTGGCGCTGATGGAGCCGTGGACCACCGCCGCCGAGAAGCTCGGCTACGTGCTGATCACCGAGGCGTTCTACGTCGGCTCGGAGATCGCCAGCGCCGACGTCGACCCGGAGACCTTCGCCGCCGTCGACCGGGCCGTCCGCCGGGCCGTCCAGAAGATCAACGAGGACATCCGGCCGTACCTGCACCACTTCGTCGCCGAGGTCCCCGAGGACCTGGTGAAGCTGGAGCCGACGGACTTCCGGCTGGGCCGGCTGCGCTACATCGACCCGGAGCCGTACCCGGAGGCGGAGTTCGAGCGCACCTACCGGTGGATGGTGAAGTGGGGCCTGATCACCCCCGAGTCGACCTTCAACTCCATCGTGGACAACCGGGTCGTCACGGTCTGACCCTGCTTTGGGGCCGGCCCGGCCGACGCGGGCCGGGCCGGCCCCGTGCCTTCCCCGACGCCGCCGCCGGTGGCCTGCCGGGTCAGCCCGGTGGCAGGTCGGCCAGGCGGTGCAGCAGGCGGTTGATCCGGGCGCGTTCGGCCGGGGTGAATCCACTGAGCAGTTCGTCCTGGGCGGCGTCGACCAGGGCGTCCAGCTCCCGCATCCGGGCGGTCCCGGCGGCGGTGACGTGGACGACGTTGCGTCGGCGGTCCGTCGGGTCCGGCTCGCGGCGCAGCAGCCCCTCGGCCTCCATCCCGTTGAGCGTGTCGACGGCGTCGCCCCGGTCGATGCCGAGCCGGCGGCACAGCTCCGCCTGGCTGATGCCGCCGAACTCGTCGAGCGCGGCGAGGATGGCGTACCGCATCCGGTCGGCGGGGCGGTCCAGGTGCCGGGTGACGATCCGGTTGGCGCGGGCCGCCGCGTGGTGCAGCAGCCAGCTGGTCAGCCGCCGGAGCCGGGCCGGTGGCGTTCCCGGTGTCGGTTCGGTCCGCTCTGTCATCCGCCCAGTGTACCGAAACGTTGGACCTCCAACGATATTCTGTTATCGTTGGAGGTCCAACAAAATTTTCCGGATCGGGGGCGGCGATGACGGCAGCCGGCGGGAACGCCGACCCGGTCTCCGCGACGGGACGTGTCCGCACCACGGCGGTGCCCGTCCCGGTGTGGTGGACCACGGTCGTCCTCGCCTCGGGCTCGGTGCTCACCGGCCTCGACACCTCGCTGGTCAACGTCGGCATCGAGGTCATCGGGCGCGACCTGGGCGCCTCGTTGACCGAGGCGCAGTGGATCAACAGCGGCTACCTGCTGGCACTCGCCGCGACGCTGCCGGTCTGCGGCTGGCTCAGCCGGCGCACGGGGGCCGGCCGGCTCTGGCTCTGGTCGCTGGCCGGGTTCACGCTCATCTCCGCGTCGTGCGCGCTCGCCCGGAGCGCCGACATGCTCGTCGTCGCCCGGGTGCTCCAGGGGCTCACCGGCGGACTGCTCATCCCCGCCGGAATGGCCATCCTCGGCCAGGTCGCCGGCCGGGAGCGGATGGGTCGGGTCATCGCCGTCGCCAGCGTCCCGTCGATCCTGGCCCCGGCCTTCGGACCGATCATCGGCGCCCTGCTCGTCGAGAACCTCTCCTGGCACTGGATGTTCCTGATCAACGTGCCGATCGGAATCGTCGGACTGCTGCTGGCCCTGCGGGTGGTTCCGCGCGGCGAGGCCGGTCATGCCGGCCGGCTCGACCTGCCGGCCCTGCTGCTGGTCGCCCTCGGGCTGCCGTTGCTCACCTACGCCGTCACCCGGGCGACGGACCGCGGCGGGCTGCTCGCGTCGTCGGTGCTGGTGCCGCTGGGGGCCGCGCTGGTCGCGTTGGCGCTCTTCGTCCACCGGTCGTTGCGCGCCGACGAGCCGCTGATGGACCTCCGCCTGGCCAGGGACCCGGTCTACGCCGCCGCCGCGGGCACCATCGTCTTCTCCGGTGCCGCCCTGTTCGGCGGGCTGATCGTGATGCCGCTCTACTTCCAGCTCGGGATGGGCCGGAGCATCGTCGACACCGGGCTGCTGCTGATGGCGTTCAGCCTCGGCGCCGCGGTGACCTTCCCCCTCGCCGGCCGGTTGGCCGACGACCACGGTGGCGGCGTCGTGGCCCTGGTCGGCCTGGCGGTCGTCGTGGCCGGCACGGTGGCGATGGCGCTGCTGCCGGCCGACCCCGACCTGGTGCTCGTCGAGGCGCTCCAGGTCGTCCGGGGTGTCGGTCTGGCGCTGGCCGGCTCACCCGTCGTCGCCGCCGCGCTGGCCCGGGTGCGGCCCGACCAGATGCCGGACGCCAGTTCGCAGGTGAACACCCTGTCCCGGGTCGGCGGCGCGCTCGGCAGCGCGCTGTGCGCGGTGGTGCTCTCCGGCGCGCTGGCCGACGCCGGCTCCGACGCCGAGGTCGCCGCGGCCTTCCGGGTCACCTTCCGGTGGCTGACCGGGATGGCGCTGGTCGCCCTCGTCCTGGCCGCCCGGCTGCACCGGGCGCAACGACGCGCGCAGGCCCGGTGACCGGGACACCACCGGGCACATCCCACCGATCAGGAGGTCATCTCATGCGTACCGCCATCATCATCGGCAGCACCCGACCGGGACGACGGGGCGCGGCGGTGGCCCGCTGGGTCCACCGGCTGGCCGCCCAGCGGGGCGACGCGGTCTACGAGGTCGTCGACCTGGCCGACCACGACCTGCCGCATCTCGACGAGCCGGTCCCGGCGGCCATGGGGCCCGAGCACTACACCGCCGCGCACACCCGCCGCTGGGCCGAGACCGTCGCGTCCTACGACGGGTACGTCTTCGTCACGCCGGAGTACAACCACTCCTATCCCGGCGTGCTGAAGAACGCGATCGACTACCTCTACACCGAGTGGCACCACAAGTCGGCGGGTTTCGTCGGGTACGGCCTCAACGGCGGCGCCCGGGCCGTCGAGCACCTGCGGCTGGTGCTGGCCGAAGTGCACGTCGCCGACGTCCGCGACCAGGTCGGCCTGCACTGCTTCGCCGAGTTCGACGCCGATGGCGAGGTGCGGCCCACCGGCAACCAGGTGGACGTCCTGCACCGGATGCTCGACGAGGTGACGGCCTGGGGCGGTGCCCTGGCCACGATGCGCCAGCGGTGACCGGCCGCCGGCGGGACGGCGGCACACCCGCAGACTCCCGCTACGCGAGAACCAGCTGTCCGAGTTCCTGGGTGCATCGGGTGAGCGCGACGTAGAGGCCGTTCCATCCGCGCGGCCCGGCGGCGATGCCCTGGGGGTCGACGAGGAGCGCCGCATCCCATTCCAGTCCCTTGGCCTGGACCGCGGTGAGCACCGGCACGTCACTCAGTACGGCGTGGAGTTCGGCGATGCGGTCGGCGGGGGCGATGACGCCCACCGTGCCGCCGTGCCACCGTTGCTGCAACTGCCGGACGGCCCGGGCAGCGGTGGCGGCAAGCTCCGCAGGGGCGACCGTGCGCACCCAGGGGTCGATGCCGCAGGAACGCACCGCCCGGGGCGGGGAGTTGTGGCTACCCGCCCGCTTCAGGACGGGCCCGGTGAGGTCCATGACCTCGCGCGGGGTGCGGTAACAGATGGTGAGTTCCGCAGCGGTCCACCGCTCGCCGAAAGCTGCCCGTACCGCCTGTGCCCAACTGGTGTGCCGGTGCGCCGCCTCCGCCTGATCGATGTCACCGACCGCCGTGACGGATCGACTGGGACAACGCCGCAGCACCATCTGCCACTGCATCTCGGACAGCTCCTGCGCCTCGTCGATGACGACGTGGCCGTACACCCAGCCGCGCTGCCGGCGGGCGTGGTCGGCGACGGAACCGCCAGGCGGTGGCGGGGCCCCGGTTTCGCCCAGCAGGTCGGCGACGGCGTCGAGCAGGGGGATGTCGCTCGGAGCCCACGGTGCGGGCTCGGTCGACACGGCGGTGAGCTCCGCCGCGGACAACCGGGGAACGAAGCGGGCGAGCAGGGCGCGGTCGGTCAGGAGACCGCTCACCATCTCTTCGGCGTCGAGGGTGGGCCACCAGGCCTCGACGAACCGGGCGATCGTCGCGTTCTCCCCGATCCGACCACGGAGAATGTCGATCTCCTCCTCGGAGAGCAGCCCGTCGACGTCACTGCCGGTGGGCCCACCTCCGGGCCGGAGGTCCTGCTCCATGCTCCGGTCTACGCGGGCGAGGATGTCCTCGAAGCCCTCCTCCATCGCGTGCATCAGCGCCTCGCGTCGATCGACGACGGCTTCGGTCAGGAGGTGGTGCAACTGCTCGGCGCACGCCTCGCGGGCCCGGTGATAGGGACGTCCCCGCACCGAGGCGAGTACCTGGGCGACCGTCCCGGCGGGGATGACGTAGAACTCGCCCTCCCAGCGCAGCTTCAACTCACGGGGCCGGGGGAACAGCGAGCCGACGTAGTTCTCCAGCGCGGCCTGCCACAGGGCGCGGCCCTTGATCTCGGCGAGGGTGCGGCTCTCGTCGCGGCCCACGCGGATGTCGGGCAGCAGGGTGTCGCAGGTCGCCGAGACGACGGCGGTCTCACCGAGCGCGGGCAGCACCTGGGCGATGTACCGGAGGAACCGCGGGGAGGGACCGAGGACCAGGACCGCCTGGTCGGCCATCGTCGCGTGGGCGAACAGCAGATAGGCGACGCGGTGCAGGGCCACCACCGTCTTGCCGGTGCCGGGACCGCCCTGCACGATCAGCGGGCCGGTCGCCTCCGCCCGGATGATGTCGTCCTGTTCGCGTTGCAGCGTGGAGATCGCTGCCGACATGTGACCGGTGCGCCGCTGGTCCAGGGCGGCCAGCAGCGCGCCCTCACCGACGAGTTCCGCTGTCATGGTCCCGTCCAGCGGCTCGTCGTCCACCCCGACGACCACCGGTCCCGTCGTGCGGATGTGCCGACGCCGTGCCTGCCCCTGCGGGTCGACAGCCGTCGCGGTGTAGAACGGCCGGGCCGCGGGAGCGCGCCAGTCCAGCAGCAGCGGCTCACCGTCCTCGTCGTCGTTGCGCAGGCCGACCCGGCCCACGTGCCGCACGGTGCCGTCAAGACCGTCGAGGCGGCCGAAGACCAACCGTTCCTGCGCCCGCCGCAGCTGCTCGTACTGCTGGCGGAGCATGCGCAGCCGCGCCCGTTCCAACACGTCCGGGGCAGCCGAGGAAAGCTCCGCCTGTAGGTGGTCGACGAGAGTGTCGCGCCGGGCGATGGCCGAGTCGAGAAACTCCTGTTCCTCGGCGACCGCGGATCGGCGCGCGGCGTCCGCTGCGGGGGAGGTTGACGTTCCACTGCGGGTGACTGCCGTGGTGACGTCGGTGATGCCATTGTCCGGAGCAGATTTCCGACGCATTCGCAGATCCTCGGACTGGTGCTTTTTTCCTGCCACCCGACCGGCCGCAGGTGTTCCGGCGACAAGCATAGGGTCGCTGTCTCCTCGTCGTGCCCTGATGCGGTCGGCGGAGATGAGCATCTCAACAGCTCGCAATTCCTTGCCGTTCGTGGCCCTGTCCCATCGTGGCGGGTCATGCGTTGACATGCATCGATGCTTGCGTTAGCTTCGGGGAAAACACGAACGCAATGATCCCGACATTTTTGTCGACGTCGCGTCGCGTCGGCACCACGCTGCCCGACGCCCGACCCAGGGAACTGTCGTGACCACTTCGCTCGCCTCCGTACAGAATCCGTCCACCCTCCGCCGGCTGGCGTCGGTCTGCCTGTCGGTCGTGCTGGTGGCCGCCGGCATCGCCGGAGGATCGCCGTCGGCGTCGACGGCCGCGCCACGGGTGGCGGCGACCCCCACCACGCCACCCGCGTCCTACCCCGGCCCGGGCCGGGTCACCGGGGACGTCGGCGTGCACGATCCGACGATCGTGCTCCGTCCCGGTGGCGGCTACCTGCTGGCGCACACCGGCGACAACATCGCGCTCAAGACCTCCAGTGACCGGATCGCGTTCCGCAACGCGGGAACGGTGTTCCCCGGCGGCGCACCGTGGACGACGACGTACACCGGGGGCAGTCGTAACCTGTGGGCGCCGGACCTGTCCTACCGCGACGGCCGGTACTGGCTGTACTACTCGGCCTCGACGTTCGGCTCCAACCGGTCGGCGATCTTCCTGGCCACGAGCACCACCGGGGCGTCGGGCAGTTGGACCGACCAGGGTCTGGTGATCGAGTCCCGCACGTCGGACAACTTCAACGCCATCGACCCGAACCTGGTCGTCGACACCACCGGCAGGTGGTGGCTCAGCTTCGGATCGTTCTGGTCCGGCATCAAGATGGTGGCGCTGAACCCGGCCACCGGGAAACGCGCCGACACGACCCTGCACAGCATCGCCGGCCGCAACGGGGGCGCCATCGAGGCCCCCGTGATCGTCCGGCACGGCAACTACTACTACCTGTGGGTGTCGTTCGACAGGTGCTGCCAGGGCGCGGCGAGCACCTACCGGGTCATGGTGGGCAGGTCGACCTCGGTCACCGGCCCGTACGTCGACCGCAACGGGGTGGCGATGACCGCCGGTGGCGGCACCCAGGTGCTCGCCGGGCACGGCAGCATCCACGGACCCGGGCACCAGGCGGTGTTCACCGACACCGACGCCGAGGTGCTCGTCTACCACTACTACGCCGACAACGGCGCGTCACTGCTCGGTATCAACCTGCTCGGCTACGACACCGCCGGCTGGCCGTTCGTCTACTGACCGGGGCGGGGCCGCGACGAGGTGCCGCCGTCCGCCCGCCGCCGGGACGGTGTCCGCCACGGCGGCGGTGAGGCGGGCGGCGAGCGCGGCCACCGCGGCCCGCAGCTCGGGCCCCTCCTCGACGGTGAACCCGAACGGGATCGCGGCCAGCCACTCCCCGGCGTACATCCGGGTGTTGGTGGTGCTGCCGGTGAGCACGCAGCGCTCGCCGGCCGGCTCCAGCCGGCCCATCGTCGGCCCGACCCAGGGCGCCACCCGTTCGTACGGCTCGTGGAACACCACCCGGGTCGGGTACTTCCACCCGGAACCCAGGTGCGCCTCCAGGGCGGCGACGGGGTCGAGGTCGGCGGGCGGGGTGAACGGCTGCGGCAGGTGCCGCACCGCCCCGATCCGGTCGATCCGGTACGTGCGGACCGCGTCCGCCCGGTGCGAGTGGCACAGCAGGTACCAGCGGCCGTGGCGCACCACCACCGCCCACGGGTCGACCTCGGCCTCCCACGAGGTGCCACCCTCGGTGGTGTAGCGCACGGCCACCCGACGACGGTCGGCCACGGCCGTGACCAGCGCGCTGGTCGTGATCGGGTCGGCGTGCACCGCTTGCCGGTCGGCGGCGGCCGCCGCGTACGCGCGCAGCGCCGCCGCCTGCCGTCCGACGCTGTCGGGCAGCGCCCGGATGAGTTTGCTCAACGCGGACCCGACCAGCCCGTCGGCGTCGATCGCGGCCGGTTGCCCGTCGAGGACGGCCATCACCAGGCCGATGACCTGTTCCTGGGTGAACACGACGGCCGGCAGCCGGGCACCCCGGCCGAGCCGGTACCCGCCGTACGGCCCCCGGACGGATTCGACCGGGATGCCGGCCTCCCGCAGGACCTCGACGTAGCGGCGCGCGGCGCGTTCGGTCACCCCGAGGCCCGCGGCGAGCTGGGCGGCCGTCGTGCCGGGCCGGTCGCGCAGGATGTCGAGCGTCCGCAGGGCGCGGGCGGTGGGGCTGACGGCGTTCTCCACGCGACGGACGGTACCGGAAGGAAAACGTCCGGAACCGGTTCTAGGTTGACCGTATGACGGATGAACGGATCGTCCTCGTCGGTGGTCTCTGGCTCGACGCCCCGGTGTGGGACGGCGTGGTGACCGAACTGGCGCGGCGCGGCCGGCACGCGGTGGCGGTGCGCCTGCCCGGCCAGGGTGACGGGAACACCACGGCGACGCTCGACGACCAGGTCGACGCGGTGCTGGCCGCCGTCGACGCGGCACCGGACGGGTCGGTGGTGGTGGGGCACTCGGCCGCCTGCTCCCTGGCCTGGCTGGCCGCCGACGCCCGGCCCTCGACGGTGCGCAGGGTGGTGCTGATCGGCGGGTTCCCACCTGCCGACGGGGACTCCTACGCCGACTTCTTCCCGATCGAGGACGGCGTGATGCCCTTCCCCGGCTGGGCGCCCTTCGAGGGCCCGGACGCGGCCGACCTCGACGACCGGGCCCGGCGGGAGTTCGCCGCCGCCGCCGTCCCGGTGCCCGAGCAGGTCGCCCGGGGGACCGTGCGGCTGACCGACACCCGGCGGTACGAGGTGCCTGTCGTGCTGGTCTGCCCCGAGTTCTCCCCGGCCCAGGCGCAGGCCCTGATCGACGCCGGTGACCTGCCCGAACTCGCCAAAGTCAGGCGCGTCGACCTGGTCGACATCGACTCCGGGCACTGGCCGATGCTCAGCCGGCCGGTCGAACTGGCCGGCCTCCTGGCCGACCTCTGACGGGTCCGGCGGCATCCGGCGGACCCTGCCGGGTGCGACGGGTGACCCGGCGGCACCGGGCGACGGTGAACGGGGGCGCACCGGTGCGGCCGGCTCACCCGGCCGGGTGAACGGGTGCGGGACGCCACGGCGGCGGTCCGGGTACCGTAGCCGGCGAGTCGAGAGGAGCACCGCGTGCAGGATCAGCCCGAGCCGCTCACCGCGACCACGGTGGGGATCAACCCGGCCACCCTGCCCAGCGGCCCCGGCTGCGTCGAGTGCGAGTCGTCCGGCGGATGGTGGTTCCACCTGCGCCGCTGCGCGGCCTGCGGCCACGTCGGCTGCTGCGACTCGTCGCCGGGCCAGCACGCGACGGCGCACGCCACCACCGAGGGGCATCCGGTGGTGCAGAGCTTCGAACCCGGCGAGGACTGGTTCTGGGACTACCCGGCGGACCGGTTCCACCCGCACGGCCCGGAGCTGGCCCCGCCGCACTCGCGTCCGTCCGACCAGCCGGCCCCCGGCCCCCGGGGCCGGGTACCGGAGGACTGGAAACGTCGGCTGCACTGACGGGCACGCGGTCCGTTTGGCTCGGTGACCGGCCGGGCAGAACGCTGCGGTGACCGCCGCCGATGACCTGCCCACCATCGAGTTCCGTCGCTCCCGCGGGCGTCAGGTCGGCTTCCTGACGGCGGCCGTGCTGGCGGCGGCGCTGGCGGTGGCGGTGGTCAACCTGGTCTCCGGCGACCCCTGGTGGGACGGGCTGTGGACACCCGCGCTGTGGATCCTGGCCCTCGGGCTCCTGCGCGGAGCGGCCCGCCCGTCGCCCGCCGGTCACCAGCCGCAGTTGCCGCTGCGGCTCACCGCGGACCAGCTCGAGGTGACCGGCCCGGGTGGACGCACCCTGGCCGTCGGGTGGTCGAACGTCGCCCGCGCGGAGATCACGGGGCGGCTGTACCCGGTCCTGGTGATCGAGCCGGCCGATCCGGAGCGGACCATCCCTCCGCTGGCCCGGTGGGAGTGGGCGGTCACCGGGCAGAGCCGGCCGTACGAGATCCGGGTCCCACTGGCCTACCTGAGCCCCGGCCGTGACCTGCTGCGCCGGGAACTGGCCCGTCGCCTGCCCGGCCCCGCCGATGCCGGCCGACCCGCCCGGTAGGCCGGTTGCCACGGTTGCGGACCACCGGCCCACGGCAGGCCCGACGTCGGGCCGCCGCACCGACCCGTCCGGGTGCGCGGGTCGGTGCGGCGGCCGGGTCGGACGTCAGACGGCCGTGCGGGACCACTGCTGGTTGGTGCCGGTGTTGCAGGTGTACTGCTTGAGCACCTGGCCGTCGGCGGTCGACGCGGCCGGCACGTCCACGCACTTGCCGCTGTGCCGGGCCCGGAGCTGGAAGTAGCTGCCGTTGGTGACCATCTGGAACTGCTGGTTGGTGCCGCTGCCGCAGGTGTACTGGATGAGTTCGGCACCGTCGGCCGTGGAGGCGCTGGTCACGTCGAGGCACTTCCCGCTGTGCCGGCTCACGACGCGCCAGTAGCCGCTGCCCGCGTCGACGAACTGCCACTGCTGCCAGGCGTTGCCGGCGTAGGTGTACTGGCCGACCCGCGCCCCGTTGTCGGTGTTCGGCTGCTGGACGTCCATCGCCTTGCCGCTGTGCCGCACGGTGACCCGGTAGTACGTTCCGCTGCTCGGCGGCGGCGTGGTGGGGCCGTCGCCGACGGTGTCGCCCCACCCGTAGCGGACCCGGTCGGCACCGGAGGGGTTACGGATGCTCAGGTTGAGGTCGGTGCCGCTGCCGCTGAGCGCGTACATCGAGTACCAGTCGTAGCCGATGGTGCCGGGCTTGCCGCCGAGGGCGGGCCAGTAGGTGCCGCCCATCTGGTTGTCCCGCATCACCTGGGCCATGGCCCGGATGTGCCGGACGAAGTTGTCGGTGCTGTTGGCGTCGGCGTAGTTGCGGCCGTCGTTCATCGGCGCGCCCCACTCGGTGGCGACGGCGCGGGAGGCGCAGTTGCCCAGGCGGGTCTGGATGTGGCTGCGGAAGGCGTCGTAGCTCATCTCGCCGTAGAAGAACGCGTAGTGGTGGAAGGAGAGCAGCGTCGCGTTGAACCGGCTGTCGTTGCAGATGTCCCGCAGGTCCTGGCTGAAGCCGGTGCCGCCGATGAGGACCCGGCCGGGCACCGCCGAGTAGTGGTAGCTGAGCCAGTTGGCGGCCACGGTGCGCCACTCCGCCGAGCTGTAGCCGTGCGGCTCGTTCATCGGTTCGAAGTAGACGTTGGGGTTGGTGCCGTACGTGTTGGTCACCGTGGACCACATCGCGTTCCAGGCGGCGAGGTTGGTGATCCGGCCACCGGAGGCGGCACCGTCCTCCCAGTACGCCAGGATGACCTTGAACCCGCGTGCGGTGGCGGCGTCGATGGCCCCCCGGTACGCCTCCCACCACGCCGTCCCGACCGTGTGCGTGTTGATCGGCAGCCGGACGGTGTTGACCCCCATGGTGGCGGCCATGTCGTCGTAGAGGGCGTTGGCCTTGGCCCGTACCGTCGCGTTGCTGTCGGACGCGCTGAGGCCCTGCACGACGAGCGGGCCGGTGCTGAAGTTGTCGCCCAGCACGGCCCAGTTCATGCCACGGAACCCGCTGGTGGCGGCGGTGGCCGGGGACGACACGACGACTGCGCCGCCGACCATCGCGGTCGCCACGGCGGCCAGCGTGACCAGCAGCCGGCGGAGCAGACGGTGTCGCCGCGCCGCCGCTGGGGACGACGTGGTCCGGGGCGGGGAGTGGTCGGTCACGTGATCGGGCCTCTCTGGTCGGGACATCGCGCCGATGTCGTCCGAGCGTGCCCACCGGGTGTGCCGGCGGCGGGCGACCATCGCTGTTAGCGTTAACATGAGCGGGTCGCGGAGGGTGTCCTGAATGTTGCCTGCGTGTTGCTGGCAAGTCTCACCGAACGCCCCCGGGGTGTCAAGCATCGACAAGCGTCATTCGGGTCGGCGGGCGCGGGGGCGATCAGGGCGGATCGACGCGCCCCGGCGGCCCCTCGTCGGCGGCCCGTGGCCGCGCCCCCGCCCCGCCCCGACCGGCCCCGCGCCGGCGGTGTCGCAGCTCCACCGGCAGGCAGGCCACCGCCGTCGCGGCGGCGACGAGCAGCAACACCACGGCCAGGTTACGGCCGTACGGCAGCGGCAACACCGAGGGATCGTCAGGCGGGCGGCCGAAGCCCAGCACCAGCGGCAGCGCCACGACGGTGAGCGCGGCGGCACCGATCACCCCGGCCCGTACCACCGGCCGGTGCCGGCGCGGGACGAACCGGGCGAGCAGCGCCCCGACTGTCAGCACCCCGGCCATCCAGACGACGTCGTGCCCGACCAGCACCCCGGCCAGGAACACCAGCACCCCCGCCGGGGCCAGCTCCGGATCGGTCAGCGCGCCCGCCACGGCGTACCCGATGAGCAGGGCGCCGGCCGCGACGAGCGCCACCCGGGCCCTCACCGCGCCTCCCGCACGACGATCCGGCCGACCCACTTGGTCTGGAGCACGCCCGGCCGGTTCGGCGCGATCAACCGGGCCGGGTAGCCGTGGTCGGGATGCAGGGGTTCCCCGCCCAGCCGCAACGCGATCAGCGTCGCCGGGTCACCCACGTGCGCCGACCCGACCGTCGACGCCCGGTAGCGGCCGGCCGCCTCCAACGACTCGACGCGGACGCTCGCCCGGCCCGGGTCCGCCCCGACCAGCGCGACCAGGTCCCGCAGCCGCACCCCCGTCCACCGCCCGGTCGCGCTCCACCCCTCCACACAGGCGATCGGCAGCTCGGCGGTGTGCTGCGGCAGGGCGTACAGGGCGGCGAGGTCCAACGCGACCCGCCCGCCCGGACCGTCGACCACCAGCCGGTACGCCGGATCTCCGACGTCCACCCCGGCCCGGCGGGCGGTCCGGTTCACCGGCAGCCCCTGCGGGCCGACGTCCGGCCGGCGCGGGGCGAGCACCGCCAGGCCGGACAGCGGCCGGACGGTCTGCCCGACCGTGGTCAGGGTGATCAGCCCGGCCGCGGCGGCCACCCCGGCGAGCAGCCCGCGCCGGCTGAGCCGCTCCTGCGGCGACCCGACGCCCGGCCGGGCCAGCGCGGCCCGGACCGCCGGCAACTGCACGCCGACGTGCACCAGCAGCGCCCCCACCACGAGCCACGCCACCCGGTAGTGCCCGGCGGTGAAGAAGAACGGCATCGGCGCGTACCAGCGGGCGACGTTCAACACCCCGCCGACCACCTCGAACAGGGCCGCGGCGACCAGCACGCCGACGCTCGCGCGTTCGACCGCGTGCGCGACCGACCGCACCGGCGGCCAGCGGAACAGGTGGTGGTAGACCGACCACAGCTTGGCCCCGAGTAGCGGCACCGTGGCCAGCCCGGTCGCCACGTGCAGCCCCTGGGTGAACCGGTAGAGCCCCACCGGCCGGGCCGGCCACCGGAACCAGCCCGGCGGATGCTGGATCAGGTGGCTGAGCAGCCCGGTGAGGAAACACACGGCGAACGCCACCCCGAGCGCGACGCCGAGCTGGCTGGTCAACCGGGTCGACCGCAGCGGCGACGGGAACCGGTCGGGGGCTGGTGCCGACCACCGTCGGGCGGGCCGCCGCGGCACCGCCGGCCGGCCGCTCACCGGGGGCCGAGGGTGGCGAACCACCGGCCCGCCTCGGTCCAGGTGTCGCGCACCCGCAGCGCCGTCTGTCCGGCCAGCGTGGACAGGCCGTCCAGGGGTACGCAGGCCCAGGGCAGCGGGCCGTCCGCGCCGCCCGGCGTCCGCACCACGGCCGTACCGGACCAGGCCGGTGTCCCTGGTGGCGCGAACTCGACGTGCAGCCGACCGTCGGCGGCCAGCAGCCGCCGGCACCGGCGCAGCAGCCGGCACGGGTCCCCGCCGATGCCCACGTTGCCGTCGGCCAGCAGCAGGTGCCGCCACCGCCCGGCCCCCGGCACCGGCCCGAACACGTCCCGGCGCAGGGCCACCGCACCACGCCGCCGGGCCAACCGGACGGCGGTGGCGCTGACGTCGATGCCGAGCGCGGGCCGCCCGGCGTCGATCAGCGCACCGGTGAGCCGGCCCGGTCCACACCCGACGTCGAGGGTGGGTCCGGTGCACCGGGCCAGCAGCGACGCGTCCCCGGCGACGGAGTCCCGGCACCAGAGCGCCGGATCGAAGCGCAGCACCCCGCCGCTGGGGTGCCGGGCGGTGAACGCGGCGGGGACACCCGACGCGGCCCGGTCGAACACGGCGTCGAACAGCGCCACCGCGTTCACCCGGCCACCGCCGTGGGCGACGGGACGTCGACGGCGACCGCGCGGGCGAACCGGCTGTCCGGTGGGCACAGCGCCGCCACCGCGTGGGCGTCGACGGCGGTGTCCACGTCCCGCAGCCGGGGCAGCAGGTGCACCCGCAGACCCCGGCGGCGCAACGCGGCCAGGGTACGCGCGCCGGTGCTCGCCACGGACGTGGGGACCGTCCGCAGCACCGTGGCGTGGCCGGGGTCGCGCAGCCCCAGCGTCCACCAGCCACCGTCGTCCGCCGGCCCGAGCACCGCGTCCGGCCCGTCCGCCCGGCCGAGCAGGTCCCGCGCGGTGTCCAGGTGCGCGGCGGTGAGCTGCGGGGTGTCCATGCCGACCAGCAGGGTCGCCGCGCCCGCCGTTTGGGTGTCGGCGAACGCGTGGGCGAGCCGGTCGGCGAGCGGGCCACCCCGCTGGGCGAGCCGCGTCCAGCCCGGCGGGGCCGGCAGGTCACCGTCGACGACCAGCACCCGGGCGTCGACGGTGGCCGTGCCGACGGTGTCCAGGGTGTCGGCCAGGGCCGCCGCGGCGACCCGGGCGGCCTGCGCCGGGGTGCAGGGCGGGCAGAGCCGCGTCTTGACCCGCCCGGGCACCGGCGTCTTGGCCAGCACCAGCACCCGCAGGGCGGTCGGTGGACGGTGGGCGTTCACCGGGCCAGCACCGTGCCCATGTCCCGCACGGCGCGGGCGGTGCCGAGCACGGTGCCGGTCACCTTCGACCGGGTGCCGGCCGCCCGGGGGTGGTAGTCGACGTCGACCTCGACCACCCGCCAGCCCGCCCGGCCGGCCGCGATCAGCAGCTCCAGCGGGTAACCGAAGCGGCGGTCCCGCAGCCCCAACGCCAGCAGGTCGTCGCGGCGGACGGCCCGGATCGGCCCGATGTCGTGCACGTCGAGGCCGGTGGTGCGGCGCAGCCGGTGGGCCAGCACGGCGTTGCCGACCCGGGCGTGCCACGGCCACACCCCACGTCCCGTCGGCCGACGCCGGCCGGTGCCCAGGTGCGCCGCGCCGGACCGGACCGGATCGGCCAGCCGGGGAAGCTGCGCCGGGTCGAACGACCCGTCGGCGTCCAGCACGCACACCACCCCGTCGACCGGGTCGGCCGCCAGCACCCCGGCGTGCACGGCCGCGCCGTACCCGGGCTCGGCCACGCTGATCACCTCGGCCCCGCAGGCCCGCGCCACCGCCGCCGACCCGTCGGTCGAGCCGTTGTCCACCACGATCGGCCGGTAGCCGGCCGGCATCCGGGCCAGCAGGTCGGGCAGGGCCGGGGCCTCGTCGCGGCAGGGAAGAACCACATCGGTCATGCAGCGGGACGCTAGGGCACCACCGGCCCGGAAATTCTTACCTGACGATGACGGAATCCCCGGCCGCCGCGCAGTTCTTACGAACCCCTGACGGCTGGTCGCGGCCGGCGCACGACGCCGGCCACCGGCCCTACCGTCGGCGGGTGATCCACGTACTCGTCACCGGCGGCGCCGGTTTCATCGGCACCCATGTGGTGACCGCCCTGCACGATGCCGGACACCGGGTGACCGTGGTGGACTCCGGCCACCCCGGCGCGCACCGCGGGCCGTTGCCGGACACCGTGGCGGGCGCACCGCTCGTCCGGCTCGACGTCCGGGACCGCCCGGCCCTCGCCGCCGTCCTGGCCGACGGGGTCGACGCGGTGGTGCACCAGGCCGCCATGGTGGGCCTCGGCGTCGACCTCGACGACCTGCCCGAGTACGTCGGCTGCAACGACCTCGGCACCGCCGTGCTGCTCGCCGCGATGGCCCGGGCGGGCGTGCACCGGCTGGTGCTGGCCAGCTCCATGGTGGTCTACGGCGAGGGCGCGTACGCCTGCGCCGGGCACGGTCCGGTGCGCCCCGCGCCGCGTACCGTCGCCGACCTGGCCGCCGGCCGGTACGAGCCGACCTGCCCGCGCTGCGCCGCCACGCTCACCCCGGGGCTGGTCGACGAGGACGATCCGCTCGACCCGCGCAGCGTGTACGCCGCCAGCAAGGCCGCCCAGGAGCACCTGACCGCCGCGTGGGCGCGACAGACCGGTGGCGCGGTGGTGGCGCTGCGGTACCACAACGTCTACGGGCCGGGGATGCCCCGCGACACCCCGTACAGCGGGGTCGCGGCGATCTTCCGGTCCGCGCTGGAGGCCGGCCGGGCGCCCCGGGTCTTCGAGGACGGCGGGCAGCGCCGCGACTTCGTCCACGTCCGCGACGTGGCGGCGGCCAACCTCGCCGCGCTGGACGCGACCGGCACCGCCACCGGCTGGCGGGCGTACAACGTGGCCTCCGGCCGGCCGGTCACCATCGCACAGGTCGCCACGGAGCTGGCCCGCGCCGCCGACGGACCGCCGCCCGTGGTCACCGGCGAGTTCCGGCTCGGCGACGTGCGGCACGTGGTCGCCTCGCCCACCCGGGCGGAGACCGAACTCGGGTTCCGGGCCGCCGTGGGGCTCGCCGAGGGGATCGCCGAGTTCGCCCACGCCCCCCTGCGCGGGTGAGCGCCACCCCCGGCCACCGTCCGGCTCCGCCCGAGGGCGCAGGAGGACTCCGAACGGAGCCGGACGGTGGTCCGCGCCGTCGCCCGCCGCGCGCCGACGTGATCGCCGCCGCTGCCGCCGTCGGCCTGTTCGCGGTGGCCGCCGTCACCGGCGGGGTGCTCTACCTGCTCGGCCACCCGGTGCACGCCAGCGCGGCACCGCTGTTCGCGCAGTGGCTGCCGCACGTCGGGGTCGGCACCCCGGCGGCCCTGTTGCTGGCCGCGCTGGTCTGCTGGCACGGGCCGGCGGTGGCCGCCCGGCTGCCCTGGCGACCGCTGCTCGCGCTCGGCTACGCCACCGCCGTGGCCTGGACGCTGTCGCTGGCCCTGGTCGACGGCTGGCACCGGGGCGTCGCCGGACGGCTGACCACCCGCCACGAATACCTGCACGAGGTGCCCGGCGTCACCGACGTCCCCGCCATGCTGGCCGGCTTCACCGGCCGGATCCTCGACGGGCAACCGGACTCCTGGACCACCCACGTCTCCGGCCACCCGCCGGGGGCGCTGCTCGTCTTCGTCGGGCTCGACCGGGTCGGGCTGTCCGGCGGGGGCTGGGCGGGGACGCTGTGCATCCTGGTGGCGGGCCTCGTCGCCGTCGCCGTGCCGCACACCGTACGACTGCTCGGCACCGAGGCGGCGGCCCGCGCGGTGCTGCCGTTCGTGGTGCTGTTCCCCGGGGCGGTCTGGGCCGGGGTGTCGGCCGACGGGCTGTTCGCCGGGGTGACCGCCACCGGCATCGCCCTGCTGGCCCACGGCCTCACCCGGGGACGGGCGGTGGGGGCACTCGCCGGTGGGGCCCTGTTGGCGTTCGGCTGCTACCTGTCGTACGGGCTGGTGCTGATGGCTCCGCTCGCGCTGGCGGTCGTCGTGCTGGCCGGCCGGCACCGGCGCACCGTGGGGTGGGCGTTCGTCGGGGCGCTGCCGGTCGCCGCCGCGTTCACCGCCGCCGGGTTCTGGTGGCCCACCGGCTACCACCTGGTCATCGAACGCTACTACCAGGGGATCGCCGCCGACCGGGCGTACGGCTACTGGGTCTGGGCCGACCTGGCCCTGGTCGTGGTGGCCGCCGGCCCGGTGGCGGCGGTGATCCTGCGGCGGGCGGTGCCGGCCGCCCGGCGGGCCCTCGCGGCGCGGCGGCCGAACGCGGAGCACACCGCCTGGCTGTTGCCGCTCGCCGCCGCGGCGGTGATCGTCGCGGCGGACCTGTCCGGCTACAGCAAGGCCGAGGTGGAACGCATCTGGCTGCCGTTCACCGTCTGGCTGACGGCCGGCGCGGCCCTGATCCCCGCGGCCGACCGGCGCGGCTGGCTCGTGCTGCAGGCGGCGGTCGCGCTCACGGTCAACCACCTGCTCCTGACCGGCTGGTAGTCCACCGCCTCCTTGCGACGACGCCGGGCACGCGCGGCGGCCGGTGACCCCGTCACCCGGCCGCCGCGTCCGGCTGTGCCCGGTCGGGGTCGGGACTTCTTACCGAACCATGACGTACCCGGCCGACGGTGACCGTTGCCCACCCGCCGGGCCGTACCCCCGGCAGACAGCACATCACCGCAGCCGGTTTCCGGCTTGGAGGAGATTCCCGATGAACCGCAGACCCGACGGGACCCCGCTGGTCCACACCCGGCCGGCCCGGATCGCCCTGGCCGCGCTGGTGCTGGCCGCCACCGGTGCGCTCACCGTCACCTTCGTCTCCGGTGGCGGCCGGGGCACCGCGGACGCCGCCGCCAGCCTGGACCAGTTCGTGCCGATCGAGAAGGTGCCGCCGAACGTGCGCGACCCGCAGCCGGCGGCGGGCGGGTCGCCAGGCCGGTTCACCGTGGACTGCGGTACGAACGGCAACGGCAAGTTCAGCCCGGACAACCCGGTGGCCCAGCCCGGCATCCGCAACGGCGCCGAACACGTCCACGACTTCGTCGGCAACCTGGCGATCACCGCCAACTCCTCCGACGCCGACCTGGACGCCTCCGGCACCACCTGCCGCAACGGCGACAAGTCGTCCTACTTCTGGCCGGTGGTGCGCATCGACAAAAGCGTCCGCAACGACGAGCAGGTGCGGCAGGCCCTCGCCCAGACCCAACCGACGGTCGTCTGCCCCTCGGTCGGCAAGCGGCTGCGCGCCGTCCCCACCGGGGCCCGGGGCACCATCGACCGGCTGCTTGCCGACCTGGACCGCCAGCAGGCCGCCGCGAACCAGCGGATGACCGCCAGCCGGGGCCGCATCGACGCCGCGTTCAACCGGGAGGTCGTCGACGCGTTGCGGGCCCGCCGCGCCGCGACGATCAGGCAGATCAGCAGCACGGTCACCGCCTCCGGTGGCAATCAGCCCGGCCTGGTCTCGCTCGTCGAGTGCGACGTCAGCTACGACGACATGCACGCCCGGATGCCCGCCGGCGCCCACCGCGCCAGCGTCACGGCGGCCCAGGCGGCCAACCCGCGCATCCAGTGCCCCAGCGTGCGGGACAAGCTGCCAGGTGTCCCGGCCGGGGCGCTCGCCGAGGTGAACCGCAACCTCGACGAGCTCGACAGGCAGCTCTCCGAGGCCAACGAACGCCTGGTCACCAGCCGGGGTCAGGGCGGCCCGGCCTTCGTCGACAACGCCATCCTCGGTCCGCTGCGCGCCAAGCGGATCGCGGTGCTCGACCGGATCGCCATCGCGATCGGCAGGCAGGCCGCCCGCCCGCAGGGCCTCGACGCGTTCGCCACCTGCACCCTGGACCAGGCCCCCGGCACCCCGGGCAGCGCACCCACGACCGCTGCGCCTGCCACCGCCACCGCGCTGCCCGACCCGCAGGGGCCCGACCTGGAACTGCCCGGCAACACCGGCGGCATCGTCCGCCCGGCGCAGGTGCTGATCGAGTACCGCGGCAACCCCGTCAGCCGGGTGGTGCCGATGCCGAAGTTCCTCCGGGCGCTCACCGGTGACGCCAAGCCCACCAGCCGTGGCCCGGCCAACGCCCGCGCCACCTGGACCTGCTCGGGCTTCGCCGACCGGCTGGCCGACAAGTACCCGATCTGCCCCGCCGGCAGCCAGGTCCAGCGGGTGCACGACTTCCCCGGCTGCTGGGACGGCCGCAACGTCGACAGCGACAACCACCGCAACCACGTCGCGTTCGCCGACCGGGCCACCGGCGCCTGCCCGCAGGGCTTCCGGGCGATCCCGCAGCTGCGGATCACCGTCGGCTACGACATCCCCCGGGACGTGCAGCTCAAGGGCCAGTACGCGCTCGACTCGTTCCCGGAGGAGAACCACAACCCGTTCTCCGACCACAACGACTTCGTCAACGTCAACTCCGCCCAGACCATGCAGCGCATCGCCACCTGCATCAATAAGGGCAAAAGCTGCTCCTGACCCCGGGGCGCCAGGCGCGGGAGGGCGCGACACCACCGCCACGCCGAGGGCGGTGGTGTCGCGCCGACCCGGGGCTCACCCCGGCCGGACGGACCGGCGTCGGTCGGTCGGGCCGGTTACGGGGTCACGGAGAGCAGGTGGGCCCGGTAGCCCTCGCCGTAGCTCTTGGTGGGGGTGCCGTTGTAGTCCTCGATGAGCACGTTGCCGCCGCTGCAACCCCACGGGTTCCAGGTCCACGCGGTGTAGCCCAGCCGCTTGCTGTCCAGCCAGGTCATCAACCTGTCGATGTAGTCGTGGGCGCAGGTGTCCTGGCCGATCTCCCCGGCGTGCACCGGCACCTGGGCCGCCACCGGCGCGATCTGGGTGTCCCAGCAGGTCTCGGTGACACAGGCGTTGAAGTTGTACGAGTGCCAGGAGGCGACGATGTTGTTGCGCGGGTCGGTCGGCTTGTAGGCCAGCCACTGGGTCAGGTCGTTGGTCCAGGTCAGGCCGGGGACGAGCAGGACGTTGGTGGCCCCGGTCGCGCGGACGGCGTCGACCAGGCTCTGCATGCCGGCCACCGGGTACTCGATGCCGGTGCAGGTGCCGCCGTCCCGCAGGCAGCGCCACGCGGCCGTCATGTCCGACCAGTTGTTCGCGGCGTCCGGGTACGGCTCGTTGAACAGGTCGAACAGCACCGCGTCGTTGCCCTTGAACGCGGTGGCCACGCCGGTCCAGAACTGCGGCGTGTACTGCCTGCTCGGCATCGGCTTCTGGCAGGTGGCGTTCACGTCGGGGCAGGCCGAGATGTTGCCGGTGTACTGGCCGTGGGTCCAGTGCAGGTCGAGGATCGGGTTGATCCCGTTGGCGACGAGCAGGTTCACGTACGCCTTGACCGCCTGCTGGTAGGTGGCCCCGCTGGGTGACCCGGACAGGCCGAGCCAACAGTCCTCGTTGAGCGGGATGCGTACCGCGCGGATGTTCCAGGCCTTCATCGCGTCGACGGAGGCCTGGTCGACCGGTCCGCTGTCCCACATGCCCTTGCCCTGGACGCAGGCGAACTCGCCGCTGGCCCGGTTGACGCCGAGCAGCCGGTAGGTCGCCCCGGCCGCGGTGACCAGCCGGTTGCCCGAGACCCGCAGGCTCGGCGCGGCACCGCCCGGCGGCGGGGTGGTGGTCGGCGGCGGGGTGGTCGGCGGGGGAGTGGTGGGTGGCGGCGTGGTGGGCGGTGGGGTGGTCGGCGGCGGCGTCGTGGGCGGGGGTGTCGTCGGGCTGACCACGCCGGTGCAGGTCGTCCCGTTGAGCGCGAACGACGTGGGTACGGGGTTGGTCCCGCTCCACGCGCCGTTGAAGCCGATCGTGGTGGACGCGCCGGTGTTCAGCGCGCTGTTCCAGCTCAGGCTGGCCGCCGACACCCGGGCACCGGACTGCGACCAGGTGGCGCTCCAGCCCTGGGTGACCCGCTGGTCGGTGTCCGGGAAGTCGAACGTCAACGTCCAGCCGGCCAGCGCGGAGCCGAGGTTGGTGATGGCGACGTTGCCGCTGAACCCGCCGTTCCACTGGCTCTGCACGGTGTAGGTGACCGCACAGCCCGCGGCGGCGGCCGAGGCGGGCAGGGTGGCCGCGGTCAGGCTGGCGGCCACCAGCGTGCCGGCGGCTGTCGCCGCCAGCAGGGCATGACGACGTGTCATGGAAGCTCTCCTAGGCATAGAGGGGAGCGTCGATGGGAGCGCGCCTGCGAGCTTTCTTTATTCGCCTTACTAAGTCAAGCGTATCGATGTCGTTTCGACGGTTCGCCAGGTGGAACGCGTCCCGGTGCTACCGGGGCGGGCCGGTCGTGCCCCGGACGACCACCGTCTCGGTGGCGCACCAGCGCTGCGGCACCGACTCGCCCGTGACCAGCCGCAGCACCGACTCGCCCACCGACTCGCCGAACGAGTGCACGTCGAGGCTCATCGTGGTCAGCGCGGGCGAGGCCAGCCGGCAGAGACTGGAGTCGTCCCAGGCGATCAGGCTGACGTCCCGGGGGACCCGGTGACCCAGCTCGGTGACCGCGTGCAGGCCCGCCACCGCCATCAGGTCGTTGTCGTAGATGATCGCGGTGGGTGGGTCGGGCCCGTCCAGCAGCCCGGTGGTCAACCGCGCCCCCGACTCCGCCGAGTAGTCGCCCGCCACGACGACCGCGTCGACGGCCGACTCCGCCGCCGCCGTCAGCAGCGCGGCCGTCCGGGTCCGGGTGTGCAGCAGCGCGTCGGGCCCGCTGATCCGCGCCACCCGCCGGTGCCCCAGGCCCACCAGGTGCGCCAGGGCCGCCCGCATCGACCCGGCGTCGTCCCGGCGTACCGCCGGGTTGTCGCCGGTGGGCTCGCCCGCGACCACCACGGGCAGCCGCAGGTCCCGCAGCACCGCCGGGCGGGCGTCGTCGACCGACGGGTTCACCAGCACGACCGCGTCGACCAGCCGCTGCCGCGCCCACCTGCGGTACGCGGCGATCTCGGCGTCGTGGTGCGCGACGACGTGCAGCAGCACCGACCGGCCGTGCGCGGCGAGCCGCTCCTCGATGCCCGCGATGAACTCCATGAAGAACGGCTCGGTGCCGAGCAGGCGGGGCGGCCGGGCGAGCACCAGCCCCACCGCGCTCGTGCGCCACGTGTCGTCCATCGCGTACCCCCGGGTCACTCAGCCTGCCGATTCGGTGAGCCGGACCCGCCGGCCGGGCACCTGCTCGGGCGGGCGTGGCCCGTGGCCCGGCGGGACCAGCTCCGATTCGAGGACCAGGGCGGCCGCGCCGATGGCCGAGGCCGTCGCGGCGGAACGGGACAGCCGGACGTCGACGGTGTGCGTGCCCCGGGCGAAGCAGGCGCGCAGTTCGTGCCGGACGATCGGCAGGTACACCGACCCGGCGGTGGCCAGGCTCGGCCCGGTCAGCACGAGCACCTCCAGGTCCATCAGGTTCGCCAGCGTCCGGGCGGCCACCCCGACGTGCCGGGCCGACCGCTCCAGCAACGCCAGCGCGTGCGGCTCACCCCGGCGGGCGGCCCGGCTGATCGCGGCGAAGTCGGCGACCACCGAGGGCCGTCGGACGCCCGGCGTGAAACCCACCGCCCGCGCCGTCGCCGGCTCCGAGCGCGCCGCGGCGACCACCGCCGCCGGCCCGGCCAGCGCCTCCACGCAACCCCGCGCCCCGCACCAGCACCGCGGCCCGTCGGCCGACACGCACACGTGCCCCAGTTCACCGACGTTGCCGCTCGGCCCCCGGTAGGTGCTGCCGTTGACGACCAGCCCGGCACCGATGCCGGTACCCATGTAGAGGGCGGCGGCCGAGGTCGCCGTGCCGAACCCGCCGGTCCAGTGCTCGCCCGACGCCGCCGCGGTCGCGTCGTTGTCCAGCGCCACCGGCAGGGCCGTCACCTGTTCCAGCGCCGCGCCCAGCGGGAACCCGTTCCACTGCCGCATCGCGGGGGCGAGCCCCACGTCCGGCGGGCCACCCATGCCCCGGGTGGCGTTGACCGGCCCGGGGAACACCAGGCCGACGCCGAGGATGCGGTCCCGCTCCACCCCGACCCCGTCGATCAACGCGGCGATCTCGGTGGCGATCCGGGCGACCACCACCGCCGGCTCCTGCGCGCCGGCCCCCGGGCGGGAGATCCGGGCCACCACCGTGCCGCCCAGGTTGGTCAGGGCGTACGTGATGACGCCGTGGTCCAGGTGCACGCCGACGGCGTACCGGGAGGCGTGGTTGAGCTGGAGCAGGACCCGCCGCTTGCCGCCTGTCGACTTCGCGTGCCCGGTCTCGACGACCAGGTCCTCGTTGATCAGCTTGCGGACCAGGGTGGAGATGGTCGGCGCGGTGAAACCGGTGGCCCGGATCAGGCCGACCCGGCTGATCGTCCCGGCCGCGCGGATCGCGTCGAGAACGACCGACCTGCTGCTCACCTGGGGTTTGCTCGCTGCTGGTCCGCTCACTGCTTCTCTGCCAGGGGCTGTTAGGTCGGCGGACCAGAGTATACAAGTATCCCGATGGCCCAGGATCGTGGCCGAGGGGCGGGCCGCCGACCCGCTGACGCGCTCCGACATCGTGGCGGTCCGGGTCGGACCGATTCTCGCCGTCCGACTGTTCAGTTTTTGCAAGAATCCGACGTAGTATTGCCGCCGTGACGAAGCGTCTGACGGAGGTGGCCCGCAAGGCGGGAGTCAGCGAGGCGACCGTGAGCCGGGTGCTCAACGGTCGCGGGGGAGTGTCCGAGGCGACCCGGGCGGCGGTGCTGACCGCCCTCGACGTGCTCGGCTACGAACGCCCGACGAAACTGCGCGGCGAGCGGGCCCGGCTGGTCGGCCTGGTGCTGCCGGAGTTGCAGAACCCGATCTTCCCGGCGCTGGCCGAGGTGGTCACCGGCTCGCTCGCCCAACGGGGGTTCACCCCGGCGCTGTGCGCCCGCACCATCGGCGGCGTGCCGGAGTCCGGCTACGTGGAGATGCTGCTCGACCACCAGGTCAGCGGGGTCATCTTCGCGGGCGGCTCGTACGCGCTGGCCGACGCCTCGCACGAGCACTACCGGCGGTTGACCGACCGGGGCCTGCCGGTGGTGCTGGTCAACGCGGGCGTCGAGGAACTGGGCTTCCCCCGGGTGTCCACCGACGACGCGGTCGCCGTCGAGCAGGCGTACGGGCACCTGCGCTCGCTCGGTCACCAGACGATCGGCATGGTGCTCGGTCCGGCCGACCACATCCCGTCGCGGCGCAAACTGGACGCGATGGTCCGTACCGCCGGCTGGGACGCCGACCGCCACCTGGTGGAGCGGTCCAGCTTCTCGATGGAGGGTGCCCGGGTCGCGGCGACCAGGCTGATCGAGCGCGGCGTGACCGGGGTGATCTGCGCCAGCGACGTGCTGGCGCTGGGCACCGTCCGGGCCGCCCGCCGGCTCGGCCGCGCGGTGCCGGCCGACGTGTCGGTGGTCGGCTTCGACGACTCGGCGTTCATGACCTGCACCGATCCGCCGCTGACCACGGTGCGCCAACCGATCGAGACGATGGGGCAGGCCGCGGTCGATCTGCTGGTCACCCAGATCGAGGGGGCCGGCGTGCTGCACGACGAGCTGCTCTTCGAACCCGAACTGGTGGTACGCGGCTCCACCGCCCCCGTGCCCCGCGACTGACCCGTCACGACCGACCCGCGACGCCCCGAGGCCGTCGACCGCACCCGCGGTCGACGGCCGTTCTGCTGTCCGGGGGTGGCATCGTTGCGATCAACCACTCTGGAGTCGATTTCTTTCGTCATGCGGTCGAAACCTTGCTGTAAAGAGTCCACGTCGCTACATTGACTCCACTCAACCCCGACCCCGGGCACCGAGTCCGGGGCAGGGCGCGGGCGGCTGCCACCCCACCACCCCCGTCACCGGCTGCCGCCCGGTCACCGCAGATCAGTGCAGGTCATGGATAACCGTTCCCGAAGGGATGGACAGATGTCCGTACCGCAGTACCGGAAGGCCGCGGCCCTGACGCTCGCGGCCGGCCTCGGGCTCAGCCTGGCGGCGTGCTCCACCAAGAGCGACGACAGCAGCGACGCCGGCGGCAAGGTCACCATCACGGTCGACTGCCAGCCGGTCGGCGCGCAGAAGGAACTGCTGAAGAACTGGAACGACGACGTCGCCGCGTTCCAGCAGCAGAACCCGGACATCGTCGTCAAGAGCGTCAGCGTCGGCGAGCAGTGCAACAACCCGCCGGACTTCACCGCCCGCCTCGCCGGCGGCACCGTCACCGACGTCTTCTACGGCTACATGACCGACCTCACGCAGGTGCTGGACTCCGGCCAGGCCATGGACATCACCGACTACGCCACCAGGGACACCATCCCCACCTGGGACAGCGTCGACCCGGCGCTCAAGGAGGTCTTCACCGACGGCGGCAAGCTCTACGGCGTACCGGTAAAGAACTACTCGATGGGCCTGATCTACAACAAGGCGCTCTTCCAACGTGCCGGCCTGGACCCGGCCACCCCGCCGAAGACCTGGCCCGAGGTGCGCGCCGCGGCCAAGAAGATCTCCGCGCTCGGCGGTGGCATCGCCGGCTACTCCGAGTACAGCGCCGGCAACACCGGCGGCTGGCACTTCACCGCGCTGCTCTACTCGCAGGGCGGCCAGGTGCTCACCGCCGACGGCAAGAAGGCCGACGTCAACAACCCGGCGGGCAGGCAGGTCCTGCAGAACCTCAGGGACATGCGCCACGGCGACGACAGCATGGGCAGCCGCCAACTCCTGCAGTGGGGTGACCTGCTCACCAACGCCGGCGCCGGCAAGGTCGGCATGTTCATCGGCGCGCCCGACGCCACCCAGGCGATCGTCACCCAGTTCCAGGGCCGCTACCAGGACTGGGCGATGGGCCCGCTGCCCGGCCAGGACGGGCCGGCGACCGCGACGCTCGGCGGCGGCGAGGGCTACTTCTTCAAGAAGGGCCTGTCGCCCGAGCAGGTCAGGGCCGGCCTGAAGTGGATCGCCTTCCAGAAGCTCACCCCGGGCAAGGGCCAGTTCGACTACGTCCGGGCCAAGCCGCAGAACTACCCGGTGGGCCTGCCCCAGCCGCTGCTGTTCGCCGCCGGCAGCGACGCGCAGAAGCAGGAACTGGACCTGCGCAAGGCCAACGCCAACGTGGACACCGCCAACTTCGCGGCCTTCGAGGCCAACCCGGTGCCGATCAAGGGCGAGCCGCGCAACGCCCAGGCCATCTACGCGGTCCTCGACGCCGCGATGTCCGGGGTGCTGACGAACCCGAACGCGAACATCGACGCCCTGCTCACCACGGCCGAAGGCAAGATCAACCAACTGTTGGCCGCCGACAGCTGACCCGCCCGCGTGGGGGCCGGCCACCCGGCCCCCACGCCACCGCGACCCACTACCGCAGGGAGTTGCCTTGGCGCTCACCGCCGCCCCGGGAGCCACCCGCCGCCCCGGCCGCCCCACGCCGTCGCCGCAGCCCACCCCCGCCCGACGGGCCGGACGCGGCCGGCGGGTACGGGACAACCTGACCGGGCACACGTTCCTCGTCGGCGCGCTCGTCTGCTTCGCCGTCTTCTCCTGGTACCCGATGGTGCGCGGCGTGGTGATGAGCTTCCAGCGCACCCGACGCGGCGAGACCACCTGGGTCGGCTGGGACAACTACGCCCGGATCATCGCCGATCCGAGCTTCTGGACGGCCTGGAAGAACACCTTCGTCTTCACCGGCCTGGCCCTGGTGCTCGGCTACGCCGTCCCGTTCCTCGTGGCGATCCTGCTCAACGAGCTGCGCCACGCCACCGGCTACCTGCGGGTGCTGGTCTACCTGCCGGTGATGCTGCCCCCGGCGTCCGCGCTGTTCCTGTTCAAGTTCTACGCCTACGACCCGAGCGGGGCGGGACTGTTCAACGCGGTCCTCACCGCGCTCGGCCTGCCCACCTCCGAGTGGATGCAGTCGCCCACCATGACCATGCCCGCCATGGTGCTCGCGTCGACCTGGATGAACATGGGCGGCGCAGTGCTGATCTACCTGGCCGCGTTGCAGAACGTCCCCGGCGAGCTGTACGAGGCCGCCGAACTCGACGGCGCCGGACTGTGGCGGCGCATCGTCCACGTGACCGTCCCGCAGACCCGGCTGATCCTCGCCCTGCTGGCCATGCTCCAGATCGTCGCCACCATGCAGCTGTTCATCGAGCCGCTGATCCTCGCCAACGGCGCCGGCACCCAGGACTCGGCGACCTCGGTGGCGTACCTCATCTACCAGCACGGCTTCTTCCAGAACGACCTCAACGGCGCCGCCGCGCTCGGCGTGATCATGCTGGTGGTGCTGGCCGGGTTCTCCGCCGTCTACCTGCGACTGACCGCGAGACAGGACTAGGACATGGCCGCCGACCCCACCACCCGGACCCTCATCGCCCCGGCACAACTGCGACGCGGACGCGGCCGGATCCTCTACTGGACCGTGCTGACCGTCGTCGTGGTCGTGTTCACGCTGGTCTTCCTCGGCCCGCTCTACTGGATGGTCACCGGCGCGCTCAAGAGCGGCCAGGAGATCGCCCAGACCCCGCCGTCGCTGTTCCCCCACGACCCGCAACCGGGCAACTACGTCGACGCCTGGACCAACCTGGACCTGGCCAAGCTGCTGTTCAACACCTTCTACTACGCCACCGGCGCGGTGCTGTTCCAACTCGTGTTCGACACCGCCGCCGCCTACGCGCTGTCGAAGCTGCGCCCGGTGCTGGGCGGGCTGATCCTCGCCATGATGCTGGCGACGCTGATGATCCCGGCGATGGTGCTCATCGTCCCGCAGTACGTGACCGTGATCGACCTGCCGGTCGTGCACCTCAACCTGCTCGACTCCCCGTTCGCGATCTGGCTGCCGCTGGTCGCCAACGCGTTCAACATCTTCCTGCTCAAACGGTTCTTCGACTCCATCCCGGACGACCTGATGGCCGCCGCCGTCGTCGACGGCGCGTCACCGCTGCGCACCCTCTGGTCGATCGTCCTGCCGATGTCCCGCCCGATCCTCGGCGTGGTGGCGATCTTCGCGGTGACGGCGGTCTGGAAGGACTTCCTCTGGCCCAAGCTGGTCATGCCCTCACCGGAGACCCGCACGGTCAGCGTCGGCATCTACGCCTTCGCCGGCGGCACCCCGATGAACGTCGTGATCGCCGCCTCGGTCATCGCCGCCATCCCCACCGTCGTGCTGTTCCTGATCTTCCAACGGAACATCATGTCCGGCCTGACCACCGGCGGCCTCAAGGGCTGACCGGGCACCCCGCCCGCCGCCCACAGCCCGCCGCAGCAGAACCGACCCGCAGAAAGCAGGTGACCGTGCCCATGGTCGACAGCAGCCCGTGGTGGCGCTCCGCGGTGATCTACCAGGTCTATCCGCGCAGCTTCGCCGACGGCGACGGCGACGGGATCGGCGACGTCGCCGGCATCCGCTCCCGCCTGGACCACCTCGCCGCCCTCGGCGTCGACGCCATCTGGTTCAGCCCCTGGTATCCGTCACCGATGGCCGACGCCGGCTACGACGTCGCCGACCACCGCGACATCGACCCCGTCTTCGGCACCCTCGCCGAGGTCGAGGCGCTGATCACCGAGGCGCACGCGCTCGGCGTCCGGACCATCGTCGACGTGGTGCCCAACCACTGCTCGGAGGCGCACCCCTGGTTCCGGGCCGCGCTCACCGGCGGCCCGGACGCCCCCGAACGGGAGCTGTTCTGGTTCCGTCCCGGCCGGGGACCCGACGGCGACCTGCCACCCACCGACTGGACGGGCGAGTTCGGCGGCCCCACCTGGACCCGCACCACCGACCCGGACGGCACCCCCGGCGACTGGTACCTGCACCTGTTCGCCCCGCAACAACCCGACTTCAACTGGGACCACCCCCGGGTCCGCGCCGAGTTCGAGGCCATCCTGCGCTTCTGGTTCGACCGGGGCGTGGACGGCATCCGGATCGACTCCGCCGGCCTGCTGGTCAAGGACGGCACGCTGCCGGAGGTCCACCCGGACCGGCCACACCCGTTCCACGACCGGGACGGCGTGCACGACATCTACCGCGCCTGGCGGCGCATCGCCGACTCCTACCCGGGCGGGCGGGCGCTGGTCGGCGAGGTGTGGCTGCCCGACCGGCAGCGGTTCGCCGACTACCTGCGCCCGGACGAACTGCACACCGCGTTCAACTTCGACTTCCTCGGCTGCGCCTGGGACGCCGCCGCGCTGCGCGAGAGCATCGACGGCACCCTCGGCGCGCACGCCCCGGTCGACGCCCCGGCCACCTGGGTGCTGTCCAACCACGACGTCACCCGGCACGTCACCCGCTACGGCCGGGCCGACACCCGGTTCAGCTTCGCCGCCAAGCGCGAGGGCATCCCCACCGACCTGGAACTCGGCACCCGCCGGGCCCGGGCCGCCGCGCTGCTCAGCCTCGCCCTGCCCGGTGCCGCCTACGTCTACCAGGGCGAGGAACTGGGCCTGTGGGAGGTCGAGGACATCCCGTACGCGCTGCGGCAGGACCCGATGTGGGAACGCTCCGGGCGGGTCGACCCGGGCCGCGACGGCTGCCGGGTGCCGCTGCCCTGGCAGGGCGACACCCCGCCGTTCGGGTTCAGCCCCGACGGGGCCGCCGCCGCCCCCTGGCTGCCGCAGCCGACCGACTGGAAGGACCGCACCGTCCGCGCCCAGACCGGCGACCCGCACTCGATGCTGGAGCTGTACCGGGCCGCGCTGGCACTGCGCCGGGCCGAACCCGCCCTCGGCGACGGCACGCTGACCTGGCTGCCCGCGCCGCCACCGGTGCTCGCGTTCGCCCGGGAACCCGGGTTCGCCTGCCTGGTCAACCTCGGTGCCGAGGCGGTGGCGCTGCCCGCCCACGACCGGGTGCTGCTGGCCAGCGGGCCACTGCACGACGACCGGCTGCCCCCGGACACCGCGGTCTGGCTGCGGACCCGGCCGGCCTGAACCGCACCACCGGGCGGCCCGTCCCGGCCGCCGGAACACCTGGGGAGGAAGGGAAGGAGACAGCAGCACCGCCGCACGGGGGACCTGGCCACCGACGAAAGGGAGCACACCCCGCATGGCCGAGCACCCGCACCACCGACGCCCCACCGGGCTCGCGGCCCTGGCCGCCGCCGTACTCGCCGCCTCGACACTGACCGTCGTGGCGTTGACCTCCACCGCCACCCCGGCGTACGCCGCCGGCCTGTCCCCGTTCGACATCGCCGGCCGGGGCGCGACCGTGCCGTTCCGGGAGCAGGAGGCGGAACAGGCCGTCCACACCGGCACCAGGATCGGCCCCGACCGGCGCTACGGCACGCTGCCGTCCGAGGCGTCCGGCCGGGAGGCGGTCACCCTCGACGCGGTCGGCGAGTACGTCGAGTTCACCCTCACCGCCCCGGCGAACGCGGTCACCTTCCGCTACAGCCTGCCCGACAACGCCGCCGGCACCGGCCGGGACGCCAGCATCGACCTGCGCGCCAACGGCACCCTGGTCAAGGCCGTCCCGGTCACCTCCCGGTACGGCTGGTACTACGGCGGATACCCGTTCAACAACAACCCGGGCGACACCAACCCGCACCACTTCTACGACGAGACCCGCACCATGTTCGGCACCACCTACCCGGCCGGCACGACGATCCGCCTCCAGGTCTCCTCGACCGCCCAGTCACCCACGTTCACCATCGACCTGGCCGACTTCGAGCTGGTCGGGTCGCCGATCGCCAAACCCTCGGGCGTGCTGGACGTGGTGACCGACTTCGGCGCGGACCCGACCGGCGGCACCGACTCGACGGCGAGGTTCCAGGCCGCGGTGGACGCCGGCAGGGCGCAGGGGAGGGCGGTGTGGATCCCGGCCGGCACGTTCACCCTCTGGGACCACGTGGTGGTCGACGGCGTGACGCTGCGCGGGGCCGGGCCGTGGTACTCGGTGCTCGGCGGCCGGCACCCCACCGACCGTAAACGCGCCGCCGGCATCTACGGCAAGTACGTACCCGGCGGCGGCTACTCCGGGGAGATCCGTTCGCACGAGGCCGGCGGACCCAGCCGCAACGTCACGCTGCGGGACTTCGCCATCATCGGTGACATCCGGGAGCGGGTCGACGAGGACCAGGTCAACGCCATCGGCGGCGCGATGACGAACTCGGTGGTGGACAACCTGTGGTTGCAGCACACCAAGGTCGGCGCGTGGATGGACGGCCCGATGGACAACTTCACCATCCGCAACAGCCGCATCCTCGACCAGACCGCCGACGGGGTGAACTTCCACTGGGGCGTCACCAACTCCACGGTGACCAACACGTTCGTCCGCAACACCGGCGACGACGCGCTGGCCATGTGGGCGCAGAGCGTGCCGAACGTCGGCAACTCCTTCACCCGCAACACCATCGGCGTCACCGTCCTGGCCAACCACCTGGTCACCTACGGCGGGCGGGACATCACCATCGCCGACAACGTGACCGCCGACTCGGTGACCAACGGCGGCGGCATCCACGTCGCGAACCGCTACCCCGGGGTCACCGGTCCGACGGCGGTGGCCGGCACCATCACCGTGGCCCGCAACACGCTGATCCGCAACGGCAACTCCGACTACAACTGGAACTTCGGGGTCGGCGCGATCTGGTTCTCCGCGCTCAACGAGCCGATCCAGGGCGCGGCCGTCAACGTCACCGACACCGACATCCTGGACAGCTCCTACGCGGCGCTGCACTGGATCGAGGGGCAGACCAGCGGAATCGCGTTCAACAACGTCCGGATCGACGGCGCGGGCACGTACGCGCTCCAGGTGCAGGCCCCCAGCCAGGTCAGCTTCACAGGCGTCCGGGCCACCAACATCGCCCAGGCCAACCCGATGCACAACTGCGTCGGCAGCGGCTTCCAGATCACCCAGGGCACCGGCAACTCCGGCTGGTACACGCCCACCCCGTACTGCGGGCCGTGGCCACAGCCGCAGTGGGGCAACGGCCCGTCCAGCCCGCCGCCGACCAGCGTCCCGCCGACCACCGCGCCCCCGACCACGGCCCC
>NZ_MZMV01000067.1 GCF_002210435.1 Micromonospora wenchangensis
CGGCGGCGGCGACCAGGCCGAGCACCAGCGGCTGGTGCGGCCCGGACGGGCCGGTGGGCAGGGCGTCGAACCCGCCGCCGGGCCAGATCTCCCGGCCGGCCCGCAGCAGCGCCCGGCCCTGCCGGCGGGAGACGGCCCGCAGCGCCGGGGCGGCGGTGCGGGCGTCCAGTTCGGCGTCCAGCCGGGCCAGCGTCGCCCGCCGGTCGGCGGCCCCGGCGGCCCGGTGCGCCGCCACCGCGAACGCGGCGGCGACCAGCCCGCCGGTGGCCAACCGGCCGCGCAGGAACCCGGCCAGGGTGGCCGGGTCGGTGACCAGCCCGGCCGCCACCGCCGCCTCCAGGCCGCCGGAGTGGGCGTGCGCCCCGGCGGGGAACCTGCCGTCGGCCAGCAGCAGCACCATGCTCGACGGGGTCATCAGAACAGGTGGTACCGCTGGGCCAAGGGCAGCTCGGCGACCGGTTCCGGGTCGACCACCACCCCGTCGATCCGGACGGTGAAGGTGTCCGGATCGACCTCGATGCGCGGCAGCGCGCCGTTCTCGGGCAGGTCGGCCTTGCCCCGCGAACGCACGTCGGCCACCGGGACCAGCGGGCGGCGCACGTCCAGCCGCAGGCCCGCCTCCAACGCGGCCGGCGCGACGAACGCCACGCTGGTCGCGGCGGGCACCACGCCGTACGCGCCGAACATCGGCCTCGGCAGCATCGGCTGCGGGGTGGGGATGGAGGCGTTCGCGTCGCCCATCTGCGCGTACGCGATCATCCCGCCCTTGATCACCAGGTGGGGCCGGACGCCGAAGAACGCCGGGTCCCAGAGCACCAGGTCGGCGAGCTTGCCCGGTTCCACCGAGCCGATCTCCCGCTCCAGCCCGTTGGCCATCGCCGCGCAGATGGTGTACTTCGCCACGTAGCGGCGGGCCCGGTGGTTGTCGGCCGGGCCGTCACCGGGCAACGCGCCCACCCGGCGCTTCATCACGTGCGCGCTCTGCCAGGTCCGGGTGATCACCTCGCCGACCCGCCCCATCGCCTGCGCGTCCGAGCCGATGATGGAGATCGCCCCGAGGTCGTGCAGCAGGTCCTCGGCGGCCATCGTGGACGGCCGGATCCGGCTCTCGGCGAACGCCAGGTCCTCCGGCACCGACGGGTTGAGGTGGTGGCAGACCATCAGCATGTCGAGGTGCTCGGCGAGGGTGTTGCGGGTGTACGGCCGGGTCGGGTTCGTCGACGACGGCAGCACGTTCGGTTCCCCGGCCACCGTGATGATGTCCGGCGCGTGCCCGCCCCCGGCCCCCTCGGTGTGGTACGAGTGGATCGCCCGACCGGCGATGGCACGCAGCGTGTCGGCCACGAACCCGGCCTCGTTGAGGGTGTCGGTGTGGATGGACACCTGCACCCCGGACGCGTCGGCGACCCGCAGGCAGGCGTCGATCGCCGCCGGGGTGGTCCCCCAGTCCTCGTGCAGCTTGAACCCGCCCGCGCCGGCCCGCAACTGCTCCCACAGCGCCTCGGTGGAGACCGTGTTGCCCTTGCCCAGCAGCAGCACGTTCACCGGGAGGGCGTCCAGCGCCTCGTGCATCCGGGCCAGGTGCCAGGCGTTCGGGGTGACCGTGGTGGCCCGGGTGCCCTCGGCCGGGCCGGTGCCCCCGCCGACCAGGGTGGTGATGCCGGAGGTGAGCGCCTCGGTGACGATCTGCGGGCAGATGAGGTGCACGTGGGTGTCCACCGCCCCGGCGGTGAGGATGCGCCCGTTGCCGGCGATCACCTCGGTGGACGGGCCGATCACCAGGTCCGGGTGGACGCCGGGCATGGTGTCCGGGTTGCCGGCCCGGCCCAGTGCCACGATCCGGCCGTCGCGCAGCCCGACGTCGGCCTTCACCACCCCCCAGTGGTCCAGCACCACCGCGCCGGTGATCACCGTGTCCAGGGCGCCCTCGGCCCGGGTGGCCCGGGACTGGCCCATCGACTCGCGGATCACCTTCCCGCCGCCGAAGACGGCCTCGTCGCCGCCGACGCAGTGGTCGACCTCCACCTCGATCAGCAGGTCGGTGTCGGCCAGCCGGATGCGGTCGCCGGTGGTCGGGCCGTACAGGTCGGCGTAGCGTCGCCGGTCCACGGTGCTCACCGGTCCGCCTCCGCGTCGCGTGGGCCGGACCCGTCGGCATCCGGGCCCGGGTCGAGGGGGCCGGCGACCTCGCCGCGCAGCCCCGGCACCACCCGCGCCCCGCCCAGCGGCACCAGGTCCACGGTGCGGCTGACGCCCGGCTCGAACCGCACCGACGTTCCCGCCGGCACCGCGAGCCGCTGGCCGTACGCGGCGGCGCGGTCGAAACGCAGCCCCGGGTTGGTCTCGGCGAAGTGGTAGTGCGAGCCGACCTGGATCGGCCGGTCGGCGGTGTTGACCACCAGCAGGGTGGTCACCGGACGCCCCACGTTGATCTCGACCGGCCCGTCGCCGGGCAGGATCTCCCCCGGGATCACGGGATCGGGTGGTGCACCGTCACCAACTTGGTGCCGTCCGGGAACGTCGCCTCCACCTGCACCTCCCCCAGCATCTCCGGAATGCCGTCGAGCACGTCGTCGCGGCTGAGCACGGTCCGACCGGCGGCCATCAGGTCGGTGACGGTCCGGCCGTCCCGGGCCCCCTCCAGCAGGAAGGCGGTGATCAGGGCGACGGCTTCGGGATAGTTGAGGCGCAGTCCGCGCTCGCGCCGACGGCGGGCGACGTCCGCGGCGACGTGGACGAGCAGGCGGTCCTGCTCGTGGGGCGTGAGGAACACGGGATCTCCCGGGCGGCTCGGCGTGTTTCCCACCGTAACGGCCGGAACCGGGCCGGGGGCGCGGAACGGGCACGGGGCAGGAAGGACACACGGGACCGCCGTCGGGCCACCGGCAGGGTGCTCCGGGGCCCCACCGGCCCCGGCCCGCCACGGGGCCACTCGGCGGTGGTGGTTGGGAAGGACCGCACCGCCAACCGCTGGACCGACCGTAGAGGATCACCCCGGGCCGTGGCAACGCCCCGGCGCGACGTCAGGCGAACAGCAGCAGCGGGTCGGCGTCGCCGCGTACCCCGACGAAGCAGGCGGCGGACGTCCGGCAGCCCCGACGCACCTCCCGCACCCCGTGCATCCGGCCCGCCTCGAACATCACCAGGTCACCCTGGCCGGGCAGCACCGTGTCGTGCGGCGGCCCGACCCGTTCCGGGTCGAGTCCGTAGTCGAACGGGTCGGCCTTGAGCGCCACGAACTCGTCCTCCCCCAGGCGTCCCCAGAAGTCGATCTCGCCGCCGTCACCGGGCGCCGGCACCTCCAGGTAGATGTTGACCCCGAGCCGTCGGCGCAGCCGGTACGTGTCCAGCAGGGGGATCTGCCGGCGGTCGATGTGCGGGCGGCCCCGGCCACCGGGGGTCATCCGACGCAGCACCCCGGGGAGCATCATCCGCCCCTCGTGCCGGCCGACCGTCGCCCCGTACGGCCACATCTCGTCGAGGTCCAGCCGGATCAGGTCGGTCGGTGACTGCCGGCCGGCGAACACCTCGTGCCGGATCAGCCGGGTCGTGGCCGGCGCGTCGTCGAGGTACCGGCGGACCACGTCACCGCCGTTGGCGACCTGCCCCATCGAGGTGCCGACGCTGGTGAACTCCGTGGTGAGGGAGAAGTTCGCCGCCGCGACGGCGGCCACCACCCGGGGCAGGACGGCGTCGCACTCGGCCGGTGGGAAGTACTCCCGGTGCCAGATGAGGTCGATCTCCCCGGTGGCGAGGTCCCGCAGCGACCCGGGGGTCAACCGGTCGCTGCGGCGCAGGTGTTGGCTCACGTCACTCCCTCGTCGGGCGGCTGCGGCACGGGCCGCGCTCATCCGCCCTGTAGCTGTCGCAGGTCGGCCTCCGCCCGTACCGCGTCGGGGTGGTCGTCGCCGAGGATGCGCCGCCGGTCGGTGACCACCTTGGCGAGGACCTTCTCGGCCTCCACCCGGTCGCCGGTGGCGACCAGCGCCTCGGCCAGGGTGTGCCGGGCAGCGATCATCCCGAGGTGCTGCTCCTCCCGCCGGGCGGTGTCGGTGGCGAGGATCGCCCGCAGGTCGGTCAGCGCCTCGGCGGCCCGCCCCTCGTGCAGCAGGCAGGAGCCCAGGGTGTGCCGGACGGTAAGCGTCTCCAGGTGGTCGGGGGCCCAGTGCCGCAGCCGGATCTCCAGGATCTCGGTCAGCTCGGCGCGGGCCTCGGCGTACCGGCCCTGGGCGGCCACCGCGCGGGCCAGGCTGTGCCGGGCGGTCATGGTGTCCCGGTCCTCCGGGCCACGGACCCGGAACTCCGCCCGGACGATCTCCCGTAGTTCCTGCTCGGCGTCGGCCCACCGGCCCTGCTCGAAGATGGTCCGGGCCAGCTTGTGCCGGCTGGCCAGGGTGTTGCGGTGCTCCCGGCCGAGCAGCGCCTCACGGGCCGGGATGATCTCCCGCAGCTCGGTCTCGGCCCAGTCCAGCTGCCCCTGTTCCAACGCCGCCCGGGACCGCTCGTGGCGCAGGCTGAGCACCGCCCGCTCCCGGGGGTCCAGGCCGATCCGGCGGCAGGCGGCCAGGCAGCGGTCGAGCAGGATCTCGGCCTGGCCGGGCAGGCTGACGGCCAGCAGGAAGCGGGCGATCAGCCGGGCCAGGTCCAGTGCGGTGGTGAGCAGTTCCGGCTCGGTGCGCGGCAGCTCCCCCGCGTCGAAGAAGGCCAGCACCGCCCCGGTCGTCGGCGGGGCCAGCACGTGCCAGCTCGCCCACTTGTCGGGCTCGTCCGGGTCGAACTCCTCCTCCCGGGGCCGGTCCGGGTCCCGCAGCCGCAGCACGTCGAGCAGGGTGAGCACCAGCTCGTGGTAGGCGGGCCGGTCGGCGATCACGTCGGGGTGGTCGTGCACCAGCTCGCGTACCAGCGGGTGCAGGGTCACCACGTGCGCGACCGGCGACTGCGCGGGCAACGACCCGATCACGCCGAGGTCGACCAGGGCGAAGTCGGCGAGCGACCGGAGCACCTCGCGCAGCCGGTCCTCGCCGATCTCACCGACCAGTCGGGACGCCGACAACCGGGCCGGGTCGAGCAGGATCTGGTACGGGATCGGCGCGTCCCCCAGCGAGGCCAGCAGCCGCAGCACCGGGCGGGCCTGGGCCAGCCCCCGCCCGGCGAGCAGGTCCAGCGACATCTCCCAGGACTGCACGACCGGCCGTACCGCCCGGTCGAACGCCTGCGACACGGTGCGGGTCGTGCCGGCGCCGGAGCGCCGGTCCAGGGCCTCCCGGTAGCCGTCGTAGGTGCGGATGGACACCCCGGGGCCGCCGACCGGGATGCGGTTGGCCTCGGCGAGGTAGGTGCCCGCCCCGCGCAGGGCCAGCGGATGCCCCTTGAGCCGGGTGGCCAGGCTGGTGGCCTGGGCGAGGCTGCCGGGCGCGTCACCGGCGAGGTCGATCAGGACCTGGGCGGCGTCCGGTGGGGAGAGTTCCCGCACCGGGTGCATGGTGGACCAGTCGCCCCAGGTCTCCTGGCGACCGTCGCGGGTGGTGACCAGGACCAGCCCGTTGCGGGTACGCGGCTGGCGGAACCACCCGGTGCCCTCGGCGACCCGGCCGTCGAGCGGGGCCAGCAGGGACGGCTCGTCGGCGTTGTCGAAGATCAGCAGCCACGGCCGGTCCGACTCGTTGAGCAGCGTCCACACCAGTTCCACCGGGCTGCGGGTCTTGCCAGCCCAGGCCAGGTCGAGCTGGCTCTCCGGGGCCTGGAGCTGGCCGGCGATCTCGCGCATGCCGGCACTGACCCGGGCCGAGTCCTTCGCCGAGATCCACCAGACCAGCCGACCGCGTGCCTCCAGCCGGCGGGCCACCTCCAGCGCGGTGGCGCTCTTGCCGCAGCCGCCCAGCCCCCAGAGGATCTGGGCGGCCTCCTCGGCCGGTCGGGGCGTGCCGGCCGGCGGCTCGGCGGCCCGCAGGATCGTCTCGACCAGTTCGTCGCGGCCGCGCAGCGGCAGCCGACCGGGGCGGGGCGGGGTGATGGAGAAACCGGCGTCCTGCGCCGCCCCGGTCATCGCCGACCGGGGCCGGGGCGGGGGGCCGGGGTGCGCCCGGACCGGAACGTGGACGGGACGCCCGGCGCCGCGTGGCGCCGGGAACGGACCGGGGACGGGAAGGACCGCCGCGTTGCGGGCCGAGCCGCTCGGGTCTGGTGAGCGGGACCGAGGGAACTCATCTGACCTCCCGGAGGGGCGGGACGACAGGGGCCACGCCCCCACGGGCGGGTGCGGCCCGGGGTGGTGATCCTTCCCCCAACCCTACCCGTCCGCAGCGCCGGTATCACTGCGTGTCGACCACCCGGGCCGAACGTGCGGGTCTTGTGGACGGGACGGCGGGTCGGGTCGACCGGGCAGGGGACGCCGACGGCGTCAGCCCGTCGGCCGCACCGGGTGTTGGCGGACCGACGGTACCGTGCCGGCCATGTCGACTGTGGATCTGCTGGCCTGGCTGCCCGTGCACGGGCACATCGACTGGGGGTCGGTGCCGGACTGGTTCGGCGGCCTCGGCACGGTGGGCACCCTGCTCTTCGGTGTGCTCAGCCTGCGCCGGGAGATCCGGGCCCGCCGGCGTGAGGACCGGGCCGCCCGTGCCCGGCAGGCCCGCCTGGTGTCGACCTCGACCCGGATCGAGGGCGGCGGGGTGCTGAGGGTGCGGGTCACCAACGACAGCGACGGACCGGTGTTCGACCTGACCGCCACGCCCCGGGTCCGGGGCGTGGCCGACGACGGGGACGTCGTCGTCGGGGTCGCGGCGGTGACCGGTCCGGTGGACCGGCTCAACGGTCACCGCGACGGCGAGCTGTTCGTCACCGTCGACCGCGCGGTCGACCTGACCGGTTTCGCGTCGGCCACCGTGGAGCTGTGCTTCACCGACCAGCAGGGCAACCGGTGGCGACGGCGGGGCGCAACGGAACCGGAGCTGGACCTGGGTGCCGAGCCGTCGGGCCGCCGGCTTCGACTGCCGTGGCGGCGGGGCTGACCGGCGGTCAGCCCCGCCGGCCGGAGGCGGTCAGGTGGTGGGGGTGACCGCCGCCAGCCACTGCTGGGCCAGCACGGCGTGACCGGACGGGGTCAGGTGCACCCCGTCGTCGGTCCACACCCGGTCGTCGACGTCGGCGGTGTCGAACCGTGCCTGCACCGCGACCAGCGTCGCGTCGAACTCGGCGGCCAGCTTGCGCACCGCGTCGAGCTTCGGGTCCAGGTCCTCGTGCCAGCGCCGCTGGTCGTCGTCGACCGGGAGCAGGAACGGTTCCATCAGCACCAGCCGCACGTCGGGCAGCGCGTCACGGGTGACACCCAGCACGTGCCGGTAGTCGGCGGTGAACTCCTCGACGGTGGTGGCCTCGCCGCTGCTGTACCGCCGCCAGGTGTCGTTGATCCCGATCAGCACCGACACCACCTGCGGGGACAGCGCCAGGCAGTCGTCCGACCAGCGGGCCCGCAGGTCGCGTACCCGGTCACCGCCGACGCCCCGGTTGCGGAAGGTCACCAGGTGACCCGGGTGCCGCGCGGTGAACCAGGCGGCGGCCATCATCGCCCAGCCCACCCCGAGGTCGGCGGGGTCGGTCCGGTCCCGTCCGGCGTCGGTGATGCTGTCGCCGATGAACAGCACCCGACCGTCGCGCGGTATCTCCACCGTCATCCGTCCGCTCCCCTGTCGTCGTCGGACGCCCATCATCCCCGCTGTCCGACCGGGACACCAGCGCGGAACTCGGCGCGGCGGTGGTGTCCGTCGCGTGTCCGGGCCGGCCGACCGGTACAGTAGTGCTCCGCATCCGACGCCCCCACCGGGTGTCGTGCGTGAGCGTCAAGCAGCGGCGCGGTCCCCGGCCCGTCCCGGCGGCTGCACCCGCGGCCCACCGGCATGGACCGACCATCACGCGCCGCCGGCTCCGGCCGGTGGTTTCGCGCCGGTTCGCAAGGACGTCAGACGCCATGCCGCAGTCACCGCTCGACCTCACCGAGGCTGTCCTCCGGTTGGGGTCCATCCGTCACGACGAGATGGGCCTGGACGCCGTCCTGTCCCGGATCACCGAGGTGGCCCTGGAGAGCATCCCGGCCGCCGCCGAGGTGACGGTGACCCTGGTGCACGGCACCGAGGCGACCACCGCCGCCCACACCGGCGAACTCGCGCTCCAGCTCGACAGGTGGCAGTTCGAACAGGGCCGTGGCCCGAGCCTGGACGCGGCCACCACCGGCGCGGTGCTGATCGTGGCGGACATGACCGAGGAACGACGCTGGCCGGAGTGGGCGGCGCGGGCGCACGCCGTGGGGGTGTGCTCCTCGATGTCGCTGGGCCTGCCGATCCAGGAGGCGGTGGTGGGGGCCCTCAACCTGTACGCCACCCGGGTCGGCGCGTTCGGCCCGCTGGCCGCGCCGGCCCGGACGTTCGCCGACCACGCCGCGGTGGCCCTGGCCAACGCGCACCTCTATGACAGCACCGCGACGCTGGCCGGGCAGATGCAGGAGGCGATGCGCAACCGGGCGGTGATCGAGCAGGCGAAGGGCATCATCATGGGGCAGCGCCGGTGCACGGCCGACGAGGCGTTCGCACTGCTGGCCCGGGTGTCACAGAACTCCAACCGCAAACTGCGGGACGTGGCGGAGGCCCTGGTACGGCAGGTCACCCAGCCGGTGCCCGGTCAGCCCACCGCCGCCGACCGCTGAGACACGGGGGTCAGCGGCTGCCGGCGGTGGCCCGACCGACGAGGGCGGCGGCGACGTCGCGCAACCGGCGGTGGGAGTCCTGGGAGAGCTTGGCGAGGATGCCGAAGGCCTCGTCGGCGGTGCACCGGCGTTGCCCCATGATGATGCCCTTGGCCTGCTCGATCACCGCCCGGCTCTCCATCGCCGAGCGCATCTGTTCGGCCAGGGTGGCCGCGTTGGCGTAGAGGTGGGCGTTGGCCAGGGCCACCGCCGCGTACGCGGCGAACGTCCGGGCCAGTTCCACCGTCCCGGTGTCGAACGCGTGCGGCCGGGTGCCGTAGAGGTTGAGGGCACCGACCACCGCCTCCTGGATCGGCAGGCCGATCGCGACCACGCTGCCGATGCCGGCGTCGACGGCCCGCGCCGCCCAGCCCGGCCAGCGTTCCTCGGTGCCGGTGTCGGGCACGACGAGGGTGTCGCCGGTGACCGAGGCGTCCAGGCACGGCCCGTGGCCCTGCCGGTACTGCCACTCGTCGAGCCGCAGCGCGGCGTCGCCGGTGACGGCGACGCTCTGCGGGCTGCCGCCGCGCAGCAGCGTCACCGACACCTCGGACACCCCATGCAGGCTGCGGCAGGCCAGGTCGGCGATCATCCGCAACACCTCGTCCACACCCACCTCGTCGAGGCGGATCCGGCCGAGTCGGGCCAGGGCGTCGTGCGGGGAGAGCGGGGGCGCTGCCATCACGCGGCTCCTTTCCGGTGGCGTCCCCCGGCTGCCCGTGATGGGGGGCGCGTGGCGCGTCGGCCCCCGGCCCGACGGTGGGCCCGGCGCACCGGGGTGCGCGACAATCCGCACCATACCCGGACCCGGTGCCGGCCGCCTCCGCACGCACCACCGGCGGGTGGCCCGCAGGGGCCGGTCAGGCCAGGTAGGCGGGCGGCACCGCGTCGGTGAGCCACACGCCGTTGGCGCTGCGGTAGAAGGTGTGGCCGTCGCGGGCCATGGCCGCCGCGTCGACCGTCAGCACCACCACCGGGCCACCCCGGCGGGCCCCGACCCGCCGGGCCGTCGGCACGTCCGGCGACAGGTGTACGTGGTGCCGTCCGCCCCGGTTCAGCCCGGTGGCGCGGATCGAGTCGAGGGCCGCGGCCCCCGTGCCGTGGTAGAGCCGCGCAGGTGGCGGTTGCGCGGTCAGCCCCAGGTCGACCGGGTAGGAGTGGCCCTGGCTGGCCCGGATGCGTTCCACCCCGTCGGCGTCCCGGGTCACCGCGAACCGTTGCTTGTCGTTGCCGGCGACCACGGCGTCGAGGGTGGGCCGGTCGATCCGCAGGGCGGCCAGCAGGTCGGTGACGCCCACCCACCCGCCCGGGTCGGGGGCGAGGCCGAACCGGGCGGGTCGGTGGCGCAGGGCCAGCGCGATCCGTTTGCTGGTCCGCACCAGCGTGTGGTGATCCATGTGCAGCATTGTCGGGCCGGTGGCGGGCCCGATCCACCGGTTATCCGGTGCCGCGCCCGCCCCTTGCGGCCGGGTCAGCCGGCGGCGCGCAGGGCCTCGGCGAGGGTGGTGGGTCGGCGGCCGAGCAGCTTCTCCAGGTCCTCCACGGGCACGTACAGCGCGCCCCGGGCGAGGCCCCGGTCGGCGTCGGCGAGGGTGGCCGCGTACGGGTCGGGCAGCCCGGCGGAGACGAGCAGTTCGGTGTACACCGGCACCGGCAGGTCGGTGTAGCGGACGTCGCGTCCACTCTGGCGGGACACCTCGGCGGCCAGTTCGGTCATGGTGAACGCCTCGCCGCCGAGTTCGTAGACCTGACCGGCGTGGCCCTCGGTGGTGAGCACCTCGGCGGCGGCCTCGGCGTAGTCGGCCCGGGTGGCGGCGCTGACCCGGCCGTCGCCGGCCGACCCGGCGACCCCGTGGGCCAGGTAGCCGGCCAGCTGACCTGTGTAGTTCTCCAGGTACCAGCTGTTGCGCAGCAGCACGTACGGCAGGCCCGAGGCGCGCAGTTCCTCCTCGGTGGCCCGGTGTTCGGCGGCCAGCAGCAGGTCGGAGGTGTCGGCGTGGGCGATGCTGGTGTAGACGACCAGACCGACGCCGGCCCGGCGGGCGGCCTCGATCACGTTGTGGTGCTGCGGCACCCGCTGGCCGACCTCGCTGCCGGAGACGAACATCAGCTTCTCGGCGTCGGCGAAGGCGGCGCGCAGCGAGTCGGGGTCGGTGTAGTCGGCGGCCCGGACTCCGACACCCCGCTCGGCGAGGTCGGCGAGCCGGTCCACGGTGCGGCCGAGGGCCACGATCTGCCCGGCGGGTACGCCCCGGCGCAGCAGGGATTCGACGATCAGGCGGCCCAGGTGGCCGGTGGCCCCGGTGACGACGACGGACATGGTGCTCTCCTTCGGGTGGACGTGCTCGTGTCGTACTGGCCAACACGCAGGTGGGAGTCGATACTTCCCGGCGGAGAGCAGGCACCTTGAAGTTTGTGACGCACTGATGGAGAGTATTGGTATGAGACCCGACCCGTTCCAGCGCGACTGCGGCAGCCGGCAGGTCATCGACCGGATCGGCGACCGGTGGAGCGTGCTGGTCGTGCTCACCCTCGCCGACGGCGGACGCCGCTACGGCGAACTGGCCGAACGCATCGACGGGATCAGCCAGAAGATGCTCACCCAGACCCTGCGCGGGCTGGAACGCGACGGCCTGATCACCCGCACCGTGCACGCCAGCGTCCCGCCCCGGGTCGACTACGCCCTCACCGGCCTGGGCCGCAGCCTGCTCGAACTCGTCTCCGGCCTGGAAGCCTGGGCCACCACCCACCTGGCCGAGGTGCAGGCGGCCCGGGCCCGCTACGACACCGACGCCCTGCGCCGCCCGCCGGCCACCACGCGGACCACCCGCCGGTAAGGGGCGGACGTGAGGGCCGTCATAACGGGTGGACGACCGGCCGGTCGCTGCTGCTAGATTTCGGGCAGGTCATGAGCGCCAGCGTCAAGCCCCGGCTCGCTGGCCGGCAACCCTCCGCCACGGTGGGGTGCTCCGGGTGAGGACCAGGCACCGGTGAACGACCCGGTGCAAGCGTGGCCTGGTCACCCCAGGTCGACACCGATCAGGGAGAACCCGTGTCGCACCAACCACCCGCCCCACCCGGCGACGGCGTCACCGCCGTGACCCGACCCGCCGTACGGTCCGTCGGCGTCCGGCTGGTCAGGCGGCGGCACGTCGACCTCATGCGGGTGCACAGCGACTCCTGTCGCCGCCGCTAGTCGACCCCTCTTCCCGTAACACCTCCCGCGGGGTGCCCGGTGGGCATCCCGTCGGCGGCGCGCGTCCGCCGCCGCCCGACCACCTCCGGAGACACCCGTGCGATTCCTTCCTGCCCTGCCCACCCCCCGACTGCCCCGCGCCGCGTGGAAGCGGGTCGCCGCGCTCGGCGTCGCCGCACTGCTCGCCGGCACCACGCTGACCGCCTGCGGCGGCGACACCGAGCCGGCCGACAACCCGTACGACCTGCTCCAGCCCGGTGTGCTGCGCGCCGGCACGCTCACCGACGCCCCACCGAACGTCTACCTCAAGGACGGTACGTTCACCGGCTTCGACAACGACCTGCTCGTCGCCGTCGCCGGCAGGGTCGGGCTGAAGGTCGAGTTCGTCGGCACCGACTTCTCGGCGCTGCTGTCCCAGGTCAACAACCGCAAGTTCGACGTCGGCAGCTCCTCGATCACCGTCACCGAGGCGCGGAAGAAGACCGTCGACTTCGGCAACGGCTACGACTTCGGCTACTTCGGCCTGGACGTGCCGGCCGGTTCCCCACTCACCGGCTTCGACCAGCTCGCCGGCAAGCGGGTGGTGGTCGTGCAGGGCACCGTGCAGGACGACTACGCCACCTCGCGCAAGCTCGACCCGGTGCGGGTGCCCGACTACAACGGGGCGATCAACCAGCTCAAGGCCGGCACCGCCGACGCCTGGATCGCCCCCGCCGAGATCGGCGAGAAGTCGGCCGCCGACAGCAACGGCAAGATCACGGTGGCGGCCACGGAACTGAGCCCGGCCCCCACCGCGTACGCCGTCGCCAAGGGCAACGACGCGCTGCGCGAGGCGCTGGACAAGGGCCTCGACGAGGTCATCGCCGACGGCACCTGGACCCGGCTCCAGCAGCAGTACTACCCGGGTCGGCCGATCCCGGCCGGCTTCACCCCCGGCAGCGGCGACGTCAAGGCCCCGGGCGCGAAGACGCCGTCGGCCTCGGCCACCTCCTGACGGTACGACCAGACCAGCGAGCGGGGCGGTGGGAGAACGATGGATCCGTTGAGCACCCTGTGGGAGACCTTCTTCGACTGGGACTCCATGCGCGAGGCGCTGCCCGAGATGCTGACCGTCGGGCTGCCCAACACGCTGATCCTGGCGGTCTCCGCCGCCCTGCTCGGCTCGGTGCTGGGCATGGCGCTGGCCGTGGCGGGCATCTCCCGTACCCGGTGGTTGCGGTGGCCGGCCCGGGTGTACACCGACGTGTTCCGGGGCCTGCCGGCCGCCGCCACCATCCTGCTGATCGGCGTCGGCCTGGCCCCGCTCGGCATGCAGGTGTGGGGGCCGAACCCGTACCCGCTGGGCATCCTCGCGCTGTCGCTGATCGCCGCCGCGTACATCGGGGAGATCTTCCGCTCCGGCATCCAGAGCGTGGAGGCGGCGCAGCTGGAGGGGGCCCGCGCGCTCGGGTTCTCCTGGGGTGAGGCGATGCGCCTGGTCATCGTCCCGCAGGGGGTACGCCGGGTGCTGCCGGCCTGGGTGAACCAGCTGATCGCGCTGATCAAGGACTCCAGCCTGGTCTACTTCCTCGGCCTGCTGGCCAGCCAGCGGGAACTGTTCCGGATCGGGCAGGACTACGCCGCCAACACCGGCAACCAGTCGGCGCTGCTGCTGGCCGGCCTGTGCTACCTGCTGCTGACCGTCCCGTTGACCCATGCGGTCAACGCCATCGACCGGCGGCTGCGCCAGGGCCGGGCGGTCACCGTCGACCCCGACGACGACGGCGGCGGGCTGGCCCTGGCCGGTGCGACCGCCCCACCGCAACCACGCCCCACCCGGGAGGACCCCCGATGACCGCCGGCACCGCGACCACCACCCCGGTCAGCCTCGGCCTGCGCGACGTGCACCTGGCCTTCGGGACCAACCGGGTGCTGCGTGGCGTCGACCTGGACGTCGCCCGGGGCGCGACGGCCTGCGTCATCGGCCCGTCCGGCTCCGGCAAGTCCACCCTGCTGCGCACCGTCAACCGGCTGATCGAACCGGACTCTGGTGACGTCCTGCTCGACGGGCGCAGCGTGCTGCGCGACGACCCGGACGCCCTGCGGCAGCGCGTCGGCATGGTCTTCCAGCAGTTCAACCTGTTCCCGCACATGACCGTGCTGCGCAACATCACCCTGGCGTTGCGCAGGCTCAAGAAGCTGCCCGAGGAGGAGGCGATCGCGCTGGCCCGTTCCCAGTTGGCGCTGGTCGGCCTCGCCGCCAAGGCCGACTCCCGACCCGCCCACCTCTCCGGCGGGCAGCAGCAGCGGGTCGCCATCGCCCGCGCGCTGGCCCTGCAACCCCAGGTGATGCTCTTCGACGAGGCCACCTCGGCGCTGGACCCGGAACTGGTCAAGGGGGTGCTCGGGGTGATGGCCGAACTGTCCGCCGGGGGCATGACGATGGTGGTGGTCACCCACGAGATGGGCTTCGCCCGCTCGGTCGCCGACACCGTCGCGTTCATGGACCACGGCGTCGTGCTGGAGGCCGGCGCACCGGCGGCGGTCTTCGAGGCACCGCAGCACCCCCGGCTGCGCCGCTTCCTGTCCCAGGTGCTCTGAGACGGCGACGCCGCTCCCGGCAGGGCGGGAGCGGCGTCGGACGGTGCAGATGACCCGACGGTCAGGTCATGTCGTCGTAGCGGCGGTCGATCGGCCTGGGCGGGGCCACCGGCTCGGAGGCGTGCACCGGCTCGGACAACTCCAGCTCCGGCGTGGCCACCACCGGATCGTCGTCCAACTCCAGCGGCGACACCTCGTCGTCACTCAACCCCGCGTAGGACTCCTTACGCCGCCCCTTGCGCCGGTCGTTGATGAACGCCACGCCGACTGCGGCGAAGTAGAGCGCGCAGAGGCAGATCGCCAGCGCGGTCATGCCGAACGGGTCGGGGGTGGGCGTCACCACGGCGGAGAAGGCGAAGAACACGAAGACCGCAACCCGCCACCAGCTCAGCAGCCTCCGGGCACTGGCCAACCCGACGAAGTTGAGCATCAGCACTACCAGCGGGAACTCGAACGCCACCCCGAACAACAGGATCAGGTTGGTGACGAACGAGATGTAGCGGGTGACCTCCAGGGTGGTGGAGATGTCGCCGCCGGAGATGTCGAGCAGGAACTCCAGGCCCTTGGTGGTAACGAAGAAGGCCAGCACCGCGCCGGCCGCGAACAGCGGCGCGGCGAGCGTGGTGAAGATGTACGCGTACCGCCGCTCGTGCCGGTGCAGACCCGGCGCGATGAACGCCCAGAGTTGGTAGAGCCAGACCGGCGCCGCGATGATCAACCCGACCCAAAGGCCAATCTTCAGATTGAGCAGGAAGACATCGGCAACGCCGAGCTGGACGAACTTACACAGCCCGGTATCCGGGTCCTTTGCCTGAGGCAGGTCGCAGTACGGCTTCGAGAGCAGTACCCGGACCGGCGTCGCCAGCCAGATACCGAAGCCGAAGCCGACCAGGATCGCCAGCGAGGCACGGAACAGCCGGTTCCGCAGCTCACGGACATGTTCCATGAGCGTCATGGAGCCGTCGGCGGCCCGTTCGAAGGTGCTGGGGCCGCGCTTACGGAGGGCGAAGGCCACGGTGATCGGGCCCTTCGGTCAGTTGTCGCGGACGCGCTGCACCGGGTCGACCGGCGGGGCGAGCGGCTGCTGCTGGGGCTGCGGCGGGGCGTACTGCTGCTGAGGCTGCTGGACGTACTGCTGCTGGGGCTGCGGCGCGTACGGCTGCTGCTGCACGGGCTGCTGCTGGGGCGGCAGCGGCTGGTAGCCGGCCTGCGCGTCGGCCTTCTCGGCCAGGTCGCGGTCGTCGTCGGCCAGGCTCTTGGTCTCCGCCTTGATGATCCGCAACGAACGGCCGAGCGAGCGGGCCGCGTCGGGGAGCCGCTTCGCGCCGAACAGCAGGATCAGCACGACCACGAGTACGGCGATGTGCCACGGCTTGAGGGCACCCATGGGAAGCTCCAGTCGCTCTGTGTCGAAGGGTGTGTCGGAGCCCATCGTACGTGCGTGACGGGCCGCTGCCACCCGCCGGGCCACCGCTGATGCGGCCCGGCCGGTGAAGTCTTGACCACCTGCGAGTGTCCCGTCAACCACCTGGACGGGTGCAGAGCTGCGCGAAAGGGACTCCGGACGGGCACCGGGCGGGCGGCCCACCGACCGCTGTCGATCAACTCCCGCGCTTCGCCTTGATCAGTTCGAGCCGCTGCTGGGTCGTCTCGGTCTGCCGTTGCAGCGCCTCGGCCCGTTCCTGCAACGCTTCGGCGCTGTGCCGCAGCGTCTCGGCCTCGGCCTGGCGGCGCTGCAACGCCACCGCCGCCCGGCGCAGCCGGGGCAGCCGCACCAGCACCGGACGGACCGCCAGGGCCAACACGACAAGCGCGAACAGCAGCACCGCCAGCACGATCCACTTCACCACGGCGGTCAGCCTACCGGCACGTCACCGCGCCCGCCGGGCCGGCCGAGGCCACCGGGCGTCGCGTACGCCTCCAACGCGGCGGTGGCCTGGGCGCGTACCTGGGTGGCCAGCTCGACCGGGGCGAGGACGGTGACGTCCGGGCCGAGCCCGAGCACGAAGCGGCGGGCCCAGTCGAGGTCGGTCACCCGCAGCGACACCAGCCAGTGGTCGCCGTCGACCTCGACCCGCTCACACGGGTAGTACTCGGTGATCCACCGCTCGCCCCGGCCGATCCGCAGGGTGATCAGCGGCAGGTCCGGTGACGGCTGGAACACCCCCTGCCGCAGGTCGTGCGGGCGGGCCTGCGGCGGCACCACGGCCGGCTCGTCCAGCTCGACCACGGCGTCGATCCGGTCGGCCCGGAACAACCGGACCGCCTCGGCACGGCGGCACCACGCCTCGACGTACGCCCGGCCGTCGACCATGAGCATCCGCAGCGGGTCGATGACGCGTTCGGTGCTCTCGTCCCGGGCGGCGGTGTAGTAGGTGATCCGCAGCGCCCGCCGCCGCTCGACCGCGGTCCGCAGTTCCTGCACCCGCTGGCTCTCGCCGGGCAGCCGGACGGCGACCGGGGCGCCGACCAGGTCACCGGCCGCGTTCTCGATCTTGGCCAGGGCCCGCTCGACGGCCTCCCGGTTGGCCACCCCGGGCGTCTCGGCGAGCATCCGCAGCGCCACCACCAGGGCCAGCGCCTCGTCCGGGGTGAGCCGCAGCGGCCGGTCGATGCCGGCGTCGTAGGTGATGGTCACCCGGTCGCCGTCGAAGGCCATGTCGATCAGGTCACCCGGGCCGTAGCCGGGCAGCCCGCAGACCCAGAGCAGCTCCAGGTCCTCCCGCAGCTGCCGTTCGGTGACGCCCAGGTCGCCGGCCGCCTCGGCGATCTCGATGCCCGGCCGGGCCAGCAGGTAGGGCACCAGGTTCAGCAGCCGGGCCAGCCGGTCGGCGGAGGTGCGCGTGGCGGGGCGGGTCACCGGGCACCCCCGGCCACGGCCAGCTCGTCGTGCCGGGCGGCGATCTCCTTGAGCCGTTGGATCACCGCGTCGCGTACCTCGGGTGGGTCCAGGACCCGCACGTCCGGGCCGTAGCCGACGAGCTGACCGGCCAGCGACTCCGGATCGGCGTAGGGCAGCACCAGCCGGTCGCCGTCGGGGCCGGGCACGCTCTGCACCGCCCACCGGCGCAGCCCGGCGGCCCGCCCGGGGGTGGCCAGCACGGTGGCCCGGCCGGTCCGCTCGACCGGCCCGGACCAGGTGGCCACGTGCGAGATCAGGTCGACGCCGGCCGGTGGCTCGTAGCCGCCGGGGGCACCGGTGACCCGGACCGCGCCGGTCACCCGGGACAGCCGGAAGCAGCGGGTCGCCGCCCGGTCCCGGTCGTGGCCCACGACGTACCAGCGGCCCCGCCAGCAGACCACGCCCCACGGCTGCAACCGACGCCGGGTCGGCGCGTCCCGGTCGGGCACCCGGTAGTCGAAGGTGACCTCGCGGCGGTCCCGGGCGGCGGCGGTGAGCGGGGCGAACGACGGGTCGACGGTGACCATCGGCTCCAACCCCAGGGTGGCCTGCGGGTCGACGTCCACGCCGGCCGCGCGCAGCTTGGCCAACCCCGAGGAGGCGGCGGCGGCCAGCCCGGCGTGCTGCCACAACCGGGCGGCGATGCCCACCGCGGCGGCCTCGTCCGGTTCGAGCGGAATGTCGGGCAGGGCGTACTCCCGGTGGGCGATCCGGTAGCCGGGTTCGGCGTCGAACACGCTGGCCGTCCCGGTCTCCAGCGGCACCCCCAGCTCGCGCAGTTCCGCCTTGTCCCGCTCGAACTTGCGCTGGAACGCCTCGTGTTCCCGGGCGTCGTCCGGATCGTGTTCGTAACCGGGCACGGTCGCGGCGATCTGCGCGGCGGTCAGGAACCGCCTGGTGGACAGCAGACAGATCACCAGGTTGACCAGGCGTTCGGTACGACTCCGCGACACGGGGTGAACGCTAGCAGCCCGGGCGCGATACCCGTGCACCCGCGCGGGGTGTGGCGTGACGGACAGCCCGCCGCCCAGCGGGGGCGGCCCGGCGGACTTACGGTGACCGCATGGCAGAGGCCGAAGTCAACAGCGAGAGCGTCGGCACGGTGGTGGTGGCGGGGGCGGCGAACCTCGCCATCGCGGTGGCGAAGCTGGTCGCCGGGATCATCTCCGGCTCGGCGGCGATGCTCTCCGAGGCGGCCCACTCGGTCGCCGACACCACCACCGAGGTGCTGCTCTACCTGGCGCTGCGCCGGGGCGCCCGGCCCGCCGACGTCCGGCACCCGTTCGGGTACGGCAAGGAGAGCTACGTCTGGGCGTTCCTGGCCGCGCTGTTCACCTTCGTGGCCGGCGCCGGCTTCGCCATCACCCACGGTGTGACCACCATCCTGGTGCACGAGCACAGCGGCGACTACCTGATCTCGTACGTGGTGCTGGCGGTCTCCTTCGCCATCGAGTCGGTGTCGCTGGCCCGCGCGGTACGCCAGGTACGCGGCGAGTCCCGCCGCTGGGGGACCACCCCGCGCCGGTTCCTGCGGCTGACCGCCGACACCACCGTCAAGGCGGTGTTCCTGGAGGACAGCGCCGCCCTGATCGGCCTGCTCATCGCGGGGGTCGGGCTGGGCCTGTCGCAGTGGACCGGCGACGAGCTGTTCGACGGCGTCGCCTCGATCCTGATCGGCCTGCTGCTGCTCGTCGTCGCCGCCATCCTGGCCAAGAGCAACATCTCGCTGCTGGTCGGCCGGGCGGTGCCCGAACGGCTGCACCACGAGATCGAACGCGAGCTGGCCGGCCTGCCGACCGTGGACCGGGTCGACACGCTGCTGACCATGCAGCTCGGCCCGGACGACATCCTGGTGGCCGCCAAGGTCGACTTCCGGGACGAGGCGACCGGGGCCGAGATCGAGGCCGCCGCCGACGAGGCCGAACGGCGGCTGACCGACCGCTACCCGGAGATCGGGTACGTCTTCCTCGACCCCACCCGGTCACTGCCCGGCGCCGGCCGCCGCGCCCGGCGTACCCAGGAGGAGCCCGGCCCGGTGGGCGACGCCCCGCTCGGCACGGCGTACCCCGGCCCGGCCGGCGGCGTGCGCCCGACCGGCGGGCCGTCCGATCAGGAGGCGGACGGGCGGGGCTGACCGGAGGCGGCCCCGCACGCGGCCGGCCGGGCGGCCGGCGATAGCGTGCCGGGCATGGTGCGATGGCGGTCCGGGACGGTCACGGCGGTACGGCGACGGTGGGCCGGCGCGGTGGAACTCGACGTCGCCCTGCCCGACGGGGCCACCATGCGCGCGCTGGCCTACCCGGAACTGGTCGGCGACCCCGTCCCCGGCGACCGGGTGCTGCTGAACGCCGGCGCGCTGCTGATGGGCCTCGGCACCGGCGGGTACGCCCTGGTGGTCGCCCTGCCCGACCGGCTGCCCGCCGACCCGCCGCAGGCCGGCGACACCCGCGACGCCGGGCACCTGGTCAAGGCCCGGTACACCCCGTTGCAGCCGATCATGCTCGGGGTCGACGAGGAGGCGTCGCCGCACCACGCGCTGCTCGCCTCCGTCGACAGCCTGGACGGGCTGCCGGTGGTCACCGCCGACCTGCACTCCGCCCTGCCGGCGATCCTCGCCGGCATCCATGCCGACGCCCCCCGGGCCCGGGTGGCGTACCTGCTCACCGACGGGGGCGCGCTGCCGGCCTGGTTCTCCCGCACCCTCGACGGGCTGCGCGACGCGCTGGTCGGCACGGTCAGCGTCGGGCAGGCGTTCGGCGGGGACCTGGAGGCCGCCACCCTGCACACCGGCCTGCTGGCCGCCCGGCACGTGCTCCGCGCCGACGTGGCGATCGTCGCGCAGGGGCCGGGCAACCTGGGCACCGGCACCCGGTGGGGGTTCTCCGGCGTCGCCGTCGGCGAGGCGGTCAACGCGGTGGCGGTGCTGGGCGGCCGGCCGGTCGGGTCGCTGCGGATCTCCGACGCCGACGCCCGTCCCCGGCACCAGGGGGTGTCGCACCACAGCCTCACCGCGTACGGCCGGGTGGCGCTGGCCCCGGCGGAACTGGTGGTGCCGGACGGCCTGCCGGCGGAGCTGGCGGCCCGGGTGGACGCCGCGCTGGCCCCGCTGGCCGGCCGGCACACCCTGGTCCGGGTCGACACCGACGGGCTGGACGCCGCGCTACGGGCCCTGCCGGTGCGACTGTCCACGATGGGCCGTGGTCTGGACGCCGACCACGCCTACTTCCTCGCGGCGGCGGCCGCCGGCCGGCACGCCGCCACGCTGCTCGGCTGACCGGGCGGCACCACCCGGCAGCGCGGTCTGCGCCACCGTGACCCCTGACCCGACGTCCCGCCGGTGCCGGACCGGCGTCAGCCGACCAGGAAGATCAACGCGAGCCAGCCGACCACGATGACGACCAGCGCCACGGTCAGCACCCAGGTGGGCACGGTGTACTCGCCCCGGCGGTTACGGGCGATCTCGTCGCGGATCTTCGCCCGACGCCTGTCGATCCAGTTGAGCCGCTGGGTGTCGCCGCGCTCGCGGTCGGCGGATTCGGAATCGTTCATCGCCCCGCCAGCGTACCGGTGGGCCGACGGCCGTCACCGACCGCCGGCCCCCTGGTCACATGCTCGCGATCAACCGCTCCACCCGCTCGTCGTACGCCCGGAACGGGTCCTTGCAGAGCACGGTGCGCTGCGCCTGGTCGTTGAGCTTCAGGTGCACCCAGTCGACGGTGAAGTCGCGCCGCTTCTCCTGGGCGTGCCTGATGAACTCGCCGCGCAGCCGGGCCCGGGTGGTCTGCGGCGGGGTCTCCTTGGCCTCGAAGATCTCCGGGTCGGTGGCCACCCGGTCCACCTGGCCGCGCCGCTCCAGCAGCCCGTACAGGCCCCGACCCCGGCGCAGGTCGTGGTAGGCCAGGTCCATCTGCGCCACCCGGGGGTGCGACAGCGGCAGGTCGTGCTTGCGCTGGTAGCGCTCGATCAGCCGGAGCTTGCTCACCCAGTCGATCTCCCGGGCCACCGGGTCCAGGTTGCCGCTCTCCACCGCGTTCAGCACCCGGCCCCACAGCTCCACCACCCGCTTGGCGGTCTGGTCGCCGCCACGACGCTCGACGAACTCGGTGGCCCGCGCCAGGTATTCCTGCTGGATCTCCAGGGCGCTGACCTCCTTGCCGGAGGCGAGGCGCACCTTGCGCCGGCCGGTGATGTCGTGCGACACCTCCCGGATGGCCCGGATCGGGTTCTCCAGCGACAGGTCGCGCATCACCACGCCGGCCTCGATCATCCGCAGCACGATGTCGGCCGAGCCGACCTTGAGCAGCGTGGTGACCTCGTTCATGTTGGAGTCGCCGACGATGACGTGCAGCCGGCGGTAGCGCTCGGCGTCGGCGTGCGGCTCGTCGCGGGTGTTGATGATCGGCCGGCTGCGGGTGGTCGCCGAGGAGACGCCCTCCCAGATGTGCTCGGCCCGCTGGGACAGGCAGTAGACCGCCCCGCGCGGGGTCTGCAACACCTTGCCCGCGCCGCAGATCAGCTGCCTGGTGACCAGGAACGGGATGAGCACGTCGGCGAGCCGACCGAACTCACCGTGCCGGGACACCAGGTAGTTCTCGTGGCAGCCGTACGAGTTGCCGGCCGAGTCGGTGTTGTTCTTGAACAGGTAGATCTCACCCGCGATGCCCTCGTCGTGCAGCCGCTTCTCCGCATCGACGAGCAGGCCCTCCAGGATGCGCTCACCGGCCCGGTCGTGGGCGACCAGGTCGGTGACCGAGTCGCACTCCGGAGTGGCGTACTCCGGGTGCGACCCGACGTCCAGGTAGAGCCGGGCCCCGTTGCGCAGGAACACGTTGCTCGACCGGCCCCACGACACCACCCGGCGGAACAGGTACCGGGCGACCTCGTCTGGGGACAGTCTCCGCTGCCCGCGATAGGTGCAGGTGACGCCGTACTCGGTCTCGAGGCCGAAGATTCGCCGCTCCATGATGTGACACTAGCCGCCCGGAGGGTCGGTTCGTCACTGTCACAGCACAGGTAGTGCGCTCCGGTCGCTCGGATCCCGTCCGGCTACGGCGTCCCGTCCGGCCCCAGCCCGGCCACGAACGCCTGGCAGGCGGCGTAGTCGGGCAGGGCTCCCGCCGCCCGGGCCTGCGCGAACGTCGGTGCCGCCGCGTCCCGGGCGGACAGTTGCGGTACCTCGGCCGGCCACTCGATGCCCAGCTCCGGGTCGAGCGGGTGCACCGCGTGTTCCCCGGTCGGGTTGTAGGTGGTCGAGCAGAGGTAGCTCAGGGTCGCGTCGTCGGTCAACGCGCAGAAGCCGTGCCCCAGCCCCTCGGCCAGGTAGACCGCCCGCCGGTCGGTGTCGTCCAGCCGGACGCCCTCCCAGCGGCCGAAGGTCGGCGAACCGGTCCGCAGGTCCACCACGACGTCGAGCACCGCGCCGCGTACGCAGGTGACGTACTTGGCCTGGCCGGGCGGGACGTCGGCGAAGTGGATGCCACGCACCACACCCCGGCCGGAGACCGACAGGTTGGCCTGGGCCAGCCGCAGCGGGTGACCGACCGCCTCGGCGAGGTGGTCGAACCGGTACCACTCCATGAACAGGCCGCGCGGGTCACCGTGCTGCTGCGGGGTGACCTCCCAGGCGCCCTCGATGCTCAGCGGGCGAATCTTCACCGCACCCCCTCCGTTGACGACTGTGCCGCGCGCAGCACCGCCTCGTCGTGCTTGTCGGCCAGCAGGCCCAGCAGGTAGTCACCGTAGCCGCTCTTGGTCAGCGGCTCGGCCAGCGCGCGGAGCCGGGCGTCGTCGATCAGGCCGGCCCGCCAGCAGACCTCCTCGACGCAGCCGATCTTCATGCCCTGCCGTTCCTCGATCACCCGGACGAACTCGCCGGCCTGCATCATCGAGGTGAACGTGCCGGTGTCCAGCCAGGCGGTGCCCCGGTCCAGCACGGTGACCGACAGCTCGCCGGCCTCCCGGTACGCCTCGTTGACCGCGGTGATCTCCAGCTCGCCCCGGGCGCTGGGGGTGAGCTTGCCGGCGATCTCGACCACCCGGTTGTCGTAGAAGTACAGCCCCGGCACCGCGTAGCGGGACTTCGGCCGGGCCGGCTTCTCCTCGATCGACAGCACCCGGCCGTCGGCGTCGAAGTCGACCACGCCGTACGCCTGCGGGTTGGCCACCGGGTAGGCGAACACCCGACCGCCGACCAGGTCGCCGTTGTCGGCCAGCTGCCGGCCGAGGCCGACGCCGTGGAAGATGTTGTCGCCCAGCACCAGGGCCACCGAGTCGTCGCCGATGAAGTCCGCGCCGAGCACGAACGCCTGCGCGATGCCCTCCGGGCGGGCCTGGGCGACGTACTCCAGGCGCAGCCCCCACTGGCTGCCGTCGCCGAGCAGCCGCTGGAACTGGTCCTGGTCCTCCGGAGTGGTGATCACCAGGATCTCCCGCACCCCGGACATCACCAGCGTCGACAGCGGGTAGTAGACCATCGGCTTGTCGAAGATCGGCATCAGCTGCTTGGACACCGCCCGGGTGATCGGCCACAGCCGGGACCCGGTGCCACCAGCGAGAAGGATTCCACGCACCGGGGGAGCCTACCGGGACCGACGCGAACCGGACACCGGGGTCACGGTCCCCGGAGCAGCGGCCCGGTGCGCGTACACTTCCGTCCCCGTGAGGATTCTCGTCACCGGCGGAGCCGGATTCATCGGGTCGGAGTACGTACGGATGCTGCTGGGCGTACCCGGCGGCGACGCGTCCGGGGTGCCCGCCGTCGAGCCTGCCACGGTGACCGTGCTGGACAAGCTGACCTACTCCGGCAACCTGGACAACCTCGCCCCGGTGCGCGATGACCCCCGGCTGCGGTTCGTCCGGGGCGACATCTGCGACCCGGCGACCGTCGACGAGGTCGTCGCCGGCCAGGACGTGGTCGTGCACTTCGCCGCCGAGTCGCACGTCGACCGCTCGATCGCCGGCGCCGCGCCGTTCGTCACCACCAACGTGCTCGGCACCCAGACCCTGCTGGACGCGGCGCTGCGGCACGGCACCGGCCGGTTCGTGCACGTCTCCACCGACGAGGTGTACGGCTCGATCGACGAGGGGTCCTGGACGGAGACCTGGCCGCTGGCCCCGAACTCGCCGTACTCGGCCTCCAAGGCCGGCTCGGACCTGCTGGCGCTGGCCTACCACCGGACCCACGGGATGGACGTGGTGGTGACCCGCTGCTCCAACAACTACGGGCCGTACCAGTATCCGGAGAAGGTCGTCCCGCTGTTCGTGACCAACCTGCTCGACGGCGGCACCGTGCCGCTCTACGGCGACGGCGGCAACGTCCGGGACTGGCTGCACGTGCACGACCACTGCCGGGGCATCGCGATGGTGGCGCACGCCGGGCGCTCCGGCGAGGTCTACCACATCGGCGGCGGCACCGAGCTGAGCAACAAGGAGCTGACCGGGCGACTGCTGGAGGCGTGCGACGCCGGCTGGGACCGGGTCGTCCCGGTCGCCGACCGCAAGGGCCACGACCGCCGCTACTCGCTGGACATCAGCAAGATCAACACCGAGCTGGGGTACGCCCCGAGCATCGACCTCGACGAGGGCCTGACCCGGACCGTCGCCTGGTACCGGGACAACCGGGACTGGTGGGAGCCGCTGAAGAAGGCGTCGGGCGCATGACCCGGGTGCTCGTCACCGGCGCGGGCGGCATGCTCGGCCGGGACCTGCTGGCGGTGCTGGCCACCCGGGACGACCTCACGGTGACCGCCGCCACCCGCGCCGACCTCGACGTCACCGACGCCGGGGCGGTCCGGGCCGCCGTCGCCGGACACGACGTGGTGCTCAACACCGCCGCGTGGACCGACGTCGACGGCGCGGAACGCGACGAGGCGGCGGCGACCGCGGTCAACGGCGACGCGGTGGCCCATCTGGCCCGCGCCTGCGCCGCGCACGGCGCGCGACTGGTGCACGTCTCCACCGACTACGTCTTCGCCGGCGACGCGGACACCCCGTACGCCGAGGACGCCCCCACCGACCCGATCAACGCCTACGGCCGCAGCAAGCTCGCCGGGGAGCGGGCCGTGGCCCGATTCCTCCCGGAAACCGGCTACCTGGTGCGGACCGCCTGGCTCTACGGGGCACACGGCCGCAACTTCGTCACCACCATGCTCGGCCTGGCCGCCACCCGGGAGCACCTCGACGTGGTCGACGACCAGCAGGGCCAGCCCACCTGGTCGTACGCGCTGGCCACCCGGCTGGTGGCGCTCGTCGACGCGGCCCTGGCCGGGCGCGCCCCCGCCGGGACCTACCACGGCACCTGCACCGGCCGGACCACCTGGTACGGGCTGGCCCGCGCCGCCTTCGCGCTGGCCGGGCTCGACCCCGACCGGGTCCGACCCACCACCAGCGACCGGTTTCCCCGTCCCGCCGCACGGCCCGCGTACAGTGTGCTAGGGCACGACCGGTGGGCCGAGGCCGGCCTGCCCCCGCTGCCGGACTGGCACGACGTGCTGTCCGACGCCTTCGCCTCCCCGACTGCACCCGCCCCGTGGAAGGTCGCATGAAGCTCACCCTCGTCACCGGTCTGACCGGCCTGATCCTGCTCGCCACGATCGTCGAGCTGCTGCGCCGTCGCCAGCTCCGCGAGAAGTACGGCATGCTCTGGCTCGGCGTGCTGGTCATCGTCATCCCGTTGTCGCTGTTCCCCCGCCTGCTGGACAACGTGGCCGGCTTCTTCGGCGTGGTCTCCGGCGTCAGCCTCGTGCTCTTCCTCGGCATCGTCTTCCTCCTGCTGGTCTGCGTGCACCTGAGCTGGGAGGTCAGCGCGCTGGAGGAGGAGACCCGCACCCTGGCCGAGGACTTCGCCCTGCTCCGCGCCGAGATCGACGCCGAGCGCGCCGCCCGGCTCGCCGACGGCGCGCAGGTCACCGCAGCAACCCGAGACGAACTGGTGTCCCACGATGGTTAACGGCAAGCGCGTCCTGATCATCATCCCGGCGCTCAACGAGTCCGGGTCGATCGCCGACGTGGTCGGCGAGGTCCGGGGCGAACTGCCCGGCGTCGACGTGCTCGTGGTCGACGACGGCTCCACCGACCGGACCGCCGCGGTGGCCGCCGCCGCCGGCGCCCGGGTGGCGAAGCTGCCGTACAACCTCGGGGTGGGCGGCGCGATGCGGCTCGGCTACCGGTACGCCCGCGACAACGACTACGACGTGGCGATCCAGATCGACGCCGACGGCCAGCACGACCCCCGGTACGTGCCCAAGCTGGTCGACCTGCTCGACGACAACGACCTGGTCATCGGTGCCCGGTTCGCCGGCGAGGGCGACTACTCCGTACGCGGGCCCCGGCGCTGGGCGATGGTCATGCTGTCCGGGGTGCTCTCCCGGGTCGCCAAGACCAAGCTGACCGACACCACCTCCGGCTTCCGGGCCGCCAACCGGCGGGTCATCGAGATGTTCGCCGGCTGGTACCCGGCCGAATACCTCGGCGACACCGTGGAGACCCTGGTGCACACCGCCCGGCGCGGCTACCGGATCCGTCAGGTGCCGGTCGCCATGCGCAAGCGGATGGCGGGCACCCCCAGCCACTCCCCCGCCAAGGCGATGATCTACCTGGGCCGGGCCTTCGCGGTGCTCACGCTGGCGCTCATCCGCCGGTGATGCGGCGGCTGCTCCACCTCGTCCCGCCCGGCACCGTCGCCGTCGGAGGCGGGCTCGCCCTGCTCGGGCTCGCCTCCTACGTGCACCTCGCGGTGGCCGGACACGCCCTCGACCGTGCCGACTACTCCTCCCTGTCGGTGCTCTGGTCGATCGTGTTCACCCTCGGCATCGGCGTGTTCATCCCCGTCGAGCAGGAGGTCGCCCGGGTCGTCGCCGCCCGCCGCAGCCACGGCCTGCCGCCCGGTCCGGTGCTGGCCCGGGGCGCCGCCGTCGCCACCGCCGTCCTGGCGCTGCTGGTGCTGGCCACCCTCGCCGGGTACCGGACACTGGCCGACCGGTTCTTTGACGGCGACGGCACGATGGTCACCGTGCTGGTCGGCGCGCTGGTCGCGATGGCCGTCGCCTACACCACCCGGGGCGTGCTGTCCGGCCTGCAACTCTTCCCCTGGTACGGCACCCAGCTCGGGGTCGACGGCGGGCTGCGCATCGCGCTGGTCGCCGGGCTCGGCGTCAGCGGCGTCACCGACCCGGTCTGGTACGGCGCGGTGCTGGTCGTCGCCCCGCTGCTGTCGGTGCTGGTGACCCTCCCGCCGGTGCTGCGGGCCGTCGGCGGCGGCGTCCCCGTCGCCTGGGACACCCTGCTGCGCGGCCTCGGCCTGCTCACCGTCTCCAGCCTGCTATCCCAGGTCGTGGTCAACATCGGCGTGATCAACGCCCGGCTGATCGACCCGGCCGACGTGGCCACCGCCGGCGCGCTGCTCTCCGCCCTGGTGCTGGTGCGTATCCCGCTGTTCGTCTTCGGCTCGATGCAGGCGTCGCTGCTGCCCGGCCTGGCCACCACCGCCACCACCGGCGACGTGGCAGGCTTCCACGGCCTGCTGCGCCGGGCGCTCGGCGTGGTCACCGCCCTCGGGGTCGCCGGGGCGATCGGCGCGGTGGCGCTCGGCCCGTGGCTGGTGCACCGGCTCTTCGACGCCCCCGGCGTGCTCGGCCACGGCGACTTCGCCTGGCTGGCCGTCGGCACCCTCGCCTACCTGTGGGCGATGGTGCTCGGGCAGGCCCTGCTCGCCCTCGACCGGCACCGCGCCCAGGCGGTCTCCTGGACGATCGGGGTGGCCGCCCTGCTCGCCGTTACGGTCGTCCCGGCCCCGGTCGCGCTCCGCGTCGAGCTGGCCTACGCGGTCGGGTCGGTCGTGGTGGCCGCCACCATGGCCGTCCTGCTGCTGCGCCGGGGAACCCGCCCGGCCACCCCCACCCCCGGCCGGCCGCTCGACGACGTGGTGGCCACCGGCGTCTCCGGAGGTCTGTAGATGTCCCGCCCCCAGGTGTCCGCGGTGATGCTCGCCTACGGTGCCGAGCCCTACCTGGTCGACGCCGCCCGCGCCGTGCTGGCCAGCACCGGCGTCGAGATCGAGCTGATCGTGGTGGACAACGGTTGCACCGGTGACGGCATCGACGTGGTCAAGGGCTTCGCCGGGGTACGGGTGGTCCGGCCGGAGGAGAACACCGGCTACTCCGGCGGCTGCCGCGTCGGTGCCGCCGAGGCCACCGGCGAGTGGCTGGCCTTCGTCAACTCCGACGCCGTCGTCGCCCCCGACGCGCTGGCCAAGACGGTGGCGGTGGCCGGCGAGCCCGGTGTGGGCGCGGTGATGGCCTCGATCCGGCTCGCCGAGAACCCCGACCTGATCAACACGTCCGGCAACCCGCTGCACTACATCGGGCTGTCCTGGGCCGGCGGCAACGGCCAGCCGGCCAGCGCGCACGCCCGGCGGACCACCGTCCCGTCGATCAGCGGCTGCTGCTTCGTGATCAACCGGGCGCTCTGGCGGGAGCTGGACGGTTTCGCCGCCGAGTACTTCGCCTACCACGAGGACACCGAGATCAGCCTGCGGCTGTGGCAACGCGGGCTGCGCCAGGAGTACGTCCCGGACGCGGTGGTGGTGCACCACTACGAGTTCTCCCGCAACAAGCTCAAGCACTACCTGCTGGAACGCAACCGCCTGATCTCGCTGCTCACCGCGTACGAGACGCGGACGCTGGTAGTGCTGGCCCCGATGCTGCTGCTCACCGAGGCGGCGATGCTGGTGGCCGCGCTACTCGGCGGCTGGGCCCGGGAGAAGGCGCGCGGCTGGCGTTGGCTGTGGACCAACCGGGCCTGGGTACGGGCCCGACGTCGGCAGCTCCAGCAGGAGCGGATGGTCCCCGACGGGATCATCGCCGAGCTGATGACCGCCAAGGTCGACCCGTCGAACGTCGAGTCGCCGCCCGGCATGGGCGTCTTCAACGTCATCGCCGCCGGCTACTGGGCGCTGGCGAAGCCGCTGCTGCGCACCCGCTGATCGTCGACACGCATGCGGGGCCGGGGTGCGTCACCCCGGCCCCGCATGCGTGATCGTCAGGCTTCGGGCTTCTCCTGGGGCTGCCCCTCCAGGTCGGCCGAGCCGGCCGAGGTGGTGGGCTTGTGCGCCTCCTCGGTCGGCACCGTCGGGGTCGCGGCCCGGCCGTCGGCCGGCGCGGCGTCACCGGCCGCGTCGCCCTCCAGCAACGCGGTCAGCGCCGCGCCGGTGATCCGTCGGAAGGTACGCCCCACCCGGTTGCGGTCCAGGACCGCCACCTCCAACTGGTTGGGGGCGATCGTACGGGCCGCACCACCCTCGCCGCCGACGCTGCTCAGCGCCTTCGAGGCCACCCTGACCGCCTCGCTGAGCGACATGTCGGGGCGGTGCTCGGACTTGAGCACACCGGTGATCGCCTCGGCCTGACCGCCCATCGCCATCCGGCCCGGCTCGTCGTTGACCGAGCCGTCGTAGGTGAGCCGGTACAGCTCGTCCTCGTCGGCCGTGGCACCGACCTGCGCCACGCAGATCTCCACCTCGAACGGCTTGGACTGCTCGGTGAAGATCGCGCCGAGGGTCTGCGCGAACGCGTTGGCCAACGCCCGGCCGGTCACGTCCCGCCGGTCGTAGCTCAGGCCGTTGAGGTCGGCCATCCGCACCCCGGCGCGGCGCAGGTTCTCGAACTCGTTGTACCGGCCGACGGCGGCGAAGCCGATCCGGTCGTAGATCTCACTGACCTTGTGCAGGGCGCTGGAGAGGTTCTCCGCGACGAAGAGCACCCCGCCGGTGTAACTCAGGACCACCGCGCTGCGCCCCCGGGCGATGCCCTTGCGGGCCAGCTCGGAGCGGTCGCGCATGATCTGCTCGGGCGAGGCGTAGAACTGCATGGCCACGGCGGCGGTTCTCCTTCTGGCGCTGTGCTGACGACTGGGCTGGTGGGGGTAAGGACGGCGTCAGCCGCCCGGGTTCTCCATCCGCCCGGCGACGACGGCCTCGGCGATGGTGGCCGTCTCGGCCTCGGTGAGCCGGTGGGTGCCCTCGGCGGTCGCCGTCATCACCACCGGGTAGATCCGCCGGGTCAGGTCCGGTCCACCGGTGGCCGTGTCGTCGTCGGCGGCGTCGTAGAGCGCCTCGACGGCGAGCCGGGTCGCGTCGTCGATGGACAGGCCGGCCCGGTAGCGCTTCTTCAACGCCGACTTGGCGAACAGCGAACCGGAGCCGATCGCGTCGTAGCCGGTCTCCTCGTAGGGGCCGCCGGTGACGTCGAAGCTGAAGATCCGCCCGGCCCGGGCCGGGTCCCGGGCGGCCAGGTCGAACCCGGCGAACAGCGGGACGACCGCGAGCCCCTGCATGGCGGCGCCGAGGTTGCCCCGGATCATCGCGGCGAGCCGGTTGGCCTTGCCGTCGAGGGAGAGCATCGCGCCCTCGATCTTCTCGTAGTGTTCCAGCTCGACCTGGAACAGGCGCATCAGCTCGATGCCGATGCCCGCCGTGCCGGCGATGCCGACCAGCGAGTACGCGTCGGCGGGGTGCACCTTCTCGATGTCGCGCTGCGCGATCAGGTTGCCCATGGTGGCCCGGCGGTCGCCGGCCAGCACCACGCCCCCGGTGGCCGAGATGGCCACGATGGTGGTGGCGTGGGGTGCCAGGTCGGCGGCCATGCCCGGCGGCAGCGGCCGTCGGCCGGGCAGCATCTCGGGGGCCACCCTGCTCAGAAACGAGGTGAAGGAGGACGTCCCCGCGTTGGTGAACACATCTGGTAGACGCCCGGATGGATCAAAGCCCGCTGCCACGTGGTTCCTCTCAGGTACGTGATCGCCCTGGCCAGCCTCGTGGGACTGTCACGGAACTGGCCAAGACCACCGTTGCAGTTGAAGCAGAGTATCCCGCGCACCCATCCGGTGCGGTGATCGTGGTCCACATGTTGAGGATCTTCCGCGCCACAGACGGCGCAGACGCCGCCCTGCTCGGCCAGAAGCTCGTCGAACTCCCGCTGCCCGATCCCGTAGCGGCGACGCAGGTGGTACTCGCGACTGCCGCCGTAGAGCCGCTGCACGGTCTCCTTGCCGCGTGAGTTGTGGCACGGCTTGCAGTAGCTGTGGCGTCCGCTCGCGTTGGTGGTGCGGGGAAAGTCGTCGACGGGCTTGATCTGCTCGCAGTCAGGGCACCACTTCAGACCGTCCGCGAGCGGCATGGCCGCCTTCTTCTGCGCAGCGATGCCGCGCCTACGGCGGCTCGCCTCGGAGCGGGCCGCCGCGCAGGTCTTACAGTAGAACGCCAGACCGTCCGCGCGACGCCGGTTACGGTGGAAGGCCGACATCGGCAACGAGCGACCGCACTGGGGGCATACCTTGTCCGGCGCCTCTGGAATCGGACATTTGCCTCATTCACCCCCTTTCTGGACATACCCCCTCACAAATTCTTCGGCGTTCTCCTCCAGGACCGAGTCGATCTCGTCGAGCAGGTCGTCGACGTCCTCGGTGATCTCAGCGTGCCGCTCGGCGACCTCGGGGTTGACCTCGGTGGTGACGTCGTCGATCTCCTCGGCCTGGTGCGACTTGCCCGGCTGGGTCTGGCCGCCCTCTTGTGAAGCCATCTCGCTGCCTCCTCCACGATCGTCTGCGATGAACTTACCTCGCGGAGGCGACGAAAAGCCCGCCGCGCGCCGGCATCCGACGCACGACGGGCCACCGGCACTGTCGGGTCAGCCGCCGGTCAACGTCTCCAGCAGGTCCTTGGCGGTGTCGCACCTGTCGAACAGCGCGCCCACGTGCTTGCGGGTGCCCCGCTCCGGTTCCATCATCGGCACCCGGACCAGCGACTCCCGACCCACGTCGAAGATCACCGAATCCCAGCTCGCCGCGACCACCTCGGAGGCGTACTGGGCCAGGCAGCGACCTCGGAAGTAGGCCCGGGTGTCCTCCGGCGGCTCGGTCATCGCCCGGCGGGTCTGCTCGTCGTCCAGCATGGTCTTCATCGAGCCCCGGGTCACCAGCCGGTGGTAGAGGCCCTTCTCCGGCCGCACGTCGGAGTACTGGAGGTCGACGAGTTGGAGCTTGTGCGAGCCCCAGCCCAGCTTCTCCCGCTCCCGGTAGCCCTCCAGCAGCCGCAGCTTGGCCACCCAGTCCAACTCGTCGGCGCAGAGGAACACGTCGCGGCCCAACCGGTCCAGCACCCGTTCCCAGCGCTCCAGCACGTCCAGGGTCTGCGCGTCGGCGTCCGCGCCGTACCGCTCGTCCACGAAGGAGCGGGCCCGCTCGTAGTAGGCCCACTGGAGGTCCAGGGCGGTCAGACGACGGCCGTCACGCAGCCGCATCCGGTGGGTCAGGGACGGGTCGTGGCTCACCGCCCGCAACTCGGCCACCGGGTCGGCGATGCCCAGGTCGGCACCGAGCGCCTTCTCCTCGATCATGGTGAGGATCAGCGCGGTGGTGCCCACCTTGAGGTAGGTGGAGATCTCCGACAGGTTGGCGTCGCCGATGATGACGTGCAACCGGCGGTACTTGTCGGCGTCGGCGTGCGGCTCGTCGCGGGTGTTGATGATCGGCCGCTTGAGGGTGGTCTCCAGTCCCACCTCGACCTCGAAGAAGTCCGCCCGCTGGGAGACCTGGAAGCCGCTCTGCCCGCCGTCCTGCCCGATGCCGACCCGGCCCGCGCCGCAGACGATCTGCCGGGTCACGAAGAACGGCGTCAGGTACGCCACGATGTCGGCGAACGGGGTCTGCCGCCGCATCAGGTAGTTCTCGTGGGCGCCGTAGCTGGCACCCTTGTTGTCGGTGTTGTTCTTGTAGAGGTGGATCGGCTGGGTGCCGGGGATGGTGGCCGCCCGCCGGGCCGCCTCGGCCATCACCCGCTCCCCCGCCTTGTCCCACCGCACCACGTCGAGAGGGTTGGTCACCTCGGGCGTGGAGTACTCCGGGTGGGCGTGGTCGACGTAGAGCCGGGCGCCGTTGGTGAGTATCACGTTGGCCAGGCCGAGATCCTCGTCGGCGAGCGCCTCCGCCGGGTCGTAGGCGGCCCCGGAGTAGGTGAATCCGCGGGCGTCGCGCAGCGGCGACTCCTCCTCGTAGTCCCAGCGGGCCCGGCCGCCCCGGTTGAGTTCCGGCCGCGCACCGTACGCGTTGACCACCTGCGACGAGGTGACCATCGGGTTGGCTCCGGCCTGGCCGGGCACGGAGATCCCGTACTCGACCTCGGTGCCCATGATCCTTCTGACGCTCATCGACCTACCCGCTCCGCTCGCCTCACCCGGTCCGCCGTCACGTCGAGCGTAGTCCGCCTCACCGGGGAAGGGGGCACGCCGCCTCGGCCGGGTCGGGTGTCGCCGTCTCCGGGGTCGGCGGCGGCGGCTCGTCGGAGGGGGCCACGTCGCACTCGGGGACGGTCAGCGGCACCCAGCTCAGCCGGTGCCGCAGGGCGGGTTCGTCGCGCAGCATCCGGTGCACCCGACGCTCACCCTTGGGATCGGAGGTGATGAACCGGACCGGGCCGGCCACCCGGCGCACGATGATGTCGGTGCGGTCCGGTTCGAGGAACGGCAGGCTGTAGATGCCCGGGTCGGTGGCGGCGGTGGTGCCGTGCAGCGCCGACAGGCACAGCGAGATGAGATAGGAGCGTACCGGCCCCCGGTCGATGACCAGGGTGGTGGTGCCCGGGACCTCCGGGTAGCGCTGCTGGGCGTCGGCGCACACCCAGGCCACCCGGGACGGCAGGGTGAGGTCCTGGTGGACCCACCGCTGCGCCCAGGTCTGCTCGTCGACCACCAGCAGGCTGCGGTGCCAGCCGGTGACGCCGCACAGCGCCACCGCGACCGTCATGGTGAGCGCGGCGGCGAGCACCCCGGCGGTGGTGCTGCCGACCCCGCGCCAGCTCAGGCCGGGCCGGGGCACCGGCAGCAGTCGGACCACCGCGGCGGTGCCGACGATGAGCAGCGCGGTGGCGAGGTGGGTGCCCTTGACGAAGTAGTAGCCCGGTTCCACCCCGGCGTTGGTGTTGATCTGCGCGATGGTCAGCGGCAGGGCCGCCCCGACGACGCCGACCAGCAGCCAGCGTCGCCAGGCCGGGTCGGTGCGGGCGATCTGCACGAGCAGGGCCACCCCGACGATGCCGCCGAGCCAGATCAGCGCCCGCCAGCCCTCGACGGCCTGGGACGAGCCGATGACCAGCGCCTCGGTCTGCCCGGCCCGGAGCACGCCGAGCAGCGGGGCTATCAGGGCGAGCGCGGCCCCGGCCAGACCGACGGTCAGCACGGTGAACCAGCGGCGCAGCGCCTCCCGCCAGTGGGTGAGCACCCAGCACAGGACCAGGACGGCGGCGGCCGGCAGGAACAGGTAGTAGGTGAACCCGACGGCGGCGAGCAGGGCGCACAGCAGCACGACCTGTTCCCGGGTGCCGGGGACGGGCCGGGCGACCAGGGTGGCGATCAGCACGGTCAGGGTCAGGCCGAGCACCTCGGTGGGGTAGCCGGCGTTGAGCAGGCGGGGCAGCTGGGTGCCGAGCACCAGCGCGCCGACGACCACGGTGAGCACCGTGCGGTGCAGCAGGTGGATCGGGCCGGCCAGCCGCTGGGCCGCCCAGATCAGCACGAGGGTGAACAGTCCGAAGCCGGCGATGGTCCAGCCGAAGTAGTGCGCGACGAGGTCGTCGACGCGCGGCCCGGTGGGGGTCAGGAAGCCGTCGAGCAGGGCGGTGACCAGGTGCCAGCCCTGTGGGTAGTAGATGAGCTGGGCGGTGATCTGCTCCCGGGCGGCTGCCGGGTCGACGAAGGTGTAGCCGTCGAGGCGTCCCATGGCGTCGAACAGCGCCAGGTGCCGCCAGTTGTCCTCACCCATGCCGAGGACGGTGAGCCGGTCGGCGAGGTCGGTGGCGCGCTGCCAGGGTTGCCGCAGGTAGACCACCATGGCGGCGGCACCCGCCAGCGGGAACAGGTCGACCGGGCCGGGCCGGGGCAGCCGGGGCCGGCGGCGCAGCGCGGCGGCGGCGAGGACCAGCGCGGTGAGGGCGATCCCGGTCAGCGGCACCGGCCGCATGCCCCACGGCCAGACCGGGAAGACCAGGCCGGCGATCGTGGTCAGGCCGAGCAGCAGGCCGAGCGCGAGCATCAACCGGTCGAGCAGGGTACGGCCACCGCGTAGCAGGCTGGCCGTGGCGACCAGGACGATCGGCGGGAGCAGCCACTCCCGGTGCAGGGCGTGCGCGGCGAGGGGCACGGCCCAGGCGGCGACGAGGGCGGCCACTAGGAGGGGTATCCACCGCCAGCCGCGGCCCCTCGGGGCCGTCGGGACGGTGGGGGGCGTGCGATCCAGGACCGGGGAAAGCGGCGGATCGGCGACGGAGAGCTCGGGCGGCACGCGGTTCCTCGGAGTCGACTACGCGGTGGGGGAAGTCTAACGACGAGTCCGGCATTCCACCCGCCCGG